>JBKBSO010000010.1:0-137534 GCA_046291695.1 Bacteroidia bacterium
TGGCGAAAATCTCTTCCAGAGGCTTGCAATAGCACTTTCAAGCTCTAACTTGCAATCTTGCGGATGAGCAGAAAAAACTATATTTTTTCTGAAACTGGCAAAAAATATTTTTTTACGCATCATTGCCATGAAAGCCGCAGGCTTTTGTTCTGCTGTGCTACGGCCATAGCACAGCACATTGCGCCGCCGCTTTTCTTCCCACTTCCCACTTCCCTCTTCTTTACCTACCTTTGCGCCGTGTCGATATTTGAAACCCAAGCCGATTTGCTCATAACCTGCTACAAGCGTTTGGGCCCATTTTTAGATCAGGAATTGCGTACACTGGGATATGTGCCCAGTTATGTAAGCGAAAGCATGGTACGGGTGCCCGGTACGGCCACCGATGCCATGTTGCTCAACATGAAATTGCGCACTGCCAGTCAGATTTTGTACCCGCTGCTGCAATTTGATGCGACGGAGCCCGAGCAGGTATACGATGCCCTCAAGCGTTATCCGTTTGAGCGACTGTTGATGCCCGAGGGTTATTTTTCGGTGAGTTCGCACGTAAAGCACCCCAGTGTAAACAACCCCATGTTCATCAACATGAAGGTAAAAGATGCGATAGTGGACCGTATGCGCGACAAAACCGGCAGGCGACCGAACACCGGCTCGGAATTTCGCGGGGCTGTATTGCACCTCTATTGGGTAGGCGAGCAAGCCACTTTGTATACCGATACTTCGGGCGAAACCATTGCCCGCCACGGCTACCGCTTGCATCCCGGCAAAGCCCCCTTGCTTGAAAGCATTGCCGCAGCCATGATTTTGGCTACAGGCTGGGAGTCTTCACAACCCCTGCTTAATCCCATGGGCGGTGTAGGTACGCTTGCTATTGAAGCGGCTTGCATGGCCACACAGCGCTACCCGGGTTTGTACCGCCGCCGCTATGCTTTCCAGCATTTGCAGGGATATAAAGAGCGCGATTATCTCGAGGCCCTGCTCGATTTGGAAGATCTGGTACAGGAAGTGGAGATGCCTAAAATTGTTGTGAACGACCGCGACACCCGCATGCTGAGCTTTGCCTTGCAGAATGCCGAAAAGGCCGGTGTGCGCAATTATATCGAAACGGTGGGCGGCGATTTCCGCGAATTAAGCATACCCGAAGCCACCGGCTGGGCCATTTTAAATCCCGAATATGGCGAACGCCTGGGCGAAATTGATCAGTTAACCCAGGTTTATGGCGAAATCGGCAGCTGGATGAAACACAGTCTGCCCGGCTGGAAAGTCGGCCTGATATCGGGTAACCTGGAGCTGTTGAGTAAAATTGGCCTGAAGCCCGATCGGCGTATTCCCTTGTTCAACGGCCGGATTGATAGCCGTTTTTGTTTGTATAGCATGTACGCGGGGACGAAGCGGGAGTTTTAGCTCGCTTCGCTCGTGGGGGGCGAGGCTTGGGGCGGACTGTTTCGGAATTCGAATCGTGAATCGTGAATAACGGGTGCAGTAGCACGAGTAATAAATCCTTCCCTAAAGTAGGTGCCCTGTACCCAATCCCCAATCCCCAATCATAAATCATAAATCGAAATCATCAATCGCAAATCACAATTGAAAGTCGTTTAGTTAACGAATCATTGAGTTGAGTGAAAGAAACTGGGTTGAAACGGCTCTTTCTGGGTAATCAAGCGCATTGCGAAGCAAAAGCGGTCAGCAATCGAAAAAAGTTTTGCATTGCACAGCAACTTTGGTGTTCTCTCTGGCTTGTTTGCTGCACAGACTATCCGCATTATCTGCGTAATCTGTGTTGAAAACCTCGGCCATCCGGGGGTAAAAAATTGAACTTACCTTGCTTAACTAAACGGCATTGAATCATAAATCATAAATCATAAATCAATGTCGTTTAGTTAACGAATCATTGAGTTGAGTGAAAGATACTGGGTTGAAACGGCTCTTTCTGTGTAATCAAGCGCATTGCGAAGCAAAAGCGGTCAGCAATCTAAAAATGAGGTCCCGTGCACAGCCGAAGGTCGTTTTCTGCCTTGTTTGTATATCGCACAGGCTTTCTGCGTTTTCCGGGTAATCTGTGTTGAAAACCTCGGCCATCCGGGGGTAAAAAGGTGGGGTTAGCATGTTAGAAAACTTATCAGTGCTTAACCAAACGACATTGATTTCAGATTTGCAATTTCTTGTCCTGCTCCTTCAGGCGCACACTTCCCGCTTCATACCTGGCTTTGACCACAAGCCGTTTCAACCACCGGAAATGCGCCTGTTTTTTGCATGGCGCCCCATCCTCCGTAAATATTGGTGATGTGATGGATGCCGTGGCGTTTGAGGAGAGAGGCCGCAATGACCGAGCGATAACCGCCAGCGCAATGCAACAAGGCCGGGGCTTGGGGCCATTTTTTAATTTGCTCCGGCAGGTCCTGCAGGCTCAGGTGTTGGGCGCCTTCGGCATGGGCGCTTTCCCATTCGCCGGGCTTGCGTACATCCACCAATGCTTGGCCGGCGGCAAATTGCCGGGCGGCTTCCTCGGCATGCACCGATTGCAGCTGGTCGACAGGCAAATCGCCTTGCTCCAGCGCCCGGCCATCGAATACCCAATAGCCTAGTACATGCTCATAACCCACGCGGGCCAAGCGTGTGATGGCTTCATGGGCCTTCTGTTCCTGATTTACCACAACCAATAAGGGCTGCTTGATGGAGATGAGCGTGCCCACCCAAATGGCAAATTGTCCGTCGAGACCAATGCTGATGCTGCCTTTGATGAAGCTTTTTTCGAATTCGAGCACCGGGCGGGTGTCGAGCACCAGCACGCCTGCTTCGAGCGCCTTTTGCACTTCGGCAGTACCCAGCCGTTGGAGGTTTCGTTGGTGAACCTCTTCGAGCGGTGCATAACCTTGCTGGTTGATGCGCGCGTCTTCGAAGAAGTATGCCGGGGGTGCGCTGAGTCCTTCGGTGACAGCCGTAATAAATTCGGTCTTGCTCATGGGCTGTAAGGCATAATTGCTCATGCGCTGCTTGCCAATGGTCGAAAAGGTTTCTTTGCCAATGTTTTTGCCGCAGCTCGAGCCGGCACCGTGGGCGGGGTACAGGATCACTTCATCGGGCAAGGGCAGGATTTTGTTGCGAAGGGAATCGTACAACATGCCGGCCAGGTCGTTTTGGCTGAGGTCGCTTTTTACGGCGAGGTCGGGTCGCCCCACATCGCCAACAAACAAGGTATCGCCCGAAAAGAGGGCGTGTGGCTGCTGTTGTTCGTTGTAGAGCAGGTAGCAGCTTGATTCGGGGGTATGTCCGGGCGTGTGTAGCAGCTCAAGTTCGAGTTTGCCCAGGCGAAAACGCTCGCCATCCCGGGCGGTGTAGGTATCATATTGGGTGTGGGCACCCGGCCCATAAATAATTTGCGCCCCGGTTTTACGGGCCAAATCGATATGTCCGGATACAAAATCGGCGTGGAAGTGTGTTTCGAAGATGTATTTGATGGTGGCTCCCCGATCGGAGGCCAGTTCGAGGTAGGCTTCGGTTTCGCGAATGGGGTCAATTACAGCGGCTTCTCCTTGTGATTCGATGTAGTAGGCCGCTTCTGCCAAACAGTTGGTATAAAGTTGCTGGATGTACATGTGTTGTTGGTTTAATCGCTTGCCAGGTCGCCCACTGCGCTACGTACTTGCGCCCACCGGATATAATTGATGCTGTAGAAGGTATTTTTCCCGGATTTTCGCATTTCGAGCAGCTTACATTGGGTAAGTACGCGCAGGTGATGTGAAACCAGGCCTTGGTCGAGTTGTATAATGCCACACAAATCGGCCACATTGAGCTCGGTATGCTTGTGTAGAATTTCCAAGATGCGCATCCGGTTGGGTTGCGCGAGGCTGCAAAGCAGTTCGTAAATGGATTTGACGTTTTCGCTGGTGAGCACGAGGGTGGAAATAAGGCTGTGAATATAATAAAATTTGTTGAAGGAGAATACTCGCTGGCGCTCGCTGGGAGGTACTCGCTTCGCTCGTGGGAGGCGCTCGCGGAGCTCGCTGGGGGCGAGGCTTGGGGCGGACTGTTTCGGAATTCGAATCGTGAATCGTGAATAACGGGTGCAGTAGCACGAGTAATAAATCCTTCCCTAAAGTAGGTGCCCTGTACCCAATCCCCAATCATAAATCATAAATCGGAAATCATAAATCAATGTCGTTTAGTTAACGAATCATTGAGTTGAGTGAAAGATACTGGGTTGCAACGGCTCTTTCTGTGTAATCAAGCGCATTGCGAAGCAAAAGCGGTCAGCAATCGAAAAAAGTTTTGCATTGCACAGCAACTTTGGTTTTCTCTCTGGCTTGTTTGCTGCACAGACTATCCGCGTTATCTGCGTAATCCGTGTTGAAAACCTCGGCCATCCGGGGGTAAAAAATTAAACTTACCTTGCTTAACTAAACGACATTGAATCATAAATCGGAAATCATAAATCCCAAATCGGGAAGCCGCTTCCTCAGCATGGAATAAATAGGGGTTTATGCCAACCGTGCATCCTTTTTTTTTAGGCCTTCATTGTGGATATATCAATGCTTTTTGTAGATAAGTACCCATAATTGGACACTTTCTTTATGCTGGAAAAATCTGTGTATGGGCGTTATGTCGTATGTTTACCCACCGGTCGATAGTGTGGCGTGGGAAATGAGTTTCATTTTGGGAAAAAACAGGAAAGCGCGTCTTGTATTTGGATAGATTCTTGCTACATTCGGCGATATTGAAAACTACTGCGCGCATATTACAAGTGTTGGCAAAAAACAAAGCCACAGCCGTCTTGTCGAAAACCGGCTTGGTGTTGTTGGCGTGCTTTCTATTTACCGGTTTGGCATTTGCACAAACGCCTATTGTTTCTACCCAATCGGGTAACTGGGATCAGCCAAGTACCTGGTTTGGAGGTGTTGTACCCACGGCATCCGATCCGGTTGTTGTTTCGTCGGGCCATACCGTAACCCTGGTGGCCAACACCAGCATCAATACCTTGCTAACGGTAAACGGAACCCTGGCCCTGGCCACGCGGAATATGACTGCAGGTGGTTTGGCCGGGTCGGGCTTCATCAGCACGGCCAGCGGCTCTCCGCAGCTTACCATTGGCAGCCTCAACACCAATACCGCCTTTACAGGACGCATTGGGCCAGGCGCCATCGCCTTCATTAAAAATGGCACGGGTCGACTCGAACTTACTTTCGAAAACACCTATACCGGAGCCACCACCATCAATGCCGGTAGCATTCGCATCACCAACCCCCAAGCATTGGGCACCTCTATCGGTAGCGTAACCATTAACGACGCCGCAGCCCTGGAGCTCTCGAGCTTGGCAGGTTTTACCTTTACCCGACCCCTGGGCATCCGTAAGTTTGGTCCCGATGCCAACGGGGCCATCCTCAACGTGGCGGGTGACAATATTTTATCGAATACAGTTACGCTCAACGATGAGGCCGGCATTGGCTGTACCGGCGGCAGTTTAACCCTCAGCGCCACCACTTCGGTAACCGGCGCTACCTGGCCCTTGTACATCCGGGGTACGCAAGCCATCAGCATTACGGGCAACATCACCACCACCACAGGAGCGCTCTTTAAGCAAGGCACCAATACCCTCAGCCTGAGCGGTGCCAGTACCTTTTCGGGTGGGGTAAACCTGGAGCAGGGTGTTATTTTGGCCCGCAGCAATGGCGCCCTGAGCAATGCCGGAACGGTGACCGTAAGCAGCGGAGCTACGCTTCGACTCGAAAACGATATTACCATCGCACGTCCCATTAACATCAATGGTAATGGGGTAAGCAGTGGCGGTGCCATTCGCCAAATCAGTGGCAGCAATATCATTTCGGCCACCATTACCATGCAAAGCGGTGCCCGCATCCAAAGCGATGGCGGACTGCTTACGCTTTCAAACGCCACATCGGTAAGCGCAGCCGGATTTAACCTGACCTTTTCGGGCAGTGGCAATATGACCATTTCGGGCAACCTGGCCCTTACCGCCGGCAGCGTGACTAAAATCGGAAACGGTACCACCACCTTCATGGTAGCCAATACCTATACCGGCGGTACCACCATGTCGGCCGGGGCCATCAACATCCGCAATGCCAACGCCTTGGGCACCACAGGCACCATTGAAGTCACCAGCGGAGGCACACTCCAACTCGAAGGCGGCATCACCTTTAGCCGGGCAATAACCATCAATGGAAACGGAACCGGCAACAATGGCGCCATTCGCGGTTTTGGCGGTAGTAACACCATCAGCAGCACCATTAGCCTGAGCGGCAATGCGCGGATATATTCCGACAATGGGGGCACCCTTACCTTGAGCAATACCACCGCGGTTTCGGGAGGGGGCAACAACCTGAGCATAGGCGGCAATAACGACATCAACGTAAATGGTAACCTCAACCTGGGCAGTGGCAGTCTCACCAAACTGGGCAATGGCACGGTGATCCTTACGGTCTCGAATAGCTTTACCGGAGGCGCAACCGTTTCGGGCGGTGCGCTACGTATCAACAACCAAAATCGCTTGGGCAGTAGCGGCGATATCACCATTACATCAGGGGGTTTACAAATTACCGGCGGCATCACCATCTCACGCCCCATCTTCTTGAGCAGCACTACCGGCTCCGGCGGTATCCAAAGCATTAGCGGCAATAACACCATCAGCAGTACCATTGAGCTTACCAACAACGCCAGAATCAATGCCGATGCCGGCACCCTTACGCTTTCTAATGCCAATTCAATAAATGCTACCAACCGCAACCTCTGGCTTGGGGGTGCTGGCAATATGAACGTACAAGGCACCATCACCATTGGCACCGGTAACCTCACCAAAGACGGTTCCGGCACGGTAACCTTGCAAGTGCCCAACACCTATACCGGCACCACCAATGTGAGTGCAGGCACCCTGGTGTACGGCACCAACGACATCATTTTTACCGGCGACCTCAACGTCAACGGCGGTACCCTCAACATCGGCCCCTACAACGATGAAGTCGGCATCATCAGCATTTCGGGATCGGGCAGCATTATTGGCACCGGAACCTTGAACTCCACGGCGGGTTACGAGTTTCAGTCGGGTAGCATCGATGTGGTGCTCGGCGGCAATGTGGGCCTCACCAAAACCAGCACAGGAACCCTTACCCTTACCGCCGCCAATACCTTTACCGGACAGGTATGGATACAGCAAGGCACGCTCATTGTGAGCTCCCTGAATCGGGTGGTTGGCGGCAATCCCAGCAGTAATTTGGGGGCACCAACTACGGTGGCCAACGGTACTATACGCATGGGTAATGGTAATAATACCGCCACCCTGCGCTACGAAGGCCCGGGCGAAACTACCGACCGTGTATTTGAGCTGGCGGGCACCACCGGACTTATCATTATTCAATCGGCGGGCACAGGCGGCTTAACCCTCAACGGAAACTTTAATGCCACAGGTGCAGGCAGCAAAACCCTACGCTTCGACGGCGCCAATACGGGCACGCAGCTCAATACCATCAACGGGCAAATCAACAATGCCTCACCCACGCACATTACCAGCCTCGATTTTAGATCTCAAGGTAACTGGCTCTTGCCCAATGCCAACAGCTTTACCGGTAGAACCGACCTCTCCAACAATACACGCGTAATCATTCGGCACAACCATTCCCTGGGTATCAATCCCGACCGCACCCGCGTAAATACCGGGGCCATGCTGGAGCTTTGGCACAATGGTACCCCCATTATCCTAACCCAAACCATTGAGCTGAACGGAACAGGCTTAAGCTATGCCGGTGCCCTCATTTCCACTTCGGGCAACAACCGTTTTGATGGCGAGGTCTTGCTAGATGGTACCGTGCGCATCACCACAGCCGCCGACAGCGTTACTTTCAACGGCAGCCCCTTTTCTATTGGTGTAGTCAGCGGCAGCCGAACGCTTACCATCGACAATGCCGGGGCAGTTTCGGTGATGAATGAGTTTTGGCAAGGTCCGGGAACCAGTATCTTTACCAAAATCGGCACGGGCAATCTTCACCTTTACGGACAACGTACTTCGGCAGGGGAGTTCCGCTTCGACAATGGCGGGGTATTGTATTTATGGGCTGAAGATCGCAATCCGAACAGTGTTATTCGGGTAAATACCGCCCGCACGGTCGAATTGAATGGCTTTAGCCAAACTTTTGTGCGCTTGAGCAGCAATAACGGCAACAGTATTTTTCAAAACAGTGGGGCGCTTTGTATACTCACCATCAATAACGATGGCGGGAGCGCAACACATGCCGGGCGTATTTTTGGCAACATCAGCCTGGTGGTTACCGGCACGGGCAACCAAACCCTTTCCAATAACAACGCAACTACGGGAAGTAATTTCACGGGTTCGGTGCATGTAAGCGGGGGTTCGCTTACCATTACCCGAATGTTGAATACAGGGGATCTTTCATCCATCGGCACAGGCACCACAAACGATACCGTTTACCTGAGCAATAATGGCGAATTTGTGTACAATGGCAGTACCGGCAATGGCGATACCAACCGGCCATTCCGCCTGCTTGGGCCTGGTACGATATCGGTTACGAGCAGTGCCACTTTTAATGTAAATGGCGGCATCAGTAGCTTAGACCACGACCTTACCCTATCGGGCACGGTTGGCACCAGCAGGGTGGGGCAGGTCGAAAGTGTGATTAATTTGGGAACAGGCAATTTGATAAAAAACGGCATTAACCTCTGGCGGCTGGGAGGCGATAATGTGTACACCGGCAACACCATAGTAAACGATGGCGTATTACGCATCGAAGGTCCTGCCGAAGTATTGCCCGACCAAACCACCATTGTGATGAATGGCGGCATTATCGAATTCCACGGCTCCGACGAAAGTGTAGCCGGGCTCCAAGGCAACAGTGCATCGGCGGAGGTACGCCGTGGGGTAGCCGGCAATTTTCTACTAACCCTCAGCCGCAGCTCGGGCAACAGTACCTACAACGGCACCATTGTCGATGGCGCTAATGGCACCATGGGCATTGTAAAAGCCGGGGGTTATACCCAGCGATTTGGCGGGGTAAATACCTATACCGGGGCCACCATCATCAACGGCGGCTTGCTTAAGGCCGAAAGCACCACCTTCATCGGCAGCAGCACGGCCGTAACCCTCGCCAATGTGGCCGGAGCCGAGCTCGACATTACCGGCTTTAACACCACCATTGGTTCGCTGAGCGGAGGTGGCAGTACAGGTGGTTTGGTACGGCTGGGTACCGCCCTGCTTTCCCTAGGCGATGCCACCGACTTTACCTACAGCGGCGAAATACTTGGGCAAGGCACAGCAGGTATCATTAAACAAGGCACAGGCATCTTTACCCTGGCCGGAAACCCCAATTACGAAGGCGTAACCCTTATTAACAACGGCACCTTGCGTGCAGGCGATAACCTGAGCTTTAGCGGAACCGTTTCTATTTCTACCAATGGACGTTTTGACTGTGCTAGTCAAAATTCCACCACCCTTTATCTTTCCTTTAACGATGTACGTCAAATTGGAGGCACCTGGGGCAGCACCAACGGTGTAGGCACCATCCCTGCTACCCAAAGCAACACCTATTTTACGGTAGCCTCAACCGGTAATTTGCAGGTAGTCGACGGCATTGAGCGCGGCTACTGGCTGGGCGGCACCAGTACCAACTGGTTTACTGCCAGCAATTGGTATGATAATTTTATTCCCGACGATACCACCAATGTGGTAATCGAGTGTAATGCCTGCTTTCAGCCCAACATCAATGCTTCGGCCGAAGCCCGCGACATCATCATTTTCCTGGGGGCCAGCCTCAGCATTTCGGGCAGCAACCAGCTCGATGTGTATGGCGATTGGCTCAATAACGGCAGCTTTACCCCCAATACTTCCCTCATCAATTTCCGGAAGAGTTCGGGATTGGTACGCGTGGTATCGCGGCCCGATATTGCACCTTTTTACGACATCGAGTTCACCGGCTCCGGCACCATGCAAATTGCCACC
This sequence comes from Bacteroidia bacterium, assembly GCA_046291695.1. Taxonomy (GTDB): domain Bacteria; phylum Bacteroidota; class Bacteroidia; order UBA7662; family UBA7662; genus PNNG01. Next base: position 9,956 of record JBKBSO010000010.1, read on the forward strand.
AACAGCGCCCAGCCATTTACCATGGGTGGCGCCTTCATCACCCAAAACGGCGGCACCATCGACCTCAATGGCAAAAGTTTGCTTACCTCGGGCTTCGAAGGCAATGGATTAGTAACCAATGGGTTGAATTTTAATGTAGAAATCATCCTGAGCACCGTAGCTCCCGACCGTTCCTATACCGGCATCATCCAAAACGGGGCAGGAACTGTGGCCATCCGCAAACAAGGAACGGCCACCCAAACCTTCAACGGCAACAACACCTTTAGCGGGGGCATCATCATCGAAGAAGGCATGGTGGTAGGCCGCAACAACGCCAATGCCCTGGGAGCAGGACCGGTAACGCTTACGGGTAGCAATCCCGTGCTCATGCTCAGCCATACCGCCGGAAACGGACTCAATTTTGGCAATGCCGTTACGGTAAATGCCAATGCCACCATCATTAGCGAGGTAAACAGCAGCGGGGCAGGAGCCACCCACAGCCTGGGGGCGCTCAATGTAAACGCCGGCAGCCTGATAATTAACGGGGGCACTAACGTTACCAGCGGTATCGCCGGTATCAACTTTGGCGTGGCTACCCATACCGTAGCGGTAAATTACCAAGTGAATAACCCCACCAATGGGGGCACCAGTCAGCTCAGCTTGGGCGGCATTAACGGGGCCACGGCCACCGTAACCTTCAGCGGTAACGGCGATTTTGTGCAAACAGGTCCATTTAACATTGCGCCCCCTTCGGCCCAAAACGCCCTGCACATTACCACTACCGGCACTACCACGCTCAGCCAAAACAACACCATGAGCGAACGCCTGCAAATTGATGCGGGCACCTTTGTGGCCACCGGAAACGCCAACGCCATGGGCAATGCCACCACCGTTTTCCTCAATATTCCGCAGCTTATTCTGCGCAACAATACCGGGCTGGCCTTCAACAACCCGGTTTCGCTCCAACAAAACGCTACCATCATCAGCGACCTCATTACAGCAGGGGCCGGCGTAACCCACAGCCTGGGCAATATCAGCCTGCTCAGCCCAACCCTGCAGTTGCGCCTCTCGGCAGGGGCTAATGTAACCAGCGGACTGGCAGGGGTAAGTACCGGCACCGTGGCCATGTCGGCCAACAACAGCCTGTACGAAGTAGATACCAATTGCGTACTCAGTTTTGCCGGCTTTACCAGCAATAACACCTTCTCTAAAATTGGAACAGGCCAGTTAACCGTGCGCGGAAGCGATGGCACGCGCTCAGGAGGTACCATTACCCTTACCGAAGGCATTTTGCGCCTCGAAGGGGCCAATGCCCTGGGCACCAGCCTCACCGCGGTGCTCAACCTCGATGGCGGCCAACTCCAACTGGCCAACAACACCAATACCGTGTTCAACGGCTGCCAAACCCTTACCCGTGCAGCCGCCAGCATCATGATCGACCGTACCAGCGGCTCGGCAACGGCCATGACCCATACCGTAAACCGGGTGCAAACCACTACCGGCAACCATACGCTTAGCCTTGTGCGCGGACCCAACATTACAGGTACCGCCACCGGTACCCTGGGCATGAACACCCTCAACCAAAACCACGAGTCGGTTTATCAGGTTGATGCCGACGCCCGCATGGAGCTCCCCAGCTTCACATCCACCCAAATCATCAATTTTGAGGGTGCCGGCGATGTGGTGCAAGCCCCCGGCTCGGTTTGGGCAGGCTCCAACAGCCGGCCGGTGTATAACGGTACGGGCCGCCTCATCCTCAGCGAAGCCAATACCTATGCCGGCATCACCACCATCAACAACGGCACGCTCCTTATTCAAAATACCCCCCAAACCTTCACCGGAGGGCTCTTCATTAACGCCCCCGGCCGCATGAACCCCAATGGCCTCAACAGCGCAGCCTACCGGGTCGATCTCGACGGCCAACGCCAAGGACCACGAACCTTTGGTGCAGTGGGCTCAGGCGCCATTACCGAATCGGATGTGCTGTTTACACCCGGCAGTAGCGGCCTGCTCGCCCTCAAAGGCTATTTCCAATTTGTCGATCAGCCCGTAGGTGGCCGAAGCGGACTTTCGCTGGCCCAAAACCCCGTGCTTGAAATCCGCGATTCGCTGGGCTTCCTGCTGAATAATGCCGTTCACAATGTCGAAATTTTGGCCAGCCTCGGCAGCACCGATGCCCTCAATATTGGCTTCCTCGATGGCGATACCCTGGTGGCAGCCATAAATGGTGTGGTAACTTTCGATTCTTTACGATTGGGCGGACGCGTAGATAGCAATTATACCATTATCTTTAGTGCCGACAGCCTGTTCATTTTGCCCATCGAATCAAATATTCTGAAGGTATCAGCAGGGCCGCTAAGCCCGACCATTTCTACCCTCATTGCCTCGCCCGATTCGGTGCGCGCCAATGGGGTGGCTACCGTGGTGGTAACCGTTACCCTGCAAGACGCCCAAACCAATACCCTCACCAACGAAATTGTTACCCTCTTTACCGATAGCAACCAAATCCTGAACATCAGTCCGGGTATAGGCGCCGTTTCCGATGCCAACGGCCAGGCTTCCTTCAGCATCAACACCACCGTGGCCGACTCGGTAAACTTCCGTGTACAAGCCATTTCAGAAGGCGATACCTTCCTCACCGACGACATCGCCAAGGTTTATTTCTTCCCCGGTCCACCGGCCGATTTGTTTTTCCAGAACCCGCCCATAACCACCACCGTTGACGTGGCATTTTCGCCACCCATCACCGTCATTGTGCGCGATTCGTTCCAAAACAAGGTGTGGAGTAGCAGCAATCAGGTGAGCATAGCCCTCAGTCCTTCGGCACCCCTCAATGGCACCACCACCGTTACAGAGCAGGGAGGCTTTGCGGTCTTCCCGCTGGTGAGTATTCCCAATGGGGGCACCTACCAAATGGTGGCCAGCTCGGCCCCCCTGGCCAACGTTAACTCATTGAGTTTTGATGTGATCGAGAATTTTTACCTCGGCGGCAATGGCGATGGCCACGATATGCAGTTTGGCCGCCTGCAAAACCTCGAAGGACGTTTTGTAGTGAGCCTTACGGGCAGCTTCCTGGCCGGCGATAAGGTGTTCGACGGCACCACCATTGTGCCCGCCGGCAGCATCCTCCAAAACGATGTGGTGCTCGACCAGCCCGATCCGGCTTTCCCCAATGTGCAGGTCGATACCATTACCTACCGCTTCCGCTCCCCGGGTGTGGGACGTAACCGGGCCCTCATCATCGATTCCATCAGTGTGTCGGGTTCCGACACGGCCGAATACATCGTACGCCTCAATACCGCCACCCTGGGCTCGGCCAACATCCTGGGGCCTTCGCACTTTGGCGGGGCCGGTAGGGGCGATGTACAAGCCCAAAGCGATACACTTTTCCTCGATGGCATAAAAGCCGTGCCCAACCGCTTGGTGTTGCTCAGCCAAAGTGCCGACCAATTGGCCAATACCCCCTTTGGCCTGAAAGCCCAAATTGTATCGGCCGACGACCGCCGTGTGCCCTTTGGAGCCGGCGACGCCTCACTCAGCCTTTTTACCAACCCCACATCGGCCACCCTCAGCGGCAGCCTCAGCCAAAGCTTCACCGCCGGTGAAGCCGTTTTTGCCGACCTCAGCATCAACCGGGGCGGCCAAGGCTACCAACTGACCCTAGAACCTGGCAGCCTCACCCATGCGCTCGACAGCATCGTAACACCACCTTTTGATGTGTATGCGGTGTACAGCGGCGGCAACGGCCGGGGCGATACGAGCCGACTCATTGCCAGCCGCGGCCTCGATGGACTCCTCTACCAAGGCTGGATAGGCGGTGCCCCCGGCAATCCGAACAACTGGTATGTGGCCGATAACTGGAGCAGCGGCGAACTGCCCGATGATAGTTCGCGCATCATTATCGTAAACCGCCTGCATTTACCACGGCTTATCCGCTCGGCTACCCCCGCCCTCAACAGCTTTAACCTGGCTTCGAATGGCGCCCTCTTTCTTAACGATGGGGCCCTACTTCAAATCGACTCCGGTACCACCGGTGCTTCGGCCGCCGACGGCCCGCTCTTCCGCATCCAAAATGGGGCAGAAGTTGAAACCCGGGGCAACAGCCGCATCGTCATCGAACCCAATGCCCGCTACATCAACCTGAGCGAAAGCCAGCCAACACTCGAAGTACGCCAACGTATAACCGGCACCAAAGGCTGGCGACAACTGGCGGCACCCGTACGCACCACTTACCAAGATTGGCTCGATAGCCTCGAAACCCAAGGGTACACCGGCGCCAAATACGACAGCCTGCAACCCAATGTGCTCTGGTTTGCCGAAACCGATACCGGTACCACCCTCCAAAGCTGGCGCAAACCCACCAATGCCACCGACAGCGTGCTGCTCGGCCGGGGCCACTTTGTGTACGTATTTAATGGCGCCGGCTGGCCCGCCAGCGTGGCCGGTTCAGGCGCCTACAGCGATACCCTGCCCAAAGTGCTTACCGCCACCGGACGCGAACCCAACCTTTCTTCGGGACCCTTTACCTTCCCCGAACTTACGTTTACCCCACGCAGCCTCAGCACCGTGGCCGATACCGCAGGCGGTAACACCTTCTTCCTCGACGAAAACATCGCCGACGAAGGCTGGAACCTGCTCGGCAACCCCACCGCCAGTGTACTGCATTGGGACGAAGCCGGGGCCTGGACCAAAACCAACCTCAATAACACCATCTACATCTGGGATCCCAACTTTGGCAATGGCACCGGTGGCTACCGCTATTGGAATGGCGATATCGGCAATATCGACGATACCACCCTCGAAGCCGGACTCCTGGCACCCTACCAGGCCTTTTGGGTACACGCCAATGCCGCTAACCCGGCGCTCAGCTTTACCAATGCCGCCAAAAGCACCCAGTCGCAACCCTATATCAGCCGCACCGCCGGCAGCCTGCCCAACATCAGTTTCGAAATAAACGGACAGGGCATGAAGGCCAACAGCTTTGTGAGCTTCGGACCACAAGCCATTACCGGCCCCGACCGCTTCGATGCCTACCAACTCGAATCCTACAACGACGACTGGCTGATGCTCTACACCAAAAGTTCGCCCCAACACCGCAAGCCTTTGGTGATAAACCACCTGCCCGACCAGCTCAACGAAGAGCTCGCCATTCCGCTGCATCTGTCCGCAGCTCGGAATAGACTTCCCATTTCGGGAAGCTATGCCCTCAAGTGGAAACTTTCCGACAACTGGCCTGCAAATTGGGCCGTGGCCCTCATGGACCACCACCAGCAAAAAGTGGTAACCATGATAGATAAAACGTCATATAGTTTTAATTATAATGCACCGGTTAGCCCAACAGCACGTAGTTCGGGCGACCAAAGCAGCGAATTTCGTAGCCCCAAGGCGGTATTGCACCAGGCCGGCAACGGCAGTAACAATATGCCCATGCTCCGCCAACAACGCGAACCCCAGCGTCCGTTCACCATTGTAATCATCCCCAACCACGACGGCGGACCCATCAGCTACCGCCCCGATCACCCCTATTTATACCCCCCTACGCCCAACCCATTTGTGCACGAAACCACTTTGGCCTTTTATTTGCCGCAAAATGGCGACGTCATGATTGAAGTAAGCGATATGCAAGGAAGGCTTATTAGCCGACAACCAAAAAGCTGGTACCCCGCCGGTACGCACGAGCTTAATTGGAGTGCAAGCCAGCTCAGTCCGGGCACTTACCTCCTGCGCCTGATTACCGATGATTTTGTTTCCACGCAAAAGGCAGTGAGGGTGAGATGAAAATGAGGATAGTTATTGTGATGATAGTATTGTTTACAGCTGTATGGAATAGTGCAAAAGCACAACAACCGCGAAGTGGCGCCTACTATTCGCAGGATGTTACGGTGCGGGCTACGGCTGCTATTACCGATAACCTCAGTTTGCTTACCATGCGCGATATGACCTTAACGGAAACAGGTGCGGTTGAAGGGGTTATCATTGTCCCGCCTTCTACCAGCCCATATTCAGGCATGATGCGCATCAATGGGCGTCCAGGTCGTCAAATCCGCATCACCTACTTATCTTCAGAAACACTTATTGAAGAAGGTGGTTCTGGTGGTGTAGTCAAGGCCAATTACCGCATTAGCGGCTTTGAAACCGATAACCAATCAGCCAGTGTGCTGCTCGATATTGGGGAAGCTGTGGTACGCATTGGCCCGGAAGGTACCTACCACATTTGGTTGGGTGCCGAAATAGATATTTCGAATGCTACGCCAGGTGCTTACACATCCGACTTTATTATTGAATTGGAGGGCAGTAACTAATGCGTTTTGTGTACACATACCTGATGTTGACTTTGCTCCTTGTTCATAGCAGTGAGGCGCAGCGTATCAATTTCAAAACTTTCGTGCAAGGGGAGGGTATTACGCTAACGCTGGTTGACAATCCATTAGGCCTCAATTTCAACCAAAAACAGAACATCATCGTGGTTGGCGATCCAAGTGTTATTGACATTATCCTCGGCGATATGCAAGTGGTAGTGGTGGAAATTGACGCCCCAATCGAATATGATTTGATAGCTGAGTTAAATTGGTCTTCGGGCCTCAGCTTGGGTGCTTCTGATACGGGTACCCTTATTCCGTTTAATATGCGTTGGGCCTACAACAATACGGGTGAACCTACCGATATGGCGCGAAGAGCCTCAGCAATAGAAATTCCGCCGCTGTTTCATACCCTACAGTTCCCAGTGCGCAGGCGTACGGCTGGTGGGCCACCTCCACCTCCACCCACACCCGACCATGCCGGTTATGTACGTCCACGTAGTAAAGCTTACCTCTTTTTTTACGGTAGCCTGGGTCCAATACCCAACAACATACCTGCTGGAAACTATGGGGGAACTATTCAACTAACCGTTAATTATGCCGACAATACTTTTTAAATATCGTAGCCTTATGCTGCTGTTGGCCTTATTGCTGTTGGTGAAAGGTTCAGAGGCACAATTTATTCGTTTAACCATTAATATTCCTGCGGGTTTTGAGGTAAATGAAGTGCAAAATCCACCACGGGTATTAGAGCCTTTGTCAGATTTAACGGGTACAGGTTCAGTAGCGGATATTAGAAACTTAAGATGGATAGAGTTGCGCTCACGCGAAAATGTGTCATTAATCATTAGCATGCGTTTTAATTCTGTTGGAGGTGTAGCTGCAGGACCATTGTACTTTTTAAATGACGGGAGTACCAATTTTTTTGAAGCTACCCGAATGCCGGCCTTTACGGCTCAGGTAAAAATGCTACAAACCGATAAACTAATCAGGGAACTCCCGAATAAGCCGGCTTACCTAAGCGCATGGCTGGGCATGCCACCAAGGCAGGGAGGAACCTTAACCATCATATATCCATAATGTATAACCTAAGACCAAACATGAATTTCAAATTCTGCACGAAGAAAAGATGATATACGCTTGCAGACTCCGCCGGCCGGTTGCCGGTGAACTGCCAAAAATCGCGGCGCACGGGTTCGCCAAAAATTAACCCTGATGTATCAGAAGCATTTGCCCGAAGGGTTGTTAAAAACCAAGACTCGGAGGGCGCTTAATCAATAATTAACCATTTAACAAAAACAAAACAAAATGAAAACAATTTTCAAATCCATGTTCGCCGCTGTCCTGTTTATGGGCATCGCCAACATCGCTAGTGCTCAGCTAGGTACAACTGCTTCAATTGATGTAACGGCACGTGTATTGAAGCAAATTACAATTGCATCATCAGATGTACAATTTGGTGCAGTCCCTGCTGGCAACATTGCTTACATTGACCCAACTGGTGCAGCTTCATCAAACGTAGGTTTTACTTCTACGGCTGGTCGTATTCGTGTGGATGCGACTCCTGACGAACCTATTCGTGTGGAGTTTGACTCTACTTTGTATCTTTCTTGTGCTTTATGTACAAATAATGATTCACTAAGTTATGTTCCTTATGTAACCATTACACATGGTGATGTGGCTTTGGGTGATGCGGCACAAGCAACATCAATCCCATTACACAACATTACATTGACAGGAACGCCTAACCTGAACGTAACAGAAAATGGTGGAAATGGCAATGGTCCATTTGGCCTTTTTACAACAGAAGTAGGCAACGAGCGTGCAACCATGTTCTTAGGCGGTTATTTGTATGCAGTGAATAATTTTGGACAGCCTATTCCAACTGCTCAAGCTACAGGTACGTATGAAGCCACAATGATTTACAACTTCTTGTACGCTGATTAATTAAAACTCTACTAAATCCGGTGGCCAATATGGCCACCGGTTTCAAACTTAAGCACATGAAAAAACTGCTGATAATACTTATACTCGCTTTGGCCTTTATACAGGCAAAGGCGCAGGTGTCCCTGGCACCAACCGCGGTATATCTTGACCGTAATGGTATGGGTACCCTTTTTGTTTCAAATAATTCGGGTGTTCCACAAGAAATCAATATCAGTTTTCAGTTTGGTTATCCTGATGAGGACCAGTTTGGGGTACTCATCATGCGTTACGACGATACGGCGAACGCAAAAAATCACTCCCTTGAAAGTATGGTGAAGGCATTTCCCCGCACTTTTATTTTACCCCCGAACCAAACCCAGCAAATTCGTTTGCAAGTACGGCCAAACAAAGACCAAAAGCATGGAGTTTACTTTACACGCTTAAAGGTAGGGAGTACACCTCAAATTGCTGATGTGGGAGTTACTGATGTACAAGGGGTTAATACTCGAATATCTGTAAAATTCGAACAGGTTATCGTAGCTTTCTACAAAGTAGGTCAAGTAAGCACTGGTGTAAAAGTTGATAGAATTGATGCGCAGGCTGACAGCAATATTTTGCGTCTTGATGCTCATTATCAGACAAGTGGTAATGGTCCTTATGTGGGCATGGTTAAATTTAAGGTTACAGCTCCCGATGGCAATGTGGTAGCTGAAGGTTCACGTTCAGTTTCCTTGTACTTTTCAGGCCGTAGAAGATACTCTTTTGCCCTACCTGGTAAAGTGCCATCGGGCAATTATCAAGTTGAATTGCGCTATGAAACTACACGTAACGACATAGCCCAAGAAGACTTGGTTGAGGCAGCACCTTATACCTACAAAGCAACTGTTAGAATACCATAAATAGCCTGCTGTTAACCTGACGGGATGAATAGGGATGGGGAAAATCAAATTCACATTGTGGGGCATGGTGATGCTGCTGATTTTGGCAGCACCCAGGCTTTCACGTGCTCAAGATGTGGACGAGGTAACCCTAATTTTAGGATATCCGGCCTTGGGACAAGTGTACCTAAGTGCTGCTTTTCGTGGGGAGGCGCCTTTGTTGGCTGCAGGTGAATTGTTGAATATGTTGTACATACCTTATGATAGAAACAATGGAGGACTTGGCATGAAAGGGGCATACCCTAGCAATGCCGATCGCTGGGAAATTGACCCGGTAAACCTGCAATATGTACACAACGGCCAACGAAAAATGCTGAATGCCAATAAATTTTTCCTTGGCGAAACCGACATTTTTTTGACTACCGACTTGTTTGAGGAGTTGTTTGGCATTGAGCTTACCGTAAATCCTTATGCCCTCATGGTAAGCTTACGCAGTGAGAAGCCTTTACCTATTGATGAGCGCCGCAAACGACAGGAAGTGCGCAAACGGCTCAAAGAAAATGCTCCGGAAAACATCCTCAAAACCTTTCCGATGATGTATCCGCGCCGCAGATCACTTTTTGCACCGGGCATGCTCGACTATAATGTTGGGGTATTTGGAGGGCAAGGTTTTACACAATACAATTATACCCTCAATGGGGGTATGGAATTGTTAGGTGGTGATATACAGGGCTCTTTGGGTGGTTTTCGATCAGAAGCCACTAATGCTATGAACTGGAGTAATGTTCGCTGGCGCTATGTTTTTAAAGGTGGGATGGATGCCATGGGCAACCCATTGATTTCTGAGATCAGCTTGGGCCAAATTAATGTTTCAGGACCGCAGGGAGGTCGTGTAAGGGGTATCAGCATCAACAACAATCCGGTGGTGCCGCGACGGGTACTTGATTTGTTCGCCATTGAAGGATTCACTGAGCCGGATTCTGAAATTGAATTATTGATTGGGGGGCAATTGGTAGATTTTACCCGGGCCGATGAATTGGGCTATTACCGCTTTACTTCGCCCATAACCTATGGTACCATACGTATTGGCCTCCGCATTTACACCCCCCAAGGAGAAGTGTTGATGGAAGACCGTCAACTACAAATTCCATTTACCTTCGTGCCACGCGGGGTGCTAACCTATAATTTACAAGCTGGTTTAGAAGAAAGAGCATTTCAACAAGGTGTAAGCGACGACGTGATTGCCCATGCTGATATGGCCTATGGGGTAACCAACAACCTGACTGTTCGCGCTGGTATGAACCATTTTACCGATACAAGCGGGCTTCCGGTTTATACCCCATATGGTAGTGCGTCGATGCGGATTTTCGACCAATATTTGTTGAACGTGGACTATTTGCCAAACCAAATGGCCAGGGCGAATGGTAGTGTTTTTTACGCCAACAATACCTCTTTAAATTTTAGTTACACGGAATTTTACAGTCAAACCCAATTGAATTTCTTACGCCAATTACGCGAAGCCAATGTGAATTATTTTGTGCCCCTTCGAATTTTTAAACAGGCTTCAGGCTTCCGTATTGGTGCTGAACGTTATTGGTACAGTGATGGAGAAGAGTTTCGCTATCAGGTAGATGTTAACACCCGTATTGGTCCGGTTATTACGCGTTTAAACTATCGTGAAGAGATTTTGAACAATCGCGAAACCGAAGCATCAATTAAACGCCTAGCCACTGCATCCCTTACTTACACCGTGCCGCGCACGCCGGGTTTACCCGTATTTGTACGTGGTATGTTTTTTAGGGTGCAACTCCGTCATGATATGAAGCGCTTTGACCCGACGGCCTTAGGGGGTTTGCAGTTTTCGCAAACGGTTTTTAAAACCGGACGCTTAACCATTGCGTACGACCGCGATATAGTTAACCGCGGAAACCAATTGCAACTAGGCTTGCTTTGGGACCTTAAATCGGTACGTAGCGGTACGATTACCAATTTGCGTAGTCAGCGCCGTAATGTTGACGTGACTTATGGGCAGAACTTAAGTGGTTCGATAGGCATGGATTTACGTACAGGTACCTTTTTGCCTACCAATCGCGACCAGGTTGGACGTGCAGGGGTAACCGTACGGATGTTTGTTGACGAAAACGATAATGGTGTATATGACAAAGGCGAAGAGATTATCCCGGCAAAATATGTAAAGCTCGACCAATCAGCTACCATGTATTTGGGTAGTGATGGTTTATTGCGCATTACACAATTACAGAGCTATTGGACTTATCGCTTAACGGTTGATCAAAATGCGTTGCCAGATGCAAGTCTGTCGCCACGATACACCAAGTTTAGTTTCGTTGCCGATCCGAACCGTTTCAAAATGATTGATATACCTGTTTACCGAACAGGTACCATTGAAGGGTTTGTTTATCGCTCGAAAGGTGGAGGAATGCTTGATCCGCAACCCGGTTTACGTTTGATCATGCACCGCGAAGGAGATGCAGAGCCCTTGAAGCCCATTCGTACCTTCAGTGATGGCGGATTTTATGCTTTCGGTTTAATCCCCGGCAACTACACCATGGTGGTAGATAGTACCCAGTTGAAGTATATGCGGGTGGTTCAGAGTCCCGATACCTTGCGTTTCACTATTCGTGCCGTAGCTGACGGCGACTGGATCGACAACCTCGAAATCCGCCTCATACCGCCACCTGAAAAAGACACCACCGAGCCTGAGCCGCCCATGACTTTGGCCGAGTTGGAGTACCAATTGGGCATGCGTTTGCAGGCCACGGTTAAAGCCTTTAGTGAGGCCCAGGAATTGTTTTACCGCGGGCAATATGCCGATGCTTTGGCCCAGGTAGATACCTCATTGCGCCGTTTCCCCACCGATTTTGCCGTGGCCCTCAAGGGATCGCTGGCCTTTTTGTTGGGCAATCGTCGTGGCGCCATCGATTTGTGGGAAGAAGCCAACCGCCGCAACCCCTTCATCAGCCTGCCCGATACCGGCTACATCAGGCCCTTGGTCGATAGTCTGCACCAAAACGAGTGGTTTGCGCACCGCAGCGCCCGGGTGGAGGTTGATTCGGTAGAGCAACTTACACTTTACCTCATCGAACAATACGAAGATAAGCTTGGGGCCAGGTTGCGGGCGGTGGTAGCTGCCTTTACCGAAGCCCAGGAGTTGTTTTACCGGAGGCGCTTCGAAGAAGCCCTCGAAAAGGTAGAACAATCGCTTAAAATATACCCCACCGATCATGCTTTGGCGCTCAAGGGCTCCATTGCTTATGTGTTGGGAAGACCCATGGAAGCCTGGCAGTTGTGGTACGAAGCCCGCCAGCGCAACCCCTTTATAGAATTGCCCGATACCCAAATATTAGACAGAATGACAGGTGTTTCGCCCGGATTATCAACCAAGGATGGAAAGAGACTTATTTCAAATTAGCGTAGGTCGCGTGGCCTTATGGGTCGTGCTGAGCTGTTTGCTGCCCATGGCGGCTACGGCCCAGGAGGGTGCTGCTTTGGGCAGCGCTGGCGAGGCATTGGGCGCAGAGGAAGCGGCCGAAACGGGCTTTTTACGTGAAGTGGTACAGGCGCCCACAAGCCGGCCATTTAATGCTTTTGAGCGTTTCAGCTACGAGTCGGGCATTGCCAATCAATTGCAAAGTCTTATTGGGCGTTACATCAACCCCGCCTTATTCAACATCAGCGTACAGATCGAAGGCCGTATGTTGGCCAGTGCCGCCCAGCAGAACAAGGTAGATGTGCAGGGCAAGCCCTCCGACAAGGTATCGGAAGAAGACAAGGTGCTCGAAATGTTGCCGGCTTTGCCCTTTTTCAGTGCCCGTTTACGTGCGCCGGTAACAGTAGAAAACACCGAGCCGGTACGCGAGAAGCCCGCCTTTGGGGGAAATAGTTTAGAAGCATCGGGTCCGCAAATCGACCGCATTCGGGTGGTGTTTGTGGTAGATACGGCCCTTACCAGTTCGGCTACCAATTTTTACAAAAACCTCATCACCTCGGCCTTGCGTTTAGATACCCGCCGGGGCGATGCGGTACTGGTAAGCCAGGCGGCCTTCCCCAAATTCGACGACAACAGCGGAGCCGGTGCACAAGCCGCCACGCAGGTTACGGTAAATGCCCAAATTCAAAGTCCACCCCCTGTGAGTGCGGTAGAGATGGAGAGCAATTACGCTTTGGAGCAGGCCATCAGCAAAATAGGCAGCGACATTGCCTTGATGTTGGGGGCCGGTTTGGCCGGATTGGGTTTGTTGGTGTTTTTAGGATTGGTATGGCGAGGTCGCAAATCGTCGAAAGAAGAGGCCATGACCAGTACGCGTCAGTCGATGGACATGGGATCGGCCAACGGGGGTGCGGGCAATGGTGGAGACGGCAATTATGATTTGAGTTCGGCTGGGGGGCGTGTGCAATTCCAAACCGAGATGAGTGTACAAAACGACGCCCAGCAGGATGAGTTGCGGGCCACCGATCCGCTTATGAACTGGTTGCTCAACGAGCGCGATACCCTCGCCTTTGTGATGGAGCGTTTGGTGCGTGAGCAAGGCGCCAAGGGGGTAAACAAGCTGGTGATGTTGTTGCATCCGTACGGGGGCGATTTTTACAACATGATGATGGAGTTGATGGAATCGGAAACGGCGGGGCAGATAGAGGCGGTATGGCAGGCCTGGGATGCCGATAATCAGGATCCGGCTGCCCGTCAGCGGGCCATGGACGAGTTAAAGCTGGCCATGAAAAAGCAGGTACAGTTTGGGCATTTCCCGTTTATCATTTACCTCAAAGACAAGGAAATATACGATTTGCTGAAAGATGTGGCGCCGCTCGAAAGCCTGATGGTGCTCGAGGGTTTGGCACCCAACCGCAAGGCGGTGATCATGCATTTGTTGGGCAACGAAAGAACCGCACAAATTTTGTCGGCTTATCCTGAGTTGGCCGATCAGCGATACGAGCAATATGCCGAGTTGTCGGCCCGACTTTTTGTGAAGCTCAAGGAGTTGCGCGAGCGTGCGGTGCGCAACGAGAAGGCCTACGAGTCGGTATTACAAACCATTGAGCAGCAGCCCATAGGTACGCAGGCCGAGATGGTAGAAAATTTAAAAACCACCAATGAGGAAATGTTCAACTACATCAGGGAGCGCATTATGTTGTGGGCCGATGTGGTGGGGCTTTCGTCGGATATATTACGAGAAGGGGTTAGCGGATTGGGCAGCGAAGACGTTGCTGCCTTGCTGGCCGATGATGAGGCCTTACAGGCCAAGATTTTGCCTTTACGACCGGCGCGTGAGCAGGTATTGATTCGCGATTTGTTGGGGCAGAAAGCCTTTAAGCCGCAACGTACCGAGGAGGTGCGCAAGCAGTTATTGCTCACGGCCCGTCGGTTGTCGGGGGGAAATGGTCAGGCTAAGGAAGCGAGCAGCGTTCAAAATGTAGCCTAATGCGGGGAGCGGCCTATGTAGTGTTGCTACTGCTCATGCTCTTGCTGATTGAAAGTTGCAACAGCAAGAAGAGCAGTATGCGCATCAAAACAGCGGGTAAAGACCGTACTGAGAACCTGAAGAAGGCGGCCAAAGACAGTGTACCGGAGGAGAAGAAGCCCGATACACTAAGCAGGGAGGTGCAGATGATCAAAAACGAGCAGTTTCAGTTTTTGGCCAACCTCATCATCAACAATATGGTACGCGCGCAGCAGGCGGCTTACGATGGACGATACAGCGAAGCCGAGAAACTGTTGGTGCAAACCATGGGTTGGTATCCCACGAGTGATGCCCTCATGTTGTTGGGTTCGGTGTACGAGATTCAGGGCAAAACCCGCCAGGCCGATTCGGTTTGGCAGGAAGCGCGCCGGCTCGATCCCCGACTCGACGAGCGAACTTCGGACCTGCCCCGGCAGCCCGCGAGTAGCAAACCAAAAGAAGAAAACAAGAACGATTAAGTAGAACAAGCACGAGGCTGTAATATGAAAAGAGGTATATGGAATTATGTGTATATGAGCATCTCCTTTTTGGGGTTTGCCATTGGTGCGCTCGATGCCTTCGGTTATTATAAGATCGAGGTTTTGCAAGGGCCGCTCAATATTCCTTCTTTGCTGGTGATTTTGGGGGGTACCTTGTTCCAGGTATTTGCTGCCTTTCCGGTAAACCATGTTTACAGGGCCTTGGCTGAGCTCAAGCCTACCCTTTCTTTGGTGGGGCGTCGGGCGCATGAGGAAGCCATGATCGACCATGTGATGAATTTGGTACGGGGGCTCAAGAATAACCGACACGATACCATTGCGCGCTTGATGGACGGCAAATCGAAGGGTTTCCGTTTGTACCTGGCCGAGTTGCTCAGCACGAATTACAGTCTCGAAGAAATCCGCATTTTGGGGCACCACAAAATCAACACCCTCCGGCAATCGGAAGCAGGACCATTACGCGTGGTAAACGCCCTGGCAGCGGCATCACCGGCTTACGGCATGTTAGGTACGCTTATGGGTCTGATTGTGATGTTGAGCAATTTTGAGAATGCGCGGGGCCTGGCCAGTGGTTTGGCCCTGGCCCTGATGACCACCTTTTATGGCCTGCTGATGACGCAGTTTATTTGGCAACCGCTGAGTAAAAAACTGCTGCACGGCATGCTCGAAAACCAGTTACGCCGCGAAATTGAGTTGGAAGGCGTGTTGCTCACGCTCGAAAACAAAGCCGAGTTGTACATCATCGACCAGTTGTCGGCCATGGTTCAGGCCAGGGACGGCGCATCAACCATAAACGCATGATCGATAAGAATCCCTTAGACGAAGAGGACAATTTCGATGCACTCGATGCGGGTGGCGGCGATGAGTGGCAGGTAACCTACCTCGATACGGTAACCATTTTGCTGGCCTTTTTTATCATCCTCTCGAGCTTTGCCGATATGGACATGGCCCTGATGATGGGTAAAAAAGACCCCAAGATTACCGATGAGGAGGAGCAAACCGATCCGGGCAACGAGCGGGTGCTGTTTTATCCCATTCAGGCCCTGGGCGACCGCCTGGAGGAGAATATGTGGGAAGAAATTGAGCGGGGTATTTTATCGCTCGACAAGAAAGATTATGAAATACGCATGTTGTTCAGTGGCAATAGCTTCTTCAATTTAGGAGAAGCCGAGCTGCTGCCCGAGGGTAAGGCCATTGTAAAGCGGATCATCATGCAATTGGCCAAGCTCGAGAGACGCGATTTTAAAGTAGATGTGGAAGGGCATACCGACAGTGCGCCCATACGCACAGTACGATTTAAAAACAACTGGGAGTTGAGTGCCGCCCGGGCAGCCGGGGTGGTAAGTTCCTTCCTCGACGAGGGCATTTCGGCCGATAAACTCAAGGCATCGGGTTATGCCGATACCTTTAGATTGGCAGAAGACCGAGACGAAAACGGGCGTTTTTTGCCCGAAGAACAGAATAAAAACAGGAGAATAGTAATACGCTTGTATTACGATTGATACATACATGAAGCACACACACACCATACAGATTGCCCTCATTGGGGGGGCTAGCCGGCATGCCGAAAGTTTGCTTTCTTTGCCGGATGGCTTCCAGTTGGTGCATGCAAAAAACTTGCAACTCTTGGCCGATGAGCAAAGGTATGCTTTGGTGGTGCTTGAAATCGACAGGATTGAAGCATTGCCGGTAACGGCATTGTTGGAAGCCATACAAAGCAAGGGCTTACGCGCTACGCAGTTGGTATTGCTGCAAAACGGGCAAGTGGTGTATGGGGCCGAAGCCTGCCGCGAGCTGGCTTTGCCCTGGCCGCTGGGGCAGTTTAGCCTATCGAGTCCGATCCGTCGTTTAAAAGATGCTTCATGGCGGTGGTTTGCCCAAAGTGCCGAGGTATTGGCCTGTATGGACATTGAGCAGCAGCTCCCGGCCTGTTCGAAGCCCTTGGCGTATTTCAGCAGTTTACTGCGTGCCCATGCCGAGTTGCTCGATACCTTGCAGCAAAGTTGTTACCGGCTCATTAGCGAATTGCGTGAGCAGGGTCCCTTAAGCTGGGAGGCTGGTCGTTTGCTCGACAGTGTGACCTCTTTGCTTTTGGTTAACGATTTGATGCGGCACAAGGGCGAAGCATTTGAGGCAGAGGAGGGCGAGGAATTCGCGCGACTCATACATTATACTTTCCGCAAGCTGCTTTTGCAATTGTTGCAAATTCAGTTTGTGTACAACCAACCGATGTTGGTACATTGGTTATTTAATACCGTAGAGGGGCGAGAGACCGATGTGCAAGGGTCCATTGCCCATATGTTTCCCTGTGCTGCGCATGTACAGTGGTATTTGCCTGATCATGTTGTTGAGGCCCACGATTGGCCGCTCAAGTATTGTTGGCTGAAGCTTACGCTTTTGGCCTTGCCGCCTGCGGTTTTTGGTAGAAATCTGGTATTTAGGATACAGCCTGGCATGAGCAAGGGCGAGTGGCATTTGCAATTTGATGGGGTTAACTGGCAGGAGAACAGCCTGCAGGAGGCCGAAGCGGCCTTGGTAGAGGGCCATCAAGCCAATATGGAAGATGTCATTCGGCAGTGGACGGGGAGCAGCTTGCGTTGGCAGCTGAGTGAAGGGCGGTTGGAGGGTTTCGTTCGCTTCGCTCGCTAGCGGAGTACTCGCTTCGCTCGTGGGGAGCGCTCGCTGGGGAGTACTCGCTTCGCTCGTGGGGAACGCTCGCTGGCGCTCGCTGGGAAGGTACTCGCTTCGCTCGTGGGAGGCGCTCGCGGAGCTCGCTGGCTGGGGCGGCATGGCTAGGAAAAGCGCTGCGGAAATCAGCGTAGTCTTCAATGCTATGATCGGCCTGCGAGCAGCTGAATCCCGAATCCCGAATAGCTCGGCGCAGCCCGAGCGATGAATCTTGAATGCTACTGATTCATCGACATCAAAAACTCTTCATTCGAGAAAGTACCCCGCATATTTTGGAGCAACAATTCCATCGATTCCTGCGAGTTCATGTCGGCCAAATGATTCCGTAAGATGTACATCTTTTTCAGCGTCTCTTTGTCGAGGAGCAAATCTTCGCGGCGTGTGCTCGAAGCCACTACATCAATGGCCGGATAAACGCGTTTGTTCGATAATTTGCGGTCGAGTTGCAGTTCCATATTGCCGGTGCCTTTAAATTCTTCGAAGATTACTTCGTCCATTTTGGAGCCGGTATCGATAAGGGCTGTAGCCAAAATGGTAAGTGAACCACCGTTTTCAATTTTGCGGGCGGCACCAAAGAAGCGCTTGGGCTTGTGGAGGGCATTGGCATCTACACCTCCCGATAATATTTTGCCTGAGGCTGGTTGAACGGTGTTGTAGGCACGTGCCAAACGGGTGATGGAGTCGAGCAGAATCACCACATCATGTCCGCATTCTACCAGGCGCTTGGCCTTTTCGAGCACGATATTGGCCACTTTTACATGGCGGTCGGCCGGTTCGTCGAAGGTAGAGGCCACCACTTCGGCTTTCACCGAACGTGCCATATCCGTTACTTCTTCGGGGCGTTCGTCGATGAGCAGGATGATGAGGTACACCTCAGGATGGTTGTGGGCAATGGCGTTGGCCACATCTTTCAGCAAAAAGGTTTTGCCGGTTTTGGGCTGGGCCACAATCAAGCCACGCTGGCCTTTACCAATGGGTGTAAAGAGGTCCATGATGCGCATGCTCAGGTTTTCGGGACGATAGCTGAGCTTGAGTCGTTCGTTCGGGAAAAGCGGGGTAAGAAAATCGAAGGGTACCCGGTCGCGGATTTCTTGTGGACTTAAGCCGTTGATGGCTTCAATGCGGGTGAGCGCAAAATATTTTTCGCCTTCCTTGGGAGGACGTACATGGCCGCGTACGGTATCGCCGGTTTTGAGGCTGTAGGATTTGATTTGGTGGGGGGCCACATACACATCGTCGGGTGAGGAGAGGTAGTGGTAATCGCTCGATCGCAGGAAACCGTAACCGTCGGGCATCATTTCGAGCACCCCTTCGTGGGTCACAATGTTTTCGAAATTGTATTGCGGGCGTTCTGGCCGGCGTTCGTTGCGTTGCTCGCGGCCCTGTTGGGGTTCGCGGTTTTCGCGACCTTCGGGCCGTTCGCGCGTGTCGCGATTTTCACGAGGCTCACGATTTTCGCGAGGCTCACGATTTTCACGGGGCTCACGATTTTCGCGGTTATCACGTGGTTCGCGGTTTTCGCGGGGCTCACGGTTTTCGCGTCCTTCGCGTCGGCGCTCGAATTGGGGCCTTTCGGGCCGTGTATTTGTTTCAGCAGCAGGGCTTTCCGCTTTTTCTTCGGTGGTTTCGTCCTGCTCGGCTGTTGTTGTTGATTCGATAATGGGCTCCACGGTTTTTTCTGCCGGATCAATCACCGGCTCAAAGCTGGTTTCTGCATCCAGTGCGAGGGTCGATTCGTCGAAAAGTTCGGGATTTGTTGATTCTGTTTTTTTTGGTCTTCCACGGCGCTTAGGCGCTTCATCAACAATTTTTTCGGTGCTGTCGCCAGCATTGGCCGCTGCTTTTGGCCGGCCGCGTTGTTTTTTTTCAGTCACTATAAAAGGAGATTGATTCGATGCTTTTCTGGTATTTTCTACGCTACAGAAGGCAGGAGGCTTGTTTAAACCGGGTGTTTCTGAGAAGTGGAAAATGGGTTCGGCAATTCTGAAACGGATTGTAGCCGATTGTTGAGGGCAATTTTAGCGATTAATCGAAGAATTAGCAAATATTTTTTTCTTTCTGGTGGGGAGTACACGCTTCGTGCTCCAAGAGGCTGCGGTCCGCGGTCTGCGGTCCAAATGCCGTATTGCATCGAAGCCGTTCATAGGGAAAAAGCTTCTACTCCGCACAAACCAGCTGCGGTCTGCGGTCCGCGGTCCAAATGCCGTATTGAATCGAAGCCGTTCATAGGGAAAAAGCTTCTACTCCGCACAAGCCAGCTGCGGTCTGTGGTCCGCGGTCTGATCGCCGTATTGCATCGAAGCCATTCATAGGGAAAAAGCTTCAAATCCGCAGAAGCCAGCTGCGGTCTGCGGTCCAAATGCCGTATTGCATCGAAGCCGTTTATTCGGAAAAACCTTCAAATCCGCACAAGCCAGCTGCGGTCTACGGTCCGCGGTCCTTAGGTAAGCACTAATCGTTGTTAAGCATCGTAAGCTCAATTTTTTACCCCCGGATGGCCGAGGTTTTCAACACAGATCCTTAGATCCCCACCGTAGTGTCGGGCTTAGGCAGATAACGCGGATAGGCTGTGGAGCAAACAAGCAGGGGAGAAAACCAACCTTGCTGTGCCATGCACAAATTTTTGGGTTGCTAACCGCTTTTGCTTCGCAATGCGCTTGATTCCACAGAAAGCGCCGTTTCAACCCAGTATCTTTCACGCAACGCAATGATTCGTTAACTAAACGACATTGAATCGCAAATTTCAAATTTCTCCTTCGACCTCCCACTTCCCACTTCTAACCTCCCACTTCTAACTTCTTCCGGGCTTCTTCAACCGCCCGCTTCACCACCTTATCGCGCCCATGCATCACCGGGAAAAAGGCATCGTTGCCAAACCACTGCCGGCCAATATTGGCTTTGAGGTAGAGGCGAATCATGTCGAGGTCGGCTTGCCATTTGTCGTTTTTTTCGGGCGTTATGCCTTCGGTTTTGGCAAAGGCCTGCATGGCAGCAATCACCTTGTCGGTTACGGTGAAGCGATCTACAAACTGGGTTGCATTGGCAAAGGCTTCTTTTTCGTGGCGTTGGTCGTCGGCATATTGGTAACAGAATTGAATGATGGTACCGTTATTCAGGAGCGCATTTAAGTAGGCCGAAAATTTATTGCTGTCGGCGGGCACAAAAATGTCGGGCATAATGCCGCCGCCGCCAAAGACCGGGCGGCCAAGGGCGGTTTTAAAGAGGGTGCTGTCGGCCAGTCGGATGCTATCGGCACTGAACAATTCACCACGCAATACGCGGCTGGTGAAGTCGTCATCGTCGTTTTTGCCTTGTTCGTATGGTTTTTGGATGGAGCGACCGCTGGGGGTGTAGTAGCGCGAAACGGTTAAGCGAATGGCCGAGCCATCGCGCATATCGAATTGTTCCTGCACCAGGCCTTTGCCAAAAGAGCGCCGTCCGATGATGGTGCCGCGGTCCCAGTCTTGCACGGCACCACTCACAATTTCACTGGCCGAAGCCGAGCCTTCGTCGATGAGCACAACCAAGTTGCCGGCTTCGAACATGCCCCTGCGGCTGGCTTTGAAATCGCGACGGGGCTGGGCCCTGCCTTCGGTGTAGGTAATGAGCTGTCCATCGGTCAAAAATTCGTCGGCAATTTTGATGGCGGCATCGAGGTAGCCTCCGGGATTGCCGCGTAAATCGAGCACCAAAGCTTGCAGTGGTTGTAAGCTGTGGAGTTGTAAAAAGGCCCGGCGGAATTCTTCGGCCGTGGTGGCGCTGAATTTATTGATTTTGATGTATCCAATGCCCGGCGCGAGCATATACGCCACATCTACGCTGTAAATGGGGATTTTATCGCGGGTAATGGTAAACTGTAACAAATCGGCTTGTCCGTTGCGTTTGATGCCTACCCGTACCTTGCTGCCTTTTTTGCCTCGTAACTTGCTGATGATGTCGTCGTTGCTGAGGTTTTGTCCGGCCACATTTTCATCTTCTACGGTGATGATTTTATCTCCTGCCCGCAGGCCTACCTGTTCGCTGGGGCCTCCCGAAATGGCCGAAACCACCAGGATGGTGTCGTTCAACTTAAAAAACTCGATGCCGATGCCTTCGAAATTGCCTTCGAGCGGCTGATTGACGGCTTCGTATTGTTTGGCACTGATGAAGGAGGAGTAGGGGTCGAGCTGTTGCAGCAGTTCGTTCAGGGCCTTATCGCTGAGTTCATCGGCATCGAGCGAATCTACATAGCGGTTTTGAATCAGCCGCAATACCTGATCGAGTTTGCCACCACTGTTCCGCAAAACGATGCGGTTGCCAGGGGTGCTTACGGTTTGCATTTTGTTGCCGATGTACATGCCCAGGGCCATTACGAGGGCAAAAAGCAGGGGGAGCCAAATTTGGAGCTTGGGTTTACGCGGATCTTGAGGCTGATTCATATGGATTTAACCGGGCTTGCTTGAATTAAGTTTGAATGCTCTGCAAATTTGCAGGTAAATTTGCAGCACACCTAATCATTATCGCCTTGTCGCAAGAATTTACCCGCATTACCGAGCTCCCCTCGGTTTACCACAACCTCGACAGCCTAACTACCCGTGAGTTGCTGGAGGCCATCAATGCCGAAGACCATCAAGTGCCCCGGGCGGTGGCTGCTGCCTTGCCACAAATAGAAGCCCTGGTAGAGCTGGTGTACCAGCGCATGCAGGCGGGTGGTCGGCTTTTTTACATTGGGGCTGGCACCAGCGGCCGTTTGGGCATTGTAGATGCCAGCGAATGTCCACCCACCTATGGGGTGCCTTTCGACCGGGTTATCGGCATCATTGCCGGGGGTGATGGCGCCATTCGTAAGGCCGTAGAGTTTGCCGAAGACGACCGGGAGCAAGCCTGGCAAGATTTGCTCGAATGGCAGATTGGACCGGCCGATGTGGTGGTGGGCATTGCCGCTTCGGGTACCACCCCTTACGTGCTGGGCGGGCTCGAAAAGGCCAAAGCGCAGGGCATCGCTACTGCGGGCATCACCTGTAACCCGGCATCGCCCCTGGCCCAACTGGCCGATTTTCCGGTGGAAGTGAGCGTGGGCCCCGAAGTAGTTACCGGCTCTACCCGCATGAAAAGCGGTACCGCCCAAAAACTCGTCCTGAACATGCTCAGCACTTCGGTGATGGTGAAGCTGGGCTACGTAAAGGGCAGCAAAATGGTGCGCATGCAGCTAAGCAACAACAAACTGGTCGATCGGGCCGAAAAAATGCTGATGGAAGAGCTGCACATTAACCGGGCCACTGCCCGGCAACTGCTGGCCAAACACCAACAGGTGCAGGCAGCCATCGAGGCCTTTAATCAAGGAGGACCGCGTGCATAATATCGAACCCTATTACCTTTGGATAGACGATTACAATGCTGCCGAAGACGAACATTCGCCTTTTTTTGGCCGCCAATATTCCGAATTCCGCTACACCAACCGCATTTACGACCATATGATCCATCCGCAATGGGATGACTTTGGCTCCGAAACCCTCTTTCTCAAAATTTTATATGTCGACTACCAGGCGTCGTACGCCATCCTGGAGTTCATCGGTGAATGGAACGATGCCATCAATAACGACATCATGCTGCTGAAGACCGAAGTGGTGGATGTACTCAGCGGCTGTGGCGTTGATAAATTTATGCTCATTGGCGAGAATGTACTGAATTTCCACGCTTCCGACGATTGCTATTACGAAGAGTGGTTTGGCGAATTGGATGCCGGTTGGATTGCGGCCATCAACTTCCGCGACCATGTGCTCGAAGAAATGAAACAAAGCAATATCGATTATTATATCAATTTTGGCGGCGATCTCGATGAGCTTTACTGGCGAAAATTTAACCCAAGGCAACTTTTTCAACTGGTTGATGGTTTAATTGCCAAACGTTTAAACGCCTAAATGGCCCGTCCCCGATTTAACTCCAACAACAAGGCCGACAGCAACGAGCTGCCGAAAGCCAGTATCAGCAAAGAAAGTTTGCGTAAAGCGCGCTATTTACTGCGTTACCTTCGTCCGTACCGCGCCATGTTTACCATAGGCTTGGTGTTGCTGGCCGGTGGCAGTTTGTTGTCGCTTTCGTTTCCCATGCTCATGGGCTGGCTCATTGATGCGGCCATGGGGACCAGCAACAATGCCTGGTTGAGTAGCATCAACCAAATCAGCATAGCTTTGCTGTTGATTTTGTTGGTACAGGCCACCATTTCGTTTTTCAGGATTTATTTGTTTGTGCAGGTAGGTGAGCGTTCATTGGCCGATTTGCGCAAGGATAGCTACAGTCGCATCATCCGTTTGCCGATGGACTTTTTTGCGCGGAGGAGGGTAGGGGAGCTCAACAGTCGCATTGCCGCCGATTTGTCGCAGATACAAGATACCCTCACCACTACCTTGGCCGAACTCATCAGGCAGCTGGTGGTATTGATTGGTGGTATCGCTTTACTGGCGTACACTTCGTCAAAGCTTACGCTGCTCATGCTTTCTGTGTTTCCGGTACTGGTGGTATTGGCCGTGCTTTTTGGTAAGGCCATCCGACGCATAGCCCGTGAGGCACAGGATGAGTTGGCGGCTTCGAATACGGTGGTAGAAGAAAGTTTGCAGGCCATAGCCAGCGTAAAGGCCTACACCAATGAGTGGTACGAATCGCAGCGCTATGCCCAGCGTATAGCGGGGGTGGTGAAGCTCGCCCTCAAGGGAGCCATTTACCGGGGCGCTTTCGCCAGCTTTATTATTTTTTGTTTGTTGGGAAGTATTGTTGTGGTGATTTGGTATGGTTCTACCCTGGTAAATAGTGGCGAACTTACGGTGGGCAAGCTTACCAGCTTTATTTTATACAGCACTTTTGTAGGTGCGGCCATGGGCAGCTTTGCCGAATTGTATGCACAGCTCCAAAAAGCTTTGGGTGCCACCGAACGGGTGTTTGAGATTTTGAACGAAACTACCGAAGCGGTGGATTTGCTGCCCATACATCCCCAACGTAGTGTTCGGGGTGAGGTGCAGTTTTCGGAAGTGAGCTTCCGCTACCCAACCCGTCCCGAAATCAGCGTGATTGATGGGGTGAGCTTTAGCGTGGCTGCTGGTGAAAAATTGGCGGTGGTAGGGCCGAGTGGCGCAGGCAAATCGACCCTGGTGAGCTTGCTACAAGCCTTTTATCAGCCCGATTCCGGCGAAATCCGGATCGACGACCGGCCCATTTCCGATTACGAACTTTCGGATTACCGGGCCAACCTGGCCGTAGTGCCCCAAGATGTGGTACTTTTTGGCGGTACTATTTTTGAAAACATCAGCTATGGCAAGCCGGGGGCCAGTCGCGACGAAGTGGAACAAGCTGCCCGTAAGGCCAATGCCTGGGAGTTTATCAGCAGTTTTCCCGAACAGCTCGATACGGTAGTGGGTGAGCGGGGAATTAAACTCAGCGGGGGCCAGCGCCAGCGTATTGCCATTGCGCGTGCCGTATTGCGCGATCCGGCCATCCTCATCCTCGATGAAGCCACCAGTTCCCTCGACAGTGAGTCGGAACGCTTGGTACAAGACGCGCTCAACCTGCTCATGCAAAACCGGACGAGTATTGTTATCGCTCACCGCTTGAGCACCATTCGCGATGCGGATAAAATTTTGGTGCTCGATAAAGGACAGATTGTGGAATTTGGCACCCACCCCGAGCTCATGGCCAAAACCAATGGCCTGTACCGCCAACTCAAGAACCTGCAAACCGATCTGGTCGACGACCTGCAGCCCTAGGCTTCGTAATCAGCCTTTTAACCATTTTCTTATTTAGACCAATTTTAAATTAAGCCGAGATTTTGAATTTTTTATGACATAGGGCGGGATAATCGTCTTTCCGACTAATTTTGCGACTGGAAGATTTAAAGGCTTTCCGGCTCTTAAAAACTAGCGCAAATGAATCAAAATCAAGGATTTTCCCTTAGCAGAATCCTTCTCACTGCTGCCACATTTCTCCTGATTGGTCTCGCAACACCGTCAGTACAAGCTCAACCTGATGGAAAAGCACTGTACGACAATAACTGTGCGGCCTGTCACCGTATGGATCAGGATTTGGTTGGACCGGCATTGGGTGGGGTCACAGAAAGGCTCGAAGAAGACTATCTAATCCGCTGGATCAGGAACTCACAAGAAGTGATTGCTTCGGGTGATGAGTATGCTGTAGCTCAGTTTAGTAAGTGGAATAAGATTGCCATGCCGGCATACGACTGGACCGACGAGGAAATCAAGTCGGTATTGGCGTACATCGAATCGCAATCGGCACCTGCCACAGCTACTACCGATGATGGTGGTGGTACAGCCGTAGGTACTGCCGAGCTGGAGGAAGGTTTCCCCCTTTCTCAGGTGATTTGGGTGTTGATATTCCTGGCCGCCGCGGTGATTTACTTCCTCGCGCAGCAACGCAACAAATTGCAGGCTGCTTACGATGATAAGGTAGCCAAGGGCGAACTCGATCCGGCCCAAATAAAAGCGCTCAAGCCTGCTTTTAAAATCAAGCCCATCCATGCGATTGGGGGAGGGTTAACCTTCTTTCTTATCGCGGCCATTGGCTGGGGTATAGATGTTTCGAACCATGTGGGCATTCAGCAGGGCTATCAGCCATCGCAGCCCATTGCCTTCAGCCACGAGTTACATGCCGGTACACACGAAATTGCATGTAGCTATTGCCATACCGGTGTGGAACGCGGCAAAAGTGCTACCATTCCGGCGGTAAATGTGTGTATGAACTGCCACAACCAAATCAAAAAAGACGCTCCTGAAATCAAAAAAATCCACGCGGCCTGGGAAAATAACAAGCCCATCGAGTGGATCAGGATCCATAACCTCCCCGATTTTGCCTACTTCAACCACTACCAGCACTACAAGCTTGCCGGTATTGAGTGCCAGACTTGTCATGGTGAAATTCAGGAAATGCCCGAAGTGTATCAGCACAGTACCCTTACCATGGGTTGGTGTATTAACTGCCACCGCGAAACCAAGGTTGATCTCGACAACGGCTACTACCAGGCGGTGCACGGCAATACGGAGAAGTTCCAGCAGGCCTTGCTCGAAAACGGGCTTACGATTGCCAATTTGGGTGGACTGGAATGTTCAAAATGTCATTATTAATTCGTTAATCAATAACCACATTATACATGGATATTGCACAAAAGAAGTATTGGAGAAGCCTTGAAGAGCTCAGCAACAGCCCTGCCTTTGTTGAAGAAGCTTCGAAGGAGTTTGCCGAAGAAATTCCGGTGGATGAGCTGTTGAGCGAGGAGAGCCTCGGTTTAGAAGCGAATCGCCGCGACTTCCTGAAAATATTTGGCTTTAGCCTTACGGCGGCCACCTTGGCTGCTTGTAACAAGGCGCCAGTGAAAAAAGCCATTCCTTATATTAACCAGCCCGAAGAAGTTTCGGCTTCTATTGCCACTTGGTACGCCACCACCTATTACGATGGTTACGATTACGCCAGCATTTTGGTGAAAACCCGCGAGGGTCGCCCCATTAAGGTAGAGGGCAATACCTTGTCGGGTATTTCGCAAGGTGGTGTAAACGCACGGGTTCATGCCTCGGTTTTGAGTTTGTACGATGCCAATCGTTTGCAGCAGCCCATGATTGCGGGCAAATATGTGAGCTGGAGCGAGTTCGACAGTCAACTCAGCAGCAAGCTGGAGGCCTTAGGTGAAAAGCCTGTGGTATTGCTTACCAACAGCATCATCAGCCCCACTACCCGTCGCATCATCGATGGTTTTAAAGCCAAATATCCGGCTACCCGCCATGTGACTTACGATGTAATTTCAGCTTCAGGCATGCTCGAAGCCAATGAAAATGATTTTGGTGTAGCTGCACTGCCTACTTATCATTTTGATAAGGCCAAAACCATTTTGGGTATTGGTGCCGATTTCTTGGGGAACTGGATTTCACCGGTAGAATTTACCCGCGACTACAGCAAAAATCGGAAGGTTAGCAAAGATAACCCGAAGATGTCGCGCCACATTCAGTTTGAGTCGATGCTGAGCATCACCGGTTCAAATGCCGATTTGCGCGTAACCTACCAGGCTTCGAAAGAAGGCTTGGTGGTAGCCAACTTATACAATGCCATTGCCAAGCTGGCCGGTGCGGCTACGGTTAATGCCGAGAAGCACGATTTGGCAGGCAATGCCATCAGCACGACTGCTGCTGAACTTTGGGCTGCTCGCGGTAAAGCGCTTGTAGTTTGTGGTTCAAACGACAAGCAGGTGCAGATGATGGTGAACGCCATCAACAACTTGCTGGGCAGTTACGGAAGCACCATTGATATGGCTGCTCCTGTGTATCTCCGTCAGGGCAAAGATGCCGAGATGGAGCAATTGGTTGCCGATATGAATGCCGGTAAAATTGGTGCTGTGATTAGCTCAGGGGTTAATCCTGCTTACGATTATTATAAAGCCGATGCCTACCTGAGTGGTTTGGCCAAGGTAGATGTAAAAGTGGCCGTTTCGGAGCAAAACGACGAAACCGTTCAAAAGGCCGAGTTTGTAGCAGCTGCCAGCAATTACCTCGAAAGCTGGGGCGATGCCTTGCCTGCCGCAGGTAAATACAGCATCATGCAGCCGGCCATTAGCAATTTGTACGATACCCGTTCGTTCGATGAGGTATTACTTTCGCTGAGCGGAAGTTCTGCTACGGCTTACGATACGTTCAAAGAAAATTGGAAAGGCTTATTTGCCCAGTCGGGTGCGGCCGATTTCGGTACTTTCTGGCGTACTGCCCTCCACAATGGGGTGTACGAAACCTCGCCTGTGGCTGCACAACCTGCCTACAATGGCAATGCTGCCGCTGCTGCAGCCGGTATCAAGACCGAAAGCTCAGCACTCGAGCTTGTGGTTTACGAAAAGCTTGGTTTGGGCACGGGACTTTTGGCAGGTAATCCCTGGTTGCAAGAAATGCCCGATCCGCTGAGCAAGGCTTGTTGGGATAACTACCTGGCCGTGAGTATTAAATATGCCCGCGAAAACAGCCTCGAAGAAGGGGATGTGGTGAAGGTAGAAGCCAATGGCTACAGCGTTGAAGTTCCGGTGCTCATACAGCCCGGCACCTTCCCCGGTACAGTTGCCCTGGCCCTCGGTTATGGCCGTACCCAAGTAAGCAAAGCCGGATTGGGTATAGGCGCCAACGCCTACCCGTTCATGAGCTATAGCGGTAGCCGCTCCATGTTGAGCACCAAAGTAAGTGTGAGCAAAACGGGTATGAAAACGCCTTTGGCGCAAACCCAAACGCACCACACCATCGAAGGACGGAATATTGTAAAGGAAACCACACTCGAAAAATATACTGTAAATCCTGCCGACGGTAATATTCGCCCTTATGTTCAGGTGCGCCAGGCCGATGGTAGCTTCAAAAAGGTGTATCCGGGTATCGATCGTAATGCCATTACCCTTTGGGATCAGCGCGATTACGAAGGTCACCACTGGGCCATGGCCGTTGATCTCAATGCTTGTACCGGTTGCGGTGCTTGTATTGTAAGCTGTCAGGTTGAAAACAACGTGCCCGTAGTAGGCAAGCAGGAAGTAATTAACCGCCGCGAAATGCACTGGATGCGCATCGACCGCTATTATGCTTTCCAGGAAGATGGTTTGACGATCGATAAAGAGAAAGAGTATAGCCTTATTCAAGATGGCGATAGCGTGCAGGTGTCGTTCCAGCCGGTAATGTGTATGCAATGCGACAACGCTCCTTGCGAAACCGTTTGTCCGGTATTGGCCACGGTACACAGCGACGAAGGTTTGAACCAAATGGTGTACAACCGTTGCGTGGGTACCCGTTATTGTGCCAACAACTGCCCTTACAAAGTACGTCGCTTTAACTGGTTCAGCTATACCGACAATCCGAAGTTCTACAACAACCCATCACAAACCGATCTCGGTCGTATGGTGCTGAACCCGGACGTAACGGTACGTGCCCGTGGGGTGATGGAGAAGTGCACATTTTGTGTGCAGCGTATTCAGTCGGGCAAACTCGAGGCCAAGCGCCAGGGACGTGGCGTACTGGATGGCGAAGTGAAAACGGCATGTCAGCAGTCGTGCCCCTCAGGTGCTATTGTATTCGGTGATTTGAACGACGAAAACAGCGAAGTGGCGAAGTTGTTCCTCAACGAGCGTGCGTACGGCATCATCGAAGAACTCAACGTATTGCCTTCGGTAAATTACCTCACCAAGGTACGCAATACCAATTCAACTCAAGCTTAATCAGTAAATCGAATAGAACGATATGTACGAATCTCCTATCAGGCGTCCGCTAATCACCGGCAAGACTTCTTATGCCAAGATTACGGACGACATCGCCACAGCGGTAGAAGCAAAACCAACCAAATGGTGGTATTTGGGTTTCATCGTTTCCCTGGCCGGCTTGGGGCTTTGGCTCCTCACGGTGGGTTACCTCCTCATCACAGGTGTGGGAGTTTGGGGGCTTAACAAAACAGTTGACTGGGGTTGGGACATCACCAACTTTGTATGGTGGGTAGGTATCGGTCATGCCGGTACGCTCATCTCGGCCATCTTGTTGTTGTTCCGTCAGAAATGGCGGACGGCGGTGAACCGTTCGGCGGAAGCCATGACCATTTTTGCGGTAATTTGTGCGGGTACCTATCCGCTCTTGCACGCCGGTCGTCCCTGGGTAATTTATTGGGTATTTCCATTGCCCAACACCTACGGTCCGCTTTGGGCAAACTTCAACTCGCCGCTTTTGTGGGACGTATTTGCGATTTCGACCTATTTCACCGTGTCTTTGGTATTCTGGTATGTAGGTTTGATTCCCGACTTGGCCACCATCCGCGACCGTGCTGATGGGTTGCGCAAGAAGATTTACGGTTTGTTGAGTTTTGGTTGGAATGGTTCGGCCAAGGCTTGGCAGCGTTTTGAGAGCGTATCGCTCATCTTGGCTGGTTTGGCTACCCCGCTGGTACTTTCGGTACACACCATCGTATCGATGGACTTTGCCACTTCGGTGATTCCCGGTTGGCACACCACCATCTTCCCTCCTTACTTTGTGGCGGGTGCGGTATTTTCTGGTTTTGCCATGGTACTTACGCTCTTGATCATCATGCGGAAGGTTATGCGACTGGAAGAATACATCACCGTCAACCACATTGATGTCATGAACAAAATCATCCTGGTAACGGGTTCGATTGTAGGTTCGGCTTACATCACCGAGTTTTTCATTGCCTGGTATTCTGCGGTTCCTTACGAGCGTTATGCCTTTGTAAACCGCGCCTTTGGACCGTATTGGTGGGCGTATTGGGCCATGATGACCTGTAATGTGATTACGCCACAGTTGTTCTGGTCGCAGAAGTTACGCCGGAACATCACTGCGGTATTCATCATTTCCATTTTTGTGAACATTGGTATGTGGTTCGAGCGCTTTGTAATTATCGTTACTTCGCTACACCGCGACTATCTACCCTCGAGCTGGGCCATGTATTCACCTACCTGGGTTGAAATCGGCATGTTCATCGGCTCTTTGGGATTATTCTTTACCCTCTTCTTCCTCTTCGCCAAGTTCCTGCCGGTAATAGCCATTGCCGAGGTGAAATCGATTGTGAAGACATCGGCCGAGGAGCACATTAAGAAGACTGCTGAAAAAGAAGGCATTGATTTGAAAGAAGTGAACCCTCAAATAGCTTAAGCCAATGAGTTTACAGAAATATATTATCGGAACCTTTAACGACGAAGAGCCTTTGCTCGAAGCCGTAAAAGAGGTACGTGCCACAGGCACCCCGATTCACGAATGTTATACCCCATTTCCGGTTCACGGATTGGATGAGGCCTTAGGTTACAAGCGTAGCCGTTTGCCCAAAGCGGCCTTTATTTTTGGCTGCATTGGATTCAGCTTGGCCTTGTTGATGCAAGCTTGGATGTTGGGTTTGAACTGGCCCATGAACATTGGTGGTAAGCCTGCTTTGGCTTGGCCCGACTTTGTTCCGGTGACCTTTGAATTAACGGTCTTGATCACGGCTTTGGGCATGGTAGGCACCTACCTGGTGGCTTCAGGTTTTATTCCGGGCAACGAGGCCAAGATGCCAGACCCACGGGTAACCAGCCACAAGTTTTGCATTGCCATTCCCAGCAATACGGCCGATTACGACATGATCAACAGCTTGTTGCTTCAGTTAGGTGCTGAGGAGGTAGAAGAGAAGGAGGTTGAATTATGAAAAAGCTCATGATATTAGGATTGGCTGTGGGCAGTTTGCTGAGCAGCTGTGGCATAATTGCCAATGAAAAAGATCCGGGTTGGGAGTTTGCACCACAAATGTATGTGTCGCATCCTTATGAGCCCTACAGCCAGGTAGGGTCGAATACCTTGAATGCGGATGGTAAAAACATGCGTGAGCCTGTAAAAGGCACCATTGCCCGTTCGGGTGTAGGTTACGACAATACGAATATGTCGCTCATGTTCAACTATCCCATTCATAAAGACAGTTTGGAATTGGCTGCCCGCCTATTGGTAAATCCGTTGGAGAAGAATGCACAGCATTTGGAAAAGGGCGAATACTTCTACGGCGTATACTGCGCACCTTGCCATGGTAAAGAAGGCAAGGGCGAAGGTTCTGTAGGTCAGGTGTATGGAGGTGTGCCAAATTATCAGGCCAGCTATATTGTTAATCAGCCTTCGGGTCATATTTACCACGTGATTACCAAGGGTAAGGGACGTATGTGGGCACATGGCTCACAAATCCGCCCTGAGGAGCGCTGGCAGATTGTAATGTATGTGAACAAGTTAAGAGGTTATACAGGAGAATAAGCACCATGGGACATCATCATGAAGTAGCGGTACGAGAAGAAAAATTTGTTGTACCGGCACGTTTAAGAAATATTGCCTTTGGTTTGATGGGCATTGGCTTGGTGGCCATTGTATTGGGCCTGATGACTGATACGCATCGTTTTTGGGCGAATTTCCTGCTCAATAACTGGTATTTTTTGGGGGTAGCCTTGATGGGTACCTTGTTTTTGGCCACGCAAGCGGTAAGTAATGCGGGTTGGTCGGCCGGATTTAAGCGTATTCCTGAGGCCATGGCCAGCTATTTGCCGTATGCCTATGCTGGTTTCGCCATCATTATCCTGAGTGTATTGATGCACTGGAACCACACCTACCACTGGACGCATGAAGGCATCGCTGATCCTACACATCCTGAATTCGACGAGATTATAGCCGAAAAGGTGGCTTACCTGAACCTGCCGTTCATGATAGGTCGCACTGTGGTGATATTCTTGTTGTGGTATCTCTTTAGCCGGGTTATGCGTAAAAACTCCCTGGAGGAGGATTTGCAAGGTGGTTACAAGAGCCTCAAGCGGAATAAAACCATGGGTGCCATTTTCTTGCCTGTATTTGCAGTGAGCTGGGCCATGGCCAGTTGGGACTTTGTAATGAGTATCGACACCCACTGGTTCTCAACCATCTTTTGGGTGTATCATTTTGCCGCGGCCTGGGTTACTGCCATCGCCATCATGACCTTTACGCTAATTATGTTGCGTAGGGCTGGTTATTTGTCGATTGTAAGTGACCACCATATGCATGATCTCGGAAAGTTTATGTTTGCTTTCAGCATTTTCTGGACATACATTTGGTTGTCGCAGTTCTTGTTGATTTTTTATGCCAACATTCCGGAAGAGTCGATTTATTATCAGGAGCGTTTTGAGCACTTCAAGGCCTTATTCTTCATCAACCTCATCATCAACTTTGTGGCACCGTTCTTATTGTTGATGACCCGTGGTTCGAAGCGTAAAGAAGGAATGATGCTGTTTGTAGCCGTATTGTTGATTGTAGGTAAGTGGATTGATTTGTATGTAGGCATTATGCCGGGTACTGTAGGTGCTCATGCCCACATCGGCTTTATTGAAATCGGCATGTTCCTTGGCTTCATCGGCTTGTTTATGTTTGTGTTTACCCGCAGCCTCACCAAGGCTTCGCTGGTACCCACTAAGCATCCGTACATCAAGGAGTTTGTGACCCACGAGGTATTGTAAACAAAGCGCATAACTACATAGCAAAGGGCATCCAAACGGGTGCCCTTTTTTTTGTTAATACTCAGCCAAGCTGCTAATCTAAACCTTCCAGCAAAGCCCGGACGATGAGGTCGGTGGTTTTGTGGTAGCCCGTTTTCGCCAGCATGTTCTTGTGATGCGTTTGCACGGTGTGTGGCGAAATGAAGAGCTTCTCCGCGATCTGCTTGGTCGATAGGCCGGCAGCCAGGGCTTTGAGGACCTCCAGCTCCCGCTTGGTGAGCAGCCGCTGTAGCGCAATTTTCTCTCCGTTAGCATCCGAAGGGATCTCAAATTTGCCCTTTTCAGACGGAACATTGTAGTAACTGGGCCCATCACCCAAATGGATGAAGGAGATATCATGCTGGTTTGTTATGCGTAAATGACTTACGTCTGTGTGCGCATTGAGTACGTGTTCAATGTGCCTCGATTCGTCGACAGTTAAGGTGGTCGCCTGGTGCAAAATGGTGCGGGCCTTACCAGAAAGGTCTGTAATTTGAATCAGATATATGATTTTGTACTGGGTGATCTGTTCCGGGTGAATGTGGTTTTTGAGGAAGTCGAGCACCATACTTTCCTTACGCGCTATGGCTTCCATTTCTTTTGGAGACAGCAAGGCTAGAAAACTGCTAGCGGTAAGTTTGTTTGCAGGGATTCCTAGGATTTTTTGCGTGCCTTCGCTCACATATTCCATCTCCAAATTGCCAAAATTGACAATCCAATAATAGAAATTCCCCGGTGAAAAGAGCGCCGCAATGCGCTTGAAGTGCTCTGTTCCTTTAAAGGTGCGAGGTTCAAGTATGAAAGCAGATACCTCCTTTTTGTAGAAGTCGAGCAGCTGGTTTGCGTTGTTTGCCATGTACGTGATTTATGTGCTTTTGCTGGGTAGCGTTTTTGTTGGTGTAGCCCGCCATCTCATGTCCGGCGGTGCCTGTCTCCCTTAATTCTAGACCGCTGGTTAAGTTAGAAAAAATGTATAATTTAAACTATTGGTGGATTAAAAATGACTCAGAGAAATTTTAATGCCAGGTTCAAGACTTCGTTGGTGCCTGTTAAGCCTCCTTGGATCGAGGAGTTTTGTTACACACGAGCTGCTTTAATCAGCATTGCCGACCAATTAAAAAGGCATCCCGCGGGATGCCTTTTTAATTTTTGGAGCTATTGATTTATTCGGTGGCTGCCGGTGCTTGCTGTGGAAGCGCGCGCTCGAAGCGGGCTTTATCGCGGTCGGCTTGGTCAAACTTTTCTTGCTGTTGTTTGGCAGCGGCATCGGCTGCATTTTTTTTGCTATTGCAGCTGCTTATGCCCAGCAGGGCTACGAGTGCCAGGCTGAGCAGCATGAGGGGGGCATATCTTTTCATCATCGTGAGGTTTTAGCGCTTATGGTCAATTTTCTTGCCAAAAAAGCCTGATTCCTAAATCAGTGCTTATTGGGTTTCGGTTTGTGTACTCGGAATGAGGGTTGCCGGCCTTCCGGTTGGAGGCGTGTTGTCGTTGGTATCTTCCACTTCAGCCGCCTGTGTGGGGGGTGTAGCCGTTTTGCAAGCTTGTGTACCCAGTGCGAGTAGCAGGAGCAACAAGTAAAGTTTTATTTTCATATCCATTGACTTATGCTGCAAGATACAGTTTGTACGGGAGTCGGCCAATGGCTTGTTTATTTGAGGCAATAGCGTTGTTCGGTGCTCCAGGCTTCGGCAGGTTTGGCAAAAAGCTTTTTGGTGGCAGGCCACACCTCCTGAAAAAGGGCCGAATGACGGTAATTTTCTAGGTCCTGTGCTTTTTCCCAATGGCTGTAGGTAAAATAGGTATGCCCGTCTTTGAGTAATTGCAGCTCGGTGCAACCCGGGAAATTCCTGATTTGCTGATGGTATTTTGCAAAGAGGGCCTCAAATACAGGCACTTCTTCGGGTTTAAAGCTCATTTTAACTAATCGTACAATCATGTTTTTTCAATAAATATGGGGTCATCAACCCGTAAGCCCAGCAAGCCCGAGGCATTGCCACCCCTGATGCTGATTTGCAATAAGTTGTTGTGTCCAAAAAAACAGGCAATTTCGCCCGGCCCCACCTCTTCGTAACTGTTTACAAGCTGCTCTACCCGGTTTTCGTGCTGGTATTTTTTCTTCAGGTGTATGATAAACCCATTGTTGCCTTTGGTCAGCCGCCTGAAAGTTTGCCTGTCGATATTGGTAATCACATTTTCGTAAGCATCTACATGGATAACCCTTCCCTGTAAATTATCGCCAGTGATGGCAGGGAGTAGGGGGGTAAGCTGGTTGTAGTTGACATGCACTTCGCCCAATACCTGTGCGGCATTTTCGCCCTGCAAAATGGGTTGCAAGGCCGGAAGCACATCAATCAACAAGCTAAAAGCATGGGGTTTGGGCCTACCCGATGCCGGGATGATGTAAGGCGAGAGTAAAGCATTTTCGGTAATTAAGCTGCAAATGCCGTTGTCGGGCATGATGAAATGATGCTCGTTGAAGCTGAAATAGATGAACTCCGAACTGTAGTGGCTGATGGATGCAACATCGAGCAAGTGCAAACTGTGGTCCGGAAAAAAATGATATGCATTTTTTAAAACGTATGCTGCCTGCTGCAGGTTATATTTGCTAATATTGTGCGCGATATCCACCAGCTGAATACCCGGCTGCTGACGCATTAAATGCCCCTTTACCGCAGCAACATAAGGGTCGCTGAGGCCATAATCGGTGGTGAGGGTGATGCAATTTATCACGGCATGTTTTGGATATCGGCAAATTTAGCTAAAAGACGAAGCCTTTGGTAGAATTTACTTTTAAGCTTGCAGATGTTAGTCCACTCGAATTTTTCGGGCCAAATAACCTGCGTTTAAAAACTTTAAAATCGGCCTTCCCCGAACTGAAGTTTACGGCACGCGGCGATCAGTTGCTGGTAGGTGGCGAAACCTTGGCCCTTGAACAGTTTCAACTCAAGTTTGAACGTATTATCAGCCATTATGCGCGGCATAATCGTTTGGCCGACGAAGACTTTGCCTTGTTGCTGCTCGACGAGGATGTACGCGCTTTTTCGCACCTAAACAGTGAAGAACCCATCGTTTTTGGTCCGAATGGACTGGTGGTAAAGGCACGTTCGCACAATCAGCGCCAGATGGTGGAGTTAATTGGCCGTTCCGATATTTTGTTTGCCGTAGGGCCGGCAGGTTCAGGCAAAACCTATACCGCTGTAGCCTTGGCGGTGAGGGCGCTCAAAAACCGGGAAGTAAAAAAAATTATCCTCACCCGGCCGGCGGTAGAAGCAGGCGAGAGCCTTGGCTTTTTGCCTGGCGACCTGAAGGAAAAGATTGACCCTTATTTGCGCCCGCTTTATGATGCCCTCGAAGACATGATTCCACCCGCCAAACTGGCCAAATACATCGAAGACAACATCATCGAGATTGCTCCACTGGCCTTTATGCGTGGACGAACGCTCGATAAGGCCTTTGTGATCCTCGATGAAGCGCAGAATTGTACCGAGATGCAAATCAAAATGTTCCTCACACGCATGGGGCCCACGGCCAAATTCATCATCACCGGCGATCTTACGCAAATTGACCTGCCGCGTCATCAGCGTTCGGGCTTGCCACAAGCACTCCGATTGCTCAAAGAAGTAGAAGGCATCGCCCAGGTGCACCTCACGGCCTCCGATGTGGTACGCCACCGATTGGTGAAAGACATCATCAGGGCTTACGACAAACAAGAAGACAACCGCAACAGTACCCAATCCGAAGCATAAGATGGCCTTAGCAAACAGTAATTTTTCTTTTACCGGACAAACTTCGCATTACCGCGGTAAAGTCCGTGATGTATATGGCATAGGTGAACGCTACCTCGTGATGGTAGCTAGTGACCGCATATCGGCATTTGATGTGATTTTGCCCCGACCGGTGCCATACAAAGGACAGGTGCTCAACCAAACAGCGGCCTATTTTTTAAAAGCAACTGCCGATTTGGTGCCCAATTGGCTCATCAGCACCCCCGACCCCAATGTGGCCATTGGCTACCGGGCGACGCCATTTCCGGTGGAGATGGTGATTAGGGGCTACCTGGCCGGGCATGCTTGGCGCGAATACCGCTCGGGCAAACGCAGCATTTGTGGGGTAAGTTTGCCGGATGGTTTGCGCGAAAACGACAAACTGCCTGAGCCCATCATTACCCCGACTACCAAGGCGCATGAAGGCCACGACATGGACATCAGTCGCGAAGATTTGTTGCGACAGGGCCTCGTATCAGAAGCACATTACCTACAACTGGAAGCTTATACCCGTAGTTTGTTTACCCGAGGCACCCAAATGGCTGCTGATAAAGGACTCATTTTGGTAGATACCAAATATGAATTTGGTTTATATGAAGGCCGGGTGTTGCTGATTGATGAGGTACACACGCCCGATTCGTCGAGGTATTTTTATGCCGATGGTTACGAGTTGCGACAAGCCGCAGGGGAAGAGCAAAAGCAGCTCTCGAAGGAGTTTGTAAGGCAGTGGTTAATCGCCAATGGGTTTCAGGGGCAGGAGGGTCAACGCGTACCGGCAATGGATGATGTTTGGCTCGAAACCATCAGCCAGCGTTACATGGAGTTGTATGAAAAAATTACGGGTATGCCCTTTGAGAAGGCCGACATCAGTGAGATGGAAGCTAGGGTTTATGGGCATGTGGAGGCGGCATTGCGGAGTTTGAAGTAGGGGTGCTCTTGGAGCTCGCTGGGGAGTGCTCGCTGGAGCTCGCTGGAGAACGTTCGCTTTGCTCACTGGGAAGTACTCGCTGGCGCTCGCTGGGGAACGTTCGCTGGGTTAAGGTGGGTTGCGATTTTTTGAATTTTGAACTTTAAACTTTGAACCTGAACTTAGCAGTCGTATGCAACTAACCAACCTCATTTTATCTGGTGGAAGCGGAACAAGGCTTTGGCCTTTGTCGCGGAAGTTAAGCCCCAAGCAGTTTTATCCCTTGCTCAATGGCCAATCATTATTTGAACTTACAGTAGCTCGGAATGCCCGACAAGCGAGGCGTTTTATGGTGGTCACCAATCAGGATCAGTACTTGTTGGCCCACCGGCAACTGAACGGACATGCGGGAAGTTTTGTGCTTGAGCCGGTAGGCCGCAATACTGCTCCTGCCATCGCCTTGGCTTGTTTTATCCTTCCTCCCGAGGAGGTATTGCTGGTAACCCCATCCGATCACCTGATCAAAAAGCAGCAGGCCTATGAGCAAGCCGTGGCAAAGGCGGTCGATTTTGCACAACAAGGTTATCTCGTTACTTTCGGGATTCAACCTCACTACCCCGAAACGGGTTTTGGTTACATTGAGGCGGCCGGCAATGAGGTGCTTTCGTTCCGCGAAAAACCCGATGCGGCCACCGCTGCTGCCTACCTGGCCAGCGGCAATTATTACTGGAATAGTGGCATGTTTTGCTTTACAGCGGGCACTTTTTTGACGGAGCTAAAACTGCATAGTCCCGAAGTGTATGAAGCTGCAAAAGCCGCTGCTGCTCATTTTAATGCCGAAGATGAAATTAACGAGCCGGGCTATGCGCAAATGATGGCCATTCCAGACATCAGCATCGACTATGGGCTCATGGAAAAAAGTAAGCGGGTTCGGGTGGTTCCGGCCGATATAGGTTGGAGCGATCTGGGGAGCTTCGATGCGTTGTACGACGAATTTCCGAAAGATGCCTTTGGAAATACCCAGCAGCCTTATTGCCTGCCTATCGATTCGGGTAATAACCTGGTGATCAATGCTAGCAACACGGAATTGGTTTTGCTGGGCGTTGAGAATTTGTTGGTGGTGCAAACGGCTTCGGCCACGCTTATTGGTAAACGCGGAAGTAGTCAGGATGTAAAAAAGGCAGTTGATTACCTGAAGAAGCAAGATTCGCCTCTTTTGTTGGCCCACGAACAAATAGAAACCCCTTTTGGCAGTTCGCGCCTGGTGAGCAGCACCGAGCATTACAGCATCGAAGAGGCCCGCATTTTGCCTGGTCAGCAAATGGATGTGGAAGATGAAGGGGGAACCAGTTTGCAGTTGCTGCAAGGTTCCGAAATCCAACTCAATGAACGCCCTTTACATCAAGGGCAGTTGTATGCCTTGCAGGGCGAGGTGTTGGTGTCGAATGAATCGGCCAGCGAGACGGCCCTGCTGCTGATAGTTCGAACCCACTAGCATGAATGGGTTAAGCGGCATAATGGGTATGGGGCCAAAATCCGATTGGTTGTCAATGGGTTTTGCCTGTTTGGTAATCAGTGCTTTTTTTCCGGAATTTATAAGTTCCTACACCATCATGCTCTTTGTGGTTTTGTCGATTGTTCAATTTCGAAAAACCGGATTTCGATGGCCTGCCCACGGCTGGGTGTATGGCTTAGCCTTGTTGTTTTTATGGCAGCTTGTGGGTATGGGCTACAGCTCGAACCCTGAACAGGGTTGGCCTTTGCTGGGCATGTCGTTGCTTATGGCCCTTATTCCCTGGCTCCTACACAGCCAGCAACTACAGGCCGAAAGGCTGGTGCAAAGCGGACTGCGCTGGTTGTGGGGCAGCACCTTGCTGGCTTCTTTTTATCTAACCGGTTTAGGCTTGGTCAAAATCATTTCTATTGGCGAGCATTACTGGTACTACTCGGGTTTTTACCTCTATTATACCGGGCTGGCAGAACACCTTATGCACCCTACCTACTTGAGCTGCTTGGTGAGCATGGCCTTTATGGGAGCAGTATATTTACGCTGGAAGGGGCAATTGCGCTCGAACCGGGTGTTTTACCTTTGCCAGGCTTGGTTGCTGTTGTTTTTGGTGATGCTTTCGGCCAGGATGACCATTCTGGCTTTTGTCCTAAGCTCGGCTTTGCTCTTGCTGTACCTGGCGCGTACGCATCCGCACCGCAAAAAATTGTACCGCCTGCTCTTGCTGATGCCTTTGGTGCTCTTGCTGTTGTTTTTGGCCTTGCCGGCTACGGTGCAAGAGCGATATACCAGCTTGCTCAATGCCGAATATGATATTGGTGCCCCGGAGCAACACGACTTTAATGGACTTACCATACGGTTGGCAGAATGGAAAGGCGTGGGTGAAGCCATGCAGGGTCACTGGTGGTTGGGGCATGGCACCGGTGGCGGTAAACAAGCTTTGTTAGCGGCTTATGAGCGCATTGGGTTTGGTTTGGGTGTAGCGCTTGGCTATAATGCACACAACCAATTGCTCGAAACAGCTTTGGGGAATGGCTTACCGGGCAGCATGCTGCTTTTGCTTGTTTTTGTATTGGCCTTTAGGAAGGCCTGGTTAAACAACAATTGGCTGGCCATGTGGTTGCTGGTCTTCATCTTCATCAGCATGCAGTCGGAAAGTTTGCTTATTCGCAACCGGGGTGCCCTCTTTTTTGCCATGTATACCGGCTTGCTGCTGCTGCTGCCGCGTGCATCTTTACCCGGAAAAGCAGGCTGATTTTGCCCGAATTGATCAAAAATTGTGTTTCCGGCTGCTGTTAAGCTATATTTGTGCATAGCACCAAAACCAATGCATGCACCCTTACCTGCGCACTAGTCTACGATTAATTGCCGGATGTTTCGTGGGCCTGCTCTCACTCATCGTGTTGTTGGTGCTGCTGCTACGCGTAGCAGGCGTGCAACAATGGGCTGCTGAAAAAGGCGCCCTTTGGTTGTCGGATAAAACCGATACGCACATCAGTATCCAAAAATTGCGCTTTAGCTACCGTGGCGATTTGCTCGTAGAGGGCTTGCTCATCCAATTCCCCGAAGGCGACACCCTGCTCTACAGCCAAAGCCTGCGCACCCAATGCAAATGGTGGGAACTTCCCGCCATATCGGTGCCTTTTGTCGACTGGGAAGGATTGCAGGCCAATATTCAACAAGACGCAGCAGGCAACTGGAATTTTGCGCGCTTGCTTGCGCCTTTTGTGGCCAAAGAAACGGATAGCTTGCCAGCCGAAGCAAAGAAAAAAAAGACTTCCGAAACCCCCGAATTGCGCATTGGCCCCATCCACCTAAGCCAATGGGAGCTGCGATATGGTTCAGCCACCGATAGCTTGCAAATGCAGCTGGCACTGGGAAATCTTGAACTTTGGGCCGATAGCCTGCTGCCCGATCAAAACTTCTACGGCCTGCAGCAATTTGCCTTGCACAATAGCCGATTTGAACTCCTCAGCAGCGGCAGCCCGGCAGCAGCCGATGACGACAGCAGCCAAAACGTATTGCCCAGAATTAGGATACACCGGCTCGATTTGGGTGGGCTCGATCTCCGCTACACCGACCTGCAAAACAGCTATGGGCTCGTCTTGGGCCGTCTGGCACTTGAATTGCCCGAACTGGATCTCGATCAACACAAAATACGGGTCGATAGCTTTTTGCTGGCCGATAGCCGGCTGGATATGCTGCTGGCAGAAGCCGACAGCAGCGGCGCCCGGGCACCACAAGCTGATAACCAGGCTTTCGTTTGGCCCGATTGGCAGGCCGATATCTACCAAGTACACCTACTCAATACCCATTTGCTTTTTCAGCAAGGTGCTTCCGCGCCGCAACAGGCAAATTTACAATCATTGGCTTCACGCTTGCACTACCGGCCTGGCATGGCGTCGATGGCGCTACAATTGACTAATCTGCGCGAAGGCGGTGGCCTTCAAATTAACCATCTGGGCAGCCAACTCAGTTTGAGCAACGAGGCCTTACAGCTTAAGAGCTTGCAACTGCGGTCGGGGCGCTCCGATTTTGAAGCCAGCGGCAGGCTCAACTACCCCAATATCGATGCCCTTTTATCGGCCGACAGCAGCCTGAGTCTTCAGTTGGCTTGCAAGTCAACAGGCATTTACCCCATTGATTTTGCCCGTTTTATGGGCGATATGGCCGAAGACGCACGACTAAAGCCCCTGTTGCCAGTTCCGCTTTCTTTTGAATTGATTACTGAGGGCGATATGCGGGAACTTAAGCTCGACAGCCTGCAAATCGATTGGGGCGATGGCACTCGGCTGGCAGCGAGTGGCAAACTCGTACAATTGCTCGACAGTGCTCGGATGCAGTTTAATCTGCCCCGCGTACAGCTGAGTTCGGTGCAAGCCGACTTGAACTTGCTCTATGCAGATACCTCCTTGGCTTGGCCTACCCATTTTTTGCTCGATGCCGGCGTACGGGGCAGCCGGAGCAGCTTGAGCAGTGGCATGAAGCTGCACTTGCCCGGAGGTACTGCCTTTATCATGGCTGCCGTTGAAGACACGGGCAGAGCGCATTTTACACTCGATGCCGACCTGCAAGGACAGGCCTGGGCCGAGCTGCTCAAGCAGCCTGATTTTGGTAATGTGGAACTTGGTTTCAGGCTCGAAGGCAGCGGGCGAGATTTGGCCAATCTGGAGATGAAGCTGGCTGGGGAGCTGGAGTTCATTGAATACTTAGAGGAACGATACGAAATGTTGCGGTTCGAAGGCGAATTGAAACAACAGCAATTGCGGTTTGCTGCTGATATGAATCAGATGCCCCTTGCCTTCGATCTGAAGATGACTGCCCGGCTCGACAGCCTGGTGCCGGAGGCTGAGCTAAAGTTGCGCTTAATCCGTGCCAGTTTAAAGCGTCTTGGCTTGCGCGACGATGAGCTGGTGCTCCGCATGCAGCTGGATGCCGGATACCGTGCTCAGGGAGCAAGCCGCGAAGCGGAATTGCTGCTGACCGACGGCCTGTTCCAAACCGCTACGAGCCGCTATCCGGTGGATAGTTTACGCGCCTGGCTCCAATCCGACAGCCTGCATTTTGTGGCCGGCTTGCGGAGTGAGTTGGCCGGAGGCGAATTTAGGGCAAATGCCGGAATCGATGAATTGGTGTTGGCCATCAGGCAGCAGCTTCGCAACTATTTACCCCTGGCTGAAATCGACAGCCTAGAGCGGAAGGATATCCAATTGGCAGGCGAGTTGAAGCTATACGAAAACCGCTTGCTTACCGATTTGCTGGTTCCCGAATTGCGGCGGCTCGACAGCAGTTCACTCCAGTTGCAGTTCGACCAGGCAGCCGGCACATTACGCATCGATTTACAATCGCCGGCCATTGACTATGGCGATGTTTCGGTACGGGGCATGTATATCGATTTGAATAGCAAGCCGGATAGCCTGGAAATGACCGCAGGCTTTGCACGTTTACAGCAAGCCGACCGCATAGATATACACCCAACGCGTTTGCAAGCCGAAATGCTGGGCGATACCGTACTTTTTGGCCTGCGGATGCAGCGCGAAGATGCCAGCACCTTGTACGCCCTCGATGCCTTCATTAACCGCATAGCCGATACCACCCACATTCAGCTCTTGCCCAATCCTTTGGTGTTACAAGGGGTCAACTGGCAAATTCCAAAAGAGAATTACATTCGTTTTGCACCCGGCTACCTCCGTACCGAAAACTTCAGCTTGCAGCACCAAGAAGAACTGTTGGCCTTGAGCCAGGATGCCCCCGATGCGCTCGATTTGCAATTCGAAGGTTTCCGTTTGTCGAATATTTCGGCCTTGCTCAATGCCGATTCGGTACCCTTGCGTGGTCGCTTGGAGGGCGAGGTGCAATTTGAGCATAT
This sequence comes from Bacteroidia bacterium, assembly GCA_046291695.1. Classification (GTDB taxonomy): domain Bacteria; phylum Bacteroidota; class Bacteroidia; order UBA7662; family UBA7662; genus PNNG01. Next base: position 54,232 of record JBKBSO010000010.1, read on the forward strand.
GTTCAGCAACCCGGCTGCACAGGCCAGGTTGGCCATTACGCGCTTACGATTTGGCGAAGAATATCTGGGGAATATGCGCATTACTGCCACCAACCCAGCTGCCAACCGTTACGACTTTAGTATGGGACTGGCCGATGGAGCTATCCGCATGCGGCTCGAAGGGAATTACGAAGCAATAGCGGGCGAACAACTGTTGAATCTTCAACTGCAGCTCGATACCCTGCAGTTAAGCATGCTTACCGCTTTCAGCAACAATCAGTTCAGCAATCCGCAGGGTTTCGTAAGTGCCCGTTTCGATATCAGTGGAAGTCTTGCCGCACCACAATACACCGGAAGCATGCGATTCCGCAATGCTGCCCTCACGGTAAACAAGCTCAACAATCGCTTTAGTTTGCCCGATGAACGTATTCGGATTGATAATGCGGGTATGGTGATTGAGCAATTTGAACTGCGCGACCCGCATGGGCACCGGTTGTTTGTATCGGGTACCATCAAAACGCCAGAATTATTGCAGCCCGAGCTGGACTTGCGGCTGCGAGCCAACAATTTCCAGCTCATTGATGCCACGGCTAAAAACAACCCCATGTTTTATGGAAAGGCCAGCGTAACTACAGAAGCGCGTTTGCAGGGGAGTTTTAGCCGACCGATTATTGAAATGAAAGCCAGTTTGAACAAGGGAAGTAAGTTGTGGTTTGTGGTGCCCGAATCGCAAGCCGGCTTGGTGGAGCGCGAGGGGTTGGTATTGTTTACCGATATGCGTACTGCCTATTGGGACAGCCTTTTTGTTGGGCAGCAGCAGTTGCAAGACATCACCGGGATTACCTTGATGGCCGTTTTTCAGGTAGATCCGGAAACGGAGCTCACAGTAATTGTGGATGAGCGTTCGGGAGATAAGTTGCAGGTATCGGGCCGGGCCGATTTGCGCTATGAGCTTTTTCCCAATGGCCGCATGACTCTTTCGGGCGTGTATGAGGTAAACCGTGGGGCGTATGACCTGAGTTTATACGATGTGGTGCAGCGAAAATTCGAAATTAGCCAGGGCAGTACCATCAGCTGGCGGGGCGATGTGCTTGATGCGGCCCTTGATTTGCGTGCCCGCTACCGGGTAAACACAAGCGCCATCGACCTGCTGAGTGAGCAATTGAGTGGGGTTGATGCCAGCACCCTGAGCCGTTATCGGCAGGAGTTGCCCTTTGATGTGTACACCAACATCCGTGGAGAGCTACTTAAACCACAGGTAAGCTTTTCGCTCGATATGCCCGAAAACCAGCGCGGAGTGCTCGACGGTAATGTGTATGCCCGGGTGCAACAGCTCAACCAGCAAGAAAGTGAACTGAACAAGCAGGTTTTTTCGCTTTTGGTGCTCAACCGCTTTCTGCCCGCAGGCGCAGGCTCACAGGTTGGGGCAAGTGCCACAACCCTGGCCCGTTCGAGCGCCAGCCAAGTTTTAAGCGGTCAGCTCAACAGTTTGAGTGCCCGCTACATCAAAGCAGTAGATGTTGACATGAACCTGAGTAGCTTTACCGATTACCAAGGGGGGCAGGCACAAGACCGCACCGTGGCCAATGTAAATGTGCGCAAAAATTTGCTCGACGACCGATTGGTAGTACAATTGGGTTCTCAGGTAGATTTGGAAGGGAATCAGCGTCGACAGCAAAATGCCAGTGACATCATTGGCGACGTAACCCTTGAATACCTGCTCACCGAATCGGGTGATTACCGCATCAGTGCATTTCGCCGGAACCAGTTTGAAGGCCTCATCGAAGGGCAGTTGATTGTAACAGGCACCTCGCTGGTGTTTAGCCGTGAATTTAATCGTTTTTCGGAAGCTTTTAAGCGCCGGGCTGCCAGGCCAGAGCACGAAAAAAAGGCCCCACAACCCAAAACTGAGGAGGTGGAGCCATGAGAAAATACTATTGGGCGGCTTTGCTCCTCGTATTGAGTGCTTGTGGTACCCTACGCAAATTGCCCGAAGGCGAGCAGTTGTACCGTGGCACCGAAATTGTGCTGCACAGCACCGAGCCCATCGAAAACCGATCGGCGCTCCAGGCAGAACTGGCCAATGTGGTTTTCCCCAAACCCAATGGCCGTTTGTTTTGGCAGTACCCCGGGATTTATATTCACGAGCGTGCCAAAGCCGAAAAGGGTGCACGACTGTCGAAAAGGCTGAACAAACGCTATGGAGAAGCTCCGGTTTACCTGAGTCAGCTCAATAATGAAAAAATTGCGCAGCTCATGCAAAACCGGCTCGAAAATCGCGGCTATTTTGACCACGAAATTCGGCTTGTTAAACAAGGAAAAGGCCGCAAGGGCATACTTCGGGCCGAAATTCAGCTCGATCCGCCCTACCGTTTGCACCAGTATGCCTGGTATGGACCGCAAGACAGCCTTGCGCGGCTCCTGCTGCCTCAATTGCCCAAAGGCAAGCTACAGCCGGGTACACGCTACGATTTAGATGCCTTGCGAACGGAACGCGAGCGACTCGATACTTGGCTCAAAAACCGGGGATATTATGCCTTTTCGGCCGATTATTTCATTTTTAGGGCCGATACCAACCTCAACAATCGACAATACAACCTTTATTTGGGCATCAAAGCTGCGAGTCCGCCCGAAGCCTTGTTGCCCTACCGCATCAATAGTGTTTCGGTATTCCCGAATTACCAGGTTCAGGCCGACAGCGGGCAAAGCAGCAAGCTCGATACGGTAGTGAACCGTGGCATACAGTTTATAGAAGGCGTAGACAAGACCTTCTTGCCACATCACTTACAGCGCTATATTTTGTTGCAGCCGGGCCAATTGTATGAGCGCAATCGCGAGCTCATGACCAGCAACCGCATCAGTAACTTGGGCAACTTTCGGTTTGTAACCCTGCGTTTTTATCCGACCGATTCGATAGTAGGTACTGATCATGCGGTGCAAACGCTTCAGGCCAATTTGTATCTTTCGCCCGCTAATAAGCGCCGTTTGCGATACGAAACGCAGTTTTTATCCAAATCGAACAACTTTGTGGGGCCGGCCCTGAAAGCGGGTTACCAGAATCGGAATTTGTTCAAAGGAGGGGAGTTGCTTAACATTGACATGAACCTGGGCTTTGAAACGCAGTTTGCAGGAGGGCGGCAAACCGGTTTAAATTCCTACGAGGCTGGCATTCGAAGCGAATTGGTATTTCCCCGGGTGTTGGCGCCGGTTTCGCTGGGCGAAAATGTAAGCCATGGCATTGCCCGTACCCGCATGGTGGTGGGCGGAAGTTTGCTCAATCGGATGCAATTTTACCAGCTCCGTGCCTTTCAAACTTCTTTTGGTTACACCTGGAATACCAACCGTTTTGTGACGCACGATTTACAGCCGTTTTCGGTTAGTTTTACTGGTTTGGCGCGCACGTCCGACGCTTTTGAAATCATATTGGCCAATAATCCTTTCTTGCGACAAAGTTTCGATCAGCGATTTATTGCCGGTATGGTATACCAGTTTACTTTTAGCGAGCTCACTGAAAGCAAGCCCCACCGCTGGGTAGCGATTGCCTCGCTCGATATGTCGGGGAATTTATTGGGAGCTTTGAGTGGGAGTGGCCGTTTGTTTGGCGAGCCCCTGGCGCAGTATGTACGTATCGATGCCGATTTGCGCCACCATTGGGTGCTCAGCAAGGAACGTAGGCTGGTGTTTAGGGCCTTTGCAGGGGGGGGGTATAGCTATGGCAATAGCCAAACTTTGCCTTACATTAAGCAGTATTTTTCAGGTGGCCCCAATAGTGTACGGGCCTTTAACATCCGCTCATTGGGACCGGGCAATTACCGTCCGCTCGATTTTGATGCGGCTTCATTTTTTGATCAAGCCGGCGACATCAAACTAGAAGCCAACGTGGAATACCGCTTTCCGCTCTTGCCTTACCTGAAAGGGGCTTGGTTTTTGGATGCAGGAAATATTTGGCTGCAACGCTTTAACCCGGCTCTGGGTGGCGGACAGTTTACGGCCAATTGGATGCAGGAATTGGGTGTGGGTGCCGGCTTTGGCTTGCGCATCGATGCCGACATCCTGGTGTTTCGTTTTGATTTGGCGAGCCCTTTACGTAAGCCCTGGCTTCCTGCCGGCAGCCGATGGCTGGGCGATTTTGAACCGGGCAGCAGAAACTGGCGTCGCGAGAACCTGAACTTGGTATTTGCTATTGGGTATCCGTTCTGATGAGGCGAAGCGAGGGGAAGCGCGGCAGTGCAGGTTTGCAACTACGTGCGCTTTAACAACATCAACGCGGTCCAAATGCCGTATTGCATGGATGCCGTTCATATGCCCAAGGCTTCTACTCCGCACCAGCCAGCTGTGGTCTGCGGTCCGCGGTCCAAATGCCGTATTGCATCGAAGCCGTTCATATGTAAAAAGCTTCTACTCCGCACATGCCAGCCGCGGTCTGCGGTCTAATCGCCGTATTGCATGGATGTCGTTCATGTGTAAAAAGCTTAAAACCTAGAACGGCTGTTTGTTACTGCAAGCTCACGGCCATTATGACCACCTTGCTCATCCTTTTCACGTAAAGATATTTCGCCCTTTCAGGGCTTCGATTTTCGCGACTTGCACTTTACCGGGGCTTCACCCTGGCCTGTTAGCTGCCGCCCCTTCAGGGCTTTTAATGTGTTCGTTTTTGTGATGAAGCACGCCTCCTAAACAGCGCTGATGGCGCGTAATACATCAGGGCAGGGTGTAGCCTTGTCAGCATGGCCCTATGAATTTTGAGCGCTGAAGGTGCGGAATATACTCCCGTAAGCATTGGGCAATGCGAAACAAGCTTAATAAGATGTGTGATGGCTTGCGACGAATGATCGTTGAACAACACCTAGTAATCAACTAAAGTAAGCATAAACACCGCGATGCGACCAGTAGCCTTAGCTACTTTTTCCAATTTTCAACCTTTAACCCATTAATAGATTCGTAATGTCGCTCGTTATTGGTAATTAGCGTTAGTTCGTTTTCAATCGCAATTCCTGCTATCAAAATGTCTGATGTTCCAATGGTTATTCCTTTTTGTCTAAGGTCTGCATAAAGGTCACCAGATATTTTTGCTGATTCCTCTGAAATGTGAATGATTGTGTTATTGGCTACAAATTCTTCAAATTCTTTTATCTGCTTTTCAGCCTTTTTGAATTTGAGTCCACCAAGGACTTCATAATAAGTGATTATGGATATGTTGATGACATCGAATTCTCTCAAATAGTCGTTGAACCTGGCAACAACTTTTGAGTCTCCTTTGAAGTAGGAGGATAAAATATCCGTATCAACCAAAGATTCAGGCACGCTCAGCTGATTTGTCTATCGTTAGTCCTGTTGTCGTGAAGGCTTTTCGTCATTTCATGGAAAAAACTTTCATCAAGGTCTTTCCATGTCCCCGCAAGCTTTAGCGTCTTATCCTTAGATTTAATTTGGTCTTCAATTTTACTCAATAACATATTGATTTCAGTCAATTTGTCTGCTGACAGTTGCTGAAGTTTCCTAACCAAGCTGTTCCTAAGTCTGTTCTTCACATTCATATCTCAAAACTACAAAATTACTGTTACTAATTCCTTGTTCGGTGATGGGTTTCGATTTTCGTGGTCTTGTATAATCAAGGGCTGCACCCTGGCCTGTTAGATGACGCCCTTTCAAGGCTTAAAGTGAGTTCGTTTTTATGATGTAGTACGGCTCCAAAACAGCGTTGAAGGCGCGTAATACAATAAGGCAGGGTGAAGCCCTGTCGTAATATGGCCCCACGAATTTTGAGCGCTGAAGGTGCGAAATATACTCCCGCAAGCTTTGGGTGATCCGGAAGGAAGCGCGGCAGTGCGGGTTTGAAGCCTTGTACGTTTGAACAGCGCTAACGCGGTACAAGACCGCAGTCCGCAGTCCGCAGCTGGACGGTGCATGCTTGACACGAAAAACGCTTGAACAGCTTTTACGCAGTTCAAATAATGTATTGCATCATAGCCATTCATATGTAAAAAGCTTCTACTCCGCACATGCCAGCCGCGGTCTGCGGTCTAATCGCCGTATTGCATGGATGTCGTTCATATGCCCAAAGCTTCAAATCCGCACAAACCAGCCGTGGTCTGCGGTCCGCGGTCTAATCGCCGTATTGCATGGATGCCGTTCATATGCCCAAGGCTTCAAATCCGCACCAGCCAGCCGTGGTCTGCGGTCCGCGGTCCAAATGACGTATTGCATGGATGTCGTTCATATGGAAAAAGCTTCAAATCCGCACAAACCAGCCGTGGTCTGCGGTCTAATCGCCGTATTGCATGGATGCCGTTTATATGGAAAAAGCTTCAAATCCGCACAAACCAGCCGTGGTCTGCGGTCCGCGAATCGCCGTATTGCATGGATGCCGTTCATATGGAAAAAGCTTCAAATCCGCACAAACCAGCCGTGGTCTGCGGTCCGCGGTCCAAATGCCGTATTGCATCGAAGCCGTTCATATGGAAAAAGCTTCTACTCCGCACCAGCCAGCTGCGGTCTGCGGTCTAATCGCCGTATTGCATGGATGCCGTTCATATGCCCAAGGCTTCAAACCCGCACCGGCTAGCATCGCCCCGCGTTCCGTGCTGTTACGGATGCCGGCGGCGACTGTGGAAAATTCGGGCAAAAACAGCCGGCTTAACATTGCTTTTAAACCTTGTATTTGGGTGATAATTATTACTTTTACCCCCCTCAACATTTAATATTATGCAAGCTAAGAACAACGATCCGGTTTGGAAGCGCGTTTTGGTGCGATCGGAAGTTCCCAAACAATTAGAACCCCTGCGAACTTTAGCGCAGAATTTATGGTGGTCGTGGAATTATCGCGCCATCGAACTTTTTGAATCTATAGATCCACTCATGTGGGAACGCTCGCAGCATAACCCCGTTTCGCTCCTCGAAAGCCTCGATTTCGATCAATACCAGGCACTCATCAACAACAAGGGTTTTATGGCCAATATGCAGGCTGTACTCAAGGAGTTTGAAGCGTATATGAATACTCCAAAAGTTGCCAAAACCGCCAAAGTGGCCTATTTCTGTATGGAATACGGGCTGCATTCGGTAATCAAACTCTACTCTGGTGGTTTGGGGGTTTTGGCCGGCGATTACCTCAAAGAGGCTTCTGACTGTAACTCCGACATGGTAGCCATCGGTTTGCTCTACCGTTATGGTTACTTCAAACAAAGCCTTTCGCCCCATGGGGAGCAGGTGGCCAATTACAAGCCACAAAAATTCAGCTACCTGCCGGTACTTCCGGTGAAAGACAAGGATGGCAACTGGGTTAAAATCAACATTCAGCTCCCCGGCCGTACTTTGCACGCCAAAATCTGGAAAATTCAGGTTGGTCGCGTGCCTTTGTACCTGCTCGATACCGATTTGGAAGAAAACCAGGAAGGCGACCGCAGCATCTCGCATCAGCTGTATGGTGGCGATTGGGAGAACCGACTGAAACAGGAAATCCTGCTTGGTATAGGTGGTGTAAAAGCCCTCGATGCTTTGGGTATTCAACCTGAGATTTGCCATATGAATGAAGGCCACGCGGCCTTCACCGGCCTGGAGCGGGTGAAAAAGCTGGTGCAGGAACAAGGCCTCAGCTTCCACCAGGCGGTAGAAGTGGTGAAATCATCGTCGCTCTTTACCACGCACACACCGGTACCGGCCGGACACGATGCCTTCAACGAAGATTTGCTCAAAACCTACCTCTACAACTATTCCGAAATCTTCCAAATCAGCTGGGACAAGTTTATGGCCCTCGGCCGTATTCATGAGTTTGCACACGAGGAGCTTTTTTCGATGAGCCACCTGGCAGCTCGTTTGAGCCAAGAAATTAACGGGGTAAGCCGCATCCACGGGCGGGTGTCGCGCGAGATGCTACAGCCACTCTGGCCGGGCTTCGAGGAAGATGAACTGCATGTGGATTATGTAACCAACGGGGTGCATTATTACACCTGGACCAGCATCGCCTTCCAGAAGTTGTATGAAAAGCATTTCGGCAAAAATTTCCACCTCGACCAAAGCAATACCAAACATTGGGAAAAAATCCACAAAGTACCCGATGATGAAATTTGGGAAACCCGATTGAGCCTCAAACGTCGACTCATTGAGTCGGTTACCAAAAAGCTGCAGCGCGATTTAACCCTGCGGCAGGAGAGTCCCGGTAAGATTCTAAATGTAGTTAACAGCCTCAATGAAAATGCCCTGATCATTGGCTTTGCCCGACGTTTTGCGACCTATAAGCGTGCACATTTGCTTTTCTCGAACCTCGACCGTTTAAGTAAAATGGTGAATAATGCCGATCGCCCTGTGCAATTTATTTTTGCAGGGAAAGCGCATCCTGCCGACCAAGGGGGTCAAGCACTTATCAAGCGCATCATCGAGGTAGCGCAGATGCCTGAATTTGCCGGTAAAATTTTCTTCCTCGAAAATTATGATATGGCCCTGGCGCGCCGCTTGGTGCATGGGGTTGACGTATGGTTGAATACGCCTACCCGTCCACTTGAAGCTTCAGGAACCTCAGGCATGAAGGCCACCATGAATGGCGTGCTCAATTTGAGCGTGCTCGATGGCTGGTGGGCCGAAGGATATATTCCTGAAGGAGGCTGGGCCTTGCCCGAAGAGCAAACCTATGTGAACAAAGACTTCCAGGATGAGCTCGATGCCGAAACCCTGTACAACATTATCGAAACCCAGGTGGTGCCCGACTATTTTAGCCGCAACGAAAGCGGGATGTCGCCGGCATGGATGAGCCGCATTCGCCATACCATCGCTGGCATAGCGCCGCATTTCACCATGAAACGCATGCTCGACGAATATTACAGCAAGTTCTACAATAAGCTGCAGGGTCGTGCAAACCTGATTTCATCCAAGTCGTATGCCAATGCCAAAGCCCTGGCCGACTGGAAAGCCAAGGTGTACTTTGGTTGGGATGGCATTCAGGTAATGGCCATCGACACTTTCGATACCTTTAACAATGCGCTACAGTTGGGTGAAAATTTCAATGGCAAAATCACCTTGGAACTCAATCAACTAAGCAAAGACGACATTTCGCTGGAGGTGATTGTTGCTGAAAAGCAAGGTATTGAAGAGAAGCATGTGATTGTTCACCGCGAAGAAGTAAAAGCCAGCAAATCGTCGGGGAACCGGGTGATGTATGAACTCAATCTACCCATGAACCGCTCGGGGGTGTTCGATTATGGCTTCCGTATTACGCCGAAAAACAAATTGCTGGCCTACCGCCACGATTTTAACCTGGTGCGCTGGATTTAAGCAGCGCCCAGGGCCTAAGTGGGATTCGAGGCGGGTGAGTCATTAAAGTGCTTTAATACAGCTCGTTGTGGCTTAACCGCAGAGGGGCTCTTTTTCCGTTGATCAGCAGTCACCTATCCGACTACTGAACTGCATAAACCAGCATGGAATCAGTGCAGGCCCCAGCGACAGCCAGGCGCGAGGCAACGGAGCCTTTTGCCTCATAAGCTTCACTTATTCGTCGGAAGCCGCAGAGGCCGATTCTCTGCGCCCTCCGCTGGAAATGCGAAGCATGCCCCAGCAAAAGGCTCCGTTATCTCGCGGCCAGCCGAAGTTGCCAGTAGCACTTACAAGAAAGCTGTTCAAATGCGCTAGGCTGCAAGCTACGGAAGTGGCTGTTCTACGTTACAAATTCCTCTGCATCTCTGCGGTAAAAACCCGCCGCCGGAGGCCGCCGAAGCCGATACTCCGCGCTTAAACCCCTATGCCAGAAATTAGCATCTTTAGCCACAAGAAAGCCTTAATTTAACAGCCGCAATTCGCAATTATACTCCACCAAATACGCCTCTCATGTCTATTGTCAACGAATTTAACAGCTACCGCGCCCGCATGAATGAGCGCCTGCTCGTAGGAAAGAACAAAACCATCCAAAAGATTTACAATGCCGATGCCACCGCTTATCAAGATGGGGCTTTAGATGCCAAAACCAAGGAAATGCTGGGTTTGGTGGCCTCTATGGTGTTGCGCTGCGACGACTGCATCCGCTATCATGTGCAGGAATGCTACCGATTAGGCATTACCGAAGCGCAACTGCTTGAGGTTATCGGCATTGCCAATTTGGTGGGCGGCACCATCGTGATTCCGCACAGCCGCAGGGCCATGGAGTTTTGGGATGCTTTGCAGGGAGAGGCTTAACGAATTAAGCGCACCGGGAAATCGCGCTCGATGGTTCGATCGCCACAAAAACGTGCTTTGAGGCGCACCACGTAATCGCCCGACTCTACCAAGGCGGTACCGCTGCTGTTTTCGCCTCCCCAGCCTGTAACCGGATTGTTGGTGGTGAAAATGTGCTGCCCCCAGCGGTTAAATACTTTGAGCTCAAAACTGTCGAAATCCTCACTTGGGAGCACCAAGCGGTCGTTTTTGCCATCGCCATTGGGGGTGATTACATTGGTGGTTTCGCCAAAACAGCTCACCACAATCAGCCGTATGCTGTCTTCGCCTTCACAGCCATTCAAATCAGTCAACTCCAGTTTATACTGACCACTTTCGGTGGGGAGCAGCTCGCGCTCGTTGCCTTGTACCGGCCCCAGCCAATTGTAGCTTTGCCCTTCGATATTCGAGCGAAGGAGCCAATTGTCTTCGCTGCACACGCAGGTATCGGGCGGGAGTTGTACTTCGGGTGGACCAAAAACCGTTACGGTTCGGCTCAGCGTATCGAAGCCATTGCAGGCATCGGGAGAACTTATGCGTAAATTGATACGATAGGTCCCTGGTTCGGGGAAAGTAAAAACAGGATTTTGGGCTGTACTGCTTTGTCCGTCATTCACAGTCCATTCCCAGCTGGTATTGGCTACCACCCGGCTAAAATCTTCCATCTGTAGGCTAAGGGGTGCGCAATAGGTAGGTGGGTCTTGCCAGCCGAATAGCGCGCCTAAACCACTTTCGAGCTGAAAAGCCAATTTCACCGCCGCCATATTGCACCTCGTACTGCCATTGCTGGTAGCCCAAGCGCCGGGGGTAACCGGCAAATCGGAATTGCCGTGACAACCCGCGCAGATGGCCTGATACATCACCCCCCTTTTGTCGAAGCGACTGGTGCCGCCATCAACATGTTCCGGACTTTGGCTGCCCCCAAAATAGGTGGCGTACTGCAAGGTGAGCATATTGGGCGAAAAGGCTGCAAAGTAAAAATCGAAGCTATCGGTAGTGGTTTGAAAGGCGTTGTTGGTGAGTTGCAAATTGGTGGGGCCACGCCTTCCATCAACTTGCCGGCCGGTCCAGCCCGAAACGTAGATATTTCGGCACAAGTCCACCACAAATGCCGATAAACTCATATCGGGTTGGCGCGATCGGCTTCCAAAACGACCCAGCCAGCGCAACACACCCAATTGCGGACTCATACAGCCGATGTACTGCCCGGAATTGGGGTCGTTATAATTGGTGTTGAGGGTAACCAGATTGCTGTCGGTTTGGCCTGCAAAGTATACATCACCATTGCTGTGGATGTCGATGAAAAATATTTGATCGTAGCCCGGAGAGCCCAAAAAAGTACCGGTAATGCCTTGTCCGCTGTTGGCATCAAGGCGTAAGATCATCCCGTCTACTCCGCCGGCATGGGTCATTTGATACCCCAGCCCCGGTAAAGTCAGATTGGTGCTGTTGGTTCCTCCGGCCACCACCACTTCGCCCGAACCTCCTTCTTTAATGCTGAATAGCGCATCAATGCTGCTTCCGCCTACATAGCTGGCCCACCTTAATTGGCTGAGCGAGGAATTAAACCTTGCCACCAATCCATCTGTTAAACCACCCCCATAATTGGGTTGAAAAGTGCCAGCTGTTCCCAGGCCCGATGACTGTGTGGTGCTGGCCAGCAGCAGGTCGCCATTGCTGGCTATCACAATATCACCCCGGTATTCATCGGGCGAATCCCAGCGTGTAGGACCACCTATATTGAGGCCGTCGGCCTGGGGCCCGCCAAAAAAACTGCCTGCCAGCAAACTGCTGCCATCGCTGCTAAGCTTGCTGATAAAAATATCGTAGTTTCCTGCAATGCTGCTTTGGTGGGCCGAGCTGGGCATAGGGAAATTCAAGCTGTTGGTAGCGCCCATAATGAGCAAATTACCATCGGCATCGGTAATCAGGCTGTGGGGCCGTTCAATCCGGTCGCCCCCCAAAAAAGTGGCATAGAGCAAATTGGTGCCCAGCGGATCGAACTTCATGATGGCGATGTCGAAATTTAGCGTGGCACCATCAAAACGATTACCGGCGAAAGTATCGATATAGGCTCCGGTGGTAATCGGGAAATCTGGACCGAACACAATGCCACCCAAAAACATATTGGCCCCTACATCGGTGCAGGCCGTAAAACCAAAATTATCGCTCTGCCCGCCTGAATAGGTTGAAAACACCAGGGTAGGGTCGATGGTGAGCGGGCGGCTTTTGTCGTAACTTTTGGGGAACTCAAAGCTGATTACACCCTGCTGCAGCACAAAGCGGCAGGGCACCTCCTCCTTCCGCCCGGCAATAAGCTGCCAAGCATACGGCACTTCTTCGTAATAATAACCCAGACTGGTACTCACCCGCAAACGGCCATCTACCAACTCCAGCTTATCGCCTCCGGTATAGCGCACTTTAATTTGGGCAGGAGCGGCCCCGGCGGCTACCACAAAATCGTATTTGAGCTGATGATCAGCACTGTACCAAAGCATATCGATACCATCGTATAAATTGGTGTACAGCAGTTGTTGACTGCCTTTTACGCTGGCCTTTCGGTCGCCCAAAAAATAATTGTACTTAGTTTTGGGCACTTCGCCATGGGCCGTTGGCTTTACGGTATGTGCCCCGGGAAAGTCGATACGTAACGCATGTTGTTTGAGCAGCACAGCTGTTTCAGCCGTGGTGCTACGATGGCTCAATTGGTGCACGGCATGGGCATCGTACATGGCTATGCGCAATTCCGATGGCAGAAAAAACACCGCTGCATTGCCCACATTGGCCTGAAACAACTGTGGCCCTTCCCACTGGCCGGCATTGGGAATAAATACCAGAGGTGCATCGTCCGCTACTGCCCAGTTACCGTTGAACAAACAAAGCCAAATGGCTAATACAAAGGATGCAACCAACTTCATAAGCTTCGAAATTGCGAAAAAAATGCGGACTTGCACCTAATTATAGGTGTTAATATTTTCCAAATATCCCGGCTGTTAGTTGAAATCTGAGTGGCAATCCTAAATTTGTACTGATTACCCGCATACTTATGAAAAAAATAACCCTTTTGTTGCTGCTGTTAACCTTGCTGTTTTCAGGCGCGCATGCACAACAAAACAACGAAGCCTGGACCCTGGAGCGCTGCATCAAACATGCCATGCGGTACAACCTCAATGTGTTGCAAACCGCTGCCCAATTGAACAATGCCGAAGCCGATCTGCTGCAGGCCCGTATGAACCGGGTCCCGACCTTAAATGCCAATACCAACCTTGGGCTGAATACCGGTCGTGTGATCGATCCTTTCACCAACACCTTCGACGAAAGGAGCATCGAGTCGAATCAGTTGGGCGCGCAAGCCGGTCTTACGCTCTTCAATGGCTTTCAGATCAATAATAACATCAAGGCAAATAAAATGGCCTTTATGGCCAGTCAGCAAGAGCTGGAAGTAACCAAAAACAACATCGCCCTGAGCGTGGCCAATTTGTATCTGCAGGCCTTACTGGCGCAGCAATTGCTCGAAGTGGCCGAAAATCAGCTTGAAATCACCCGCACCCAGGTCGATCGTACCGATCGGCTGGTGAATGCCGGCGCGCTTAGCCTCGATAACCTGCTGAACCTGAAAGCACAACTGGGGAATGAAGAAGTGAACGTAATCAATGCACGTAACAACTTCATCAACAGCCTGGTGAACCTGGCTTTATTGCTCCAGCTGCCGGAGCCCGAAAATTTCGCCATTGTGCCAGTGAGCAGGCTCGATCCGGGCATTAAGCTCGAAGCCGATATTCAGGGGGTGTACAGTTCGGCTGAATCTACACAGCCGCAAATCAGGGCCGCCGAACTCCGCCAACTGCAGGCCCGCCACAGCCTGGCCGCAGCCAAAGGCGCCCGCTCTCCCCGCTTGAGCGCCTTTGCCAATATGAGCACCGTATATGCCAGCACCAACCAACGTTTTACAAACGAGCGTATTATAGGTGAAATGCCTATCGGCTTTGTGCAAGGCACCAACGATATTGTGGTTAGGCCGCTCATTGCCGGCGATGCCGAGATTGTGCCCCGACTTACGCAGTTCAACAACAACTTTGGTTATGGAGTAGGGCTTAGCCTCAATATACCCATCCTGAACAACTGGCAGGTAAATACCCAAATCCGACGCGCTAAAAACAGCCTTCAGTTGAGCGAGTTGCAGTACGAAACCACCAAAAACCAGCTGTTTACCGACGTAGCCCGGGCCGTAACCGACTATAAGGCTGCCTGGACCCGCATGCAGGCCAATCAAAAAAACATCGAAGCCCAACGCGAGAGCTTTAAGTTTAGCGAAGCGCGCTTCAACCAGGGCTTGCTGAATGCAGTAGAATACCTCAATACCAAAAATCGCTTGCAAATCGCAGAGTCGAATTTACTCCAAGCGCAATATGAGCTTTTATTCCGGGCAAAAATCCTCGACTTTTACCTCGGTAAACCCATTGTCCTCGAATAACATGGCATTTGTATCAAAACTGAAACCCCTGCATTGGCTGTTGATTGTACTCGGCCTGCTGCTGGTACTGGCCATAGTAGGCAAAAAAGCCGGCTGGATTGGCCAGCGTGGTATCACCAAAATCAGTACCGAAGTTGTCGAAAAGCGTTTGATCGTAGAATCGGTTTTGGCCAATGGTAAAATTCAACCTGAGGTAGAGGTCAAGATGTCGTCCGAAATATCGGGCGAGGTCATTGGCTTGTTTGTATCAGAAGGCGATTCGGTAATGAAAGGCCAGTTGCTCGCACGCATTAATCCCGAACTTATACTAGCGGCCATGGACCGCAATGAGGCAGCCATCAACAACGCCAGGGCCCAACTGGCTTCGGCCAGGGCGCGGCTTAATCAGCTTAAAGCCAATTTCGACAACAACATCAAGCCCAATTATGAGCGCAATGAACGATTGGTCAAAGAAAAAGTAATCTCACAAGCCGAGTACGAAGGTAGTAAGGCCAATTACGAAGCTTTTTTGCAGGAAATGGAAGCCGGCAGACAAAGCATCATTGCAGCGGAGTTTACCGTAAAAAGTACCGAAGCCACCCAAAAAGAAACCCGCGAACAATTATTACGTACCAATATTTACGCTCCTATTGATGGTATTGTTACCCGACTGGCAGTAGAAGTTGGTGAACGCGTGGTGGGAACCATTCAAATGGCAGGTACAGAAATGATGCGTATCGCCAACCTCAATCAGATGGAAGCCCGCGTGGACGTGAGTGAAAGCGATGTGGTACGGGTGAAAATTGGCGATAGCGTGCTCATTGATGTGGATGCCTATCCCGGCCGGCAGTTTCGCGGCCTGGTGCGTGAAATTGCCAACAGCAGCAATGCCGGCCTCGCTGCCGGGGCCGATCAGGTGACCAATTTTGGGGTAAAAATTAGCCTCATCAATGCTTCTTATGCCGATTTAACGGCTGAACGTGGATTCCCATTCCGACCGGGTATGAGCAGTTCCGTGGAAATCCTCACCAAACGAGTGAACGACGCCCTTTCGGTACCCATCACCTCAGTTACGGTGCGGGCTTTCGACGAAAGCGGTAAAATCAAAAGCGGTCGCAAACGCGCAAACCGCGAAACAGATGCCGAAGATGAGCAAAAAACCAGTTCGCGCGATGAATTACGCGAAGTGGTGTTCGTGTATAGTGAGGGTAAGGTCGACGCGAAAGAAGTAAAAACAGGCATTCAAGACGATCGCTATATCCAGGTTTTATCAGGCCTCGAAGCAGGTGAAGAGGTAGTGGAAGCACCCTTTTCGGCCATAAGTAAATTGCTCAAAGACGGACAAACTGTTCAAAAAGTCAAAAAAGAGCAGTTATTTAGCAAATAATGGAGCATAAAACCAAAGTTGCCGTACTGGGCGGAGGGAGTTGGGCCACCGCCATTGTAAAAATGTTGAGCGATAACCGTGTAGATGTTCGCTGGTGGATGCGCGATGTTGAATCGGTGCAGTTTATTAATAAATTCCACCATAACCCACGCTACATTCCCAGCGCTCAATTACGCCTCAAACGTGGATCGGTGAGTACCGACCTTACCAAATGCCTGTTCGCTGCCGATTATGTGGTGATGGCCGTACCTGCCGCCTTCCTTAAAGAAGCCCTTCAGAGCATCGACAGCCGTCACCTCGAAGGCAAGGTGATTGTATCGGCCATCAAAGGCATGATACCCGATGAAAACCTCCTGATTGCCAATTTTTTCTTCAAGTACTTTAATGTGCTCGAAAGCAATTTCTTGGTGATTAGCGGCCCCTGCCATGCCGAAGAAGTGGCCCAGGAAAAGCTGAGCTACCTCACCATAGCTGGTCAGGACGAACCCAAAGCAGCGCATTTTGCCTCACTTTTGCGCAACCGCTACATGTCAACCTCAACTTCCGACGATATTTACGGCACCGAATATTCGGCAGTGATGAAAAACATTTATGCCATCGCCGGTGGAATTGCACATGGTTTGGGTTATGGCGACAATTACATCGCAGTTTTGGTGAGTAATGCAATCATTGAGCTAAAGCTGTTTTTACGAGAGGTATACCCGGTGCGCCGCGACATTAAAGGCTCCGCCTACTTGGGCGATTTGTTGGTTACAGCCTACAGCCAGTTCAGCCGAAACCGCACCTTTGGCAATATGATTGGCAAGGGTTATTCGGTAAAATCGGCCCAGTTTGAAATGAATATGGTAGCCGAAGGCTATTATGCCGTGCGTTCAGTGCACAACCTCAATAAAAAACTCAAATGCGAGTTGCCTATAGCCGAAACGGTTTACCGCATTTTATACGAAGGGGCCAGTGCCCGGCAGGAATTTAAAGCGCTGAGCGAAAAACTGAAATAGTACTCGCTTCGCTCGTGGGGAGCGCTCGCTGGCGCTCGCGGGGTTCGATGCTACGGTTAGCTTGTTACGGAGCTCGAATGCCGAATGGCAATATTCGCAGCCATGCACAACAGTTTTTGGATTGCTAACCGCTTTTGCTTGGCATTGCGCTTGATTACACAGAAGTAAGTGTTGCAACCCGGTACTTTTTCAAGTAACACATTGATTCGTTAACTAAACGACATTGAATTTCAAATTCGAATTGTGCTGTTCGAAGCTGTGCTCCTTGGGTTATGGTGCGCTCGAATCTTGAATGCTGAATAACGAGTGCGATAGCACAGGCGATGAATCTTGAATTCCCCCGCCGTGCATTCAACGCAGCGAATCAAACAACTGCGCAATCCGATCGCGCGGCAGAATTTTTTGTCCGGTGCGCCCCGAAGCCACCAACCTGGGGCCGGAATGTGCTTCCCAACTGCAAATCACTGCATGGCCATCTACCTTATCGAGTCGGGCGGTAAAGCATACTTCTGAACCAACCAAAGCGGGACTGTGGTGCTCAACGGTTACAAAGGTGCCTATCCCTTCTTCTTGAGGCTCCTTCATGGCGAGTACAAACTGGCGGCAAGCCCATTCGGCTTCGCGCGCAACCGCAAAGGTGGCATATACCGGATGTACTTCTTCCCCTGCAAAGCAGGCGGTATCGCTTTCGCTTACGCGATGCGTGATTTGTTTAATGGCACCCGGAGCAAAGGCCTGTATCATCCTTGTTTTTTTACGTAAATATTCCCGGCAATTTCACGCGAAATCTGTAATTCGCGTCCATCGGTAAAGCGCAATTGCATAGATTGATCGTAGGCCATTTTGTCGATTACCTCAATCCGCTTGCCGAGGTTGAGGTTCACCTGATCGAGGTACTGCAAAAAAGCAGGACTGTGCTCAAAAACGGCAATTACCAGCCCCTTGTCGCCGAGTTCTAGTCGTGAGAGTAATATCTGGTCGCTTTCAGGCAATTCGCCCGATTCGGTAGGAATCGGGTCGCCGTGTGGATCGGCAGAGGGGTTGCCCAGGTATTCGGCCAAACGACGTATGAATTTTGGGTCCGAAACATGCTCCAGTTCCTCAGCGATTTCATGAATTTCGTCCCAGCCAAAATTGAGCTTTTGTACCAAAAATACTTCCCAAAGCCGATGTCGGCGCACGATAGACAAGGCGGTGAGCCGACCTGTTTCGGTTAGGGTAACGCCCTGATATTTTTTATAATAGATTAGTTCCTTTTCGCTGAGCTTCCGCAACATGTCGGTCACGGAGGCGGCCCGGGTTTCTAAGACTTCGGCTATGGCGTTGGTGCTCGCGCCCTTGGTTTCGCGATCGGTAATTTTGTAGATCGCTTTTAGATAATTCTCTTCAGTAATTGTGAGGCGCTGCATACGACTGCTAAGTTCACGTTCAAAGTTTAAAGTTCAAAGTTCAAAGTTCAAAAATGGAGTACGAGTGAATCTAATGTGCAAGACGTAAATCACACGGTATTTTGGTTTAAAGTTCAAAGTCGTATAGGTAACAAATCCGTGGCTGAATCAAAAGTCCTTGATGGTGATGGTTACTTCAGCGCCTTCTAGCGTATTGCAAAGCAAAAGCGACTAGCTAAAAAAAGCTGTTCAAGCTGGCGAAAACAGAGGTTTAGCAATTGCTCATCAGAGGCAACAAAAGCCCCGTGCCCGCTCTGCCCCCAGCGAGCGAAGCGAGCGCTCCCCACGAGCGAAGCGAGTACTCCCCACGAGCAAAGCGAGTACTCCCTTCGAAAAACAAAAATCACTATTTTGGCAGCTTGTTAAAACCTGTACCTTGACTGATTTCGGCTTTTGGTTCGATACTGGCATGTGGCACATTGCCGACTGGCAAGCGTATGACCACATCCTTTTTTTGCTGGCGCTGTGTGGCTTATACCGCTGGAGCGATTGGAAAAGTTTGCTCTTGTTGGTTACGGCTTTTACCCTTGGCCATAGCCTAACCTTGGCTTTAGCGGTGCTCAATGTGCTCCATTTTCCTTCAAGTGCGATTGAACTGGCCATCCCGTTAAGCATTTTGATTACTTGCCTGTATAATTTTGGACGCCTCAAGCAAAACAGCCGTAAAGCCGATGCAGTGCGCTACCTGATGGCACTTTTTTTTGGCCTCATTCACGGATTGGGTTTTAGTTTCCTGCTTAAAAGTATGTTGGGGCAGGAGCATAGCATCCTCTTACCCCTTTTTGCCTTTAATGTTGGACTCGAAGCGGGCCAGTTGCTCATCCTAACCCTCATTTTGCTAGTCGGAAGCCTGGTGCGACGCTTAGGTGTAGCCGAACGCGATTGGCGGTTTTTTCTTTCCGCAGCTACTTTTGGCATAGCTCTGGTCATGAGCCTCGAACGTTTTACCCACTTATAGGTTATCTTCTTTTGTATTCAACCCGCAGCATGTATAAAAAGCTACTTACACTATTTCTGATGGCCGCCATGGGCAGTTTGCCTTTCGGTTCCCTGGCACAGAATATCCGAAACAACCCGAACTCGAACCATGGCAATAAGTTCGAACAGTTGGGTACCATTTTGCCCGACGCCAATACCTACCGAACCGCCTCTGGTGCTCCCGGGCATGCCTACTGGCAACAGCGCGCCGATTATGACATTGACGCCTTTTTAGATGAAGAGAAGCTGATTTTACATGGGAACGAGCGCATCACCTACCTCAACAATTCGCCGGATGCCCTGGATTACCTTTGGCTTCAACTCGATGAAAATCAGCATGATCCGGCGAATGAAGCCAATCATTTTAATGAAAGTCGTTTGGGGCGCCGCCTGGGCACTCGCGATATTGACCGGTTAGACGTGTACAGCGAAATGGCTGGACATGGGGTAAAGATTGAATCAGTGACCGACGATAAGGGCAAAGCCTTGCCTTATGTAATCAACAACACCATGATGCGGGTTGACCTACCCAAAGCCCTTGCTCCGGGTAAAAAAATCAGCTTCCGCATCCGTTGGCACTATCGTATTCCAGAGCGTTCGCGCATTGGTGGCCGGGGTGGTTATGAGAAGTTTGACGATGGCAATGCCGTATTTACCATTACCCAATGGTTTCCGCGCCTGTGTGTGTATAGCGATTATCAGGGCTGGAACAATAAACAGTTTACCGGCCGTGGTGAATTTGCCCTGCCTTTTGGAAATTACAAGGTACGCATGAATGTGCCCGAAGATCACCTGATAGTGGCTACGGGGGAATGCCAAAATTATAGCAAGTTGCTTAGTAAAGATCAGTTGGCACGTTGGAAACAAGCCCAAAATGCTACTGAACCCGTGGAAGTAGTAACCTTAGCTGAAGCCATTGCACGCGAAAATAGCCCTAAAAAGGGCCGTAAACAATGGGAGTATGTGGCGCACAATGTGCGCGACTTCGCCTGGGGTAGCTCTCGTAAATTTGTGTGGGATGCCATGCCAGTAACCATCGAAGGCAAAAAAATCATGGCCATGAGCGCATATCCTAAAGAGGCCTATGGTCTTTATCGCAAGTACAGCACCAAAGTTGTAGCCCATACTTTGCGGGTGTACAGCAAATTCACCATTCCCTATCCCTATCCGGTGGCCATTAGCGTGGAGGCCAGCAATGGCATGGAATACCCCATGATCTGCTTCAATTATGGCCGCACAAACGAAGATGGCACTTACAGCGAACAAACCAAGTACGGCATGATTGGGGTCATCATCCACGAAGTAGGGCATAATTTCTTCCCCATGATCGTGAACAGCGATGAGCGTAACTGGAGCTGGATGGACGAAGGCCTGAATACCTTCGTGCAGTTTTTGGCCGAGCAGGAATTCGACAACAATTACCCTTCACGCCGAGGGCCGGCCCATAAAATCGTCGATTATATGAAGCTCGAGCCGGATGAGCTCGAACCCATCATGACCAATAGCGAAAACATCATACAGTTTGGCCCTAATGCCTATGCCAAACCGGCAACTGCACTCAATATTTTGAGGGAAACGGTTATGGGGCGCGAGCTGTTCGACTTCGCCTTTAAAACCTATGCCACCCGCTGGGCCTTTAAACATCCGAGCCCCGCCGATTTTTTTCGTACCATGGAAGATGCTTCCGGGGTCGACCTCGATTGGTTTTGGCGTGGTTGGTTTTACGATATCGAGCCGGTCGACATCAGCCTTGATAGTGTGCTTGTGCTCCGGCCTGAACGTGGTCCGGAAATTGTGTTTTCGCCCAGTCGCCGTCGGGCCAATCGCAGCCCAGCGAATGAGGAGGAGTTTATACACATCAGCCGTTACCGCAATAAGCAGGAGGGAATACCCTTTTTGGTGGATGTAGATACCAGCTTACGCGATTTTTATTACCATTACACGGCAGCGCAAAGACGCGAAGATGCCGAGGAAGCAGCATTGAGTCCGGTTAACCCATTTAGTGGCTGGGATACGCTTACTAAGGAGGAGTTTTTTTTCGGTGGCTACCAGCAGAAGTATGTGTATGAGCTGCATTTGAGCAATAAAGGGGGGCTGGTAATGCCCGTAATTTTACGATGGGAATATGAAGATGGCAGTACGGAAGAAGAACGGATAAGTGCGTATATCTGGCGGAAGAATGAACATCAAATCGTAAAAACCTTCGTGAAGGCCAAGCCGGTAAAGCGTATTTTACTCGATCCCTGGCGCGAAACCGCCGACATTGACGAAAGCAACAACTTTTGGCCGCGCGATGGCGAAACAGCCATGCCCACACCTTTGCAATTGTACAAAGCACGCTCCAACGGTCGCAACGCAGCTGCCGGCAGCGAAAATCCCATGCAAAAACGAAGGGTGAAGCGGGAAGAATGAAGCGGGAAGAGGGAAGAGGGAAGTGAGAGGCCGAAGGAGAAGGATGAAGCGTGAAGTCAGAAGTTCATCTAAAACCGCAATGAATTGCGGTTCCCACCCTCCGAAGGACCCAGCGCGAAGCGCGCTCCCCACTCGCGAAGCGAGTCTCCCCAGTGAGCGCCAGCGAACCCGAAACCAAAACTTCAAACCCTCACAATACTGACTTAATATTCCGGTAAAACCCGTAACTGTACTTTGTTGGTTATGAAGTTTTACGGGTATTTATGCCTCTTACTGCTCCTTCTTGGCCCGGTCAAGGTAAATGCCCAACCACTTACCGACAGTCTGAAAGCCGAATTGGACGGTTTGCTGCACCAGACCCCGGCAAAAGCCTTTAGCATTGCCCATTCGCTCATGCTGCAAGCCGATTCGGCCAGCCATCCCGAGCTGCAAGCCTGGGCACATGATGTGATGGGTGAAATCATGTACTATCGGGGCATGTATCAGCAATCCTTGTATCACCTCATCACCTCGCACACCATTTGGGAAGATTTGGGCGATAAACGGGCCACAGCCAACAGCCTTTTGCTGCTCGGCCGGGTTTATTACTACACCCATCAAGCCGAATTGGCCGAAGAGAGTTACCGCGAAGCGCTCGATTTATACGAAGCCCTAACCGATCGCGCCGGCATTGGTCGCGCCTTGGCATCGCTCGGGCATTTGGCCGAAAAACGTGGCGCTTACGATACCGCCATTCAGCTTCAAGAAGCTGCCCTCCAGCATTTTTTGTCCATAGCCGATAATGCGGGCGAGGCTGATGTGTATGAGCACTTGGGCAGCATATATGAAGACCTGGAGCAATTCCCATTGGCTGAGACTTACTTTAGAAAGGCACTCGGCCTCAACCAAAGTCAGAATAACCGCCTGAAAGCCATCATTAACCTGAACAATATTGGCGATGTGTACCGTAAGACACGCGACTACCAAAAAGCCGAAATCTACAGCATGGCTGCCCTGCAACTGGCCGATTCCTTGAGGAACACTTACCAACTGCTAAGTGCCCTAAAAGACCTGGCAAAATTGGCTTTCGATCAGAATAACTATCAAAAAGCCTATTTGCTGCTCGACTCGCATCGCGTGGTGTACAACCGACTCTATAACGAAGAAAGCAGCTTGCAAACCAGTCTGCTTCAAACCTTGTACGAAAGTCGCCAAAAAGATAACCGGATTGCACAACTCATCGCCACCCGTCGGCAAAACCGCATGGTGATGTTGCTGTCGGGTTTGCTGGCCGTACTCTTGCTGCTGAGCACCTACCTGATTTTGAACCGCAAACGACTTCGGCTCGAAAAAGACAATAAGCTGCTGGCCAAAGAGCGCGAAATTGAAGAGCAACAAAAGCGTTTGGCCCTGGCCGATTTGCAAAATACCAAGTTGAACGAAGCCCAGCTCGATTCGGAACTCAAAATCAAACAGCTTCACGAAGAACTGCTGAACAAAGAACTGGAACTCCGAGGCCGCGAACTTACCACGCATACCTTGCAAATCATTCGCAAAAATCGACTGCTCGGCGAATTGCGCGATAAACTGCAAAAGCTGAGCAAATCGAACCCAAGCGAGCAGAAGCAAATTGTGCGCGATCTCGGCAAAAAAATCGACATCAGCCTGGTGCAGGAAAAAGAATGGGTATCGTTTAACAAATCCTTCGAGGAAGTCCATCAGGGCTTCTACAGCGTACTGCACAACCTGCACCCCGATTTAAGTGCTGCCGAAATCCGGCTGTGTGCCCTCATCCGCCTCAACATGAGCTCACGCGATATTGCCACCATCCTGGGCATTTCGGCCGATAGCCTGCGGGTATCGCGCTACCGATTGAAGAAAAAATTGGGCCTCGAAGCTGAAGCTAAGTTAACACCCTACATTCACGCCATAGCGGTTAAAAACGGAGTTAATTCGCTCATTAACAAAATATAGCGAGGGGATGTTGTTGATTTGTTTGCGTTAAAAATCGCCCTTGTTAACGATTAGTAGCCCCCAGGGTAATCTTGAAGTAATGCCACGAGCCGAAACTTGCCGGAAATCTATATTTCCAACCGAAATGAAAAAATCATTACTTCTTTTGAGTGCCGCAACACGCTTCAGCTTCAGCAGCCAAGCGAAAGCTTGCCCGGGAAGCGACACCCTATTCAGCACGCCTGTTAGCCTGGCACTAAGCCCTGACTGGGTGACCGGTGATGCCGATTTTGTTCCCATAACAACTGGGAAGCCGCGATGATCGGTAAAGGAGTGTGTTGGTCAAAGTCGCCAAGGACAATGGCGTATGGTATGCTATTCAGCAATCTACCCGTTTACCGATATCGGCAGCCGTTGTTTTTATGAATTGATTATATTACGAAAAATTTAAAGCGTAATGGCAAAGCACAACGAAAGCGCTTCAGGTGGCGCGGTTTATGGACTCGGTTTTATTGGTGCAGCGGTGTTCTACATTTCAACCGCCAAAGGATTTGTAATGGGCGTAGCCGGTTTTCTGAAAGCCTTGGTATGGCCAGCATTTTTGGTTTATGAGGCTTTAAAGGCCTTGCAATAGGCATCTGTAAAGCTTCAAACAAAAGAAAGCCAAAACAAGCAGCCTGGTCATCGTTGGTGTGCGCATATTGATGCGAACACCCCCATTGAACCAGCCAATGCTTTGCACAATCGCGCAGTCAGTTCCCCGCGCGAACAGAGCGAGCCGCTCTTTAGCCCGCCATATAAGCCCCTATCCGGGCAGCTACCTGCGCCGGCTTGAGTTCAAAATGCTCGGCCAGGGCATCGCCAGGTGCAGAATACCCGAAGGTATCAACGCCGATGTTCAGCCCGTTTAAACCGGTAAATCGCTGCCAACCTAAGGTTACACCAGCTTCTATGGATACCCGGTATTTGGCCTCGTTACTCATGAGATCGTTGCGGTAGGCCTCGTCTTGCTCGTCGAACAATTCCCAACAAGGTGTGCTCACTACGCGGATATTGCCACGACCTTCGGCCAGTTGCTGTGCAGCTTCTATGGCTACCCAAACTTCTGAACCACTGGCGTAAATCACGGTTTCTACGGCTTCACCGGGCTGGGTTTCGAATTTCACATAGGCGCCACGTTCAATTTCCACCGGACCGGGCAGAGTAGGTACATTTTGGCGTGTTAAGGCAAGTAAACTAGGGCGATGCGACTCTTGCAGCCACTCAAGCATGCAAGCAACCGTTTCGCGGGCATCGGCCGGACGGAAAACCAGCAGGTTTGGAATGGTACGCAAGCTCATCACATGCTCAATTGACTGATGCGTAGGGCCGTCTTCACCCAGAAAAATGCTGTCGTGGGTAAATACGTGCAATACTTGTAGCTCCTGAATGGCGCTCATGCGGATGGCATTACGGCTGTAATCGCTGAAGGTAAGGAAGGTGGCGCCATAAGGCAACAAGCCGCCATAAAGCGCCATGCCATTGCAAATGGCAGCCATGGGGAATTCGCGTACGCCAAAGGCCAGGTTACGGCCTGCGCGATTTTCAATGCTGAATTCGCCCACTGCCGCAGCAAAGGCTGCTGTATTGTTAGAGGGCTCAAGGTCGGCACTGCCCCCCATAATGCCCGGAATTTGCTTGCCCATATATTCCAACACCTTGCCAAAGGCAACGCGTGTGGCAAGCGAACTGCCTACTTCAAAGCTGGGCAACTCATCCAATGCTACCTTGCCTTCAAACAAACCACTGCAAAACTGATCGAATGCTGAATCGCTTTTACGACGATTTTTCAAATTGATTTCCCAGGCATCGGCCTCGGCATGGTAACCCTCAAGTTTTTCGTTGAAATAGTCAATTACTTCTTCGCTCACTTGGAAGAATTGCTCGGGATCGAGCCCGAGTTTATGCTTGGTAGCAGCAATTTCCTCAGGCTTTAAAGGCTCGCCATGCGTTTTGTGGCTGCCTTCCATGGTGGCTGTACCTTTGGCCATGATGGTTTCGCCAATAATGAGCAAGGGTTTGCTGCGCTCGCGCTGTCCATGGTCGAGTGCGCTGCGGATGGCTGCATGGTCGTGACCGTCAATTTCTATGACCTCCCACTGCATGGCCTCAAAGAGTTGCCGGAAGTTTACAGAACTAACACGATTGGTTTTGCCCGAAATTTGAATATCGTTTTTGTCGTAATACACCACCAGGTTGTGCAAGCCGAGATGCCCGGCCAGCTGCATGGCACCTAATGCTACATCCTCCTGCAAGTCCCCATCGCCCACCAAACTGTAAATGCGGTTGTTAATCACATCACGGCCCAATACCTCTTGTTGATGCAAACTGGCAATGGCCATGCCCACCGCCATGCTTACTCCCTGTCCTAATGGGCCGGTAGTGGCTTCAACACCGGGGGTGAGGTGACTTTCCGGATGGCCGGGCGTAAGACTACCCAACTGACGGAAGTTTTCAAGCTCTTCTATGGGGAGTAAGCCCATGAAGTGCAGCAAGCTATACAACAACATCGATTCGTGACCGGCCGAAAGCACAAAACGGTCGCGATTGTGCCATTTTGGGTAACGCGGAGCAAACCGGAGGTATTCGCGAAACAATATCACAGCGAAATCTGAAGAGGAAAAGGCTCCACCGGGATGGCCAGAATTGGCCTTGCGGGTGGCGTCCATTACCAGGCCTTTTAATTCGGCGATTACGCGTTGGTCGAGTTGTGCTGACATGCTTTTTAATTTGGCGCAAAGGTAGGGTTTTTTAATGAGACCGCTGAACCTCGCGGCAGCTGTCTCTTTTGCGCTTTGCTCCATGGCCTTTGGCCAAAGGCCTTTGCTCAGCGTACGCTGCTGGAAATGCGTAGCATACAATGCAAAAGGCTCCGTTGCCTTGCGCAAAACCATGGCTGCCAGTTGCACTGACAAGAACAGCCGTTCTAATGCACTTAATTTTCAACCCACGGAATCAGCGGTTCAGGACTAAAAAAAGCCGCTGCGGCTTTGCGGTTAAATTTGAGCCGACTCTTGCAAACTGAAGGATTCAAAGAAGCATGAATAGCCTCCCCGCCCACACTGATAATCAGCTTAACGAACGCATGCCTATATTTGATTTTTAAAAGCATTAACACCATGCGGTATTTGCCATTATTCCTATTGCTCGCAGGCACTTTGGTTTTAGCTTGTAAGAAGGATAAAACCTTGCCCGAAAACCCGCTTCAACCGGCTTTGCAGCTCACCAAAAATGTGCAGCACAATGGGGTAGCGGTAGATGTGGTGATCGATAAGCCCGAGGGAAACCGCATGGATGCCGTATTGTTGTTTCATGGTACTGTTAGACGCGATAGTTTGGTTTTGCAAGCAGCAAATCAATTGCTGGGGCGCTTTAAAGATATTTTGCAACGCGATGATCTGCTGCTGATAAGTGTTGCCTATCCGGAAGAAAACTTGCTTTTTGGCGATAATCTGGCCCATTGCGAAGCAGCTTTGCTTTGGGTAAAGCAACAGGCCGAAGCAGAACTGGGCATTCAAATCCCTAAAATATACCTGGCCGGGCATTCGCAAGGCGGTTATTTGGCAGTACGACTCAATACCTTGCACAGCACGGCCGGTGTCATTGCCAACGCTCCTGGACCTCTGAATTTGGTTTTCCGTTGCCAGCTCGAAGAAAACGGGCAGATTCCGCCAGCCATGGAGTGTAGCTTGTTAAATCAGGAATACGGCAGCACCTCCCAAAATGCATCAGCTTATTTTAACCGCTCGCTCCTGAATTTTACCGATGGCTTCAAAGCCCCCATGCTGCTGGTGCAAGGTTTAAACGATGGCCCCATCCACATGCATTCCTGGCCGCAATTCAAACAACAAGTGCAGGATTGTGTCGATTGTGCCAGCGTACAGATCGTGGAAATTGAAGGAGCCGGACATGCCGACATGTTCGATACCGAAAGTGGCAGGCAAGCCCTTAACCAATTTATTGGGCCATAAAAAAGGGACCGAAGTCCCCTTAGATTGAATTCTTTTGAAATGCATTAATGTTTAATAACACGGCTGCTAAACTGCCGATCGCCACTTTGCAATTGCAACAAATAGATGCCCGGCGCCATGGCTGGTGCTATTTGCCATTCGCGTTCGCCTGCACTTAACTGGCTTTGGTAAATCATGCGGCCGGTAAGGTCGTACAGGCGCAGCTTTCCGTTTTGCGAAAGGCTTTCTTCGAGCACAATGCGCAGTTCGTCATGAAATGGATTGGGATAAACCTTGGCTTGCAACTTCGAAGGCAGGGTTTTAGCACTGGCATACAGCCCTTCGCAACTAAAGCTTTGGGCGTTGTACCAAGTGCGTACCGCATCGGCATGTTCGCGCATAACCGTAATGCTGTTGAGGTAGCTGTTACCACGACCATACACATAAGCGAAATCAACACATAGTGAGGCACCAGCGGGCAAACTGAGGGCAGGCATCACGCCCAATCCCCTGCGATCGCCCGGGAGATTGCCCAAGCTGAGTTCATTGGAACCCGTACCTGCCACCGGATCGCCCGAAAACATAAACTGCTCGGGCAATGGCTGCCCGGCCAAATTCAGCCCCTGCATATAGGCATACTTCTGCACAAAACTGCTTGGGTTTCCCAAAGCCGAAGTGTCGTTGTTGTAGTAAATAAAGCGGTTCATCGGATGCGACAAAAACAACACAGCTTGGGCCGGCGGGTTGGTGCCATAGCCGCCTTGGGTCGAATCGTCGTTGTTGGTGGCATTGTAGCCGTAATACATATCACGAGCAGGGTCGGAGCCCACAAAATCGTCGGTATAGGCGCCAATGTCGAGGTCGGTCCAATTGCCGATGTACAAGGTATCGTAATTGCGACCCGATACATTATGCAACCTTGCGCGCACAAAAATGGTGTTGTTCAGCGCTTCATTCCCGGGGATGTTTACCGCCCAGGTTTGGATACTCACATTCACATTCATGCGTGGATTGCCCGCTTGTTTGGCTGCCCGACTATCAGAAGCCAAGGCATGCACACTTTGATCGCCCAGAATAACAGGAAAATCGCCATCGGCCGGGTCGTATAGCCCGTCGCCATTGGTATCGTGAAAAGGTGCGAGCACGGGTGATACACCACGACTGGTATCGCCGCTTCCGGGCCAGCGTTGCAAATCGAGACTAGGGGTATAACCGCTGTCGGCATAGCTCAAGCGGTGGCTGGCGATGTCGGAAGCATTCAGCTTGATGACCCGGTTGAAGGCTTGGCTCATCTGCCCCGGGGTATAGCTTCCAGAATCGGCTACCGGGCCAAAGTTGAATGCAGGGCCACCTTCGTTACCTTGCGCATAGGTTTGCGCATTAACGTAGAGCATGCCCTGATCGTCGATGGCGCCAATCCAGAGGTTAGCAGCAAATATGGTGGTAAGTCCGCTTCCGCGCGGCACTTCAAAATTGCTAGCACTACCCGCCCAAAAGAGCGCGCCGTTCGGGAATACCCCTCCGGCTACGTTATTCAGGTCGAGTACCTGCGCCTGACTGCCATAACCCATTAGGCCAATTATAATAAGTAAAAAGTTCTTTTTCATAGTGTTTGATTTAAATGAAAGTCAATCCTACAAAGTAAAGGGCTTTGAAAGGGGTGTGCCATACCTAAATCAGGGTATTTTCAGCGGGTCCTTAGCCGAATGACTCCTAAAAGCATTGTCTTGCGTTACGGTGCTGAGTCGCAGAGACATTTATGGCGGTTGATTGACCCTAGATGAGACCATCAACAGTATGCCCTTGAACTGACTTTTCTTATCAGTACTATGAATGACTGCACCTAAGGCTGAGGTATCGGAGCCTTTTGCGGTGCATGCTTCGCATTTCCAGCTGTACCGACGATGCTGTCGGCATCTAATGAAGGGCACAGAGAACAGCGTTCGAAGCGCTTCATTTGATGCTTACATCCAAGGGCGGTCCCGCCTGGCTGTCGCAAGCCATGCGACTTAAAACAAGCAAGGTTATGCAGTTTTAGCCGAAGAATTTGCATTTGTTGATTAAATTGCTGCATGAAAAATGCAATGCTTGGCTTGTTTCTCGTCCTGCTGTCGTGGGGCGCACAGGCCCAAACCCCCATTCAGTTGGGGAATACAGCAGTAGATACGCATACGGTTATTGGTGGCATCGACATTCCCTGGGAAATTGTATGGGGCCCCGACAACCACCTCTGGATGACCGAGCGTTACGGCCGGGTAAGTCGCGTAAATCCTGAAAACGGACAGCAAGAGGTGTTACTGGTGCTTAACGACTGCCATGCGGTGGGGGAGTCGGGTTTATTGGGCATGACCTTGCACCCAAACTTCCCCGACTCGGCCTACCTCTACCTGGTGTACACCTATTTACAAGGCAATCAGATTCGCGAGCGGTTGGTGCGTTACACCTACAACAGTGGTGCGGGCCAGTTGCAGCAGGCTTTAATTTTGCTTGACGGCATACCGGCCGCTTCTACCCACAATGGGTCGCGTTTACAGTTTTTACCCGATGGCAGTTTGTTGATGACCACCGGTGATGCCCAAAACCTCAACGCTCCCCCAGATACCAGCTCGCTGCTGGGCAAGGTGCTCCGCCTATGGCCTGATGGCAGCATTCCTGCCGATAATCCGTTTCCGGGAAATTATGTGTACAGCTATGGTCATCGAAACGCCCAAGGCATGTTCCTGCATCCGAATGGCAAGATTTACCTGTCGGAACATGGCCCCGCCACCGACGATGAGTTGAACATCATCCTCCCCGGACGCCATTACGGTTGGCCTACGGTAAATGGCTACTGCAACACGCCGGCTGAAGTGGCCTATTGCCAGGCCAACCAGGTGGTAGAACCCATCCGGGCATGGACGCCCACCATTGCCCCTGCCGGCATGATCTGGTATGGATCTGGTCATTTACCTGTATTCGAAAACAGCATTATCCTTACAACCTTGAAAAACGAACGGCTGTACGTGATGCAATTGAATGCGAGTGGAGATAGTGTGCTGAGCGAAAATACCTACCTCTACGGTCTGTTTGGCCGCTTGAGGGCTTTATGCACCGACCCCTGGGGACGATTGTATTTGGCTACCAACGGGCCTAGTTGGTCGAATACCCAACCTTTTACCCACCGCATTGTGCGGTTGAGTGCAGCAGGGAGCCAGTTGGGCTTGGCGAAAAATGTACTTCACAGTCAAAGCGTTTACCCCAATCCGCTCAATCAAGAGAGCAGGCTTGAACTTCCGGCCCATTTCGAAGGCCAAAGCTTTGGATTGTACGATGTCACTGGTCGATTGCTGCGCACTTACCAGTACCAGATGCCCTATTTACTCCTCCATGCCAGCGATTTGCCTGCCGGTGTGTATGTACTCAAACATCAATCTTCAGTTGCTCAGCTTAAACTTATTAAGGCCCAGTAAGAGAAGGAGAATTCATCCTTTTTGCCTACATTCACTTCAAAATCTGACTTATGAAACACCTTCAATATTTGGGCCTGCTTTGGGCGGTTATTGTACTGTATGCTTGCAACCCCGACCGCAAAGAGGTGACCTCCAATGACTGGATTCCGGTAAATGTGCGCCTGAACAGCAGCGACAGCTTGCGTACTACCAGCAATATTTACACAATGAGTTTCGAAGGGCGTCGGAATTTCAACCTACAGCTTACGGTAAATACATGCGGCGGCAAGGTTGAATTTAAGCCCAATAATGTGGTTCTGTTTAACGATATCGGCTGCACCGAAGCTTGTTGCGACAGCGAGTTTGCCGGCATGGTCCTGGAAGTTCTTAAAAATGTTAACCGCTACCAGTTCAATGAAGAGTTCCTGAATATGAGTGGGAACAACGGCGAAGAAATTAGTTTCATTCGCAAATAGCTTTTGGATGATTGAACTTTTGCCTGCCAAAATGCCTTAACTTTGTGCGGTTTTTCGGCCATCGCCGAAAATTTAAACTAAAAAACAAATACAATGGCATATCCTGAATTTATGGTAGCGCCCATGCGCAAAGATTTAACAGAGGTGGGTTTTACTGAGCTTAAAACTCCTGAAGAAGTAGAAGTGGCAATAAAAAAAGAAGGAACCACTTTGTTGGTGGTGAATTCGGTTTGTGGTTGTGCGGCGGCTAACGCGCGTCCGGCGGTAAAACGTGCCATTCAACATGCGAAGCATCCCCAACAATTAACCACGGTGTTTGCCGGCATGGAAGTGGAAGCAGTAACCGTTGCCCGCAATTATATGTTGCCTTATCCACCCTCGTCGCCCAGCATTGCGCTGTTCAAAGATGGTCAGTTGGTGCACATGCTCGAGCGTCATCACATCGAAGGCCGCTCGGCCGATATGATTGCCGCCAACCTGGTGGATGCCTTTGATGCGCATTGCTAAGCTTCGGCTGTAATCGAAAAAAAACCGCCTTTGACGTAAGTCAGAGGCGGTTTTTTAATTAGCAGGCTTTTCACCGCAATCAAGAAAAGAAACATCTTTCACATGGGATGCGAGCCGGATAACGTCAACTGCCGAATTAATTAAAGACGTTGGATTTGTTGGCCAAGGCTTGTTTGGTCGCAGCATAGCCTATTTCGTACATTTCCTCCCCTTTGTCGAGCGAAAAAAGATGGTAAGATTCCATCAGGGCAGGCTCGATGTACAAATCGCACATGGGAATGCTTTTGGCCACGTTGTTGTGAATGGCAATGTTCAGGATGCGTTCCATGCTTTGCATCCAGCCTTCAATTTTTTCAATTTGTCCCACCGGATTTACGTTAATGCCCACCAGTTGGTTGCATTGTCCGTGTATAGGACTTGCTGGCAGGTTGTCGGTAAGGCCGCCGTCTACAAACAGGCGCTTATCGTAGCGGATGGGTTCAAATAGCATGGGAATGGCGCAGGAGGCGAGTATAGGTAATATCAACTCTCCTTTATTGATGTAGCGCACTTTGCCCATGCTAAAATCGGTAGCGGCTACCCAGAGTGGGAGGTTAAGTTCTTCAAAGCTTTGGGCCCGAAGGTGTTTTTTTAAGGCTTTTTTTAAGCCAGCCGAACTGAGCAAGCCTGGGCTACTCCACTTAAATTTAACGAGATTGAAGTTTTTTTCTTCGTCGAAAATGTTTTTGATTTCGGCGGGTGTATGGCCATCGGCCAACAAGGCGCCAATGATGGCGCCTACACTGGTTCCCGAGATGATGTTGAAACGATAACCGGCCTCGTATAAGGCAGCCAATGCTCCCAAATGGGCGTAACCCTTGGCAGCACCGCCCGACAGTACAAGGCCGGTTTCAAAACTATGTGCTTGTGCACTCATGCTTCTTGTTCAGCAGGGGCAGCGTTGGCTGCCAGTTTTGCTTTAAAATGATCTTTGATTTTGATTTCAATTTCATCGGCCAAATCTGGATTGTCGCTAAGAAGTTGTTTTACGGCATCGCGTCCTTGTCCCAGTTTGGTTTCGCCATAGCTGTACCAAGAGCCGCTTTTTTTAACGATGTTCAACTCGCTGCCGAGGTCTACAATTTCACCTACTTTCGATACACCTTCGCCATATACAATGTCGAATTCACACTGGCGGAAAGGTGGTGCCACCTTGTTTTTTACTACTTTCATGCGTACCCGGTTTCCGGTAACGTCCAAACCATCTTTGATTTGGCCAATACGACGAATGTCGAGGCGGATAGATGCATAAAATTTAAGGGCATTACCACCGGTGGTGGTTTCGGGATTGCCGAACATCACCCCAATTTTCTCACGCAATTGGTTAATGAAAATACAAACACAACCGGTTTTGTTGATGCTGCCGGTAAGTTTACGCAAGGCTTGCGACATCAGACGGGCTTGTAAGCCCATGGAGGAGTCGCCCATCTCGCCTTCAATTTCGGCCTTCGGCACCAAGGCCGCTACAGAGTCAATCACCAGGATGTCGATGGCACCGGAACGAATCAGGTTGTCGGCAATCTCAAGGGCTTGTTCACCATTATCGGGTTGAGAGATCAGCAGATTTTCAGTATCAATGCCCAGGTTTTCGGCATAAGCCTTATCAAAAGCATGTTCAGCATCTACAAAAGCCGCTATGCCCCCCTTTTTCTGGGCTTCGGCTATGGCATGCAATGCAATGGTGGTTTTTCCCGATGATTCAGGACCGTAAATTTCTACCACCCGGCCCCGCGGAAAGCCACCTATACCCAAGGCAATGTCTAAACCCAGCGAACCGGTAGGAATAACATCCACATTTACCACACGGGCATCACCCATCTTCATCACCACGCCTTTGCCATAGGATTTCTCCAGCTTGTCGAGCGTGAGCTGCAGGGCCTTCATCTTCTCATTCTGTGTACTCATATCTGATTTATTAACTGTCGTTTCAGGCTTCTAATTTACGGACATATTTGCCCTCTTGGTTAACGCGTTTCCCGCATTCTTTTGCACAAATTGAACAATTGGATGTGACATCTTATGTCAATATTTCAAAATTTGTATTAAACGGTGGTTTAGTTTTATTCGTTCTGTAGACAAGATTGTTGTTGTGTACTTATCTTTGAAGGAGTGAAATACTTTATCACCATAGGTTTGCTGGCCCTGAGTTGTTGGGCTTCAGCGCAAAATAACGTGAACATATCCGACCGTAAGCCCGTGCAACTCTCGGGTTTAACGGTGAGCGACGACAGCCTCGATATCGTGCCCTTTGTAACTATTTTGGTTAAAAACCGTTTTAAAGGCACCATCAGCGATAATCGCGGCTTCTTTTCTTTTGTTGCCCTTTATGGCGATACCGTAGTGTTTAGTGCGGTGGGTTATAAGCCTTCGGCCATGGTGGTAGACGATGAGGTGGTAGAAGACGATATTTTTTCGGTACTCATGCCGCTTACCCGCGATACCATTCAATTGCCCATGGCGGTCATCTGGCCCTGGCCAAGTAAAGAGGCGTTCAGGGCCGAGTTTTTGGCGCTTGAGCTGAAAGATGATGCCTATAGCCGGGCCGCTAAAAATTTGGAAGCCGAACTCCTGGCACAATTGGCGTCGGCCATGACCATGGATGCCTCCGAAAACCAGCGACTCTATATGCAAAAAACCATTGCCCAAACTTATTATGCCGGTGGGCAACAAAATTTTCACCAAATGGGTGGGCCAAATGCCATCCCCATACCCAGCACCTTGCTCAATCCGCTTGCCTGGTCGGAATTTGTGAAAGCCATCAAACGCGGCGATTTCAAACGTAAATAAACCATAGCCGAAACGCCCTCAACAGCAGGGCTGTTTAGTATTGGTGTTGGCTCCGAATCGGATTTTGATACTTAATCGTAATTGCGCTGATGCAAAATGTGGTAAAGTACTGATCGGTAGTATTTATCCAAAACAGGCTTATAATAATGCGGAACCGTGCCCTTAAAATAATAGTCGCGGGCTGCTCCGCGAATGTCCATAACCAGGGCTTTGAGCTCTTCAGGGCTTAATTTTTCAAGCCCTTTCACCATTTCAAGCTTGTTGCCTGCGATGGCTTGTTGCACCGAAATTTTGGCATCTGCCGAATTTCCAAATCGACTCAGCATGTACTTGAGCCACACAAACAAGATCCCTTTTTTACGCATATCTGGTATTTTTCCGCCATCACGTTTTCAAATTTAATTCAATAGCTTGTGATGCTCGCGCAAATATGTACGCAAAAATAAGCTTTATGGTTTTGTGTTTTTGTAAAAATTAGTAAAAAGTTAATTTAACCAAACGGTAGGTTCCTTTAGGACTGTGGGCCAGGGCCAATACCTGGGTGCGGTTTAGTTGGAATGCGGAATAAGGCAAAATGATGCCTTCATCTTCTTTATTGTACCACAGCACATCAGCATCTAACTTGCCATATTTATCTACATAAGCAATAAAGGTGGAGCTGTTTTTGGTATCGGGCTTAATCATGCTTTCCTTTTTGTTCGGATCGCTGATGTTGGCATTGGCCGGATGGTCGTTGTAAATAAAGGCTACTTTATCGCGTACCATGCCGGTGATAAAGCTGATGCTTGCACCTTCTTCGTTTACAGGTGCCTGGTTGATGGCCATACTGGTTTGCCATTCTACTGACCCCCTTGCGTTAAAATTCACCACCATCATGCCCTGTATGTAATGGGTAATGGTACTCTTTTCATCGGGCCAACTAGATGGCTGCTGGCCTTTAGGCACTTCCTTATTTACCCGATAAATCTCACCAATCAGGTACACATTGCCATTGCTGCTCACCAAAATTTTAGGCTTCACATCCATCACGCCGCGAATTACTTTACGGGGGATATTGGTATCGACAAATTTTCGCTGCGTGGCCTTGTGTATTTCCGTAAATGCCTTATCCAAGGGTTCTACCGTTTTACGCAATACCTGATGCGTGATTACATCGGTAGTGGTAATGAAGCTGCCGTTGAGGCCCGAACGCTGGCTTGCCCCGTAAAAACCTGCTGCATGCAATTTGTCGTCAGATTTAAACAGGTTAATGGTGAGCTCATGCACAAAGGTGCCTTCTCCCAGATTTACCGGGTATTCGCGCAGCTTGCTTTCTTTGATGTCGTAATTCAGAATGGTCCAGTAATAAGGCAGTTCTACACGGGCCGGGCGCTTCGACATGTTCACATCTTGTACCTTGGCGGTCATGTACACATGATCGCTACCGTCGGCAATGATGTCGCCGATATCGGCGGTTTTTACCTTAAAAGGAGTAGCAATCACCCGATCGGTGGCAATGGCCAGTTTGCTGTCAAAAAGCTTGTACACCAGGCGAGGAGCTTCGCCTTTGGCCACGGTTTCATTTCTGAAATAATAGAACAGCTTGGCGTCTTCACTCTTCCCCAAACGGGGAATTACACTCCGCGGATCGATGCCTTCGGTGCCCTTAATTTCATCTACAATCACAAATTCGCTATCAAAAGTGCCTTCAGCTTCAAGCTTCCAAGCGTATATGGTGCGCACTTGTTCTGATTCATCGTAAAAGGAAGTAATCATCACCAGTTTATCTTCGATGCCCAGTACATCTACCAAATCATGCTTCTTTTTGGTAACCCCCGGCATTTTGAGGGGATAGCTGGCTTCGAGCTTGAGGTCGGCATCAAAGGCATGCAATTCATAGCTGTCGGCCTTTTTTTGGTGAAGTACGATGATGTTCGACCTGTCGGCCGATAGGATGCGGCTCTGACGACCATTGAGTTTTTCTTTGGTGGCTTCACCAACTTGCGAACCCAGCGATTGGGCCTGCGAATGGCCGGCTACACAAATTAACAATACGGCTATAATCAGCTTTTTCATATTCAATTTTTTATTGCCCACAGCTACGAGCGCATGGGCTAAATTAAGGAATTCGTAAAACTTTTGACGATGTGTAAAAAATTACCAGCGACCACTGGCGCCTCCACCTCCTGAAAGCCCGCCGCCAAATCCCCCAAAGCCGCCCATGCCACCGCCAAAACCACCCCCAAATCCCGACGAACGACCACCGCCCATAGGAAAAAAGAAGGGAGGCTGGTAACTGGTGCGGCCCTTGCCGGTAAAGTCATGCCCACCCCCATTACGCGAACTGATGATGATGATGATGAGAATGATGAACAGGATAAATAGCACCAAGCCATTGCCTACTCCTTTTTGACCGTTTTTAGCATCGGCCTGCCAGCTTCCTTCCAAAAGTTGAATCAGTCTGCGGCTGGCATCATGGAGCCCACCGGCATAATCACCTTGCCTGAATTTGGGCAGCATGAGCTGTTCGATGATGCGCTTCGATTGGGCATCGGTAACCCGTTCTTCGAGCCCATAGCCTACTTCTATGCGTACCTCGCGTTCGGCCATGGCCAGCACCATTAACAAACCGTTGTTCTTGCCTTTCTGCCCAATGCCCCACTGCTCATACATCCGGTTGGCGTAATCGGCAATCTCCTCACCTTCCAGCGCAGGCACGATGGCTATGCTGATTTGGGTAGAGGTGCTGTCGTTGTAAGCCACCAACATGGCTTCCAGCTTATTGAGCTCTATCCGGTTGAGGATGCCGGCAAAGTCGTTTACCAGGCGCGCCGGCTGCATGGGCGCCGGAATATTGCTGGCCTGCAAACCTATGGCCAACAGCAAAAGGGTGATTTTAGCCAAAAGAAATTTCATCGGATAGTTCGTTTTGGTCGTTATCGCCCTGATTTGGAAAATGTTCTACTAGTTTTTCGCCTACCTGACAAATAGCGGCTACCAGTCCGCCGGCATAATCGCCACGCTTAAAATGTTCGGTCATCAGGGCAATTTCGGCTTCCCAAAAGTTCTGACCTACCGCAGCATCAATGCCTTCGTCGCCATAAATAGCCAATACATGGTCTTTCACCGCTACATACAGCAGTACCCCATTGCGGGCAATGGTAGCCCGCATGCCCATTTTGTTGAATAAATAAGCAGCGCGCTCCAGGGCTTTTCCACGGCTGTAATCCTCGAGATGCACTCGTATTTCGCCTGAGCTGACTTTTTCGGCCTGCTGGATGGCTTGAACGATGGCGGCTTGCCCGGCTTTATCGATTAGTTTATTGGCCGATTCGCTCAAAACGCAACTTTTGGGGCATTTTCCGTCCCGGCTTCTGCCTGGAAATAGCCTTTTTTCTCAAAATTGAACATGCCTGCAATGAGGTTATTCGGAAATTTACGGATGTAGCTGTTGTAGTCTTGCACCATTTCATTAAAGCGTCGACGCTCTACGCTGATGCGATTTTCAGTGCCTTCGAGCTGCGACTGTAGCTCCAGGAAGTTTTGGTTTGCTTTCAGGTCGGGGTACTTTTCAACCACCACCAATAAACGCGAAAGAGCGCCACTGAGCTGCTGTTGATTGGCTTGGAATTGCTGGATGCTGGCTTCGTCGAGTTTAGAGGCATCTACATTCATACTGGTGGCCTTGCTCCGGGCTTCTACCACCTGAGTGAGGGTTTCCTGCTCAAAATCGGCATAGCCTTTTACGGTGCTTACCAGGTTGGGGATGAGGTCGGCACGACGCTGATAGGCTGTTTCAACATTGGCCCACTGCGAACTTACGGCTTCATCTTTACTCACCATGGAGTTGTAACCGCAGCTGTTAAGGAAAAGCAAAAGGAGACCAAGCAGACTTAAACGAGTGATTTTTTTCATGGAGGGTTGATTTGATGGCTAAATTATCAAAAAAGCCGATTACCTAGCCAAATGTGCCGAGAAAATAACGGGAGTACTCGCTGACGCTCGCTGGGGAACGCTCGCTGTTGCTCGCTGGGGAGTACTCGCTTCGCTCGCTGGCGCTCGCTGGGGAACGCTCGCTGTGCTCGCTGGGGAACGCTCGCTGGCGCTCGCTGGGGAACGCTCGCTGGCGCTCGTGGGGAGTACTGGCTGGTAAACGCCAGGTTTGGGTGGCGAAAACGCTATTTAACTTTTGAACAATTAGCTCCCACTTTGAGTTACAGACAGCAAGCAATTCGGACAGAATGATATCAGATAAAAACGTCTTTTTTGTTAACTTTGCGGCTTGAAAATTAAGGATGATTCAAACAGATATTTGCATCATAGGTGCTGGTCCGGTTGGCTTGTTTTCTGTATTTGAAGCAGGATTGCTGAAGATGCGTTGCCACTTGGTAGATGCACTGCCGCAAGTGGGCGGTCAGTTGTCGGAAATTTATCCGAAGAAACCCATTTATGATATTCCGGGCTACCCCAGCATATTGGCCGGTGAGCTGGTAGATAACCTCATGGATCAGATCGCTCCTTTTAAGCCGGGCTTTACCCTGGGCGAAAGGGTAGAGGCCCTCGATCGGCAGGCCGACAATAGTTTTGTGGTGCGCACCAACCTGGGTACCGAAATCAGTTGTAAAGCCGTGGTGATTGCGGCGGGATTGGGTTGTTTTGAACCCCGTAAGCCCGAATTGCCGGGTATCGACCAATTCGAGCAAAAAGGTGTGGCTTACATGATCCTCGATCCCGAAAAATTCCGTAACAAAAAAGTAGTGCTGGCGGGTGGGGGCGATTCGGCCCTCGATTGGACCATCTTTTTGGCCAACCTGGCTGCTGAACTTACCTTGGTACACCGGAACGAAAGTTTCAGAGGGGCGGTGGATTCGGCCGAAAAGGTAGCCAAACTGGCAGCAGAAGGCAAAATCCGACTGCTGTTGAGCTCGCAACTTACTGCCGTACATGGCAACGGCAGCCTCCAAAGTGTGCATGTAACCGATAAGGCCGGTCAAACCAATGTGCTTGAGGCCGACTACCTGATTCCTTTATTCGGTCTAAGTCCAAAGCTGGGCCCCATCGAAAATTGGGGATTAAATCTCGACAAGAACGCCATCGAGGTCAATGTACACGATTACAGCACCAATGTACCGGGCATCTATGCCATTGGCGACATCAATACATATCCGGGCAAGCTCAAGCTTATTTTGTGCGGGTTTCACGAAGCGGCCCTCATGGCCCAGAGCGCCTTTAAATTGGTGTATCCCAATCAGAAATTGAGCTTTAAATACACCACCGTAAACGGTATTCCCACCTTCTGATGAATGACATTACCATCTATATAGAAAACGAATCCGGCGAACGGCAGGCACATCTGTTGCCCACCGATATGGGCCTGAGTTTGATGGAAGCGCTTAAGGGCAGCGATTATCCGATTTTGGCTACTTGCGGCGGGATGGCTTTGTGCGCTACATGCCACATAGCGCTGCTCGAGGGTGAAGCCAATCCGCCTTCCGACGATGAGCTCGATATGCTCGATACCCTGCTGAATGCCGAAACCAACAGCCGGTTGAGCTGTCAAATTCGGTTGAGCGAACTTAGCAATGGGGCGGTGATTCGCCTGTTGGGGGAAAGTAATTGAGATGGGGCGCTTGCTGGCAATTGATTATGGCAGTAAGCGGGTTGGCCTGGCAGTAACCGACCCCATGAAGATGTTTGCCACGGCCCTAACCACGGTACACAGCAAAGACCTCATCGCCTACCTCAAAGCTTATCACCAAAAAGAAGGTATTGAAGCCTTTGTGCTGGGCGAACCCCGCACGGTGCGTAACCTGCCTTCGGAAACGGCAAGACAGATTGATGAGTTTGCCGTACATTTGCGTCGTACTTTTCCGGAAATCGCGGTGCATCGGGTGGATGAGCGATTTACCTCGCGCATTGCCTTACAAGCCATTTCGCAAAGTACATTAAAGAAAAAACAACGACAGGATAAGGAACTCGTTGACCAGATCAGCGCTGTACTCATCTTGCAAACTTATCTCGAACAACAATCATGATTTTACCCATCGTAGCTTACGGCGATCCTGTACTCACTACCAAGGCCACCAATATCAGTGCCGATTACCCGCAACTAAAGGAGCTGATTGCCAATATGTTTGAAACCATGTACGAAGCCAATGGGGTTGGCTTGGCTGCACCCCAAATTGGTTTGTCCATCCGTTTGTTTGTGATTGATGCCTCGGCATACGACGAAGAGCAGTTTAAAGAAGAAAAGCGGGTCTTTATCAATGCCGAAATTTTGGAGTTTATCGGAGATGAGTGGGCCTTTAATGAAGGCTGCTTAAGCATACCCGAAGTGCGTGGGGACGTGTTCAGGCCCGAAGGGATTCGCATCCGCTATTTCGACGAAAACTTCCAGGAGCACATTGCCGAATTCGATGATATGCCGTCGCGCATCATTCAACACGAATACGATCATATCGAGGGCAAGCTGTTTACCGAAAAGCTGGCGCCTCTACGCCGGCGGTTGGTGCAGAAAAAGCTCGACCAAATCAAACAAGGGATTGTGCAGGTTGGCTATAAAATGCGGTTCCCCAGAGCAAGTCGTAAAAAATAAACGAAAATTTTAGACGCTTTTTAGCGCATCGAGGCAATGCGCACCCCGAAATTTACCTGGCTGAATTGCTGAAAATGAGTCCATTCGCTTTGCCCACTTCCTTTGCTCAAATACACGAATTGGTACATGCAAAAGAAATTCAAACTTGAGGATTTTCGGAAAGGCTGAAGCTCGATGCCCGATTCAACGATGCTTTGCCAGCGATTGCCGGCAATATCAAGCGCTGCGGTATGTTTTTTATTTCCAAGGCTAAAAATGCTTCCTCGGTGAAAAAGAGGGCCGCTTTGCGCACCCCCAACAATCCATAATAAACTTCCGACCGGAACACGGGTGCTGAGCCCGGGTGAAAAGCTTAGGCCACTGATGGTAGTTCCGGTAATGGTGCCCATCAGCAGGCCTGGACGAACCGAAGACGCACCTTCAGCATCGTTGTTTACGTAAATGTCTTGGGTACGCACCTCTGCTTCCCAATCGCTCAATGCTGCATGCCAGTTAATGCTAAGCCAATCGTTGATGGCGTAATGGCGGCCTATATTTAAAGATGATTGCCTTTTCGCATGGATTTGCCGGGTTTTGTAGTAATTCCCGCTAACTGGATGAGCTCGCAGGAAGGCGGTGGTGGTTGGCCCCTCGCTATTTGTAGCCTGCCCTATTGAAGCGCTGAAGCTCCAACTTTTTTCAATCTTAGGTACCCCAAAAGAAGACTGTGCATGTGATGCACTTGCTGTTAACAGACAAATGATAGCGGTAAAAAGCTTGATTTTCATGGATTAGCCTTAATGTGCACCTAATGTAATGCTTATTTGTGATTCCAGTGTTAAGTCTCGCTGCCTTTTTTCTTCGGCCGCAGTTTTGATGCTACGGCTTCCCGGAAAGATTTTTTAAGAAGTACACAGAAAAGCTTTCCGCTTTTCATTCTTATCCTGCTATATTTGCATCCCGAAACGGCGAGGTAGCTCAGTTGGTTAGAGCGCAGGATTCATAACCCTGAGGTCACGAGTTCAATTCTCGTCCTCGCTACAAAGAGAAAAGTCGTCAGCAATGACGACTTTTTTTGTTATACCACTTTCGCTAATCCCCGTAAGCAAAGGAAGTAGAGATGAAGGTCAAAAACTGGGAGCTAGGTCAATAATTTAGTACTTCTAAAAAGGAAGAGCGCGCAATGGTCTGAGCTTTGCTTAGTAAAACCCCCAAAAGGGTGTCTGAAACGAACTAAACGATAGCTGTTTTTATTTTTTTTCGACGCTCACTCTAAAATATTCACCAACTGCGAATTTGAATTGTTCAATAAAAATTCGCTTAAATGCACTTAGGTTATTTTGCTCATAGAATATCAGCATTGCCTTTTTATAATCAGCAGCTTCGACGGTTCTGAATGAAATTGGGCAATAATGATGCGTAATTAAAATGCCATTTGCTACAATTCTGGCAACCCTTTTGTTTCCATCCATAAAGGCTTGAATATAGCTTAGCAAGACCAGCACCAGCAATGCCTTTTCAAACACATTTTTTTTACTGTTGATTAGGCTGCAAGCATCCTGTAAGGAATCTCTTATTTGATGCTCATTATCTAATGGTATGTAATCCGTTCCACCGATGCGCACTAATTCCTTACGCAAATTTCGTTGCACATCAAGTTTCTCAACGAGCATGCTATGTATATCCTCAATGTCTCGAATTTTCAGCGCTTCAAAAAACCCGGGATTTTGCAATAAAAAATCAATAGCTTTTTTATGGTTCAAGAGCATGATTGCTTCTTCGACCGTTTTGCCTTTTGCCGT
Source organism: Bacteroidia bacterium (assembly GCA_046291695.1). Taxonomy (GTDB): domain Bacteria; phylum Bacteroidota; class Bacteroidia; order UBA7662; family UBA7662; genus PNNG01. The sequence goes on from JBKBSO010000010.1 coordinate 97,576, forward strand.
TTGTTGTTCCTTCAAAAGTCTTTCCGTATCTAGCAAACTATAGGTGTTACCTTCAATTTGAGAAGATTTCCATGTTAAATCGACAGATAATCGCTCCAGCTCCATTTGATATACGGCCGGTGATAGTTTACTAATATTTTCTTCATATTGTTTTTGCAAACTTTGTAATACTTCCATTTCGGTATCCGTAAATAATCGAACCCCTGCTATTGATTCCATGAAATCAAAATTGAAACGGTTTTTGATTTTCCTGTTTTCAGAGCTGAAATATTCATCCATATCAATTGGATAGATAAACAGGTATTCAGGCGTTAAGGAGTATTTTAATCCTTTTCCTTTACCAGAACTCGTAACAAGATTCATTTTTACGAATTCACCACCAAGTCGTCTTTTCACCGTACTGAGCGACATGGAGAAATTTGGGTCCAAGTTCACCAGTCCTGCATGTATTTCAGGCGCTGAGATTTTGGGATTATCTTTCAAATAGGTCAGTATCATCTTTTCCGCGCTGTTCATCTTGTTAATCATTTATCGGTCAAATTGATGTGTTTTTTCGGTCAAATGTAAGCATTTAATGATAAATAACACCAATGCATGACCGTTATTGTTCTTATCGGTCATTTTGGTTTGTTTTTTCGGTCAAATTAAACCTAAATTGACTGCTAAATGGCATTCGGTTGAACGGAATAACGCTAAGTCCTTTTCGTTCACAGTAAATGGTTCGAAGCATTTAAATAACCACCATTCAACCACCAGCTCATTCCCTCGTTGTAACTAAGAAATTTGCGGTATCCTCGCTTCAAAAAGGTGGACTCAGACCGTTCTTTTTGCCATCTCAAGCACAGATTTACTTGGCCAGTAGGAACTAATGGGCGCTTGTAGCAGGTGAAATGCTTCAAAGCCGAATTTACTTACTAACTTACAAGAAACTAAACTATACCCATGGAAAATTACAACACCTTAGTACAAATGGCCATCGCCATATCAGTTGCTTATGTATGGATTTTTAGATTCCATAACGTAGAAAAGGAGTTTAACCAGTTTGGATTGAGTGTTACGGTGCGGAGCTTTGTCGGCGCCGCTAAAACCGCTTTGGCAACTTTGCTTTTAGTGGGCATTTGGTACCCTGAATTTATTATGATTCCCGCAGCGCTCATGGGCTTTTTTATGGTGTCGGCGCAATATTTTCACTTCAAGGCCAAAAATCCTTTTCAACAACGTTTGCCTTCGCTCATCCTTTTGCTTCTATGTTTGTTCTTAGTAGGAACAGCACTTTAGCAACTTCAACATGACCATCAACACTTTTTTGGCGTTCCTGTCAAGCGGAGCATTCTTTATCTATGGTATTTCTTACTTCGTAACGCCGCATATGAAGGAGGAATTTAAACGGTTTGGCTTAGAAAAGCTCGGCTTGATGACCATTATTTTGGAGTTTGCGGGGGCGGCGGGGCTTTTGGTGGGACTGATCTTCAATCCTTTGCTTATTTTTTCGTCTATGGGTTTGGCCTTGTTGATGTTTGCGGCTTTGGTGGTGCGGGTGCAGCGCAGAGACAGCTTATGGATTTCGTTGCCAGCCCTGTTTTTAATGTTTTTGAATGCCTACATCTGCTGGGCGGCTATTTAAGAACGCGCATTTGGGTGTTTGTTGGCCTCGTTTTTTTCTGGTAAGGCAGGGCTTGGTGCAGACCGATACTTTGCCGGTTATATGCTAACCGCTCGCTGCAAACGGTCGTTGATGGCGCGGCCAAGCCCGTGTTCGGGCATGCGTTCTACCCGTATGAGGGCATAATCACTTTTGTCGAGTTCACGTAATAAGCCAAATAAACGCCCGGCAGCTTCAGCCAAATCGCCTTTGGCCGACAGCAAAAACTGGTGTTGGGGGTCTTCACCGGGCCAAAACGTATTGAAGCGTATGCGTGCAATCTGTGTCGGATCAATGTCGCTGGCGTCGAGCGGACTAGCTTCCCACACCATTTTTTTTGCGGGTGCATAATGTTTGAGCAACATGCCCGGGGCTTTGGGGTTCGAGCTACTGCCCTGAACTTCGAGGCTTTGCCCCAAAGCTTCTTCCAGACTTTCGAGCGATAAGCCTCCCAAGCGCAACACCTTCGGCTGCTTGGTGCTAAAATCAATGATGGTACTTTCGAGCCCAACTTCGCAAGGCCCCCCATCGAGGATGTAGCCGATTTTTTCGCCCAATTGTTCGGCAACATGCCAAGCCGTGGTGGGGCTTACGTAGCCAAAAGGATTGGCGCTCGGAGCAGCCAGGGGAAAGTCGAGCAAATCAAGCAAGCCCAAACTAAGCGGATGGCGAGGTATGCGGATGCCTACCGTGGGATGCCCGGCTGTAACAATATCGGGGATAATGGCTTTTTTCGGCAAAATGAAGGTTAGTGGCCCGGGACAAAAGCGATTGGCTAACCGGCCTGCAGCTTCAGGAATACGGTCACAATACAATTCGGCTACCGAAAAATCGGGCAGGTGCACAATCAGCGGGTCGAAGGAAGGACGTTGTTTGGCTTCGAAAATACCAGCCACCGCCACGGGGTCGAGCGCATTGGCCGCCAATCCATACACGGTTTCCGTAGGAATGGCCACCAAGCCGCCCGAACACAAGTAGGCTACCGCTTTGGCTATGTCGGTTCCGATTTCTGCCATGACACAAAAGTAGCTGCTGGCTGACATTTTTTTGGCAATTTGTCGCTTTAGGTCTATTTTTAGAATCTGAAACTGTTGTATGTGTCGAAAGTATGGCCGTATAGGCCTGTTAAGTCTCTTGGTTTGGAGTGCATTTTCCTGTAGTCGCAAGCAAGCCTTGGAAGCAGCTCAAGCAGCCCCTGAAAATTTAGAGCCTTACGTACACATGATGTCCGACAAAGTGCCGGGTCCGGTATTCGAAATCAAATCAACCGCCGCTGAAATACGCAATGGCCGCCTAAACCTGGTTTTGGTATCCGAAAGCGGTAGCATGATTCAGATAAACGATTTGCCGCAGGCCGAAATTAGCAAGGGCACCAAATCCGGCGAGCTCTTTCGGCTCGTATATATGCCGGGGGGTATGCAGCCCGCTTGTGTAGGGCAAAATCCTCAACTGAATGAAATGAAATTAAGCCATCTTCCCGATGGCCGTTGGCGCGTAAAAGGGAATGGACAAGTGCAATGTAGCGGCAATAAAAAAATGCTTACCTGGCAGTTCCTCTTCGAAATGCCTGAGCCTGAGTTTACTGCACCGAACAATTAAGAGTGAAAATACGTTTACAAATCATATGAAGAAGTTGTTGGTTTTGACGGCCATGTTGATTGGCCTGTCGTTTTGGGGTTTCGCACAAGTGAATATGCCTGCGCTTTTACAATTGCAAGAGCAATTACAAGCCGATTTTGAAAAAGAAAAGGCCGAATTACGCGCATGGGCTAAAGCCCGCAAATTACCCCTACGTTTTACCGATCAGGAAGGTCGCGAAGTAGAATTGATGGGTGTTGACGAAACCGGTATGCCGATATATTATATGACCAATAATGTGGTGGCCGCCCACAGCACTTCTACCTCAAGGGTTTGGACCGGCGGATTGCTGGGATATAACCTCAACGGGCAAGGCATGACGGTAGGCGAATGGGATGGAGGCGCAACCCGCCTAACCCACCAGGAGCTGGTTGGCCGTGCCATTCAGGTTGATGGTGCCACCACCCTGAGTAACCATGCTACCCATGTGGCGGGTACGCTCATTGCAGCAGGCGTACAACCTAATGCCCGGGGAATGGCCTGGCAGGCTAACCTGGCCACCCACGATTGGAATAACGACACCAACGAAATGAACGCCGCTGCCCAAAATGGGCTGCTGGTATCTAATCACAGCTATGGGCAAATTGCGGGCTGGAACAACAGCAATGGCAGCTGGTACTGGTATGGCAACCCGGCCATAAGCCCTACACTCGATTGGAATTTTGGCTTTTACAACAGCAAGGCCCGCGATTGGGACGTGGTTTCCCGAAATAACCCGTTCTATCTTATTGTAAAGTCGGCCGGCAATAACCGCAATCAGGGGCCAAATCCCGGCACTACGCATTTTGTGCGTAATGCCAGTGGTACCTGGGTAAGCAGTACCGATGTGCGTCCACGTTCAGGCCCTTACGATTGCCTACCTACCTATTCGGTGGCCAAAAATATACTTACGGTGGGTGCCGTTAACGACCTGCCCAATGGCTGGCAATCAGCTGCAGGGGTGAGCATGTCGAGCTTTAGCAGCTGGGGACCTACCGATGATGGCCGCATCAAACCCGATATCGTTGGCAATGGGGTGGGCTTGTATTCAAGCTATTCGGGCTCCAACACCCAATACAGCTCCATCAGCGGCACCAGCATGTCGGGGCCCAATGTAGCCGGTAGCCTGATCTTACTGCAACAGCATTACCAGGAAGTGCGCGGCCAGTTCATGCGCTCCGCTACCCTCAAAGCGCTGGCCATTCACACCGCCGATGAAGCTGGCCCCGACCCTGGTCCTGATTATATGTTTGGCTGGGGCATGATGAATACCGCCAAAGCTGTTCAGTTGATCGATAATTCTGACGGAGAGTCGTTACTCGAAGAGCATATACTCGAAAATGGGAATGAAATAACGGTTCATGCCTTTCATCCCCAGGCAGGAACGCTAAAGGTGAGCATTGCCTGGACCGACCCTGCATCTACTCCACCACCGGCTTCGCTGAATAATCGCACACCATTGCTGGTTAATGACTTGGATTTACGCTTGGTGCACCTGCCTACAGGCATTTCGTACGCTCCCTGGATCCTCGATCCCGACAATCCTTCGGCGGCGGCCAACCGTGGCGATAATATCCGCGATAATGTGGAGCAAGTGTATGTCGAAAATGCACCTCCGGGCGATTATGCCATACGCATCAGCCATAAAGGCAATTTGCAAGGTGGAAATGCGCAACATTTTGGACTGGTAGCTAGCGGCTTGGTTAAAGGAATCCAGGCAAACTTTGTGGCAGATAAGCCAATTAGCTGTGGCCCCGATAGCATCCAGTTCACCAACCTGAGCGGAGGCGCCAGCCAGTTCCTATGGAGTTTTCCAGGTGGTACACCAAGCACCGATACTTCGGTAAATCCGCGGGTATTTTATGCCAATCCGGGCGTGTATGAAGTGAGTTTGCGTGTAACAGGTGCCCAGGGAAGCGATAGCCTCACGCGTTTTGGCTTTATCAGGATTGGGGTAGGAGCACCACTGCCATTTTTCGAGGATTTTGAAAGCGGTGAACCCACTACTCGCGGTTGGAGTATCGAAAATCCCGACAGCGCCACCAGCTGGGAGTTGTTTACTACAGGGGGAACCAGTCCGGGTAACCAATCTATGCGCATGAATTTTTACAGCTACAATGCGGTAGGGCAGCGCGACCGGCTAACCAGTCCGGCCCTCAGCTTTATCGGCATGGATTCGGTACGCCTGAGTTTTCAGCATGCCTACCGAGCTTACAGTGCCAACAATAGCGATTCATTAATCATTAAGGTTTCCAATGATTGTGGACTTAGCTGGAACCGGGTGCTGTCGGTGGGTGGGCCTACTTTGGCAACCCTGGCCAACAGCACCTCCAACTTTGCGCCTACCCTCAGCAGCAGTTGGTGTGGTAATGGCAATAACCTGGCTTGTTTTGACCTGGATTTGTCGGCCTATTCGGGCGATAGCCTGGTATATGTTCAGTTTGAAGCCTGGAATGGTTATGGCAACAATCTGTATATTGATAATATTCAGGTAGTGGGTAGTCCAAATGTAGCACCCATCGCCGATTTCCGTTCGAGCGCCAGTCGTATTTGTGCAGGAGGGCAGCTGCAGTTTTTTGATCAAAGTAACTTTTTACCCAATAGCTACTTATGGTCGTTTGCAGGAGGCACCCCAGCCAGCTCCACCGATGCCAACCCGGTGGTGAGCTATGCTACTCCCGGCACTTATTCGGTGCAATTGATTGTACAAAATCAGATAGGCAACGATACTTTGCTCATGCCGGCTGCAGTGGTGGTGGATTCTATTCCTTCGGTAAGCTTGGCACCCCTGGCGGCCATGTGCAGTACTGATGGTATCCTGAATCTTACGGCTGGCTCCCCAACCGGAGGGTATTATGCCGGAAATGGGGTTGTGGGTACTGATCAGTTCGACCCAGCGCTTGCTGGTGCAGGACTCCACGACATTACCTACACCTTTACAGGGCCAAATGGTTGCGAAGCTACGGCCACACAACAAATCATGGTGACCAATACCCCGGCTCCTGTTTTTGGACTGGTATTGCCACAATGTGTCGATAACGCGGCCTACACCCTCGTAGAAGGCCAGCCTGCCGGAGGTACTTACAGCGGGCCAGGCATTGTGGGGGGCAGTCAGTTCGATCCGGCTTTGGCCGGTGTAGGCACGCACCTCATCACCTACACCATCAACGATAATGGTTGCGTGGGTGCTGCCACGCGCAGCATTACGGTTACCGATGCACCTCAGGCCAGTATTAACAGCATACCACCTGTTTGTACAGGGCAGGGTACCATTTTGCTGGTGGGGCAGCCCATCGCCGGGCTCTTCAGCGGACCGGGCGTTGCCTTTGGGGTGTTTAACCCTACAGTGGCTGGTCCGGGTATCCACACCATTACCTATTTGGTCGATGTGAATGGCTGCAGCAGCACCGCACAAATTCAGGTGGAGGTAGGGGCAACACCTGCCCGTCCGATCATTAGTTTGCAAGGCGGCGACTTGGTGTCGAGTGCGCCCGATAGCAACCAGTGGTATCGCGATGGTCAGCTTATCGCCGGTGCTACAGCCATGAGTTACACCCCTACCCAAACCGGCACCTATCAGGTCCGCCAGTTGGCAGGGAACTGCCCTTCGCAGCTTTCAGAAGGTGTTGAAGTGAGTCAGGTTGGGGTACAAAGCCTGGCCGATGGCGGCATACAAATGTATCCAAATCCTTCGGCGGGTAGTTTGATGTTGCGTTGGGATGCAGGCAGCATCACTGCCCGAGCGTTGCAAATTCGTTCGGCACTCGGACAAGTGGTTCATCGTCAGCAAATTCTCGAGGGCGAGAGCATTTCCTTGCAATTAAATCATTTGCAGGATGGGTTATACACCGTTGAGTTAATAGGGACCGATCGAATTTTCAGCGGAAGGCTTATATTGCATCGTTAATCAGTAACGCATGCGCTTTATTTTTTCCGGCTTATTGGCTTTGGCCATGAGCTTTCCTGTAGCGGCACAGGAAGTAATTAGATGCTACACCACCGAAATGCAGCAACAAATGCGCGAGCAGGGTTTGTTGCAAGAAACCGACGAGCAGTTTGAGCGCTGGTTGGCCGAACGTTTGCAAGGCCATCAGCTGCCAGAATCGGGTGATTTGGTGATTCCGGTGGTTGTGCACATCATCTACCAGCAGCCGTCGAACCCCTGGAACATCAGCGATGCGCAAGTGATTTCGCAAATAGATGTACTGAATGAAGATTTCTTGCGCCTGAATCCCGATACCACCAATACCCCGACTGTTTTTCAGTCGGTGGCGGTCAATACGGGCATTTCTTTTTGCCTCGCACAACGCGATCCGCAAGGCAACCCCACTACCGGTATCATCCGACATCAGTTTACCCAGGCAAGCAGTTGGAGTTCAACCACCATGAACAATACGATTAAACCGGCCACCATCTGGGATCCTACACGCTATATGAATGTGTGGGTAGCCAACCTGAGCGGTGGGCTGTTGGGCTATGCACAGTTTCCTACCGGATCGGGTTTGCCTGGTTTATCGGGTGGAAATAATGCCAATACCGATGGTATCGTTGTGCTCTATAGCTCGGTGGGTCGTCCGCCTTTCAATCCTTTCAATAATGTATACAATCTGGGCCGTACCGCCACACACGAAGTAGGGCATTACCTGGGCTTGCGGCACATTTGGGGCGATGGCAATTGCAGTGCCGACGATTTTTGCGACGATACCCCCCGCGCCAGCTCATCGAATTTTGGCTGCCCAACCCGCAATTCCTGCAACGATATCAATTTTCCGCCCTTTCCTGCGGTTGACTTGCCCGATCAGGTCGAAAATTATATGGATTATTCGAACGACGCCTGCATGAACCTGTTCACGGCCAACCAACGCGATCGGATGGTAACCGTTTTGATGAACAGCCCACGACGCGCCAGTTTGGTTACCGCCAACAGCTGTTTGGCGGCCATCATACGGCCACAGGCCAACTTTGCCCAGTCGGCCGATACCATATGCAGTGGCGCAAGCGTGAGCTTTACCGATTTGAGTGCCAACAGCCCTGTTCAGTGGCTTTGGCAATTCCCCGGGGGCGTGCCGGCCACCGATACCACGGCCAATCCTACCAATATTCGCTACGACAGTGTGGGCGTGTACAGCATTACCCTCGTAGCTACTAATCAAGCCGGTAGCGACACCATCAGCCGGCAACTGGTGGTGAGCGGAAATGGCCATCTTAGCCTCGATAGCATGCCGCTAATCTGTGGTTTCGATTCAACCTTTGCCCTGCGTTTTGGTCAGCCGCGTGGTGGCGTGTACCAGGGTGCAGGCGTGAGCAACGACAGCTTGTTTAACCCGGCGGTAGCGGGTGCCGGCTTGCATTGGATAAGCTATACGCTTCCGGGTTGTGGCTTAGCCGATAGTTTGCAATTGCAAGTGGTTGCCGTGCCGCAACCTTTATTTCAAACGAGCATGAATAGTTTTTGCCTGAATGATGCCCCTTTGGTGCTGCAGGCGAGTCCAGCCGGCGGGAGCTTCAGCGGGCCGGGCGTACAACAGGGAAGCTTCGACCCCAGGGCTGCGGGGCTGGGCACACATCGCCTGGTGTACAGCTTGGCCAATGCCCAAGGTTGCGTGGCCATCGATACCCTTTTGGTAGAGGTGAACGCGCTACCGGCAACCAGCATTTCGCTTTTTCCGCCGGTTTGTGTCGATCGGGGATTTGTACGGTTAACAGGTGGCCTACCAGCCGGTGGCAATTGGTCGGGCAGTGGGGTGAGTAACGATACGCTTTACTTTAATTCGGCCGGTCAAAAGCGCGTTTATTATACCTCACCTCCTACCGCTAACGGTTGTACGAACACCGATTCTACCTTCATTGATGTAAACAATCCTCCTGCTTTGAGCTTTGCTCCGGTAGATCCGATATGCATCCGCACCAGTTCGGTGCTGTTGAACATGGCCAGCCTTCCAGGCGGCAATTATACAGGAAACGGGGTGAATTTTGGGGTGTTTTTCCCGATGCAAGCTGGTGTGGGCACCCATACGATCTATTACAGCACAAGCCGTGATGGCTGTACGCTCACCGATAGTTTTGAGCTGGAAGTGTTTGCTGCGCCGGACGCGGTTATCGAAGCCTTGGGCAGTGATAGTTTACGTTCGCGTGAGCAGGCCGATCAGTATCGCTGGTTCTTTAACGGACAGTGGCAACAAGCGTATACCGGCCGGAGCATCCGGCCTTTGCTGAGTGGAAGCTGGAAATTGCAGTTGGAGCAAGCCCAGTGCCTGTCGGAGCCCAGTGCCGACTATGTATATTTTGTAAGTGCCGTTTCGCGCCTCGAAAGTTGGGGCATACGCATTTATCCCAATCCTTCTTCCGGTTTGTTTTACCTGAATCGTCAAGAGGAATTGGCAGAGGCCCATATTCAGATCAGGGATTTGCAAGGCCGTTTGGTACGTGAATTTCGGGTTTTGGAGCCCATGCTCGAAATCGATTTGCGCGCCTTAGCAGCGGGTACCTATCTGTTGCAATACGAACAGGAGGGGCAACGTGCTTATTTCCGTTTGGTACGTGAATGAGACAAGGCCGGCCCTTTGTGCCGTGGCCGGCCTTGTTTTCAATCATTTAGTGCAAGGCTAGCCTGAGGGTATGCAGCATTTTGCTTACCTTTAGCGTTTAATAAATTTGTTATGACAATTGCACCGGAAAAAGTGGTTGGGCTTAGTTTTGAGCTTCATGTGAGCAACAGCCAGGTAGCGCCCAGGTTGATGGAAACAGCCAATGCACAAAATCCTTTTTATTTTTTGGTAGGCCATAGTGGTTTGCCACCCGAATTTGAAGCGGCCCTGAGTGGTTTGGAAAGTGGCAGTGCTTTCGATTTTACGGTAAATATGATGGACGCTTACGGCCCTATGGAACAGGAAGCCATCATGGAAATCCCCAATGCTATTTTCACAAATCAGGAAGGTAAGTTCGATAGTGAAAATGTAAGTATTGGCAAGTTTTTATACCTCGAAGACGAAGAGGGACAGCAACATCGCGGCAAAGTTATTGGTTTACAAGCCGAAACGGTAACCATGGATTTTAACCATCCGTTGGCTGGTTTCGATTTGCATTTTAAAGGTTCGGTACTGGAGGTTCGCGATGCTGAACCCACTGAAATTGCCCACGGTCATGTGCATGGTCCGGGTGGTATGGAGCATTAAATTTAATTCCTCAAAGCGTATGCGGTTAAGTGTAATTACACTTGCGCTGGCAGTTTTTTGCCATTTGGGCAGCCTAGCGCAGGAAAAAATAGCTTATGAACTCAGCTTTAGCAAGCCTTCTTCGCATTATGTGGAGGTAAAAATGGAGGTGCAAAACTACCTGGCCGATACGGTGGTTGTGCGCTTGCCGGTTTGGACGCCGGGTTCGTATCTCATTCGCGAATTTTCGCGTAATGTCGACAGCTTTGAGGCCTTTGTGAACGGTAAGCCGGTGCCTGGCCAGAAAATCGAAAAAAATGCCTGGCGGGTTATCAAGCCCCGCGAAGCCTTGCTCGATATCCGCTACCGGGTATATTGCCGTGAGTACAGCGTGCGCACCAGTTACGTAAACGATGAGCAGGCCGCCTTGATAGGTACTACCTTGTTTATGTTTGTACCTGGACTCGAAAATCGGCGTCATGAAGTACGCATTAATCCCCCTAAGAGCTGGAAAAGCATCGCTACAGCTTTGCACAGAAGCGGAACGAGCCCATGGGAACGTTTTGCCGACAATTACGACGAATTGGTGGATTGTCCCATTGAGCTAGGCCAATTTAAAACCTTTAGTTTCGAGGCAGCAGGGGTGCGGCACGAAGTGGCCATGCCTGGGCAAGACAAATTTCCCGAAGCCGAGCTCAAGCGCGATATGGGAAAGATTGTAGAAGCTTCCACGCGTATTTTCGGCCATCAGCCCAATACCGATTATCTTTTTATCATACAGCATAGCGAACAGGGCGGTGGGGGATTAGAGCACCGCAACAGTACCACTTTACAAACGCGCAGGGGGGTGTACGATAATGCGAATTCTTACCAGGGATTAATGGGTTTAGTAGCCCATGAGTATTTTCATCTTTGGAATGTAAAGCGCTTGCGTCCCGAAGCATTGGGCCCATTTGATTACAACCGCGAGAACTACACGCACAACCTCTGGTTTTCAGAAGGCTTTACGAGTTATTACGATAATTTATTGTTGGCCCGTACAGGCTTGATGGCTGAGGAGGACTACCTCAAAGTACTCACGCAAGGCTTTAATGCGGTATTGGGTAATCGGGGCGATGCGGTTCAGTCGCTGGCCGAATCGAGTTTAGACGCCTGGATTAAATTTTATCTGCGCAATGAAAACAGCGGTAACATTACGGTATCGTATTACAGGAAGGGGGCCATGCTAGGGCTTATTTTCGATTTGGTGATTTTGGAGCGCAGCGGCGGTGCATATGGGCTTGATTCGTTGATGAAGCGCATGTACCTAACCTACGCTGTGCAGGAGGATCGGGGATTTAGCGATGCCGAATTGCAGGCGCATTGCCGGGCGATGATGGGAAGTGAAGCCGACAGCCTATTTGCGCATTATGTGTATGGTACCAAACCTATGGACTTTGCCAGGTATATGGCCTATGCCGGATTGGTGGTGGAAGATACATCGGGCAGGCATAAAGAGGCTTACCTCGGGGCAAGCTTTCGAAAAATGGGCGAATATCCCCTGGTAAGTTCGATTCGAGAAGGCAGTGCTGCCTGGGAGATGGGTTTGCAGGTTGACGATTTGTTGTTGGAAGTAAATGGCAAGAAGGTTGACAAGCTGGATGAATGGCTACAAGGTCAGAAGCCCGGGTCCAAAATAAAGCTCAAAATATGGCGGCAAGGTCAAGAGTTTATATTAAATGGCCGGTTAGGAGATTATCCCGCCCCACGTTTTTATATTTACAAACAGGCTGATGCCAATGCACAGCAGGTATTGATTTATGAAAAATTGGTGGCTTACCCTTTTTAGTATAGCAGTTATTGGTGCCGGAGCCAGGGCACAGCAGCGTGGCCTAGAGGATGCTACCTTCATTCGGCAATTATTCGACAGTTCCTTGGTGCAGGGGCAATCATGGCCCATGCTCGAACACTTGTGCAAGCAAATTGGGCATCGCCTGAGTGGAAGTGAACAAGCGCATCAGGCCGTTTTGTTTACCCGCAATCAGATGTTGCGCTTTGGCTTCGACAGCGTATGGTTGCAGCCCGTTATGGTGCCTGTTTGGAAACGTGGTGAACCCGAACAAGCGCAAATCAGAATTTACAAGCGCACAGGAGGTGGCATGGTACAAAGACGCGACTTGCCGGTATCGGTCTTGGCCCTCGGTGGTTCTGTGGCTACCCCCCCCTCAGGTATTGAAGCTGAGGTGGTGGAATTTGCCTCTCTAAGAGCGCTGGAAGCTGCACAAACGGCGGAGCTTGAGGGTAAGATAGCCTTTATCAATGAACCATTTGATCCACGCGATATCTATACGTTTAGCAGTTATAGCCATTGTGTAGGAAACCGTTTGAGTGGAGCCAAGGCAGCGGCCGAAAAGGGTGCAGTAGCGGTATTGGTACGCTCGCTTAGCCACCGAATCGACACCTATCCGCATACTGGTCTGATGCATTACGGGGATGCCAACAAACGCATTCCGGCGGCTGCCATCAGCACGCAGCATGCCGAACTCCTGAGCGAAATGCTGAAAAGCCAGAAAGGCCTGAAGTTTTACCTCCTGCAATCGTGCGTGCAATTGCCCGATACGCTTTCTTATAATGTGGTAGGGCAAATGCATGGGAGTATGCCCAATGCCGATTATATGGTGGTGGGTGGGCATCTGGATAGCTGGGATGTAGGCGAGGGAGCGCACGACGACGGAGTAGGTTGTGTACACAGCATCGAAGCCTTGCGTTTGCTCAAGGTAAATGGCTATCGTCCGCGGCATCATTTGCGGGCCATTATGTTTATGAACGAAGAAAACGGCATGCGGGGTGCTACAGAATATGCCCGATTGGCCAGAGAAAGGCAGGAGTTTCACCGGGTAGCCATTGAGTCGGATAGAGGTGGTTTTTCGCCCCGTGAGTTTCATGTTGATGCCGATTCGCAGGCCATAGCTGCGCTGCAACCTTATCTGCCCTTGCTCGAACCTTATGGCATCCACGGCATTAAGCAAGGAGGGAGTGGTGCCGATGTAAGCCGATTGCGCGATAATGCCGAACTGCTGATTGGCTTTGTGCCCGATAGTCAACGCTACTTCGATTTTCATCACGCCGCCAGCGATGTGCTCGAAGCGGTTAACCGCCGTGAACTGGAATTGGGATCAGCGGCCATTGCTGCCCTGTTGTATTTGCTCGACCGACAGTAGATTACAGCCAAAATTTGCAGAATTTAGTGCCTTGTAGCATATTTGACGACACAAAGTCACCCATTGTTTAAAGACTTGCCTTGAACGGTACCGAAATAATTTACATCACCATCCTTTGCTACAGCCTGCTGTATTTTGGCTTGTTGGTGGTATTTTGGTTTTTTTGGAAACGCCCGGAGCCAGCCCTTAGGTTGCCGGAGGCATTGCCTGCAATCAGCCTGGTGATTCCCCTGCGAAACGAAATCCAAAATATTCCTTTGTTGCTGGAGCGGCTCGAAGCCATTCCTTATCCTAATATGGAAGTGATTTTTGTGGATGATCATTCGGCAGATTCTACCTGTTTTTTTCTGGAAGAATGGCTCCCGCAGCTGAATCGGGAAGCGCATAAGATTTGGCGACTTATTTATGCCAAAGGGTCGGGCAAAAAGTCGTGTTTTGAGGAAGGCATTTATCACGCCAGTGGCGATTTGATTGTGTTAAGTGCCGCAGATGTCATTTATCCGAAAAAATGGTTTCAAACATTGGCAGGGTATTTTCAAGACCCGAAAGTACAAATGGTAGCCGGCCCGGTGTATTGCAACGAAGAAGGTGATTTTTTGTATCAATTTCAGCAAATCGACCGGGTGTTCATTACATTTTTTACCAAAGCACTGTGGCGAATGGGCTGGCCTTTACTCATCAACGGTTCCAATATATCGTTCAGGGCCTCGGCTTATGAGGCCGTGGGAGGTTTTTATGGTACCTTGAACAGTTTGGTAGGCGAAGACGAGTTTATCTTGCGGAAAATGAAGAAGCAATTTGGCCTTCAATCGCTGGCATACATTACCCATCCTGATTTTATGGTTCGGGTTTCGGTAAAAGAAAATTGGCACGACTTGCTTGAACAGCGCTACCGATGGACCACCAAATGGAAAGTTTGGCGCGATGCCCCACATTTCATTTTTGGAGTAGGTATTGTTTTTATGAATGTTATTTACATGCTGGCCTTTTCTCTAATGCTGTTCGATTGGTACGGCACTTTCATTTACGGCTATATGGCCATAGTAAAACTGAGTTGCGAACTTTGGCTCCTCAAGCTTTTGCTCTCCCATTTTGGTTTGCATCAAAGCTGGAAGATTCGTTTGAATTATAGCTTCACACAGCCCTTGTTTGTACTGGGCATTGCCAGCAATTTTTTAAAAGAGCGTTGGATTTGGAAAAACAGAATCGGAAATTAATCGGCTGTGGTACAAAAGCTTATACCAGGTTGAGCAGGCTTTCGAGAATGCGCAACCCATCGGTATTGCCCAGCACGTCATCGGCCGCCCGCTCAGGATGTGGCATCATGCCAAATACATTGCGTTCTTTATTGGTAATGCCGGCAATATTTTGAAGCGATCCATTGGGGTTGCCTTCCTGCGTGATATTTCCTGCGGCATCGCAATAACGGAACAGCACCTGATCCTGATCATTCAGCGCTTTTAAACCATCTTCGTCGATAAAATAGTTGCCTTCGCCATGCGCAATAGGAATTTGTAGCACTTCTTCGGTGCTTAACCCCCGGGTAAGCAAGGTCTGCGTGGTTTGTGGCTTCAGGTACACGTTTTTGCAGATGAATTTACGACTAGTATTGTGCAGCAAGGTTCCGGGAACCAGCTTGGCCTCGGTAAGCACCTGAAAACCATTACAAATGCCCATCACATAGCCTCCTCTTTTGGCATGCGCAATTACCTGTTCCATGATGGGCGAAAAACGTGCAATGGCACCCGAACGCAGGTAGTCGCCATAGGAAAAGCCACCAGGCAAAACTACCATGTCAACGCCCTGTAAATCGGTTTCCTTGTGAAAAAGTGGCACCACCGTTTGACCAAGCAACTCACCAAATACATATAGGGTATCGCGATCGCAATTAGAACCAGGGAAAATGACAACACCAATTTTCATAGGGAGATTTTTAATGAGTGCAAAGTTCGAAAATTCGAGTCAATTTTTCAGAAAATACCACTATTTACCAGCAGCAGGCCAAGCCACAACAGCATCAATAGGTTAAACCACGATTTTTTGGGGATAGACTCCAACATCCTTCCCAGGTAAAAAGCACCTACCGGGTAAAACATGGCGGCATTCATCCAGCCATCGCCGGGTAGAAAGAGGATAGCAACCACCGAACAAATGAGCAGGATGAAAAAAATCCTTTGTGCATTTCGTAAGGCGTTGGTTTTGAGGTTTCCCCCCACAAAACTTATGGCAACGCCCATGATAAACAAGCTTAGAATTAAAGCCAATAGCAGTTTTTGGGCCTCATTAGGCAGGTGTAGTTGTACAAAATCAAAATCTGCGAAATCGAATACCGACCAAAAAAGGCCTTGGTTGTTCATGAGATAAGCTATGGCTGCCAGCAGGTAAAAAGGGGTACCATAGCCCAACAACCACAACAATAAGCCCCGCCAACGTAGCATGCCCCCAAGCATAATGCTAAGAAAACTAATCGGAAAGAGCACCCAAGCGGGCTGATAAATCAGAAAGGCAATACCACCCAACAAGCCGGCATCGAAAACCAAGCTGAGTTGCCTGCGCGAGTTGCCGGCAATCATCATGTTACGGAGAATAAACATGAGCAAAAACGACGGGTAAATGGCCGGCTGTAAACCTAACCAAGGCAAATAGGCCAGTCCCGCCATGAGGTAAGCCAAGAAAAACAGGCTGTTGTAACCCTGACTTATTTTTTCGTGCACCAAAAGCTCATTAAAAAGCACCGCACCTCCTACCAGGAATAGTAGATTTAATGTTAAGAGGAGGGGCTCGGGTAGCTGTTGCATCCACAAATACAAGGGTTGACCACCACCAGGATACCGGGCCAATTGTTCACTGGCTGAAAGCGCCAGCAGCAGGAGTACAAGCACCAATAAACCAATGCCATAAGCACGCCACAAATGATTCGATCGGAACAAGGCTGAGGTCATATGCCCTCAAAGGTAAGTCTGAAAATGCCTTTCTTCTTACGTTTGTTGGCCGGAATTAACAGGGTAGTTGGCGTAATGATGCGTGCATCGGCAGGAATAATCATGGCATCGGTTGCTTCGGCACTTAAAATGCTGCGTGGCACTACTTCACCGGCCGTGCTCACACTATACATAACAACATTGGTTTTACTCCGCCCTTCTTCATTAAAAATTATGTGTAAATGTTCGCCAACGGCCACCGGCATATACGAAAAGAAAGGGCTGGGCGTAACGCTGGTTTGGGTTTTGGGTATGATCTGCCGCCAATCGACCGAACCATCCGGATTTACCGAAACCAGCACCACTTCGTCGTAATGGTAATACACCACTTCGCGATAAATAGGGAATCCCTGGCTATACTGAACGAAAGTTTGGTTCGTCTGGTAGTTCGACTCGCCCATAATCACCACACCGCCATCGGTACGCATAATGAGTTCACCTAAAAAATAATCGGTGAGCGATTTTTCTTTTTTGCTGTTTTTATAGCTGTTCAATTTGGCCGCAAACTCGGCATCAAAACGGCTAAAGCCAATGGTGTCGAAATACATGCTGTCGGGATTGATGCTGGCCAGTACCACCCCGCTGATGTTGCCCTTGGCCTGTTCGTTGTAAAAGCCAGCCATTTTAAAGCGGTTATTTTGGCGATCGTAACCCAACTGTACCGCATTGAGGTGATACATGCTCGAGCCCAGCCGGAGTTCATCGGCCTGGAGCGTGAACCGATCAATTTTCAGCAGGCGGTAACTGCCTTTTTCCGGATCGTTGGCTTTTAAACTTTTACTCACGGTATAAAACATCACGAAGAGATGGTGGCGGGCATCGTGCTGCACGTTTTTTATTTCGTAGCGTTCGTCGGCCTGAGGTAGCATGAGCTTGGTGCTTGAAAGTGGACGCATGAGTGCATCGTAAAAATTAATGTCGAGTAGGGTTTCGTCGGGGCGGTGGAGGTGCTCATGCACCGCGCTAAAACCGCTCAAATCTTCATTGGGGGTAATGTAAAAGTAAGAACGAGTACGGTTGCTTACCTGATCCATATCGAGCAAAATTACGGGTTTTCCGGCTTCGCCCTGGTGTGGAATTACCATGTAAAACAGTCCGTGCTTGCGTAAATTACTATTGAAAATGCTGAAAAAAACCACCACATCTTCGCGCCGCACCAACAGCTCTTCGATTTCGATGCTGCGATCGTCGAGCGGGATTTTGTGCGAATAGATGAGGTTGTTGTTGTAGCTGTATTTATCGATGGCTCGCTCACGGCCTGAGGATTCATACACATAAAAGCCGCTCAAATCGGCCCCAAGCACCTTGTGCTGGTAAGATCCTTTGATTGAACCGCTGATGTTGATCCAGCTAACATCAGGGGCTTGGGCCCAAATGGTGGAGCCCAACAGCCAACTGCATATCCAAGCAAGGAACAAGCGCTTCATGTCCTAAAATTAATAAGAATCCCTGCCATCTAACAGCACAAGCCGAAATTTAGTGTGGGTAAATATGCGGATTTTGACAAATCATCAGCTAGCTACACTTGCTTTTAGTAGTATTTGATGTTGAAAACTTGGGTGCCGACTTCAGATGCTATGTAGTACTCCCCAATCTTTAGACCACCAGTGCCTCAAAAATGAGGACACAAAATACAAACAAGACGTATTTGCACTTTGCAACGAATTAGGAGCGAAGAAGGCTTTGACGAATTTTCAGACCACCACTTTGAATTGCAAGTAGTATTCGAGAACGAGTGGCAATTGAAGATTAATAATCTATTGGTTTGAGTTGATCTTTTTTATCCTTTGGATATGCAGTTGTAAAGCAGAAGACCCATTGGCCTTTGCTATATTTGCGCAAAGCAATTTTTATGGCCAAACATTCTGAACACCGGTTGCACCACCAGGATAAGGGTTGGTTTACCCGTTTTAGCGATTACTTAGGCGAATTTGTGTACGGTGGCATCGATGGTAGTGTAACTACTTTTGCCGTGGTAGCCGGTGCCGCCGGTGCTGGTTTAAATTCACAGGTGGTCATTATTCTGGGCTTCGCCAATTTGTTGGCCGATGGTTTTGCCATGGGCATAGGCGCTTACCTGAGCAAAAAAAGTGAGCAGGATAATTTCGACAAACACAAAAAAATTGAATACTGGGAAGTTGACCACCTCCCCGAAAAAGAAAAGGAAGAAATCAGGGAAATTTACCGGGCTAAGGGTTTCGAAGGTGAACTGCTGGAACAAGTGGTAGCCACCATTACCGCCGACAAAGACCGCTGGGTGGATGTGATGATGAAAGAAGAGCTTGAAATGATGGAGGAAAGTCGCTCGCCCCTGGCCATGGGTGCAGTTACTTTCGGCAGCTTTGTGGTAGTTGGTCTTATACCCCTCGTGGTATATGTGTACGATTATGTAAAACCTACCGGAGCCGATTTGTTTTTGATTTCGTCGGTGATGACCGGTGCTGCTTTTTTGTTTATTGGTTGGATGAAAACGTTCATTACCCAAACCAGCAAATGGAAAGGCATGCTTGAAACCCTGGCTTTAGGTGCGGCAGCTGCCGTGGTAAGTTATGCCGTGGGTAACTGGCTCGAAAAATTGCTGTAGGTAATTTTGGGTCGTGCTTGCGTTTAAATGATACGCGTGAAACGATTGTTGCGATATGGTTTGGGTGCGGCAATTTTATTGCTGCTGGCCTTTGTATTGGCTGTGGTGGCTGGTGTGTTTGGCAAATTGCCCTCAAAGGACGAACTGGCTGCCATTCGTCAGGCTGAAGCCAGTTTGGTTTACAGCAGCGATGGCCGGCTTATTGGCAAGTTTTTCAGTCAGAATCGCACCAATATTGCCTTTGATCAACTGCCTGAGCATTTGGTGCAGGCCTTGGTGGCCACCGAAGACAGCCGTTTTTGGGAGCATGGCGGCATCGATTTCCGAAGTTTGCTGCGGGTGCTGTTTAAGTCGGTACTCGGAGGCGACCGCTCAGCGGGTGGTGGAAGTACGCTTTCGCAGCAGTTGGCTAAAAACCTCTACGGTCGGCAGGCTTATGGCCGATTGTCGATGCCTGTAGCCAAGTTGCGGGAGATGATAATTGCTTCGCGTCTCGAGCAGGTTTATGCGAAGCAAGAGCTCATTGAACTGTACCTCAATACGGTGCCTTTTGGGGAAGATGTATATGGTATAGAAGCGGCTGCCCTGAGGTATTTTGGCAGTTCGGCGGCTCATATCAGCCTAGAGGAAGCGGCGAGTTTGGTAGGCATGCTCAAGGCCAATACGGCATATAACCCACGATTGTATCCCGAAAATGCCCTGAATCGACGTAATGTGGTGCTGGCACAAATGGAAAAGGCCGGTTATCTGAGTCCCGAAGCCAGAACTGCGGCAGCTCAAACGCCATTGGGGCTCCGTTATTCGCATCCTGAAACCGACGGACCGGCCCCATATTTTTTACAGCAGCTCAAGCGCGAAGCGGTGCAGATCCTCGAACGTCTGGCCATCGATTCAGGGAGGAGCTACGAGCTGGAAACATCGGGATTGCGCATCAGTAGCACCTTACATGCCGGTTTGCAGGAGGAGGCTTTGCAGGCCTTTGAAAAGCAGCTTTCCAGGATGCAGTCCTTACTCGATGCTGAATACCGTCGGGAACACAAGCGCAAGCAACTGGAAAATATCGCCCGGCGACAACTTAAGCTGGCTGGTTTAGCAGAGGAAGAACTGCGCAAACGGTGGCTGTTTAGCTGGGAGGGCAATAAACTGCAGGAAATGAGCAATCTCGACAGTGCCATGCATCAGCTGCGGTTATTGCAAGCGGGCTTTATAGGTGTCGATCCGCACACTGGCGCTATCCGCTGTTGGGTTGGTGGCATCGATTTTGGCTTACAAGCCTACGATCAGGTATTGGCTCGCCGGCAATTGGCTTCAGTGGTTAAGCCGCTTTGGTTTGCAGCTGCGCTCGAAGAGCAATGGTCGCCCTGCCAATACCTGAGTAACGATACGGCAGAATTGCGTTATGGACAATGGCGTCCTGCCAATTACGACCAACGAACAGGGCCTCCCGTGAGCATGGCTGCAGCTTTGCGTCAATCGTTAAACCTGCCGGCGGTGCATTTGTACAGGCAGTTGGGCCAGGCACCTTTAGCCAACTTGTGGGAAGCTTGTGGTTTTTCGCGCCAACTGCCCGATGGACCTGCAGTAGCGCTGGGAAGTGCCGAGGCCTCGATCTATGAATTGGCCGTGGCTTATGCTGCGCTAGCCAATGGAGGGTATCGCATTGGTTTGCAGAGCATCGAAAGTATCCACACCGCCGAGGGCAAATTGCTTTATCAGCGTCGGAACCCGGAACCGGAGCGCTTGCTGAGCGTGCAAACGAGTGACTATATCAGCCAAATGCTGCAACAGGTGGTAGATTCTGGCACGGCAGCAGCTATGCGCCACCGCTATGGGGTGAGATTGCCGTTGGCGGGTAAAACTGGCAGTTCACAAGATTATGCCGATGCCTGGTTCGCTTCGTACAACCCTAAACTATTGCTTATCGGAAGGGTGGGTTGCGCCTTGCCGCAGGTGCATTTTAGCTCGGGCCAGCAAGGAAGTGGATCGGCCCTGGCCATGCCGCTGAGTGCTTTAGTATGGCGCGAGATAGAGAAGCATCCAGCCTTGCGAAAGGAGTTTGCGGCTTCATTTAGCTTTACCCATCCACTGCCTTTGTGTAGTGATACGCTTCAGCGCGACTGGCTGTATGATTTGGGAACCTTTTTTGGCGCAGATAAGGAGAAACAAGCCAAACGGACCGAACGTCGTGCCGAAAAACGTGAAACACGACGTGTAAAACGTAAAGAGAAAATTCGCAAGTGGTTTGGTGGCGATTAGGGTTGACCAGCTATTCAATCGGTTTGAGTTGATTCAAAAGTTGCTAGTTCCTGCTGACCACCTGGGGTGAGGTATGGCCAAAGAAGCGCATTAAGTTCGTGGTGGTATTGTTTTTTTAGCGTTGTGAGGGGAAGCGCAGTGTTGATTTGCATAAAGAAGAAGGTGCGCAATAGCCCACTGAGCTTCATCAGCATTCGGAGCTGCGCTTCAGGGAGCTCGGGCCTTAAATAACCATCATGTTGTAGCTTTTGTAGCCATTGCAAATAGGCCGTCATCCGTTCTTGTTGCCGGTTCTGGGTTTGAAGCAGCAATTCCGGGAAATTCCGTTGTATTTCAAGGAAATCGTTGAGCAAAAAACGGTATTGGAATTCTACTTCAAAACTGAGTAGTGGCGCTTGCAGCAGCTGCGCAAACAAATTGTCGTGTGTCACGAATGCTGCACCAATGTTGGCCATTCCGATTTCATATTCGTGTATTAGGGCAGTCAACAACTCGGCTTTTCCCGCAAAGTGATAAGTGATGTTTCCGTAGCTCTTGTTTAAGGCTGCGGCCACATCGCGCAAGGTTATTTGCATGATGCCATGCTGGTTAAACAGCTCCCGGGCTTGGTTCATAATGAGCGCGCTGGTTTTCATACATCAAAAATAGGCCAAATGGACTAATCTGAAAAATAATCTTTAACTTTGACCCAATAAATCAACCCTCATGAAGTCAATTGTTTACAAAAACCCCGCAGCTAAGCAAAAAATCATGTCGTTGTACGATCAGAAGTTGGCATCCTTACCCGTACAGCCCCAAAGTATTTATGTAGATACTTTTGCAGGTAAAACCCATGTGCTGAAGTTAGGGGCTGATCATTTACCTCCTTTGGTGCTTTTTCATGGCATTAATGCGGGCGCCGCGGTAAGTCTCAAAGTAATACATAGCCTTCAAACCCAATATCGGCTCTTTGCCATCGATACCATTGGCCAGGCCACCCGAAGTGCCGAAACCCGCCTTTCGCTTAAAGGTCCCGACCTGGGACGCTGGATTGCTGAAACCCTTGATGCTTTGAAGATTCAAAAGGCCTGCATGGTGGGGATATCGTATGGTGCTTTTTTGCTACAGAAATTCTTGCAATTTGCGCCAAAGCGAGTCGAAAAGGCCATATTCGTAGTGCCTTCGGGATTGGTGAACGGTGCAATTTGGCCTTCGCTGCGTCAATTGAGCTGGCCACTTTTGCGTTTTCAAATGACCAAATCAAAAGCACATTTACACGAATTTTTGAAGGCCTTTCATCAAATGCCCATCGATCCTTTTTGGAGTGAATTGCATTATCATTTACTTACCGGAACCCATATGGACTACCGCCGGCCTCCATTACTGCGTCCTTCTGAGGTAGCCGCTGTAGTGGCTCCTGTGTATATGATAGGGGCCGAAAACGATATTTTTTTTCCAGCCGAAGTCGCAGTTGTCCAATGTAAAGCCTGCTTTAGCAATTTTCAAGAAGCTTATTTGCTTAAAGAAAGCAAGCACATTCCCGACCCAAACAGCTATGCCGAAATCAAAGAAAAAATTGCGTATTGGTTGCAGTAGTAGCTCCCGGCCTTGTTAAACCACAAAGCGCCAAATGAGTTTGCCCAATACCGTTCCCCGGCTGGGGTCAAGTTGTCCGGTTTGGGTGTCGAATACCTGATTTACAATCAGGAAAAAGTCGGTACCAATGATGGGGATAAATTGCAGCCTGAAGTTGATGTTAAATTCATTTTGGGCCGAATTCCACTGACTCAGCAATGAACCAAATAAGTTGGGGTTGAGGGCGTAGGTAATGCGCGATCCAATGAGGTTGGTTTGAAAACTACCCACCGGCAAGGCTACATTATTGTGTTCGTAGCGTAAGCTCAACCCAAAATATCGACTGCTCCTCCAAAGCAACTCAGTTTGGGTTTGGAGGCTGTTGCCGTTGTAAAATTCACCCCAACTCATGCGGCTGTCAAGGGCTAACAAACGCCCGCGAAAGGTGCGGAAACGGGCATTCGACTGTCGCCACCAATACATGCCTTCGGGTATCACCACATCCCGGGCAATGGTAAATGGCGCTCGCAAACCTTCGGCCACCAGCGCATGGTTAAGCGTAAAGCTTTCGCCACTTTTGGTATCAAAGCCGAGGTATTGAAAGTTGTAATTAAAGGACTGAATTTGACCGTTATCGTCGTATTGGGTATTGGTAATTTGAGCGGGTTTAAATTCGTATTGCCGTATCCAGGTCAAGTATTTTTTAGGCCTCGGCTTAAAACTGAAATCCACGAATTGCTCGCGAAATGAGCGACGCAACATAAGCCCAACTTCTGGTTCAAAATCTTCGGGGCCTCTTTGGGCGGAGGTAAAAATGCTGAATTTATCATTGGGATAACTGATAAAAAACCGATAAGCAGTGGCTCCTGGATTAAAGCCCTCGTCGGTATTGTAGGTGTTGATGAGCGCCCCGCCTATATCGAGGTTTTTGTAGCCTAAAAAGCGTGAAGTGCTGTAGCGCCCATTGATGCCGGTGCTGCTGTGCCAACGGTCGGCAGTAATTTTGTTGGTGGTCATGGCGCCAATTACACTTTGCCGCCCCACATCTTGCCGCCAACTGGCCGTGGTGTAGTTGGTGCTTTGCTGGCTGGCCGTGGCTGCGGTTTGGATGCTCATGAGCCCCAGGGTGCGGTCGTCTTCTTTGCCTAACAAGCGGGCGCCCGCAATGATGGGAACGGCTTCGCGGTTTTGGTCGAGCCCAATGCGCCGGGTGTAAAACGGTATGATGCGGTTGCCTCCAAATCCGAAGTTGAAAAAGTCGTCGCCTTCCAAGAAAAACTCCCGAAGTTCAGGAAAAAACAGCGGAAATCGGGTGATGTTTACCTGCTGCTGATCGGCTTCTACCTGGGCAAAATCAGTGTTGAAGGTGAGGTTGAGCCGATAGGTTGGACTGAGCAGGTAGTTGATATCGCCGCCCAAATTGCCTGTAGGCCTGCTGCCTTCAGGGGTGATTTCGCCTCCCCCAATGCCGTAAGGTTTGATTTCTACAAACTGTTTTTGGGTGAGCTCGTTCAGCCCAATGAGCTGCCCAGCCAGGTTGACTTGCTGAATTTGATTGTCGCGGCTCCAGCCTTGCCAGCGGGCTTGCTCGCGTTTGCGACGGATGTTTCGTTCAAAGTTAATGCCCCAAATCTGCTCTTCGATACCCACACGGTATTTGAGGGTGTAAAAAGGTATTTCGAATTCGGCAAACCAGCCCTCCTCGGTAATGGTGGTACGCACGTCCCATACCCCGTTCCAAAAGGCATTGGTCGATCCGCCATTGTTAAACACTTGTAAATCGGCCCGGGCTGCTACAGGGTTGGTCACAAACATGAAGCCGTTACGCTTGTCGTGGTAGGTATCGATGATGATGATGAAATTATCGTCGAGGCTAAAGTCGAAATCGCGGCGCAATTCGCGGGCAATGAGCTTGTCGGGCCGACTGTCGTAGCACCACACGCCTATGTACAGCTTTTGGTCGTCGTACAACACCGCCACTTCGGTACGTTCGCTTACGGGGGCTCCTAGGGTAAGCTCGCGCTGGGTGAAATTGCTGATGCGAGGAGCCTGCTGCCAGGCGGCTTCGTCGAGTTTACCATCGATAAGTGGAGCTTCGGGGGTGTAAACGGCCCGCAGCTTGGAGGCATCGGTTTGCGCATGTGCCGGCAAAGGGCCCAGTCCAGCCAGCCAAATTGCCCAAACACCCAAAACCCAAGCCCTTTTCATGCGGGTGCGAAGATACGGAGTGCGACGGGAAATGGAAGCTGACCCCTATAAGAAATAGGGACGGCAAGGAATTGTTACTGCCGTATAAATGACGCCACTAAGGACACTTCGCCCGTAACCGTTCAATTTGTTCGGCTTTGGGGTGGAATTTAGTGGCTAGAATTGTATCCTGTTGTGGATGGAATTATGGTATCGCATTTTACCATAGATTCTTGTTTATTAAAGTAGAATATTATATTTTAGAAGTGCTGAATCTTTTATTGAATTATTTATCCTAAAAAAAGAACGCCACGGAGTACGCAGCGTTCAAGGTTTATCACCTTCGGCATATAGCCTTTTTGTGATAAGAATTCGAAATGGTATTCAAATATAGATAAAAATCTGAATAAACTAAAATCTATGATTATTGGAATTGATATGGGAACTAATAGCCTTGGATGGGCAGTAATTGGAAATAAGTCCATTATTGAAACTGGCGTTAGGGTATTCCCAGAAGGGGTTAACAGACCTAAAGGTGGTGCGGAAGAGTCTAAAAACAAAAAAAGAAGGGAAGCAAGACAAATTCGAAGACAATATTTTAGACGTCGATTGCGCCTTCAGGCATTAGAGAAACTTCTGTCGAAGTATATGATGTTTCCTGATGATTCGCAGCGAGCGACTTGGGTGGCATTGAACCCTTATCAATTGCGAGCAAAGGGTGTAGAAGAGGAATTGACACCTTTAGAATTTGGTCGTGTGCTTTACCATATAGCCCAGCGAAGGGGATTTAAGTCAAGTATGAAAGGCAAAGCTGAAGAAGAGGGAAAAATTTATGATGGCAATCTTAAAATCAACAAGATTGGAATAACAGCAACCCAGCAAGGTATTGCAGAGGGTCAATATCCAACACTAGGATCGTACTTGAATGACTTAGATACATCAAAGGAAAGGATTAGGAATCGCTATACGACTCGTCAAATGTATATTCATGAATTTGAAGTGTTATGGAACGTTCAAAAACAGTTTAAGTCCGAATTTTATTCTGATGAACTTAAAGAAAGTATTGGAAATGAACGAACCGGTGTTTTATTCTTTCAACGGCCTTTGAGGTCACAAAAGTCCCTCGTAGGAAAATGCAAATTTGAACCACAAAAACCAAAAGCGCCATTAAGTTCAATAGCCTATCAAGATTATCGAGCTTGGAGTTTTTTAAATACATTGAAGTATGGTAACAATGAGGCATTGACGTCTGAACAAAAAGTACTTGCTTTTGAAGAAATGAGTATAAAGCCCAAACTAACACTCAAGGCACTTAAGAAAAAGTTGAAAATTGACGAAATATTTAATTACGAGGACGATGCTCCTTTACCATGTCTAACATCGCTTGCATTTTTCAAGAAGCATTTCGAAGGGTTTATAGACTTCAACGAAGAAAAGCAATTACATGATTTGTGGCATTTGTTTTATGATGCAGCAGATGTAGATTGGTTAAGAACGAAATTACAACAGGTGTATGGTATGGATGAAATCCAAGCAAAAAAAGCAAGTTCAATTAGATTGGAGGAGGGGTATGCGAGTTTATCAACTTTAGCAATTACGAGAATACTGCCTTTCTTAGAAATGGGTTTTATGTTCGATCAAGCTGTTTTGATAGCTGGAGTTCAAAAAGCTTTAGGAGAGAGCCGATGGAATATGCTTAGCACTGAGGTTCGCAATGGTCTTATCGATAGCATTTTGCATGTTGCTAAAAGGAAAGAAAAGAGTAAATCACGCGAAAGGATCGCTAATTATTTACAAAACGAATTTGGATTAGATGAGAAGCGATTAAAACTGCTTTACCATCATAGTGATTTAGAAGATCAAGAGGATCTAATGGAAAACTTGCCGGAAATTAGGAATTTGCGAAACCCTGTGGTTCAGCAATCAATGGCTGAACTACGAGCGGTAATGAATTCTATAATTAAGAACCATGGCAAACCTGATCACATAGTTGTAGAATTGGCTCGTGAATTGAAGAACTCTTCAAAAAAGCGAGAAGAAATACGTAAATCCAATTTGGAGCGCGAAAATCAAAGAAATAAAGCGAAAGAAAAGCTATTGAAGGATGGTATCAGGCCGACTAGTTACAATATTACTAAGTACTTACTATGGGAAGAGTGTAGTCGTATATGCCCGTATACCGGAAAATCCATTGGCTGGCAGGATTTATTCGATGATGGCATTTGGCAAATTGAACACATCATTCCGTATAGTATTTCGCTTGACGATAGCTTTATGAATAAAACACTCTGTTATGCTGATGAAAACAGGCGTAAAGGGAATAAAACACCGTTTCAATTTTATGGTAGTGATGAAACTACTTGGCAAGAAAAAAAGGTACTAGTAAAACAACTGCTTTGCAATCGCGCTAGCTACTCGAAATTTTTGCGATTTGTTGATGAAAGAGATCCGATAGCTGATGATTTCTTATCACGACAATTGAATGATACCAGATACATGTCGAAAGAAGCTAAATCATATTTAGCCAAGATATGCAAGGATGTGGTGGTCAGTCCAGGCAGTGTAACATCGCAACTTAGGCATTTATGGGGCTTGAATGGTATTTTGAGTCCACCAATAAAGACGGATTTTAAATTTGAAGGACCATGTTGGATTGTCACAAATGAAACAGGTGAAGCTGTACATTTAGAACCATGGAGTTTGGATTTAGTCGGTAAAGCAGAAGAGAAATTGTCAAAATATGGAATAGTATGGGAAGGTGATATTCGTAAAGGAATGTTTCAAAGCAAAAAGGAAAGAGCAGATCATCGACATCACGCTGTCGATGCCATTGCAATAGCCTGTACAGAAAGAAGATTTGTACAACAGTTATCTTTCTATCATAGTCGATCAAAAGAACATCTTTACCCGGATTTTGAATTGCCATGGCCAACTTTTTTTAGGGATGCCAAGCGGAGTGTTGAAAATATTTTGGTGGTTCATAAAAAACGCAACCGGTTAATTACGAGTAGAAGCCTTAAGCAGAAAATTAATGGAACAATTGTCGTGCATAAACTGGTTGCTCCTCGAGGGCAATTGCATGAGGAAACTTATTATGGCCGTGTGCATGATCCTATTTCAAATAGAATGGAATTTACAACACGTAAACCTTTAGAAGCTATTACGAAGGTAAAGCACATTGCAAGGATAAATGAAACTGAAATATTGAAGCAAATTGAGGAACGGGCAAAAGAATTGAATGTTGATCTGAAGAATGAAAAAGCTACGTTGCCTAAGAACTTCTTTTTTGAATCAGATGAAAATGGTATGCCAATCCCTGTATTATATATGCCAAATAGAAGAAATGGCAAACCTAACCCTATAAAAAAAGTTAGAGTTCGGGTGGAAAGTTCTAATATGGCGTTACGCTCTGAACATACTTATCAGTATGCAGAACCAGGCAATAACTATTTAGTTGCAATTATAGAGTCTGACGCAGGGTTGCGTGAAGAAATGATTTCATTTTGGACAGCAGTTGAAAGAAAAAAGCAAGGCCTCGAACTTATTCCGGTTTCTCAGGGAGAACGCGTGAAATATACCTTTCAATCGAATGACTTGTACTTTTTAGGCTTACCTGATCATATAGATATTCGTACTGCTTCTAAAGCGGAATTGAGTCCATATCTTTATCGGGTACAGAAGCTTTCAAGCATGTATTATGTGTTCAGGCACCATGGCGCAGCTACGCTAGATCAAGAGTCAG
Source organism: Bacteroidia bacterium (assembly GCA_046291695.1). Lineage (GTDB taxonomy): Bacteria > Bacteroidota > Bacteroidia > UBA7662 > UBA7662 > PNNG01. The sequence goes on from JBKBSO010000010.1 coordinate 126,493, forward strand.
AAATGCAAAGTGTTCAGTCCTTCAAACGTTTGTTACATTTGGATCCAATCAAGGTCAAGCTTGATTTGCTAGGCCGTATTGTATGAAACGAAGTATTCATTTGATTAATCCTGCCACGGTTCGGCAAGAGATGAGGCAACTTATGATCATTTCTTCAGAAACGGGTGAAGTTAAAAGAGTGCCAATTGAAGATATGGATACTCTGGTTTTAGTGCACCCACAAATATTGATTTCACACCAAACATTGAGAGCTTGTGCAGAAGAAGGTGTTGCGGTTGTGTTCAGCGGCCAGGATTTTCATCCTATTAGTATTTCGCTCCCATTCGCGGGGCATACACTACACACTAAAATATTGCGACAACAATCGAAAATTAAAGAACCTTTGAGAAAGCAAGCTTGGCAACAAACCGTAATGCATAAAATTTCAAATCAGGCCGGCTTATTGAAGGATATGAATGCACCGATAGCGGTTCTTAACAAGTATGCAAAAAGTGTACGAAGTGATGATGCAGATAATTTAGAAGCCAGGGCTGCCAAGTACTATTGGAAGCATTTTTTGGACGAAATTCCATTTAGCCGTGAAAGATTTGGTAATTGGCCCAATCCATTATTGAATTATACCTACGCCGTTTACAGGGCATCATTAGCCAGGGCTGTTGTTGGTGCCGGCCTTCATCCCGCCTTAGGGTTTCATCATAAGAACCAATATAATGCCTTTAGTTTGGTCGACGACCTAATTGAACCATATCGGCCATATGCAGACAGAGCGGTATTAGCATGTCTGGCACAATTTAGTGGTGAAGAAGAATTGACGACTGCAGTTAAGCGATTTTTGATTGCGAGTCTTCAAGGTGATGTGAAAATCAGAAAACAAATGAGCCCTCTTTTACAAGCCATGAAAGTTAGTGCCCAAAGCTATGTGAAATTCATTTTTTCAGAAACTGATAAAATCATTTATCCAGAATGGCATGGTGTTAATCAATAAAAGTAGATTCAATGCGTATCAAACTATGTGGCTTTATGTTTTTTTTGATTTACCAGTTAATACAGACATCCACCGGAAGCGCTATGCGCGTTTTAGGAAAAATTTGATGCGCGATGGATTTACGATGGTGCAATTTTCAGTATATCATCGTCATTGTGCTAGTCCTGAGAGTGTGGATGTTCATAAAAAAAGAATAAAAGCAATGGTGCCTTCTGAAGGTATGGTAAGTGTAATGGCTATTACAGACAAACAATTTGCATTGATCGAACATTTTGTAGCAGGCAAAAAGCCATTACCAGCATCTATTCCGCAACAACTGGAGTTTTTTTAAATGCGAAAACCAGCCTAAATGGCTGGTTTTCTGTGTCTTTTGGCAATGGTGTTGCTAAAAGTACCATTTCGAACTCAAATCACAACAAATCGTTTTGCAACACCTTGTTTAGTAATGTTGCTAAAAGTACCATTTCGAACTCAAATCACAACTTTGTAGGCATAGGAGCCATGCTTCTAGCGTTGCTAAAAGTACCATTTCGAACTCAAATCACAACTTCCAAAGAGCGTCACTATGTTCTGCTGCTGTTGCTAAAAGTACCATTTCGAACTCAAATCACAACCCTATCCTTTTGATTGATGTGTTGTATAAAGTTGCTAAAAGTACCATTTCGAACTCAAATCACAACAAACACCGTTCAATCCATTGCAGCTACGGCGTTGCTAAAAGTACCATTTCGAACTCAAATCACAACCCAACGACAAGGACAAAGCACGGGATAAGGTTGCTAAAAGTACCATTTCGAACTCAAATCACAACCTTACCTCGACCCACTTGCCCCACCGAGGAGTTGCTAAAAGTACCATTTCGAACTCAAATCACAACAATATCATTCAATTCGCCATCGCTGTCCTCGTTGCTAAAAGTACCATTTCGAACTCAAATCACAACAAAAAGCCAAAATTGCTTCGCTGCGATTTTGTTGCTAAAAGTACCATTTCGAACTCAAATCACAACGAGGAGGCATTGTTCAAAGTAGACACGCTAGTTGCTAAAAGTACCATTTCGAACTCAAATCACAACTAAAGCCCAGTCAATGATGTCCTGAAGCTGTTGCTAAAAGTACCATTTCGAACTCAAATCACAACTTCTGGAGATTCAGTATCCTCACACACTAGGTTGCTAAAAGTACCATTTCGAACTCAAATCACAACAAGTTGGGGCTTATTTGCAACTTGAAACAGGTTGCTAAAAGTACCATTTCGAACTCAAATCACAACTGAATTGCCTGGCGTTGTCCTTCGAGTATTGTTGCTAAAAGTACCATTTCGAACTCAAATCACAACAAATTCTATCGCCCAGTCTACGGATTTTTTGTTGCTAAAAGTACCATTTCGAACTCAAATCACAACGAAACAAAGTACCGATTAGCGAAGCTTGCAGTTGCTAAAAGTACCATTTCGAACTCAAATCACAACTACAGGCCGCTTTCGTCGGCGCGTTTTTCGGTTGCTAAAAGTACCATTTCGAACTCAAATCACAACATTACTGTCTGCGTTTCTTTGATTTTCCAGTTGCTAAAAGTACCATTTCGAACTCAAATCACAACCTTCTTGCTGTCATTCCTACACCGATTTGCGTTGCTAAAAGTACCATTTCGAACTCAAATCACAACCGTGCTGCTTTAGAGGCGCATGGGGTAGAGGTTGCTAAAAGTACCATTTCGAACTCAAATCACAACACATTGTAGTTGTTCACCGGCGTGGCAAGGTTGCTAAAAGTACCATTTCGAACTCAAATCACAACGCAAAACGGCCAATATGTTTACGCGCATAGTTGCTAAAAGTACCATTTCGAACTCAAATCACAACCGGCCGTAGCTATGGTGCTGTAATTGGTGCGTTGCTAAAAGTACCATTTCGAACTCAAATCACAACCGTATGTCAGCGTCTGTAACTGGAGCACCAGTTGCTAAAAGTACCATTTCGAACTCAAATCACAACTTGCTGAGCTTTTTCGAGCGCTTGAAACGAGTTGCTAAAAGTACCATTTCGAACTCAAATCACAACATGCCCGCGATTTGGCTGCAAGCCAATCGAGTTGCTAAAAGTACCATTTCGAACTCAAATCACAACTTTTAGCCCGCGTTATGCCCGGTTTTTTGGTTGCTAAAAGTACCATTTCGAACTCAAATCACAACATTTCTCATATCTATGGTCAGGACACCATTGTTGCTAAAAGTACCATTTCGAACTCAAATCACAACTTCTGGAGATTCAGTATCCTCACACACTAGGTTGCTAAAAGTACCATTTCGAACTCAAATCACAACAATACCATGACTACAGAAGTAAAACCAAAAGTTGCTAAAAGTACCATTTCGAACTCAAATCACAACTTATGACTTCATACAGAGAGCCATCAAACAGTTGCTAAAAGTACCATTTCGAACTCAAATCACAACTCGCCTGGTTCTTTGCTCAACCAGGGAGGGGTTGCTAAAAGTACCATTTCGAACTCAAATCACAACCCTATTCTCTACCCATTTTGCACGCGTAAAGTTGCTAAAAGTACCATTTCGAACTCAAATCACAACCAGCCAATTTGTTTGATGGCTCTCTGTATGGTTGCTAAAAGTACCATTTCGAACTCAAATCACAACCTTACGCTTTTTTTAGGGGGCCTAGGAGCGGTTGCTAAAAGTACCATTTCGAACTCAAATCACAACACGATTTCAGCGGGCACAATATCATATTTTGTTGCTAAAAGTACCATTTCGAACTCAAATCACAACCGTGCTGCTTTAGAGGCGCATGGGGTAGAGGTTGCTAAAAGTACCATTTCGAACTCAAATCACAACACATTGTAGTTGTTCACCGGCGTGGCAAGGTTGCTAAAAGTACCATTTCGAACTCAAATCACAACGCAAAACGGCCAATATGTTTACGCGCATAGTTGCTAAAAGTACCATTTCGAACTCAAATCACAACCGGCCGTAGCTATGGTGCTGTAATTGGTGCGTTGCTAAAAGTACCATTTCGAACTCAAATCACAACATTTCTTACGTTGGTTATAATAGGTTAGTGTTGCTAAAAGTACCATTTCGAACTCAAATCACAACTTGGATGGCATCGAAGCCCCCGTCGAAATCGTTGCTAAAAGTACCATTTCGAACTCAAATCACAACCTATCTCAACTGCCTGCCGAAGTGATGGCGTTGCTAAAAGTACCATTTCGAACTCAAATCACAACTGCAAGCGCACCCTCATGACTATCCTTTGTGTTGCTAAAAGTACCATTTCGAACTCAAATCACAACATTGCAGTTGCCATAGTTCTTTTTCTTTTAGTTGCTAAAAGTACCATTTCTAGCTAGTCTGGACACTTCGCCCGTAACCGTTCAATTTGTTCGGCTTTGGGGTGGAATTCGGCTGGGGTTTGCTGCAAATGTTCGTCGAGCAAGGCCAAGGCTTGGGCACACTCACCAAGCAAGTTGTGCAGGAAAAGCCGGTTCCAGCGTTCGGCGCTCTTGTCTTCAAGTTGCCCATAGGTTTGCAGCGACAGTCGGGCATCGGCGGTGTCTTTGCTGTGCATGAATCGGCGGTAGTAGCCCCAGGCCAAATCGCGGTAATAACGGTCGCGGTTGAGGCTGAAGCTCAACGGGTCGAGCGCTTCCAACTGCTCGATGCTCAACTCCACCTTGGCTTTTTCTTGCGGTAGGCAGGATAATTTGATGAGGCTATCGCGCTGGCTGAGGTAGTCGGCTCCTGCAACTTGCCCGTAAACAGCGCTGCTCAGGAGAAGGGCGAAAAACAGAATGAAAATACTTAGGTGCTTTAGGTTTGTCATGTTCAATAATAATCATTTTGTAAGAAAGCAGGGCGGAACGCAACAAAAATGCTTTTTCGTTCGTGTGTGGCAAGTTTTAAGTCAAATTGCGGCCTTGCTTAAAGTAGTTATAGCCTTTCGGGTGTATTTTTGTGTTTGGTTTAGATATTGCACCCCATTGGGTATAAGTATGGCTAAATTTAATAAAATGCACCTGAAAGGGTGTAAATATCTATGAATGCGCTATATTTACACCTCTAAAGGTATAAAATGACTTTGGCTCAATTTGTGAAATCCAAACGGAGGTCGGTTAAGCTCACCCAGCCTGAGTTTGCCTTGAAGGCCGGTGTGGGCTTGCGTTTTTTGCGTGAGCTTGAGCAGGGCAAGGCAAATTTACGGCTCGACAAGGTGAATCAGGTGCTTCAAATGTTTGGGCACGAGGTGGGGCCAGTACCCTTAAGCAAGCCATTGGATGAAAGCAATCGTCATGCGTAAAGCGGCCATCACCATAGAACACCAGCTTGCGGGTTACCTCATTCAAGATGAAGCAGGTTACCACTTTGCCTACGATGCAAACTACCTGCGCTTGCCAAACGCCCGGCCAGTGAGCTTAACCTTGCCTTTACAAGCGGCACCCTACACCGCTAAAGTGCTTTTCGCCTTTTTTGACGGACTGATTCCTGAAGGCTGGCTTTTAGACATTGCCATTCACAACTGGAAGCTGAACCCGCGCGATCGAATGGGTTTATTGCTCCAATGTTGCAAAGATTGTATTGGAAATGTAGGGGTGGAGCCCGTAGCACAGGAGGAGGAAGCATGAACAAGTGCCTGATGTGCTATCAACCACTGCATGCCGGCGAAGTTGACTTTCATGCAGCTTGTGCTAAGCAATTTTTTGGTCAACCCATTCCGCCTATGCTGCCCTACGCAACAGCCGATATGGAGGCCTTAGCAAAAGAGGTGATTCAAAGCCAAATCATGCTCACCGGAGTGCAGCCGAAAATCTCGCTGCATCTTTCAAAAAAGTCGAAGCACGAAGCACGAACAGGATTTACCGTTGTTGGCCTGCAAGGCGGTTACATCCTCAAGCCTCCTGCGCCATACTACGAACAGTTGCCCGAAGTGGAAGATTTAACCATGCATTTGGCGGCACTTTCGAAAATCAAAATTGCCCCACATAGCTTAATTCGGCTTGCCGATGGACAGCTGGCCTATTTAACCAAACGCATGGATCGTGTAAAAACCAGGAAATTGGCCATGGAGGACATGTGCCAACTTACCGATCGACTCACCGAATACAAATACTTGGGCAGTTATGAGCAAATAGGTAAGTCCATCCTTCAATATTCAGCAAGTCCGGGTTTGGATTTGGTGAATCTTTTTGAGCTGCTACTTTTTTGTTTTTTAACGGGCAATGCCGATATGCATCTCAAAAACTTTTCACTACTCGAACAGCCGGGATTTGGGATGACGCTGGCACCTGCTTATGATTTGGTAAATACAGCCTTGGTAAATCCGGCCGATACCGAAGAATTGGCCCTGAACCTGAATGGGAAAAAAAAGAAAATCGAACGACATGATTTTGTTGCCGCCATGAATACCCTCAGGCTGGATGAAAAACAGCAGCAGAACATCTTCAATAAAATGACAGTCAACCTGAGAGCCTGGGAAGCCACGATTGCGGCGAGCTTTTTAAGCGAGGAATACAAAGCGGTTTATTGGGAATTGGTGAGCGCGCGCGCAGAACGATTGTTTGCTTAGTTGCTTGTTTGGGTTTGCAATTCAATTCTGGAGCATAAACCACTTTATTTTGCTGCTAACCAAACCCAATCGCTACTAAACAGATTTAAAGGCAAAAAAGCCGGCAATAGCGCGGTTTGGCGCACCGGCTCAAAACTGTAATGAAAACTTCTGATCAGAAATTGGCCGTCAGCTTCTTCGCGAAAGCCAATGAATAAGCCGCGGGCGGGAAAGCTTTGTTTAGCCGGGGATGCTGCGACGGTTGGTTTTGGAAGTAGGTCGGCTTGCAGCTGATTTAAGTCGTCTTTGGTCAAGAGCACCGATCGGGCTGGCGACCAATATAAGGCTGTTTGCAACCGCGTTTCAGGGCTGTTTGTACAATTAAATGGATGTGCTTGCTGGCACAATTCCATCAAGACTTTTTGAATAATCGGCTCAATTTCAGCGCGATGCATTTGAGCATGGCCTTGTTGCAGGAAAACTAATGCGGACATGCCTGTTGTATGGCAAAATTCAGACCAATACAGCGTAAAGGCTTTATGGCTTCGAAGGTCTGCTCTTAAGCTTACTTTATTTTAAACCTATGTCGATCGGCATTAATGGAAGGTGGCAGCCAGCCCGCTCTGATACCAATTACAAGTTGATAATCGCCTTTCGTCTCTGGCGCAATAAAATCAAAGCTAAAGCCCTGATTCAGGTCTGATTCGTTAAGCTCAAAGCGACCACGCTCATCTATGATGCCATTATTTCTATGTGCCTGCCATTACATTGTGCACAGCCGAATAGGCCAGCAGGTACTCAAACATCTCCTGACTGTCGTCGGCAGTGCCGTAATCGTAAGTCCAGCCTGCACCAGCCGTAAACTTGTGGTAGCGCAACATATCGAGTACGCCTACGGCTGGGAAACAAACCTTGAACAACTCAGGGCGCTGGGTCATGCAAGCCCCAACCAAAAGGCCGCCATTAGAACCTCCGGCTATGGCCAGAAAATCGCTGCTGGTATAGTTCTCGGTAATCAGGTATTCAGCTGCGGCAATGAAGTCGTCGAATACATTTTGCTTTTGCCTTTGCGTTCCGCATTGTGCCAGGCATCGCCATTTTCGCCACCGCCACGAAGGCTGGCCACCGCAGTAATCCTCCCCTGGGATTGGAATTTTAAAGGGTGCTGTGACTTACCCTTCCACCTGCCAGGTAGATGACACCTACAAGCAGGGCCAATAAAATAAAAAACAGCAATACTTGCGTGAGTGCTAGAAGTGCTTGCTTCCACCAGTTATAATGAGAGGCAAACACACGGGCTTCGTACCAGCTCACCAGCAGTAGGAATACGGCAAAATCGATCATGGGAAATTCGCGTTCGAACAGGCCGTCAAGTGCATCACCCAAAAGGGTAATTAAAATAAACCACAATGCCCAAAAATAGCTTACCGATATGAGGTGATGTGCCATTTTGGTTTTTTTTACCACATAAAGCAACCAGGAGCTTACGACCAAAAAAGGTAAAACAAGGGCGAGAAAAAACCAGGAAGGATTGATGCCTTCCAAGTCAAAACTCATATTCAGCACCTCGTTGTTTTTCCAGATTACATGCAGTCCATAAATAATGAGGGCATAAAAAATGAGTTTATTCGGACTTTGCCAGTAGCCCCTATTCCCTTGTATGTAATTCATCACCACATTTCGTGGCTTGCTCAGTAATGCCCAAATGGTGGCTAGGCCTGATTTTTCGAGTGAAAAAAAAGTGGCTAAGGATTCTTGTAAAAGTAACCAAACCCCGGCTTCCTTGCCACCGTGTTTTTGCCCGCAGCCATGGCAATAAGAACCCTGCAAGGGAGTCTGGCAAATGGTACACTTTTCGGGAAGCGCAGGGTTCATATTTCGAAAATAAGCAAAACGATTTAATTGCAAGCCAATCAAAAGCAACGACGCATGAAAGGTTATTGATGTTGTGACAGCCTAAGTTTCCTTTTCTCATAAATGCATGGAAAAGGACTTTTTAAAATTTACCCTTTGGATAGTTGTCATTGACTACATGTAGGTGGTTATGTTCTCGTCAAAAATTGATAATCGATGAGAAAATAGGTCAAATGCCTGGGAGTTTGGGCGCCTAAGTTTGTACTAATTAATGAGTCAGAAGGAAGGAGGATATATGTATTTAAATAAAGAACCCAGAGTAAACAGAAATATAAAACCTTTAGTGTAACGAATCTATCTGGATAGTTTCGTGGATACCAAAGATTGATTAGAACCCCAATTTAACGCTAACATTAACTTTAACAAACCATGAAAACAACATTAAAACCACTATTTATCATGCTATTCCTGCTTTTCAATTCTGAAGGCAATGGGCAATCGCTTAACTTAACCGTAGGCTACACTTCGTCAACTGCTAGAATTGAAGGTTTGACGCTAGGTGAATCTACCATTAACCACAGTGACGGAAGCACAGAGTATGCGTCAATTAAAATCAATCGTCTAAACGGATTTAATTTCGGAGCAGGTTATGAATTCCGACTAGGAAATCACTTATCACTTGAAACCGGATTGAGGTTTCAAACCAGAGGCTATAGTTTAGATTTGACCGAGGAAGCGAGAATAGATACGTTGAATATTTATGCAGCAGATGTCGTCTTTGACATGAGCATGAATTATTTAGATGTGCCACTCGTGCTGAATACATCTTTCACCGCTGGGGATTTCAGGTTTTACGCTCGAACGGGTATGTATCTGGGTGTTCTTGGATGGGTGAATTTGAACACACAAGTTAACATGACTTCCATTTTTGGAAATGACGCCTTCAGTGAACAAGAAACTTACGGTGGAAGAGAGCTGGAAAATAAATTAACGGCGGGCATTATTTTAGGTGCCGGGGTAGAGTATAAAGGCTTTTTCTTGGAAGCAAATTATAACCGCGACCTTCGCGCTTACGGTCGTTTTGAAGACGATTTGTTTTACGACAATAAAACGTATACGCGAGATCTTTCTTTAAATGTTGGTTATAGAATCAAGTTTGGAAAGTAACCAGGTTGATATACGGCCTTAGTCTGTTTGGGAGGCATCAGTGGTTGGATGCATCGGCTGACAACCACTGATCCTTCATCTTGATGTCTAAACTACCGTAATTGGCTATTTTAATCAATGTTTTTGATAGGTTTTCAAGATCTTGAAAAACAAGGAAATTTTAAGTTTAGCCCGAATCAACAGAATAGAATTGCTATATATTTACCGTAAATTACATCCTATGAAAGCCTTACTTGTATTATTTACATGTTTTATGCTTTTTGCTACCTCTGTTACTGCGCATCAAATTGAGGCAGTTAGTGGAGTGATTTCTTTGAAGCGAGCTACAATTGATCCTAAAGCTAAAGTTAAACTAAACGGAGAATGGGAATTTTATGAGGGGAGGTTCCTGCTCTCAGATTCTTTGTACGCATACAAAACTACTCCTATATATGCTTCTGTACCCTTAGCATGGAATAAAATTCAAGGCACTTCTGGTTTACGTGATGGGATTGGCTATGGCAGTTATGCTTTGAAGCTTATACGAGAAAAAGGAGCTAAGCACGCCTTGCTTGTTAAGGATGTTGGCAGTGCCTATCGGATATGGGTAAATGGTGAGCTGTTGGGAGAGGTTGGGCAAATTGGCAAGGAACGATCGGCTTCAAAACCGAGTTTTGGCACGCTTAACATTGGTCTTCCTGATGAAGAAGAGTTGAGTTTAATCATTGAAGTAGCCAATTTTCATCAAAGCAAAGGGGGCTTAAAATCATATCTGGCTTATTCCGGATCAAACCCAAAAGTTGTGGAGGAAGGAATAAATGAAGAGTTTTACAGGCAATAAAAACGCCTAGATGGACTCATCCTTTCAATCGCTCATACCTTTATTACTACCTGCGGGTCTTACTGATTATTTTAAGTTGACTTCTCACGCAGTGGACAACAAACAAGAAGTAATTCATTTGTATTTAGAGGAGAAGAACGAGCCTCCTACAGGATTGAAGGGGGATCTGGTGAGTAAGGGTTTCTTTGAAGAGGCTAGCTTTCAAGATTTTCCTATTCGTGGCCATCGCGTATTTATGCATGTAAAGCGCAGGCGCTGGGTGAATAAGTTGTCAGGAAAAGTAGTGACCCGAGATTGGGACTTAATTGCAAAAGGAACGCGTATCACCAAGGATTTCGCGGCTTTTTTAAAAGAGATCAGCGGATAACCAGGCTTATAGCCTGCAAGCCATCAGTTCCTTTTATGGAGTAGCCCCTAAAAAACTGCAAAGAGCCTACAAAGATAAGTTGAGCGGATTTAAAGAATGGGAGCATCGAGACAATGCCCAATCCGGCTTGATATTTCCTCAAAACATTGGTCCGTACCTTTCAATAGACGAGACAAGTCTATCACATGGCGAACTATTTACAGTTATCACCAACGTATCCCCCCGACCAACTCCATCTTGTTATTTCCCGAAGTTTATGGGTAGGAGCTTTTCGAGCTGATTGATTTTGG
>JBKBSO010000011.1:0-129675 GCA_046291695.1 Bacteroidia bacterium
ATGAGTCCATCTAGGCGTTTTTATTGCCTGTAAAACTCTTCATTTATTCCTTCCTCCACAACTTTTGGGTTTGATCCAATCAGGGTTAACCGGATCAAACCCAAAAGTTGTGGAGGAAGGAATAAATGAAGAGCTTGGGATCAAACCCGCCTATTCGCGAGCAAGGGCGGTGGATCACCGTTAAAGGGGTTGCTACGACCAATGGTGTTTGCCATGATACCTGATGCACGTAAAACCGCCCGATCGCCAAAGCGGTTTCTGATTTTATCCATGGCCTGGTACAGGCTAATCATCTCCTGCGTATCGTCAAACAGGTTAATTTGGTAACCACCCTGCACCAAATCGCTGTAACGCACCCCGATGAGGCGCACCAACAGGCGTTTGTTGTACAGTTTATCAAACAAGGATAGTACCTTAGGAATAAGCAAATGATCGGCCGAGCTGTAGGGAATATGCTGCTGCAGCGTATAGGTATTGAAGTCGGAGTAACGCACTTTCACCGTAATACAAGAAGTAAGCTTATGGCCCCGGCGCAACTGAAAAGCCAAATTTTCGGCCATGGCCGTGAGTATGCCCTTGAGCTTGTACACATCGGTGGTGTCGCGGTCGAAGGTGCGTTCGGTAGAAATCGACTTGCGCTCCTGAAAGGCCACCACCGGACTCTGATCGATGCCATTGGCCTTTTTCCAAAGCTGGGCACCCGCCTGCCCAAATACCCTTTGAAGCAACTCAACCGGCATTTCCTGTAAGGTGCCCACATACCGCACTCCCAGCCCACGTAGTGTTTGGTACATCTTATCGCCCACCATGGGTATTTTGCGCACCGATAAAGGCGATAAAAACGGCTTTTCAGTGCCCTGCAACACCTGTAGCTGGTTATTGGGCTTGGCTTCGCCCGTGGCCACTTTCGATACCGTTTTATTCACCGACATCCCAAACGAAATGGGCAAGCCGGTTTCGCGCATCACCTTTTGCCTCAACTCGCCCGCCAATTTGTAACAGCCAAAAAAGCGGTCCATACCGGTCAAATCCACATAAAACTCATCAATCGAAGTCTTTTCAAACAAAGGCACCTCCTGCTGCACTATGTCGGTCACCAATTTGCTGTATTTGGTATAGTTGGCGGTATTGCCACGAATAACCACCGCTTCGGGACAGAGGTTGCGGGCCATTTTCATAGCCATGCCCGAGTGTATGCCAAACTTGCGGGCCTCGTAACTGCACGAAGCCACCACCCCCCGATCGCTGGTACCGCCAATCAAGATGGGACGCCCCTGCAACCTGCTGTCGAGCAGCCGCTCTACCGACACAAAAAATGTATCGAGGTCTAAATGCACGATGCTGCGCGCTTCCTGCCCCTCCAGTGCTTCCTGCCCTATTTTGCTCATTGAACCCTGCTCCTTTTATGATTAAATACCGCTCTCCTGCTGCAAGCCACCAAGTCCGCCCCGGGCAACTGGCAGCAATGATCTAAAATTCTACCCAAAATACGACACCTCTTGTCAACCAGCCTGTCGTTTTACTTTGCCATCCGCATAACGCGGATCGGGCACCAAAGCCAGTTTATCTAGGCGACTTACCTCCACCACATAACAATCGAACTCTTCGGTAACCCTGCCGTAAATGGCGTAAATGCCCCGTCCCCTGAACGGATATTGCTGGGCCACCTGCGGAAAATGCACCGTATCGAGGTAGTCGCCCGCCCGGTCGATGAAGGTTCCAAACTGCATACGCTCTCCCTTGCTTGTGCGGGTATCCTTGAGGGTCACCAAATACCCGCTGATACACACCTCCCTGCCCTTATGCGCCGGCAAATCAGCTGCCGAAATGCCTCGGGGCGGGGCTTCGAGCAGCAAATCAAACGGACTGCATAGCGGAAAACCCAGCAACTCAAGCTCATCAAAAGCATCTTCAAGTTGTTCCTGATCGAGTGCCGGCAATTGATATGCTGTAACAGCACTTCTGAACAACTCAGGCATAGGGTTTTGGGGCTTGGGAGCAACCCCCAGATGTACCTCCCACATCAGCTGTTTTTTGGTTTTGCCGGTAAACCTAAAAGCCCCTGCGCGCACCAGCAGGGCTGCCTGTTCGTGCGCAATGCCGCTGCGCCTGCAGCAATCGGTAAGCGAAACAAAAGGTCCCTGCAGCCGGCGTTGGTGCACAATGGCCGCCGCCGCTTTGCTTTCAAGTCCTTTGATCATGGTTAACGCCAACCAAATGGTGCTTCCCGCCGCCCGCACCAGCAGTTCGCTTTGGTTTACACAAGGCCCTTCAATGTGGGCACCCTGCATGCGGGCCTCGTGCACATAGTGTTCGGCACTGTAAAATCCACCGGCATTGTTGAGCGTAGCCACCATGTATTCGATGGGAAAATAGGCCTTCAAAAACAAACTCTGGTAACTTTCTACCGCATATGAAGCCGAATGCCCCTTGGCAAAAGCATAACCTGCAAAACTTTCAATTTGCCGCCACACCTCACTGCTCAAGGCATCGGCATAGGCCCGTTGCCGGCAATTGGCAAAAAACTTCTGTCGCACCTGCTCAAACTCTTCGCGCCCCCTAAACTTCCCACTCATACCCCGGCGCAACACATCGGCCTCGGCCAAACTCAAGCCCGCAAAATAATGCGCCACCTTGATCACGTCTTCCTGGTACACCATCACCCCGTAAGTTTCGGGCATAATTTTAAGCATCACCGGATGCGCCTCCTTGCGCCGCTCAGGAAAACGGTACCTGAGGATGTACTCGCGCATCATGCCCGAATTAGATACCCCCGGCCGAATGACTGAACTGGCCGCCACCAAACCCAAATAATCGTCTACCCGCAATTTGCGCATCAACATCCGCATGGCTGGCGATTCTACATAAAAACAACCAATAGCTCGGGCATGGCGCAGCAGCTCTTTGATGCGCTCATCTTCCTTAAAACGTTTGATGTCGTGGATGTCGAAAGCCGGCGCATCGGGCCGGTTGTACGCAATTACATCGAGCGTATCCCTGATTTTGCCCAAGCCACGCTGACTCAACACGTCAAATTTATACAGGCCCGCATCTTCGGCCACCACCATATCGAACATGGTAGTAGGAAATCCCTTAGGTGGCATAAAAGTAGCCGTAAAAGCCGCAATGGGTGTTTCGGTGATGAGGATGCCCCCGGCATGTATGCTCAAATGGCTGGGAATGTCTTGTAACAAACCCGCATATTGCAGCAATAAACGCGACTGCCGGTCGAGTTGCTGCACATCAAACTTGCCCTCCGAAAGCCGGTCGATTTCATCCTTAGGCAACCCAAACACCTTGCCCAACTCGCGCACCACCGCCTTAAACTGAAAGGTAATGTAGGTGCCCAGCAAGGCCACATGCGGAAAACGGCTGAACATAAAACGAATCACATCGTCGCGGTCGGCCCACGAAAAGTCGATGTCAAAATCGGGCGGGTTCCGCCGGTATAAATTGATGAAGCGCTCAAAATACAAATCGAGCTCCACCGGATCTACATCGGTAATGCGCAGCAAATAGGCCACCAAACTGTTAGCGCCACTGCCCCTGCCCACGTAAAAATAGCCCTTCGAACGGGCATACTTCAGCATTTTCCAGTTGATAAGGAAGTACGACACATAACGCTTCTGCCGGATGATTTCGAGCTCCTTGGCCAACCTTTCGAGCACCTGGGCCGAAGGTTGCGGATAACGGTAGGGCAAACCGGCATAACACAAATGCCGCATCAGCCGGTAGTCGAGCCCCTCGTTGCCGGTATAGGTACGCAGATTTTTATGCGGATACTGCTCGCCAAACTCAAATTGAATGCGACAATCGTCGAGCAAACAGCGGGTATGGTACACCAGCTCGGGGAAATCGGCAAAAGCCGCCAGCAACTTTTCGAGCGGCATCCACACATCGCCCGGTTGGGCCAGCTCGGTTTCGGGCAGCTTGCTGAGCAAGCAATTGTTGTCGATGGCCCGCAACAAGCGGTGCATGTGCCAATGCCTGTCGTTGGAAAAGGTGGCAGGCTGTAAAATTACTGCCTGTTCAAGTGGATAACGCCGGGCATGCACCCGCAAATGATTCAAATCGGCCAAACTCACCCCCAGCCGCTCGTGTGACTGCAAACGGTGCCCGTCCCACTTGCGCAAAGGGTACACCACCACCACTCCCGGCAAATGCGGTCCCCGCGAGGTAAAACGGTTGCCCGCATGCAACTGGGCACTCAACCAACTGCACAGGGCCTGGTAGCCGCCATTGTCGCGGGCCAAACACACATAGGCCGAGGCTACCCCATTGCGACAATCGACTCCCACCACCGGACGTACCCCAAACTTGGGGGCTAGGCGCACAAAATCGAGCACCGCCGAGGTGCTGTTGATGTCGGTCAAGGCCACGCAGTCGACCCCCGCCAAACGGGCCTGTTCGAGCAACTGCATGGGCGATAGACAGCCGTAGCGCAGACTAAACCAACTGTGTGTTTGCAAATACACGTCCCCTCCTGCTCATCCTGCTCCCAATTTGTTGTTTTGTACCAGCATCCGCAATTCTTGCAGCAAATACTGCATGTCGGGTGCCACTTCGCCCGGCTCGGGCAAGCTAAAACTCAAATAACCCACGGCCTTCCATACCTCCAGCACCTCTTCACTGTCCAAACGATAGGGCGCATAAGCGGGGTTGTCAGACCGCAACTCCACATAACCTGCCTCCCAATGCTGCTTCACCCGCTTATATACCACCCCTTCGTTTTTCGAAACCACCACACACGATTGATAATCGCGCAAGCTGCGCCAATCTTGCACATAGGCCACTATCACATAAGCACCGTCAGGCAAGGGCAACATGCTGTCGCCTTTGATTTGAAACAAGCGGTACGACCGCTGTGCACTTAACTCGGGCACCGGCAACTGAAAGGCCGGCAACTGCGCCACAAAATCCAGATCGCGGTGACCTTCCAAATAACCCGCAGCTGCCTGTACCGGTACAATGCTGATGCGCTCCTCCCCATCTTGCTCCCCCACTGGCACCGGCAACACCCGCAAACGCTCCCCCGCAACATCTACCACCCGGCGCGGCTGCTGCCCGGCCGACAAATCGCGCCGCAGCAAATCGTCAACACTGCAACCCAATAAGTCGGCCAATTGCAACAATACCGGCAAACGCGGCTCCGCCCTTCCTTCCTCATACGCCCCCAAAGCCGCCCTGCCCACACCCAACTTGCGCGCCAAATCACTTTGCGTATCGCCCGAACGACGACGCAGAAACCGAATATTGACTGCTAAAGTGGGTGATGATTTCATGATGCTAATTTAATTAGCTTTCTAATATAAACAGCATTTTAGAAACGAAATTTTTCCACACATAATTTATAGATAATTACATCTATTTATCTATATTTGTACGATAAATCACCTAAACAACCAACCAGTCATGAAAACCGTCATTATTGGAGGAAATTTTGCAGGATTTACAGCTGCCCTCGAACTCAAACGAAAAAACAAAACCGTCGATGTTACTGTCATCGACCGTTCTCCCTATTTTTTATTTATTCCTTCCCTTATATGGGTACCCTTCAAGCGCCGGAATATTGAAGACATACAAGTGCGTAAAGACACCATCTTCCGCAAAAAAGGCATTCGCTTTATCGAAGCCGAAGCCTTGAACGTAGATCCCGAAAAGCAAATTGTAAACACCACCCAAGGCCCGATTGATTACGATCACCTGGTGGTAGCTACCGGACCTAAAGTTGATTTCGACGTGGCTCCCGGTGTACGCGAACACTCTTATTATATAGGTACCCCACCCGGTGCCATGCAAACCCGCGAAAAATTGGAAGCCTTTTTAAACGACCCAGGTCCAGCCGTAGTAGCTGCCACCCAGCGAGCAGGTTGTATGGGTGCTGCCTACGAGTTTTTGTTCAATCTCGAAAAATGGCTACGAGAGAAAGGCGTACGTAAAAAAGTTGATTTGTACTGGATTACTCCCGAAAACTATCTCGGACACTTTGGCATTGATGGCATGCCCGGTGGCGAAACCATGCTCACCGGCTTTATGAAAATGTTTAATATTCACTACCGTACCGAAGCCGCCATCAAAGAAGTGAAAGCCGACAGCGTGCTACTCGAAGGGGGTGAAGTAGTTCCCAGCAAGTTTACCATGGTGATGCCTCCCTTTATAGGACAAGACTTTGTACGAAATTCACCCCTGCTGCCTTCAACCCCGGCCGGTTACCTGCCTGTGGGCGAAGATTACCGCCACCCCCAATATGCCAATGTATGGGCCGCCGGCATTGCGGTTGATGTACAACCGCCCTTCCAAGCCGGTAAGGTTCCCTTTAACTCACCCAAAACTGGTTACCCTTCCGACGAAACCGGCAAAATAGTAGCCGAAAACATCCTGCGGGTGGAGCGCGGCGAAGAAAAACTGGTAAAAAAAGCCTGGGGAAAAATTCCTGGCATCTGTATCATGGATGCCGGTAAAAAAGAAGTCATTATCCTAAGCGACCACCTGTTTAAACCCAGGAAGTTTGCCCTGATGATACCCAATGTGTTTTACGATGTATTTAAGGTACTGTTCGAAAAATACTTTTTATGGAAAACAAGGCGGGGTTTATCATACCTGCCTTGATGATTGGTGTTTGTAGGTAAGCCCGGCCGGGAGGTCGGGCTTTTCTCATGGGTCTAAAAACAAAAAAGCCGACTAAAGTCGGCTTTTGCGGTCTCGTAGGGATTCGAACCCCAAACCTCCTGATCCGTAGTCAGGTGCTCTATCCAGTTGAGCTACGAAACCATGACGTGTGTCATTTGGACTGCAAATATAGTAGAATCAGCTTAATTGTTCAGCCATCGCATTAAAAATAATTTAAACCTCATTATAGCCAAAAAAGCACCCCTAGGTATCCTAAAGCTAAGCTATTGACTAATCACTAATAAACAATCACTTACAGAACGACTAAATGTGGATAAACCCTCCCAATACACTCAAAAAACAGCATTATTTCCACATTTTTTATAAAAAAAGCTTTCTGTAAGCTTGCAAATGTGTATTTTCAGCCGTCTAACCAATTTATTATGGAACAATTTAAAGTATTACACGACCTGTTGATGTCAATGGAAAAGGATTTCCAGAAGTTTTATGATGCTGGCAACAATGCTGCTGGTACTCGCGTTCGCAAGGGCTTGCAAGATCTCAAGACCAAGTGCCAGGAAATCCGCCTGGATGTCCAGAACCGTAAAAACAACGGTTAATCAGAAAAAACCCGCCATGTGGCGGGTTTTTTTATTTTTGTATCATGTGCGGCAGATACACCTTGGTTTCTAAAGTTGAAGTAATTAAAAGTACATTCAACGTCAATGCAGACTTTCCACATTTCTTTAATCCCAACATTGCCGCAGCCGATCAGGCACCGGTAATCACTTCTGCTGCACCAAACCAGCTGCAGCTCTTCCAATTTGGCATGCAGCCGCCTTGGGCAACCAAAAGCATGCTTTTGCTTAATGCCCGCATGGAAGGCGATCAAAACCCCGACGATAACATGCACTACCGTGGCAGTCCGGGCATCATCTACAAACCGGCCTTCCGCAAACCCATTCGAACCCAACGCTGCCTCATTCCCGCCGATGCCTTTATCGAAGGACCCAAAGAAGCACGCTTACAAGAACCCTTCCTGGTATTTCAGGTGGCAGCCCACAAGCCCTTTGCCTTTGCAGGCCTCTGGGAGCAGTGGAAAGACCTCAAAACCGGTCAATGGCGCACAGGTTTTTGTATCATTACCCGTCCACCATTGCCCGTGGTTCAGCAATTGGGCCACCACCGCTCTCCTTTGGTAATCGCACCCGAGCATTACCATACCTGGCTCAATGCACAAGCAGAGCTACACGACATCAGTCAAATTCTCAGCACAGGGCACGACCAACACGACTGGAATGCCTATCCCCTCCACCGAAACATCAGCAAGGCCGCCAACAAAGACCTATATATCCTGCAGCCACAAGGCGTACCCGTGCTGCCGCTGGAGCAATGGCGATTTGTAACCGAACTCAAACTGAGTGGCATGGGGGCTAGTCAGGCTCGTGAAAAACGCCAACAAGAACAACACCAACTTCGATTGTTCAAATAATTATGCTACACAGGGTGGAAAATCTTCACCAAAATCACTTTGATTTTTTCGCAAACGAAAACGAGATGGGCGATATCCGTACCGCTCCTTAAATTTTGCGCTGAAATATGATATACTTCTGAACCCGGTTAAGCTAGCCACCTCCGAAACATTAGCGCGATTATCGACAAGTAATTCATGTGCCACTTTCATACGGTAATCACGAATATACTGTTTGGGAGAGCACCCTAGTAATCGACTAATTCGTCTGTCAAGCTGGCTGGTACTCAATGCCAGATGATCTGCCAAGCCAACGACCTGCAACCCCAAATCTGAAATATTATCGCGAATATATTCATTTACCCTTTCGATAAAGTGTTCATCTTCCCTTTCAAGTTTTTTGAAACTTTCCGGCAAAATGGTCATTCTACGCACGTGGCCAATAATGGCCTCTCGGTTTCGAATAAGCGACTGGGTAATGTCTTCAATTAGATCTAGACCGAATGGCTTTTCGAGACAGATATCTGCACCTGCCTGATAACATAAACGTTGTAAATCAGGGTATTCGCGATGAATAAGCGCTACAATTGGCAAATGGCATAGACGAGCATGCTTACGGATATCTTCGATAAAAAGCTCCGCATTGTGCCTACCCGGAGGCACTGAATACACCAATAGCTGCACCGGGAATTCATCCATGTACTGTAGTGCTTGCAGATGATTAGCAAAATCGCGCACAAAATGGCGCTCACGAAGATGAGAAGCCAAAATGCCCCTGAAGGGATTATTGGCATCAACTAGAACGATTACGTTCGACTTCATAAAACCTCCTATTTTTTATTTAGTGAATGTGAATAGTTTCTAATCAATAACTGCTGCAATTTAGTTGACGAAAAAAGTCAACTGCAAACTTTGTATATATACAAAATGATATACAATTTAATATACAAGTATATATACAAGCCCTAAAACCGCTAATTTTAGGGCTATGTGCGCTGATTTTAAAACAGTAAGGGGCAACTTGGTTGACTTGCATCAAAAAAGGATTTACCCCGCCGAGCTACAAATTCAAAATAGAAAGATTAGCTCGATAAAGGAACTCCCGTCTGAAGAAAAGCTGAATACCTACATTTTACCAGGCTTTGTAGATGCGCATATACACATCGAGAGTTCGATGCTGGTGCCCTCGGCCTTTGCAGCAGTTGCTGTGAAGCATGGTAGCCTGGCAACTGTTTCTGATCCTCACGAAATCGCCAATGTGTTAGGGGTAGCTGGTGTGGAGTATATGATCGAAGATGCAGCGAGAGTGCCCTTCAAATTCAACTTTGGTGCGCCCAGTTGCGTACCCGCCACCACTTTTGAAACTGCCGGAGCCAGCATCAACGCAAAAGAGGTGGGCGAACTTTTGGCCCGGCCTGAGATAAAATACCTGAGCGAAATGATGAATTACCCGGGTGTTTTGCATCGAGATGCGGAGGTTATGGCCAAAATTGCTCATGCAAAGGCCCTAGATAAACCCATTGACGGACACGCACCCGGCTTAACGGCTGAAGCCGCTCTGGCATACATAGCCGCTGGCATCAGCACTGATCATGAATGCTTTACGCTTGAAGAAGCTCTCTTTAAAGCCGAAAATGGCATGAAAATCCTTATCAGGGAGGGGTCGGCTGCTCGAAATTTCGAAGCACTACACCCCTTATTGGGCAGCCATCCTCACTTATGTATGTTTTGCTCCGACGACAAACACCCTGATGAACTACTCGAAGGCCATATTAATGTACTTGTACAGCGCGCTTTGGCATTGGGATACAACTATTTTGACGTGCTGCGCGTAGCATGCGTTAATCCTGTTGAACATTACCAACTCCATTGTGGTTTATTGCGTGAAGGCGATTGGGCCGACTTTATTGAAGTAAACCACCCCACCGAACTCAAGGTCTTGGCTGTCTACATCGATGGACAACTTGTGTTTAACGGCAATAACATTTGTTTTGAAGTACCCGAAGCAGAAACCCCCAACCGTTTCAACATCATGAAATTTGATGCAAAACAACTGGCACTAAAAGTAGCTGGTAGGCAAGTGCAACTTATCGAAGCACGCGACGGACAGCTGATTACTGGCAGATCAATACACCAATTCCAAACCATGCAAGCAGCCGATGAAGCTGACCAAAACAACGATATACTCAAATTGGTAGTAGTGAATAGGTATAAAGAAGCCCCACCAGCTGTGGCCTTTATCAAGGGTTTTGGACTAAAAAATGCAGCCATTGCTGGCACTGTAGCCCACGACTCGCACAACATAGTAGCCGTAGGCAGCAACGATACGCTCCTGGCAAAGGCCATCGATTTGGTCATTGCTGAACAAGGTGGACTGTCGTTTACCAATGGCGAATGCAATGAAATTCTACCCCTACCCGTGGCTGGACTCATGAGCACCGCGAGTTGTGAAGCGGTGGGGGCCGCTTATGGATTACTAGATCAACTATCGAAACAAGCCGGTTCAAACTTGCGCGCTCCCTACATGACTTTATCATTCATGGCCCTATTGGTGATTCCCGACATAAAACTCAGTGACCTGGGGTTATTCGATGGTCAAAATTTTGAATTTACCCCTTTATTATTAACGCCATGAACAAACCCAAGCTTTTACTTCTACACGGCGCTTTGGGCGCAGCAACTGACTTTGACACACTCGTTGAACTACTTTCAGAACATTACAGCTGCTATCGGCCGAATTTCCCTGGCCATGGACAAACGGAATTTTTAAATGAACCTATGAGTATGCAGGGGCTAGCGACTTTCCTTGCTGAATATACCGAAACGAACCAATTACAGCATGCCATGGTGTTTGGTTACAGCATGGGTGGTTTTGTGGCATGTCTTACACAACTTCAAAAGGGATACTTTTCTAAAATATATACTTTAGGCACTAAGTTTATATGGGATCCTGATTCCGCACTCAAAGAAGCATCGCGACTCGAACCTGAAAACTTGCAAAACAAAGTGCCTGCTTTTGCTGAGTCCTTGAAAAACATGCATGGTGTACACTGGACCCAACTCCTTCAACAAACGGCCATGATGATGCTTGCACTCGGAAATAAGCCCGCCATAACCACTGAAGCATTTGGTCAACTGCAAATTCCGCTTTGTATAGGCTTAGGCGACCGCGATAAAATGATTCCTATTGAAGACGCGATTACTGTATTTCGTTGGCTTCCATCGGCTTATTTAGACATCCTGCCTTACAGCCCACACCCCTTAAATGCAGTAGATGTTGCACTTTTATCAGCTCGTCTAAGATATTTTTTCGAACTTAGAAGCAACTAAAAATAATTACGATGAAAAAGAACCTAATGACGTTGGCAGCCTTTGCGCTGATGATCAGCCTGATGGCTTGCGGAAACAGTGGCGAAAGCCAATCACAAGCGGTTGAGGAAGTAAGCTCAGAAATGACCGTTGATTTTGATGATGTGGCAGAAACAACCGAAGAGGACATGGAGGAGGCCGATGCTGAAGAAATGGCAAGTCCTGCTGCTGACGCTCCAACGGTAGCCCCTGCCAACAAGGCAGCCAGCAGCACTGCCGCCGGTGCAGATATGGGTGCTGTTACAGAAACCAAAACCGTGAAAGTCGACACCAAAACCGACAAAGCTAAATTATCTGGATCGTCAAGTCAGAGCATTGGTGGAAGCATGGATGCTGGAGCAACCCTTGATCCCAACGCCACAGAAAAGCCAAAAACCAGCAGTGGAAATGATTAGTTAAACCTCTTTACCATTTAGGATTACCTTTTTTACGAGCTTTTCGCCAAAACTGTAAGGTAAATACGCTAAAGAGGGCAAAGGTCTTGTGATGAAGATGTTTGCCCTTTTTCCTTTGGTAATACTTCCAAGCTCATTACCCAGTCCCATTGCTGCGGCCGCATTGATAGTAGCGGCGTTAAGTGCTTCTTCAGGCATAAGTCGCTGTTGTATGCATGCAAGAGACATATTAAACTCTGGATTAAAAGACGGACTTGACCCCGGGTTAAAATCACTGGCGATAGCAAGTGGCAATCCCACGTCTATCAAACGGCGTGCTGGGGCATAAGGAATCCGTAAATAAAATGAACAACCAGGCAATACCGTTGGCATGGTGTTACCCGATAATAAAGCCTCAAAATCAGCACGTTCCATCACCTCAAGGTGATCAACACTCATAGCTCCGGCTTCGACTGCCGCACCAACCGCACCAAAACTATTGAACTGATTCACATGTACCTTAGCAGGTAAACCATATTTATTTCCAGCCTCCATAAGCGTAAGCATATCCTTAATGTCAAAATAGTTACGCTCGCAAAATACATCGACAAAATCAGCAAGCCCCTCATTAACAACCCTAGGCAAGAGCTGATGAACCATGTGAGCTACAAAATCTGACTTCCGGTTTTTATATTCAGACGGAACCGCATGTAAAGCTAAGCAAGTAGCCTTAACCTGAGCACGACCATCCTCTTTCAGCTTTCGGATTACCCTCAAGATTTTAAGTTCATCTTCTAAGGTTAAACCATAACCACTCTTCATTTCGATGGCTCCAAGTCCCAAAGAAATCGCAGATTCATAGCGCTGTAAAGACACCTCAAACAGTTCTGATTCGTCCATCTGCTGCAATTTTTGGGCTGAATTGAGAATACCTCCTCCTCTAGCTGCAATTTGTTCATAGGTCAGACCCTTTATTTTATCTACAAATTCTCCCTCACGGCTTGTCGCAAAGACCATATGGGTATGCGGATCACAAAAGGCTGGAAAAATCCATCCTTCTTTAGCATCAAGGCTATTGGAAGTACGCGGCAATGCATTAACAGACTGCATTACACCGAAGTCAGCAATCCGTCCATCTTCAAGCAATAGCCAAGCGTTATCGAGCATTTCGAGTTCTCGCATTTGCACGCCTTTTAGGCTATTGACATGAGCCGGAAGTATTCCAACCAATTTCCCGATATTATATATAAGTGTGCCAGACATCGAAGTAAATTTAAAAGGCCATCACGAAGATGGCCTTTTATCGATATTAAAAAAAATAGCTTATTGTCCTTGCGCTAAAGAGTAACCTCGTTCACCATCAAAATAATACAGATGTTCTGTTTTGATAAAATCATACCCAGCATCCTGCAAAACCTGCAATTGCTTGATGATGTGTTGGTGACTAATGCCTGCTTCGCGATCGATTGCTTCAAATCGACAGCGCCAGTGATCCGTACAGAAAATGCCTGGCAATGCATTAGGATACACTTTTACCCCCCTATTGGAAATAACCACCAGATTTAATTCTGGGATGGTGAGCTTTACCAATTGGTCTCCTAATATATCGGCTACGCCCTCCGACCAGTCGAGGAAGATATCAACGCCCATCAACTGCTTCTTTTCGGTACTATACATCAGCTGCCAGTCTGATGGATTGATGCGATTTACATTCTCAGCGAATTGAACCGTTGGCATTTTTTCTGGCAATTTACCCAACCGGGCGATTACGGCATCAGCAAATGCTTGCGTGCCCACCAACTGCTTACTCATACCATCTTTATAAATGTCGGCAGTATGAATGCCTTCTTCTAGGGTTTTCAACCAAGCATTTTGGATAGCACCAGCCACTTTAGGTTGGTTAATATGAACCAACATCATCACAGAAGAAAGTAACAAGCCTGAAGGATTGGCTATGTCCTGACCCGCTATTGTAGGCGCAGAACCATGAATAGCTTCAAACATGGCGCATTTGTCGCCAATATTTGAACTACCACCGATACCAACTGAACCGCTGATTTGGGCAGCAACGTCAGAGATGATATCACCATACAGGTTTTCGGTGACGATTACGTCAAATATTTCGGGGGTATCGGCCAAACGAGCTGTTCCTATGTCAATAATCATGCTATCGGCTTGAATATCGGGGTACTCTTCTGCAATACGGTCGAAAATGCGATGAAAGACGCCATCGGTCAATTTCATGATGTTATCTTTCACAAAACAGGTTACTTTTTTTCGTTTGTTATTGCGAGCATATTCAAATGCATAGCGGATAATTTTTTCGGAACCGGGTTCTGTAATCAGCTTCAGACACTGATAAACTTGACGGGTTTGACGGTGTTCAATACCGGCATACAAATCTTCTTCATTTTCTCGAATAATTACCACATCCATTTTGGGAAAGCGGGTAAAAACGTAAGGAGAATAAGAAACACAAGGACGAACATTGGCAAACAGCCCAAGTGTTTTGCGGGCTGTCACATTCAACGACTTATATCCACCCCCAAAAGGAGTAGTGATGGGGGCCTTTAAAAAGACTTTGGTGCGCATAAGCGATTCCCAGGATTCATCTGAAATGCCTGCGGTATTTCCCGACAAATAAACTTTTTCACCTATTTCGATGGTTTCAATTTCGAGTTGAGCGCCGGCTGCTTCTAATACTTTCAAGGTAGCCTTCATGATTTCAGGGCCAATACCATCGCCATGCGCAACAGTGATAGGTGTTTTATTCGTCATATTACAAATATTTTAAATTTACCACAAAAATAGCCCAAAACAAACAGAAACAGAAGCTTTTAGGGAAAAGAAATGCGCTATTTGGCCTTAAAATATTGATTTCCGTTGCTGGCTTTCCTATTTTCGTGATGCTAAATTTAGAATATGAAACGAAGTTTATGGGGGTTCATCGCCATGGTTAGTGTTGCAGCGATGGCCGGCTATGCTGGAGGTAAGTTAAGTCAAGGAACCAAGGAGTTGGCCAGCCCGGATTCAGCGGCTCAAATTTGGACTTTGCCAGCGACGGCCACTGAGGAAGATCCGAGCGTAATACGGGCTTACAACAATCAAAATGCTGCTTTTCCGTCAAGTTTCGTAGCTGCCTCAGAACGGAGTACACCTGCTGTGGTCTACATCAAAACTACAAGTAATGCCCCGCAGCGTTCTTTTAATGATTGGTTTTTTGGGGATATTTTTGGTGGTGGTCGTCAGGATTTTGTTATTAATTCAGGATCAGGTGTCATTGTATCAGAAGACGGCTATATCGTCACCAACAACCATGTGGTTGAAAAAGCCGTCAAAATTGATGTAATTCTCACCAATAAGCAAACGTTTGAGGCTAAACTCATAGGCACTGACCCATCTACCGATCTGGCCCTTTTGAAAATTGAAGCATCAAAACTACCCAATATCCAATTTAGCAATTCCAACGCCGTTCGTGTAGGCGAATGGGTGTTGGCTGTAGGCAACCCATTTAATCTTACCAGTACGGTTACCGCCGGCATTGTAAGCGCTAAGGGTCGTAACCTTAACTTATTGAGCAATATGTTTCCCATCGAAAGCTTCATACAAACTGATGCAGCAATTAATCCAGGCAATTCGGGGGGAGCCTTGGTAAATCTAGATGGCAATTTGGTGGGTATCAATACAGCCATCATGTCGAGAACTGGAGCTTACAATGGCTATGGGTTTGCGATACCTTCAAACATTGTTCAAAAAGTGATGCGCGATTTAAAAGAACATGGATCGGTTCAGAGGGCATTTTTTGGTGCCGATGTGATTGATATTGACGCACAAATTCAGCAAAAAGCCAAACTCAAATCACTCAAAGGCGTATATGTCAACAATGTAGCAAGTTATGGCCCTGCAAGAGAAGCGGGCATACAAGAAGGTGATGTAATAATAGAATTTAATCATGTTCCTATTAACAGTAAAGCCGAATTCGATGAACAACTGAGTTACTTCCGGCCAGGTGAACGTAGTTCTCTGGTATATCAGCGTGAAGGAAAGTCAAACACGATCAATATCAAACTCACCAATACTGAAGGAACGCTTGAAATTCTACAAAACGAAGTACAACATTCAGCACGATTGGGGGCTGATTTTGAACCCATTGGCAAATTAGAACGTGATCGTCTTAACCTTAAAGGTGGAGTTCGTATTTCAAATATCGGACAGGGGTATATAAGGAGACTCGGTTTACGAGAAGGTTTCATTATTACGCATATTAACAAAATTGAGATTACTTCTGTAGCTCAATGTATCGACCTGATTGAAAACATGAAGGGACAGGTGAGCTTGGAAGGCGTGGACAAAAATGGTCGAAAAGCTTTTTACTCCTATTATGCCTACTAAAAGAATTTCATAAAAAACATGGTTTTTTTGTTAGCTATATTTAGCTTGCAAACAAATTCACTATCCTATGTCTAAAAAACTATTTAGCCTTTCAGCCTTAATTATGGCTGGTATGCTGTTTGGCGCTGTTCAGTCAAATGCTCAAGATGTCACCGATCACTTCATTAAAACCGTTGTAGTAAAAGGTGGGAATGACGAAAATGTTATCTATGCACAGAAAGAACTGGTCAAGGAATCGAGCAAAGACAACAGTTCTTTCGAGATGGTTGCCGTTAAGAACCTTCAGTTTGGAGACAAAACCTTAATTATTGGCCGTCACCACATTCCCGCAACGCAAGCTATCAACGGAGAAGTAGCTGATTTGGAGTTCAATGTGATGTTGTCGGGTAAGGCTGAGGCCAAGTTTTATGCTGCCCGCTTCCCACAGGTAAGCTACCAGTACGTTACCCTTGACGCAAATGAAGTAAAAGATTTCCTCGAAAAAATCAAACAGCTTCGCCAGAACTATATAGACAGCGATACCTTAAAGGTAAAACGCGAAACGCATTTTTATCAGTATCGTTTTAATCAAGAGGTAATGGTAAGCATGAGCTTAGGACGTGGGGGGAGCTCCGCCAAATATTTTGAATTGTGGATTAAAAATCGCTCATTTACCATCAATAGCGATAAATTCATTTTATACCTAACTGAATTTTTGGAATACTAAGAAGCCTCCAAATTTATACAAAAGCAGTCTTTGTAAAAGGCTGCTTTTTTTATTTATATCCGGCACTTTTATCTCGAAAGGAAAATTCCGTTTTCAATTATGGCTGCTTTGCTATGAAATGCTTACCCGAAACGGCAAACATTCTTTTGCATGTCAATCAGATTCATTATTAAAGGCAGCTTGGTGAGCACCGCTATTTCCTCAGCCTCGCATAGGTTCAGGGGGCGAACGCTGTTATTTACATGCTTATTATTAAAAGCAAGGCAAATTCAACCATAAATATCAAATAGAAAAAGGCCGTTTCCTGGAAAGAAACGGCCTTTACTGCAATGAACAATTTTTGCTTATTCGTTGCCTTTTGATTTTCGTGTGCCTCCAGGCTTGGCAATGCTATCGCGCATTTCAGTATCTGCTTTAATATTCTGCATGCGGTAATAATCCATAATTCCCAATTGACCATTACGGAAGGCATCAGCCATAGCGATAGGAATTTGGGCTTCTGCCTCAATTACTTTGGCTCTGGCTTCTTGGGCGAGGGCTACGTGTTCTTGTTCGAGGGCTACGGCCATAGCACGACGTTCTTCGGCACGTGCTTGGGCAATTTTTTTATCAGCTTCGGCCTGATCGGTTTGCAGCACGGCGCCAATATTTTTCCCTACATCTACATCGGCAATGTCAATCGAGAGGATTTCAAAGGCCGTGCCTGCATCTAGGCCTTTGGAAAGCACTACTTTTGAAATTTGATCAGGATTTTCTAGTACCTGTTTATGATTTACGGCAGAGCCAATGGATGATACCACCCCTTCACCTACCCTCGCCAATATGGTTTCTTCACCAGCTCCACCTACCAGTTGCTTAATATTGGCTCGAACGGTCACCCGGGCTTTAGCAATCAATTGAATACCATCCTTAGCCACGGCTGCCACCGGTGGGGTGTCTATCACCTTAGGATTTACTGACATTTGAACCGCTTCAAACACATCACGACCTGCAAGGTCGATGGCTGTAGCCGCTTTAAAGTCGAGGGCAATATTGGCTTTTTCTGCCGAAATCAGCGCCCGTATCACATTATTCACATGTCCTCCAGCCAAGTAATGCGTTTCGATTTCATTGGAGGAAACATTTAAACCTGCCTTGGTAGAAGTAATTAAGGCATTCACCACAATGCTTGGCGGGACCTTACGAATACGCATAAGAACCAAATCGAGGATGCTAATTTTTACTCCCGAAAAAACAGCCGTTATCCAGAGGTTTACTGGAATAAAGTACAAGAAGATGAACAACAGGAAGACCACGCCACCTATTGCCAAGAGCATTAAAGTTAATTCTGACATATTTTGATTAATTAGTTACGTTTAACATATATTTTATTTCCATCACGGTGGCTCACTATCACCGTTTCTCCTGCACCGGCCAATCCATTCAGTAATTCAACTTCCCGAACACGCTTGCCAAAACGAGCGGTACCTGTGGGACGCAAGGCACTTAGTGAAACCCCAACATCCCCCTTTTGTACAACCTCTTCTGAAGCTGGATCTTGGATATTCACTTTGCTATCAATGGATGATTTCAGTTCGAAATTTTCCCAAAAACGCGATTTAAAACTTCTGATTAAAACAACAAGGCTCAGCACTAAAGTGAGTGCCAAAGTACTGTTACCGGCTAGCAATCCATATTCATCGTACACAAACCAAACACCGAATCCAAGGAAAATCATTCCGGCTATCCCCAACACGGTAACTCCCGGAACAATAAAGAGTTCAGCGAACAAGAGCAAAAGCCCTAGGCTAATCAAAAAAATGATTGTGAGCATCATGACGGTCTGAAATTACGCTTATTTCAGGCAAGATTCAAGCATTCTTCAAGTGCTCATTTAATTTTTCTACTCCCTCAGCAGCTTTCGTACGTATAATATTAAAATCACTCATGTTGTAGCCTTCTTCAACAGCCGGGTCAATTAAGAATTTTGGAATTTCAGGGGCTGCCATAAAGGCCAAGCCAGCAGCCGGATACACCTGTAATGAGGTTCCAATCACCACAAAAATGTCTGCCTCTGACACCCATGAAGCCGCCTGATTCATCAGTGGAACGGCTTCACCAAACCAAACAATATTAGGACGCCATTGACTGCCATCCGGTGCTAAGTCTCCCAAACGTATATCCTGAATATATGGCGCACATATAAATTCATCCTTACTAGAGCGCATTTCATTTAGTTTACCATGCAAATGCATCACTTTGGAGCTACCTGCTCTTTCGTGCAAATCGTCCACGTTTTGGGTAATTATATAAACATCATAATCAGCTTCGAGACTTGCCAATCCCAAGTGAGCAGCGTTTGGCATGGCTTGCTGTGCCGCCTTTCGGCGCATATTGTAAAACTCAAGGACCAAGGCTGGATTTAGATACCAACCATCGAGGGAGGCTACCTGCATCACATCATGTCCTTCCCAAAGCCCACCTGCATCTCGGAAGGTTGCCAAGCCACTTTCAGCACTAATTCCTGCCCCAGTTAACACAACCAATTTCTTTTTCATCTGATCCTCCTGGCGAAAAATTGTTGTTTGCTGTAATAGGCATCATTCAAATGATCAATACGTACACCTTTGCTGGTTGAAGCATGCACAAATCGACCATTTTGCAAATAAACACCCACATGCGTCACTTTCTTGCTTCCATTGAATGAAAAAAAAACCAAATCTCCTGTTTTAAGTCTGTTTTTTCCAATGCGTCGCGATTGGTCATGTAAACCTGAAGTAGTTCTACTCACCTCCATTTGATACACTTCTCGATAAAGCTGAAAAATAAAACCCGAGCAATCAACACCCTGTTTAGAGCTACCTCCTAATCGATGAGGCACTCCATACCATGCATCGATAAAACGATACATAGCAAGCTGCGATTTTGGTGGACGTTCTCCAAGTTGACCTTCATATTTGTCTAACAACGCCTTATCAGCTTGTGCTGAAGTGCGCGTGGATCGACTACTTCCACAGGAAATTAGAAAAAGACCAAATACACCAATTAATAAACATCGAAACATGCTCGAATATAAAGACCTGCTTGGCGTTGTTATACCATATTTATCAACCAATTAACCTTTCCTATGGGCCAAATCAAGGCTAAAAGCAGGAATACACACCGACCAATACTCAACTTCCTCATCAAAAGGATTACTGTATCGAACTTTTGAACCCTTTTCTACCAGAATGGCTTTACCGGCATCCAAAACCACCAGCTCGCCATCAATTTCAAACTGCTTACTTCCACGAATTACTATGGTGATTTCGTCAAAATCTGGCATCTGTAGTGGTTCTGACCAGCCTGGCGGCGCGACCATATGCGCCAGACTAAAATTCGTATTTCGTGAACTGGCTCTTCCGAAATGTTCTTCGATGAGTTTGCCATCGGTGGTTGGTACCAGAAATGGTTTGTCAGTAATTCGATACGGCATTATTTGAAAATTTAAGGCTGCCCGTATTCCGAGGCAAATCTCTTTGCTACTGGAATATAATTTTTTAAATCTTTGATGCGCTGCTCATTGCTTGGGTGCGAGCTAACAAATACTGGGGGCTGAGCTCCACCACTTAAAGCAGCCATACGTTCCCAAAATTCCGGTGCCTTATCTGGATTAAAGCCTGCCATGGCCATAAATACCAACCCAAGTCTATCCGCTTCGGTTTCATGCTTACGGCTAAAAGGCAAAAGTACTCCTACAGTTGCCCCGGCACCATAGGCTTGCATAAATAAATTCTGCGTGGCTTCGGGCTGACTACTGGTAGCTACCGACAAGGCTACAGCACCCATTTGTGCCATCAAACCCTGACTCATTCGCTCATTTCCGTGTTGAGCTACAGCGTGCGCCACCTCATGCCCCATTACCACGGCTAATCCATCATCATCTAAGCAAACGGGCAATATGCCCGAATAGAATACTACTTTTCCGCCTGGCATGCACCAGGCATTTACTGTTGGATCATCAACCAAGGTAAATTCCCAGGCAAAGTCCTTGAGTTTATCCTCCATTTTATTTTTACGGTAAAAATGCTCAACCGCAGCAGCAATTTGCTGGCCTATACGTTCAACCCGCTGAGCATCTTGAGTCCCTTTAAGTACCTTAGCATCAGCCAAAAATTTACGGTACTCCTGTTCACTCATATTTACCAATTCCGATTCACGTATAAGGGTCATTTGCTTTCGACCGGTAATGGGCACTTTTTTGCAGGCACTAAGACCTAAACACAAGAGTGAAATAAACCAAATTATTCTCATATCATTCAATAATAGCACTTAATCCTTCTTCCAGTAAAGCTTCACACTTCGGACGTAACTCATCAAAACATCCTGTTTTCACTTGACACTTTCCTTTATAGTGAGTGATCCAGGCGCACTGCTCTGCCTGTATCGTACTATGTCCACAATATTTCACTAAACAGTTAATTACATGATCGAATGTATTTACATGGTCGTTATAAAGCACTATCGACAATAGCTCGTCTTCGCGTTCAAGCACATCTGATTCAACCTGCGGTCGAATCTTGGGGTTAGAGGCTCCTTTTGGAGGAAAATATGTGTATGGCTTTTTCATCTCCATTCAACAATCTACGGATATTTTTTCGATGCGTATACAAAATTAAACTAAACTGAAGCAATGCAAAAACGACCATGGCCGTGCGTTCATCTTTGAAAACCAATAATATAAGTACCGCAAAGGCTAAAGATGCAGCCATACTGCCCAAAGACACATAATTCCAAACACCATAAATCACTACAAACACCAAAAAACTTATTCCCGCCGCTGGAGGGTGCAGACCGATAATCATGCCGAACATGGTTGCTACTCCTTTTCCTCCTCTAAAACTTGCAAATACCGGAAACAAATGACCTAGCACGGCTAAAGAGCCACAAACAACCTTAGTAAGCACAAAAAAGCTGGTATCGCGGGCTAGTAAATCGGGATACAAGTGTATAAGGGAAGTAGCTGTAAAGCCCTTCAAAATATCAATCAGCAGGACAGGAAAAGCCGCTCTTCGTCCCAACACACGATATGTATTGGTGGCACCGGCATTATGGCTCCCATGGTCCCTAACATCAATGCCATAAAACAACTTTCCTAACCAAACTGCCGTTGGTATAGAACCCAATAAATATGCTGCCAAATAAAATGGAAGTACTTCTGAAACAAACATCTTAATCTAAATCTTATTCTCCTAGCCAGTTGGCATAGCGACTTACTAAACGATCCTTATTTTGGGTAATGCCCATCGAAACCTTGTTGCCTAAACCTTTTTTCTTCTTTTTACCCAATCCCTTTTTTACGGTTTCATTAAACTCCATCATGCTCGACACCGGATAGACACGACCCGTTCGGTAATTAAAGAAAAAGTACAGTTCGTTACTTGGTTCGAAAAGAATGTTCATAGTTCGACCAGTGGGCAAAATCTGTATTTCAAAAATGCCATTCAAACGCTTTCCAATGATTTCCCCGTTCAAGTTCGATAAACCAATTGTTTCTTTTGATCGGAACGAACGAGTATCGGAATCCCAACCTAAAGCTAGATTGCTGAAAATCATTACATAATCAGTGGTAGAGGTATTAGGAATTGTGCCATACGCATCAATAGAAGTTAATACACGCTCCCTATCCCTACCTTCGAGCATATTAGCAAAAGCAATCCGTACATAGTCTTGATCATTATTTACGTCCTCCGCACCAAAGCTATAGTCAATCAATTGATTATAGAAAATTTTCAACGACTCATCTGGCAATAGTATATCTAACATGAGCGATAAATACAAATCTGTTTGCCCTAGCATGTACTTTTGTTGTAATTCACCACCACTTAAGAAACGAATTGGTTCTTTGTTGAATCCAAGCCGTATATTTCCCCTGGCGGTTACCATTTGACGCTGCTTGCTAATACGAATAAGGTTGCCTGTACCTTCCTCATTCAAAATTAATTTTTCTGGCCCAATCGAATAGGTCATGGTAGATTCTTCATAATGAACAATACCTGCTGCTTCAATCAAGACCGAATCGCTGCTCGCTATTTTTGAGCCCCCAATACTGGTGTACACCTGAGAGCTGCCAATATTAAGCATTACAGCAGTAAATATCCTTCTGTTTTGCTCATCCTTAAATTCGGGGACCTGTATGTAGGTATCCTTAGGGTCAAACTCGCTATTAAATCGGAAAGGCTGGTGCCTGATGGTATCATCGAGTGCTGTTAATCGTACCGATCCATTAAAATTAAGTGCCTTTTTCTCACTACTAACAACAACTCCTCCATAAAAAGCAAAACCTGGATTTAGCATAAAACTCGAATCAGGGGATATGGTACCGCTCGCGGTACTAATGCCCTTTATGTTCGGACGTATGATATTCAAGTAAATTGACTGCTTCTTTTTATTAATATCGATATAATCATATTTGCCTTCTCCTTCATACCGCTTTCTTCCCAAAATATCAATAGTGGCACCATATACCTGATGCTCTTGCTTCACTGAGTCAAAAATCAATTTAGCCTGTTGTAAAGGAAACATCTTAGCTTCTTTAGTCACCATGGCCTTACCACTATCCGGAATAACAATGGCATCGGCCGTGCGCATCTCCGGAATACCTCTTAAGTCAAGGTCAAAAATATTTAGATCCATTGCACCGTAAGCAGCCATAAAATTAAAACCATCCTGTCCGGGATGTTCTGAGCGGAAAGTTGTTTTAGGGTCTTTAAGATCGGCCTTCGAACCAAGAAGCAGCTTGTTGTTTCGTAAATCCCATTCTAAATCGGCCAACCTGGCGCTATATTCATTGTAGGGCAACGCTACACGGGTAAAACCAAGTCGATTTTTAAAAGTCCCATAGCGTTTGACAAAGTCAATTTCCCCCTCTAAATCATCAGTCTTCAACGCCAATACATTGGGTGTATTGGAGGCAATTTCCAAACGTATTTGCTCAGAAGATGCTTTCACCTGCTCAAAAGCGAATGTGCGACTCATTGCCTTATCTCGACCATACAGGATGGTGCCATCGGCATATAACTGCTGAGGGGTGTAGGTAAGATCCCCTTCAAACAAAGCTATACCATCATAAACCTCAAAGGGAGAAACGCCACGGTAAACCATCATACTATCCGCAAAAGGCTTCCAAAGCATACCTGTTTCAACAGCTTTTACCGTCGGATACGATGTATTACCATAACTTCCTTTTTTGATGTCATAGGTTTCGAGTTGGGCAGAAGTATTTTCAGGACGGAAATAAAAATTATTCGACTTGCTAGTAGAACTCAAGTATTGTAAGCTCCCGTATCCATGTAAACCTTGACGGTCAAGTGTAATGTTGTTGGTATAAGTCCCCTTCCCACCGTACATCGGGTAACCTGTAGTTGGAGTAAATGTGGTGAAACCGAGTGAAAAATCGTCTTGGAAACGCAAATCCTCTCTAAGTTCAGGGAAAATCCCAGAAACAAGCGTGCCTTTCAATTTTAACCGCTTTGTAGAGCCGGCAAAATCTAAACTATCCAGCACAAAAGGATCAACCCTAAAAAAGAATCGATCACGTGTATAAACCCCATTTTGTATGTCAGGTTTATCGTAGTACACATAAGACTCTTGCAAACTCTCGAAATAGGGATATTTCCAAATAGGTCGGCGCCCCGATTTATTGCCAGGGTAATCGATATGCAATACTCCAGTGATATTCTCCAAAGCATTTTCGATGCGTTTGAGGATGGGTTGACCTCTACCATCAATTTGACCCGTCATTACTGAAAATCGCATGGAATCAACATTCTGCATGCGAACTGCAAAACTGTCATAATTAAAAGTAAAACCATCACCATAAAAATCTAGCGTACCTGAGTGCACATGCCCCGAAAACTCCATACCCCTATTTTTCGTGATCAGCATTTTCCTTCCCGTTGGCACCGCAAAAACCGTATGTGTATCACTGAGAATCACCACATTCACCCCGTTAATCATCAATTCACGGGTAGCAATATTCAAAACCGCATTGCTCTCTTGACTTGTCTTTGAAACAAATTTGATAATGTCATAATCAATACGACCAGCACTAGCGGTGTTGTAATGGTAAAGTTTTTTAAGTAAGGTAATCTCTTCTTCTTCCCTGTCGTAATAAATAAATCCCTGATTCGCCAAATCAATCAACAATTGACGTACCGAGTTAAGCGGCAGCTTCATAAATGCCGCGAATCCCGCAGATGGAAAATAATTCTCACCGGTTTGACGACCATACTGATACAAGCGAACCAAGGGATTATAGGTAGCATAACCTTGCGCAGCCAAGTATTCGCGCTGGTCAAAAAAATCTTTGGACGTGAATACAGCAATCGCTTCGCTCAAGCCGGTTTGCATCTTAAATTCCATGAATGGATCATCAATTTTCCAACTTAAGGCCTCGCAATAAGTATCGAGCTGATGATAGGAATTTGAAAATGGTATTTTGTTGATTGAACCTGGCTCCAAAAACAATAGCAACTTCCGGTCAACCGTAGTAAAACGCATGGCTATACCAGGATGATATATACTGTCTTTATTTAGCACTACATTAACTTCGGCATTCGCGGAATAAATCTCTGTTTTACGTATGGCAAATTGTTGAGAAAGCGCCTTTACTGTGGTGGTGTCGTTTTTATAAATAAACACCTCAGCAGGTTGTTGGCGGGTCCCTACAGCCAGATAGCGATTTCCATTTAAAGCATACTTTCCCCTAATACTTACATTTTTGAATACATTTTCCAGTCTTAATTCACCTTCATAAGAAGAAAA
Organism: Bacteroidia bacterium; assembly: GCA_046291695.1. Taxonomy (GTDB): domain Bacteria; phylum Bacteroidota; class Bacteroidia; order UBA7662; family UBA7662; genus PNNG01. The sequence goes on from JBKBSO010000011.1 coordinate 25,706, forward strand.
ACGAGGATAACTCAGGTTATCGGGGTTAAGGTTTGCCGTACACTTATCTTGTAAACGGCCTTGGATAAATTTCCCTAAACCCTGATTATAAAAATCAACAGAATCTGCTTCAAACTGAAATTGTTTAAGGTTTACCCGATACTGATTAAGGTTAGCATAAATAGAATCTGTCTTGAAGCCAGCACGTTGCCAATCGACCACACCCTGATCTCCAACAAATACTTGATCAACCGGATACCATATACCCGAAGTTTGTCGGATAACTATTGAGTCATTATAATATTGACAACGCAAATCAAGGGCAGGGAAACGCACCAATACCTGATTGTCCTCAAATTCAAATTTATAGGCTGGTGCGTAAACCTGCCACTGTATGGCATTGGAGTAGTAAATAGCACTTTGACTGTAAAAATCGGTACTCGAACGTACAAATTGATCGATGGAACGTTGATTAAGGGTCAGCACCCTATTGTAAATGTTGTGCCAGTCATAAAACTGCGTAGCCGATTGATCGGTAGCTTTAAGCTGCTGAAGCAGTGTAAGATAATTTCCAAAGTACGGATAAATAGGCAAACGCTTGCGCTTCATTTCATTGGCTGTGCGAATAATCAGGTCGCGTTGTGCATCAATGTATTCTGAATTCCACGACCTGCTAAACTCGTTCGCAAGTTTCTTGTAATCGTCACGCTTAGCCGTATTCAGCTGTTCAGAAAGTTCCTTGATAAACAGCTCATAACTATTTGAAAATTGCGTACGAATTTGAGCTTGCACCCACGAAGTACAGCATAAAAACACAAAAACAAGGATCAGCCTCTTTTGCATATCACTGCTTTGTAAATAAGACGGTTGCCCAGTTATTTTCGCTGCTTTCACGTTCAAAAATAAAACTATTTAACGTAGCACTTTCCCGGATAATATCAACATCCTCCGTATAAAAGCCGCTACATACCATAATGCCATTCTTTTTGAGATGTCGTGCATAGATTTGTAAATCGCGTTGTATGATATTGCGATTGATATTTGCTAAGATCACATCAAAAATCCCAGTTATTTTCGAGGCATCGCCGAGAATAACCTCCATAGCTACTTCATTTCGACTTGTATTTTCCAGGGAATTCTCCACCGCCCATCCTTCAATGTCAATCCCGATTACTTTTGCAGCGCCTAGTTTAGCAGCCAGAATGCCTAATACTCCGGTACCACACCCCATATCGAGTACCGCTTTATCTTTAAATTCAAGTGTTTTCATCAAGCGTATAATGCCTGCCGTAGTCCCATGATGCCCCGTACCGAATGACATTTTCGGCTCAATTACCAGCTCATGTTCAAAGCCTTCATAACTCCCATGAAATGGGGCACGAATACATACAAAGTCATCTATAAAAACAGGTTCGTACTGACTTTCCCATACAGCATTCCAGTTTTTCTGTTCCTCAGCAACTGGTCCTGTTGCTTTTTGAACAAATTCTGCATAATGAGTTAGTAGTTGTTCGTAAGCTCGCTGATCAAACGATTCTTGCTTCACCCAAGCCAATAGTTTTCCAAACTGGGCATCATCAAACATATCAAAGCCGATTTCCCCAAGCTCGGCAAGCAATACTTCCTTGTAAAGCTCTTCAACCTCTAATTCAATCCGATAATACAGCATGCCTAAATGTTGGCTTTTACAATTTCCGTAAAATCGCGCGATTTTAACGAGGCTCCTCCAATTAAGCCACCATCGATATCGGGCATGGCAAATAGTTGCTTTGCGTTGGCTGCATTTACAGATCCACCGTATAAAATACTTATACCATTAGCCGCTTGTGCCCCAAAATAATTACGTATCCAACCCCTAATGAGTGCATGAACTTCTTGTGCCTGCTCCGGACTGGCCGTAAGTCCGGTTCCAATGGCCCATACTGGCTCATAAGCCAAAATTATTCGTGAAATATCTTCATTGGAAAGGCCATCAAGTGCAGCTAACTGCTCAACAATCACCTCCTCTACCCGATTTTCAAGTCGCTCTTCTTTAAGCTCACCAATACAATAAATGGGTGAGAGTCCTGCTGATAGGGCTTGATCAATCTTAGCGCGGCAAAGTTTATTGGTTTCTTGATGATATTGTCTACGCTCGCTATGTCCTACCAATACATATTCTGCCCCTGTACTCTTGACCATTTGAGCAGAGACCTCTCCAGTAAAGGCTCCGGAACCATAAGCACTGCAATCTTGAGCACCAGTAGCCATGTTGGGTTGTCCGGTACATAAACTGGCTATCGCATGCACATGAACAAAGGGCGGTATGAGAATGGTTAATACCTCTCCAATTGCTTCACTACCTACCATAGGAATTATCTCCGAAGCCAGACTTAATCCTTCTTCGAAGTTCTTGTTCATTTTCCAGTTTCCAGCGACTATTTTCTTGCGTTTCATGTGTATGCGATTTATGATTTTTCTTTAAATTCCCAACTTCTGTACGCCGATGTTTCATCGTATACCGCTTTGAGTATTTGTAGTTCCAATTCATCGAGCGGAATCCCGCGTCGTTCCATTACTTTTTGTGCAGTTTGGCAGAATTTATTGAATCTAAATGTTTCTATTCCCTGGGCACCACCCCAACAAAACGAGGGCAAAAAGTTTCGAGGAAAGCCTGATCCGAAAATATTAGCCCCTACTCCAACCACAGTACCAGTATTAAACATGGTATTTATGCCGCATTTGGCATGATCGGCCATCATTAAGCCCGCAAACTGCAGTCCAGTCGACCGAAATCGCCCTGTGGGATAGTCCCATAATTTAACCATTTCATAGTTATTTTTGAGATTAGAATTATTGGTATCAGCCCCCCAATTACACCATTCTCCAATAACCGAATTCCCCATATAGCCATCGTGCCCCTTATTGGAATACCCAAAAATCACGGAATTAGTCACTTCCCCTCCTACCTTACAATGAGGGCCAAAGCTGGAGTCTCCATAAATCTTCGCCCCCATTTTTATCGTGCTATGTGCTCCAAGGCTAAAAGGGCCTTTAATGATGGCGCCTTCCATAACTTCTGACTCTTTTCCAATGTAAACCGGACCATTCGATGCGTTGATAACTGCACAGCATAGTTTCGCGCCAGGCTCAATAAATATTTGCTCAGGATTAATCAAGCGGTTCGTTTCATCTACAATAGCCGTCTTTCTCCCACCCGTAATGTGTTTAAAATCATTCTTGATCTCATCTCCATTCAAACGGAATACATCTTCAGGATAATTCAAAACGGGGGTATCGAGCACTAAAAGCCGTTTACGGTAACCGGCGGCATCAAGTGCTTCCACCTCAAACTTATCAATGGGTACTCCCGACCTCACGGCCATTACCCGTTTTTCCGTAGTTAGCATTTCGCCTAAACCCAGACTAAAAATCGCTTTTAATAAGTCCTCGGTTGGAAAAGCAGCTCCATTGATATACACATTATCCTCGCGCAATATCTCGGGGAATTTGCCTTGTAAATACGTGCGATAAGGCTTAAAACTAACCGAATGGCCAAGATGATACTCCCATTTTTCGCGTAGTGTCCATATCCCCACCAGAAACGTACCTACCGGGCGGGTATATGTAAATGGTAGCAGCTGCTCAGAATACTTGTCATCGAAAAGGATGTAATTCATGACTGCTAAAATACGGAAGGCTTACTATAGTCGGGCATCAAAATTATCCGCATTGCGTTCATAAAAAAAACCGGTCTTTCGACCGGCTTTTTTAACTACCGCTTTCTTCTGATGGGGTATCCTTAAGTTTTCTAGGCTTCTTACCCGCACTCACTTCAATCTCGCTTGAATCATTCAAATCAACCACTATCTTTTCTCCTTCCTTAAGCCCTCCACTAATAATCTTTTCAGCAACGGTATCTTCAACATACTTCTGAATCGCTCTTTTCAACGGACGCGCACCGAATTGGGGGTCAAATCCCTTTTCAGCAATGAAGTTTTTGGCCTTTTCCGTGATTTCGAGCTGATATCCCAAATCTTCAATACGTTTATGCACGTCCAATATGGTGATATCTATAATTTTGAAAATGTCTTGTTTCTCAAGTGCATTGAATACAATCACATCATCAATTCTGTTTAAAAATTCAGGTGAAAAGGTCTTTTTAAGGGCATTTTGTATTACTGCTCTAGACTCTTCGTCCTGCGATTTGGTTCGGGCTGGGGTGGCAAAACCCACGCCAGTACCAAAATCTTTCAATTGCCTTGAACCTATGTTCGAAGTTAAGATGATAATAGTATTCTTAAAATCAACCTTGCGGCCAAGGCCATCTGTTAATTGCCCATCATCAAGCACTTGCAAAAGCAAATTGAAAATATCAGGATGCGCCTTTTCTATTTCATCAAGCAACACTACTGAATATGGCTTGCGTCGAACTTTTTCTGTAAGCTGTCCACCTTCTTCATAGCCAACATAACCCGGAGGCGCACCAACCAAGCGTGAAACACTGAATTTCTCCATGTATTCACTCATATCTACCCGAATCAAAGCGTCTTCTGAGTCGAATAAAAAGCGAGCCAATTCTTTCGCTAGTTCTGTTTTACCTACGCCCGTTGGACCCAGAAATATAAATGAGCCGATTGGCTTTTTAGGGTCTTTCAACCCGGCACGCGTACGCTGAATGGCCTTACTTATGGCTGCTACAGCTTTATCCTGACCGATCACTTTCCCCTGAAGCGCGGTGGCCATATTGGTTAATCGCTCACTTTCAGCCTGGGCAATACGCGTAACAGGTACACCCGACATCATGGCCACGACTTCAGCAATATTCTGATCAGAAACGCTGTAGCGCTTCAGCTTCGATTCAGCCTCCCACTCAGCTTTAGCCTTATCGAGTTCATCAAGTAGTCGTTTTTCAGAATCGCGTAATCTGGCAGCTTCTTCATATTTCTGACTCTTTACGACTTTATTCTTTTGCTCCTTGATGGCCTCTATTTGGCCTTCCAGATCGAGTACGACTTGAGGGACATTAATATTGGTTATATGTACCCGGGCCCCAGCTTCGTCCATGGCGTCGATCGCTTTGTCAGGCAAAAATCTATCCGTAATGTAGCGTTCCGTGAGTTTTACGCAAGCCAAAATGGCTTCATCACTGTAGGTTACATTATGGTGATCTTCATACTTCGATTTGATATTATTAAGAATCTGAATCGTCTCCTCACTAGAAGGTGGCTCTACCATAACCTTTTGGAATCGTCGGTCGAGAGCACCATCCTTTTCAATATACTGACGATATTCATTCAAGGTAGTAGCGCCAATGCATTGTACTTCGCCTCTGGCCAAAGCCGGTTTAAACATATTGCTGGCATCAAGTGAACCGCTAGCACCTCCAGCTCCAACCAAGGTGTGAATTTCATCGATGAAAAGAATTACATCAGTACTCTTTTCTAATTCTCCCATCACTGCCTTCATGCGCTCCTCAAACTGCCCTCGGTATTTAGTGCCCGCCACCAAAGACGACAAATCAAGGGTTACAATTCGCTTATTAAATAATACACGAGAAACTTTTTTCTGATGAATCCTCAAGGCTAAACCTTCAGCGATGGCTGTTTTACCAACACCTGGCTCACCAATGAGTATGGGGTTATTCTTTTTACGTCGACTCAGTATCTGAGAAACGCGTTCAATTTCCTCATCCCTACCAATGATTGGGTCAAGTTTGCCTTCATCTGCCAGTTGCGACAAATCACGGCCAAAATTATCTAAAACCGGGGTTTTGCTCTTTCCTGCACCTTGCTTACGAGGCTGATCAAAAGACTTTTTATCATCATCCGAGAAGGTATCTTCGTAAGAAGCACGCGGAGGTTCAATTTTATCACGCCCTTCAATCATCGCATCCATTTCTTCTTTAACTACCTCATAGGTAATGTCAAACTTCTCAAGTATGCGAGTAGCCAAGCTATCTTCCTCCCTCAAAATAGACAATAACAAATGTACTGTGCCTATGAGCTCACTTTTAAAGATTTTAGCTTCCAGAAAAGTAATCTTGAGTATTTTTTCAGCCTGTTTTGTAAGGGGTATGTTTTCAGCATTCACTATATTCGCCGTGGCAGTGCCTTTTATGGCATCTTCAATTGATTTTTTAAGCCTGCCTAAATCAACTCCTAAGCTCTTTAATGTTTTGATGGCCTGCCCATCTCCTTCCCGAATTAAACCCAGCAGCAAGTGGCATGGGTCAATATAGTCATGTCCCAAACGAATGGCTTCTTCCTTGCTGTAAGAAATCACATCTTTTACCTTGGGTGAAAATTTAGCGTCCATCATTATCCTTTCTTATTCAAATAACCCAAAACTCGTGTAAGGGTTTATGCAAGGCTAAATTAACAATTAAATCATCAATCTGTTGCTTGCGTCCGTCTCATTTTTGTCAGTTTTAGCACATAATTGATCTTCATCAAATTTGGTTCAAAATAAAAAGCGGGAATATCCTTTAAGAACATTCCCGCTTGTCGCTTTAAATCAGCCTATTATTTCCGAACCACAAAGCGGCTATGGTGTGCACTTTCCTGGCCCGATAGCCGAAGGAAATACATCCCTGCTGGCAATTCAGATTGTTCAATTTGCAAAGTTTCCATTCCTTGCAGTCCGTTTACACGCTTATGATACAAGCGCTTTCCTGCCAAATCGAAAATTTCAAGTTGAATCATCTCTGGCCTTTCGAGCTGCAATTCAACCATAAAGTTTCCGTTGTTGGGATTAGGGTACAACCTATTCACCCTTCCATTACTATTTAGTTCAGCAACCGAAGTACCCGGGCCTGTTTGAGTTTGGAAGCCATGAACATCGTTTCTGTTTCGGGGTTGTAATTTCCAGTTCGCGAAATTAAAGGTAAGTATGCCCCGAATGAAGTCGAGTTTCTGACCGGCTGTAAGCGAATCAATATTGAAATTTTGACCCAAATCCATGCTCGACAAATTGACTCCTCCCCGGACACGAAGACCACTTGTGGCTAAAGAATCAGGATATATGCTAAACTCACCGAAGTTACTTGGGGCATCCGGGTTTTGATTTACCACAAATACGTCTTCAAATTCAATAAGCATAGACTCATAGCCTTCTGTATAATTGTACACACGCGCAATTACAGAATCAATCGGGATGTTTACTGGAGGATAAGGATTACCAGCTGAAATAAAGTTGTAGGCCAATACCTCCAAGGTGGTAATACCAAAGTCTTCAACCACCAGCGCACGGGTAATTTGTATGCTATCACCACGCTGACGAACATCAATATCTGTGGTTCCAAAATTATCCGGACGTAGCATAATGCCCGACATTGGCCCCAAACCATCCTGGAAAGCGATGCGACCATAATCGGTAGTAGATAAGGTCGACATGATTCGGCCACGAATGTTGAGGCCATCGATGATTTGCCCATCATAAATAGAACGACCACTGGCAAAAGGGGTTTCCTGAATTTGAGAAATGGTGTTGATGCCACCATTCACAATACGGAAGACTGAATAGGTAAAAGTAGTATCCGGCGTTATCGATACATTATTATCATTATCAATAGCCTTTATAAAGTATTTCACATATTCATTGTTCTGCGTTAGAGCCGATCCAGGAATTACACCAACGAATGAATCTACTGCAGCTACTGTCATTGGAACTGAATCGTAAATGTTATTAGTTAAACCAACAGCATAAAACAAACGTACAGTCGACACTGACCCATCAAGATCTTCCACCTTAGCACCAATCGTTACTGCAGAATTGGTTTCAGGCACAGTTGGGTTAATCCTGATCATGCTTGTGAAGGGAGGAGAGGCAGTAACAGGGCCTAAATCGCTGGGGATCAGTGGAACGATTTCGTAGCGGGGATATAAAGTGCCAAAATTGGTTTCAGTGATTATACCACGAATGTGTGCAAAAGCTTTGCCTTGCTGTACAAATACGGGTGCAAAGGGATTTGGAGGGTTTGAAGCAGTAGAAGAAATATTCGGCGGGCGGAAGAAAACAGATACATCACGCACGTTCATTTCAGAACCAGAGGCGTCGCGTACCAACCAGCTTATTCGACCACCACCAAAAGTATTTACACCAGTTACGAATACATTAGGAATTTCAACATACATCCCTTCATATTGTTCTCCGGTTGAAATCTGAATTTTTTGCGGAACAGCCGGGTCAAAGGGATCAAACTGCATGAAAGTGCTTATTTGCAAAGTTTTAGGTAGCGGTGGTGCAGCAAAACCTACCACTTGGGTAGCCACTGGAATTAAATCAAGTTGCGTTTCGCCAGATATGGCACTCGCATCTTGAAATTCTTGAACTACTCCGGTACACTCTACTATATTGCCTGGTTGAAAATTGTTGAAAAAATTAGTGACACTTGAATCACCAATGGCAGGAAGTCGCACCAATAACCCTTTCCAATTATTGGTAGCATAACCGGCAGTGTCCACTAAATAGGTCCCTTTCCAAGCCCCAGAAGTACTTAGTGCATGGTTTCGCGGATTAAAAATCACCAAGCCACGTATACGTACCGTGTCTCCCTGATAGCGCGACAAGGTATAGCCGTTGGCTAAGCTGTCGGGATGCACCCACTGGATGGAGTCGATGCTCACCAACGGATAAGTTTGTGCCTGTGCTTCAGCAGCCACAAAAGCAACTGCCATCAAAAGCATTAAAATTTTCTTCATCACATTTTCCATTTACGGTGCAAAAGTAAGACGAAATCTGTTCACTGTCACAAGTCTTCGGATTAAGCCTTTATTAAGTTGCTTTTAACTGTTAAGTTTTACACATTCAGCACCAAACCTCTTGGCATTTTGGCACTTGATATTTATCTTCACGTCCCACCTAAAATTGTAAAGCTTATGAAACAAATGCTGAGTTTTGTACAACAAGTACTAACCAAAGTAAGCTTCGACAAAGAGCTGTTCCGTAAAGAGCTAAAAAAGGGACTTCGTTGGATTAGTCCCGGAGAAAGAGCGCTCCTACTTACCTGGTGCCTGGCGAATTTTGGCCAAACCCACCAGGACGTAATCAAGGAAGTTTTCAGGCTCTGAAAGGTTTAGGTACTACCTGAAAAATAAGGCCACCCAATTGGGTGGCCTTTTTCATTCAACAACATCCTTAATCGACTTTTGACCATTTGGCCTGAGAAGTCCTGCCATCCTGGAAAAATACCTTAATAAAGTATTGTCCGGGACGAAGTACATCAGCAGGTAATTTAAGATCGGTATAAGCCGATTCCCAAACCAGTGTTTGCAGCAATCGTCCTTCGGCACTGAATACTTCTACACGTGCCGGACCATAATCAGCCAATTGACGCAAGAATGCCTGATCTGAAGATGGGTTAGGGTAAACACTCACCCGAGGCTGGTCTACAGCAGCTTCATCCATCCTGAAAGGCTGCCACAAACGGTTCGGCCGACGCATTTCTGGCAAAAGCTGAGCGCAAGTTTTACGCATCTCTTCGAACATTGCGGCATCAATCTCTTCCTGAATGAGCTCGGCTTCAAGTTCACAAACACAATCCCAATAGGTGGCCTGGAAGTAGATGTCTTCACTCATCGGAGCAGAAGCCATGATAGCGCCTAATTCCTCACGAGCCTGCATATAATATTCACCCGTCCGGTACGCATGCGCTTTACGCATCCAAAGTTGTTCCTCGTCTTGCAACCAAAGTGCCTTTCCTAAATCCGAACGATAATTCAACTCATCGATTACCCATCCCAGTTCAGCACTCACAGGGAAATCGTTATCAGCCCGGGCCGATTCCAATAAACCGAAGCGATAAGCATTTGAAAGTGCCTCAAGCATTTTATCCATGCCAATTTCCAGCGCGATCTTTTCGTATCGGCTCAAGGCCAGAAGGTTTTCATCCCTTACTGCTTCAAAAATTTGATTGAATAAGCTCAAAGCTTCCAAATCGTAGTAGATACCGTTGAAATCATCTTTAGTGACTTGCTGAATGGCCATACCTAGAGCTTGAGCCAAGCTTACACTCTGGCCATTCACGGGCACCTCAATAACTGAATACAAGTTGTTGAGGATATAATCTTCAAATCCTGCATTGGCTACGCTGAGGCAGTAACCAGGAATAGTGCTCATGAAGGTCCAGTCTACGGGTGACACCGTCACACCATCCCAATCTTCCAAATCCATTGGCAGCTGTTGACCAACAAATGGCATTTTGTTGTTGGCAACACTTATTCCATATGTTACTGGCATTGTAGGCAAGGGGATCAGATAATTCATGGCAATACCGTTAAAGTCCCCTACCAAATACCAATTGCTGCCGGTAAAGTCGTTATAGCCATTGTGCAAGTACAGATTTTGCATATCCTCAACATATATAGCCACATCATTATGCAAGAATCGGTTACGTGACTGCCCACCAAACAACACCTGAGTATTGCCTGCATATATAGCCGTGGTATTGAAGTTGAATGCAGAACAATATGCCTTAAGCTGTAAATCACCAAAGCTCTTTACACCCAACGAATTGCTGTCGGTGCTAGACTCAATGAATTCCAGCCGTGCACCATCCTGCCCCATTATGTCGTAAGCCGTGGTATTCTGTGCAGCGCGTGTATGTTGCACCTTGCTTACCCCTTCTATGTCGTAAGCATGCCAGAAGGTACCATTCATGCGACCAAGACAATGGTTCAAATTTACCGCCTTGCCATGCGTTACCAAGCCTTGAGTATTGTTGTTTAAGTGTACTTGCACCAGGTTTAATGGCGATTGGTAGGTAATCAAGAAGGCCGTAATACCTTGATTAGCATTATTAACTTCCATGTTCTTCAACACCATTTGCGGTTGACCGTGCACTACTAAACCATTGTGACGAAACTGTTGGTTACCCGTGATCAGAACATTCTCAAGATGAACCGGACCATGGAAATTCATTCGGGCATTCTGACGTTGGTAAATACGACCGTTGGTGATTTTCACCCGATCATTGGTCTGACCCAAGCGCCACTCCCCTATTACTTCAACCAATTTATTTGAACGACCAGTTCCATTTAACTCAATTCGAGCGCCACTACCAAATACCCAACTTGGCGAAAGTGCATTGAGCTGCTGGGTGCTGCCTTGATTAATCCGGATAAATCCTGTTCCACTAAAGCTGAAACGCGCCGTATCTATCAAAACCACCCGACCACGGATTTCCAAAATTGCCGAATCACCCAGCAACTGAATCTGTGCCTCAGGATGCACAATAAGCTCCGCACCTTCTTCTATGATTAAGGTACTGCCATTATTCACGGTTAGCACTGAAGACGGGTGCAAAATCAAGCTACTGTTAGTCCGGAAGTGTACTTCAGCCACACGCTGATCGCCTTGAACTACTTCACCCAAGGTCATAGCACCTCCTCCTTCCACGTTAACCAAAACCGGGGCGCATGTATATTCAATGGTTTTGGTAATCAACTTGGAATTTGGAGCCGTGGTATTGGCATAGTTCATGCCTTGCACCGGAAATGAATACAAGAGCTGATCGCTGCCATTGAATTTTAAGTTTCCGCCTGTTTTGATATCCCAGGAATAAACTTCAATATCGGCATTCAGCGGTTGGTTCGCTCTAACTGCATTGCTAGGTAAGCCAACCACAATCTCATTGCCTAGAGTACGATTATGAATAATACTACTGGACACACTGGTAAGCTGTGACAATCGCAAATCATTCATAATAGGTAGGTTAACAGTAACATGTTTTCGATTAGTTTGAGCCCATTCTCCTGAACCTGTGGTGATTACCTCAAAAAAGAGAAACGGATCGGAAGCCTCTAAGGTTATTGTGCTAAGATTCGTCATAATATCCATATTTAAGGCTATTGAACTTACCGTAGTCACAGAGGTAAATTGCTCATGAAAGAGATTTTTAGTCAAAAACCCAGAATTAAATTCCTTTTCAGATGATTGAAAATCCCCTGGCGCATAATCAACGCCCAGCGTTGGAAAATTAGCATTCAATACAAAACTACCGCTAACGTTAGCACTTATGTTATTATTGAACTTAGCACTCAACAAGGTATGCGTTGCTAGTGATTTTTGAGCAATGCGTACTGCAGCAGCTGCATAAATGGCCGGTGCTGAGGCTGGGTTCGCTGCGCCAGCTGCAATTGCAGCTTTGGCGGTTCTTATCACTTCCCTAGCTCCTTTATAATAGGTTACATAATTAGAACTTACATCGGCAAAATTAAGCCACACAGGCCGGCCTCCTTTGTAATAAGTCTGTCCACTTGGTAAAGCAGGACTATGAGGCAGCACGAATCCCTCAGTGCGAAGTAAAAACATGCCATTAACACCAGCACTTCTGTAACTCCTCATATTAACCGGAAGCGGAAAAGCATTAGGGGCCCAAACCTCTCTGCTTACAAAAAACATCTGATCTCCGGGCTGAATGTAGGCAGCTTGTAATGCTTCAGACACCTTTTGTGTTTCACCAAGCAAACTACCATTCGAAACCGCAATTTTCCGTGTTTCCTGAGGATGACCGATAGCATCCAAATAACTCATCAAACTTTGGTGCTCCTGAAGGGCTGAAGTTTCTGCATGATAAATCAACATCTGACGTGCTGCAGGACTATTTAAGATATAGTCATATTGTTCTTTTTCTTCATTGAAGATTCCTAGAAAGTTTAAGCGGCCTCCCAAATCTTTTAAGCCCGACTGAATAGCGAGTGGTATGTTAGCTCCTTTATGAGGACTGGCATAGGTAGTGAAAAGTCTCACGTTATGACAGCAATTAACCCTTTCCATTTCCCTTAGAGCAACTCTTGAAATGAGGCCACCCATGCTCGCCCCTACCAATTCTACAGTTTGACCTGGATTATTTACATTTAAAGTAACGTTGAGCTCGTGTAAGATGCGTGCAAAAGCAATGGCATTTGACTCAATACGCGCATGATTGGTCCAAAAATCGACAAATACCACATCGTAGCCAGATTTTAAGAGTGAATCAACAAAATCCGTCAAAGGCTCCATATGTTCATTTCCCGGGCCATAATAACCCGCGCTTATATTTGACCAGGTCAAATTACCAAAACCATTAGCGCTTGCTTCTACCCTATTATTGTCATTTTTATCATAGGAGGATGATTCAAAACCCTCGACCAAAACAAAGGGTTTCCTCAATTGATTATTGTTTGCAGAGGCATACTTGATGAATGCGTATGCTTCTCCTGCAGGCACATCCAAATTGAGGTCACAAGGTAAATTTTGCCCCCCGATAATATTGTTAGGCCCACCCAATCTGCGAAAAGCCACATTAATTCGGGTTACAGCGGGCATATGCGTAACCACATGGTTGTCGCCATTTAACAAACGTGCTTTTAGGAAGATAGTGGCATTAGCAGCATAGGTAATGGAATATGTTTGATTTGGGAGTACCGTCTGAAATCCATTGCCATCCCCAAAATCGAGCTGCAAGGTATATCCCTGGTAGTTACCAAAGTATAATTTTTGCGGAATGCGGAAGCTAATCGGTTGTCCCGGATCAGCAAAAATCACCTCATCGAAACTGGCGAGCATAAAAAAGTCGCGTGCGACTGACCAGCGGGCAAGGGTTTCCTGATTATTGAAGTAGATGAAGGTGTCAATAATCATGATGCTTGAAGGATCATTGGGGTCGAGTTGCAGCGTATCGATCACTCGCATGCTGTCTAATCCCAATTTGTAGCGATCAATATCCTCATCGTAATATACATACAGGCTATCGAAAGCATCATCTGCAATTTCGCGATGCGGCAAGTTCATTACGCCCAATATCACGTCGACTTCCCTAATCCGCTGCTGCCAGGGAGCCAGGTAATTTTGTCCATAACCAAAACGCTCTGCCATTGGCCTTAAGGTATCCGGACTCAGCCCCAGCCAGGTCTGCTGGTAATTGGCATGATAAAACAGCCTGTAGTAGTCAATAAATGTTCGTGTCCGGGCAGTATCCTGCTGGCTGTAATTAAACAAATCGGGATCAAAAACATTTTTTTGACGAAATAAACTCAATGGACTCCTATCGATCAAAATCCCCTCTGGCACAAAAGGTTCCAGCAGACTGTAGCGATCGATATGATCTTGTGCAAGCTGTGTCTGAGCGCTTGCCCCGAGGCACATACACAGCACTATGCTGCATATAACTGCCAATTGTGTAAATTTGTAAAACATAATGTATGGATTTGGAGTGAAACATGGATCCATATGGTGTACAGCCCCACTGCCATGGGGCTGTTTTATTATTCGGGCACGAAAGTATAAAAGGCCGTGTCATTCACGGGAATGTATACCTTGGTACGAAAATGTATCAAAACTTCATTTCTAAAATAAGAAGCAAAAACATCTGCACTATCGTAAGCTGGTTGCCGCGTCAAGCGACTTTGCAACCGATTACCTTCGTATGGCCTATATAATCCATTCACCAGAATTGAAATATGATCGTCAGGTGAGCCATGCCGGTTGTCAACGGTGAGTCGAAGCCAGCCCTCTGGATCAAATTCCAGAACCAGGTTATTATGTTCGGCACTGTACAAGGCGACCCTATTTTCTCCTAAAAAATGGGCATCTGGCGCTCCTAAACACTGAACAAAATAATTTTCTGGAGCAAAGCGAAGTTGCTCACTTATGTTAAAATCAGCTAGTTCGTCACAATAAAACTCCCGGATCATTTTGGCACCCTCCCAACCGTGCTGATTATACACCTTTTCGAAAAGCCCAATTTTCACCGGTTTGGTGTTTATATTTTGGTTGGTTCCCTTGGTAACCAAACGCCCTTGAATAACGGTCGGTGGGATGTCGTTGGATTTGGAGCAGGCTGACAATAGCAATGCCAAGCAACCAAATATCATAATCAAAGTACTTGTACCTACCCGAAATTTAGCTTGCAAATGATGAATCATATTGCGAAAAGATGTCGTGTTCAGGCTATCGACATTTGATGAGGATGCTGTTTGAAGGTTTTTCATCACAATAGGGTTTTGACTTAATTAAAGCATACTTAAGGTTCGTAAGGTTTAGGGGTATACACCATGTGCAGGGTGTCCCAAGCTGGTAATAGGAGCCTGATGCGCTCAGTTCGGAATGGGTCATACCTGTGATCCTCCATAATAAGAATCAAACTATCTTCACCGGGTGCCTGAAAAACATCTCGATTGGCAGTAGCGCCAAAGTACCTTCTAATATTAAACCCAAAAATGTACGCAAACTTGTCTGTAGAATTCCCTTCAGAATTATCTATGGTCAAATCCAGCCATGAGGTGGGATGCGCATACAAATTCACTTCATTTTTATCGCGGCTGTAAAGGTCTGCTTGTTCGTAAATCAAATAGTGATTATCAGGTTCCTCAAGAAGTTTTACAAAATACCTGTGTGGATTTTGCTCCAGTTTGTGCTGAATCGCATAGCTTCCATCCGGCTCACAATAAAATTCGTGAATCAAAACTTCTGCACTTGGCGTCAAAAAACCTTTGGTCGGCACCCTTTCATACAAACCCATCCGAAGAGGTCGGGAGGTCGCTACCTGATTTGTTCCCAGGGTGAGGACTTGCCCTTGAATACTGGCGATATAGGACTTGTCTTTACTACAAGCATTCAGCAAAAATGCCAATGCCAGTGAAAGTAAGAGCAAGAAGAATGTAGGAAACCGGCGGGGTGGTCGGTTAAAAAAAGCCCCTTCTCTTTTAATGAGTGTGCGAACCGCTACGATCCACACACTCCCGTGCAAGTTAATCGTTTCCATGCTGTTAGCTTTGTTATTCGAAAGTAATAAGTCCAAACGAATTCTCCAACACCGTTTGTTATATTGCGTGGTTTGCGCTAATCTTTGCGCCATTTTTATCAATAGCTCTCCACTAGATCAAAATAAATACTTTAACTGGCTTGCATATTATATGCAGGCATAGTATATTGAGCGACGAAATCAAGCTTATGAGTAAAAAGAAACGTACAGTATGCTTTGACACCAAAATCAGCTGGTTAAATATTGCTCGCATGTACAATGCCGAAGCTGAGCAATATGGGCTCAGTGTATCGGCTGCATTCCTGCTGTTACACCTGAATGACGAAGGCACTCAAGTAACCCAATTGGCGCCGCTTTTGGGCATGGAGGCCTCAAGTATGACGCGTATCCTTAATAATATAGAAGAGCGTGGGTGGATTGAACGCCGTCGTTTCAATAATAATGATCGGCGGGCTGTAAAAATCTTCCTTACCCCATCCGGCATTGAAGCGCGTGAAATCGCAAAAGAAAAAGTCCGCCATTTCAATAAAAAAGTGCAAGAACACACCAAGCCCGATGATCTTGATGCCTTCTTCCGGGTCATCGATACCATGAACGACCTCATCAGCAACAATCAGATATTCGAAACCTCAAACAGCTCCGTATATAATGAAACGAATCATTAAACACGTCACCATCCTGGGTTCGGGCATCATGGGCTCACGCATTGCCTGCCACTTCGCCAATATTGGCGTGCAGGTATTGCTGCTCGACATTGTGCCCCGCGAACTCACCGAAACCGAAAAAGCTGCCGGCTTGAGTCTCGACGACAAAAAAGCCCGCAACCGCATTGTAAACGATGCCTTGCAAACGGCCGTTAAGTCGAACCCGGCTCCCTTGTACCACAAATCATTCGCCTCGCGCATTCAAACCGGCAACTTCGATGATGATATGTCGCGCATTGCCCAATCCGACTGGGTAATGGAAGTGGTGGTAGAAAACCTCAAAATCAAACAACAGGTGTTTGAGCAGGTCGAAAAGTACCGTACACCCGGCACGCTCATCACCTCCAATACTTCGGGCATCCCCATCCACATGATGGCAGCCGGCCGTAGCGACGATTTCAGGGCCCATTTCTGTGGCACCCACTTCTTTAATCCGCCCCGCTACCTCAAGCTGCTCGAAGTCATCCCTACCCCGGATACACAGGCCGAAGTGGTAGACTTCCTCATGGAGTACGGCAGCAAGTTTTTGGGCAAAACCACCGTGCATGCCAAAGATACCCCTGCCTTTATTGCCAACCGTGTAGGCGTATTTGGCATCATGGCCCTGTTCAACAGTATGGAGCGTTTGGGATTAAGCGTGGAAGCCATCGACAAGCTGTCGGGCCCACTCATTGGTCGCCCCAAATCGGCCACCTTCCGTACCTGCGACGTGGTGGGCATCGATACACTCGTAAAAGTAGCACAAGGCGTTTCCGATAATTGTCTGAACGACGAGTCACGCGAACTCTTCTCCCTGCCCGCCTTCCTCACTAAAATGGTAGAAAACAACTGGCTGGGCGACAAAACTAAGCAAGGTTTTTACAAAAAGACCAAAACTGCTGAGGGCAAAAAAGAAATCCTCTCACTCAAGCTCGACACCATGGAATATGGCGTGCAGGAAAAAGTGAAATTCCCGCTGCTCGACCCCATCAAGGCCGAAGATAATCTGCAGAAGCGCTTGAAAATGTTGGTGCAAATGCCCGACAAAGCCGGCGAATTCTTCCGCTTGAACTTCATTTATCTCTTTAAGTACGTGTCGCACCGCATGCCCGAAATTGCCGATGAAATTTACCGCATCGACGACGCCATGATGGCTGGATTCGGCTGGGAGATTGGTCCATTTGCAACCTGGGATGCTGTAGGCGTAAAAGACATGGTAAACCTCATGAAAATGTACGGTCAGGTGCCCGCTCCTTGGATCGATGAAATGCTCAAAGCCGGACATCAGCAGTTTTACAAGGTTGAAGGGGGCAAAAAGCTGTATTACGACCAAAACAGCAAAAGTTACCTAGCCATTCCAGGCACTGAAAAGGTACTAGCGCTGGATGTATTACGTGGCACCAACGTCATCTGGAAAAACAGTGGCACCTCGGTATTCGACTTGGGCGATGGTATCCTGAATATAGAGTTCCACACCAAAATGAACAGCATTGGCAGCGAAGTCATTGCTGGTTTCAATAAAGCGGTGGACCTCGCCGAAAAAGAGTTCCGTGGTTTGGTGGTTGCCAACGATTCGGCTACCTTTTCGGCAGGTGCCAATTTAGGCATGGTGTTCATGCTGGCCGTGGAGCAAGAGTACGACGAACTCGATTTTGCCATTCGCGCCTTCCAGAAATTCACCATGCGGGCCCGTTACTCGAGCATTCCAGTTGTGGTAGCTCCCAAAGGACTCACCCTTGGAGGTGGCTGTGAACTTACTTTGCATGCCGATGCTGTACAAGCCGCAGCCGAAACTTACATCGGTTTGGTAGAAGTAGGTGTTGGTGTAATTCCTGGCGGTGGTGGAACCAAAGAAATGGCACTCCGCGTAGCCGACAGTATCAAAACAGGTGATGTCGCTTACAACCCACTCCAACAGGCCTTTATGAACATTGCTACTGCCAAAGTGGCGACCTCGGCCTACGAAGCTTTTGATTTGGGCTTTTTGCGGCGTGGCGACCGCATTTCGGTCAACGAGCGTAACCACCTCACCGATGCCAAGCGCTTGGCCGTAGAGTTAGCCGAAGACGGTTATGTACAAGCCCAGCCACGCACCGATATTACCGTGCAAGGTCGCGGTGGCATGGCGCTATTTCTGGCAGGCATCAACGGCATGCACATGGCCAAATACATCAGCGATCACGACAAAAAGATTGCCGAAAAACTAGCCTATGTGATTTGCGGTGGCGACCTCTCCTATCCCCAAGAAGTTAGCGAGCAATACCTGCTCGACCTCGAGCGCGAAGTCTTCCTCTCGCTTTTAGGGGAGAAAAAAACACTCGAACGCATACAATCAGTACTCAAAACCGGACGTCCGTTACGCAACTAAAACGACACAACATGAATGCATATATCGTAGCCGGCTACCGCACAGCCGTAGGTAAAGCCACCAAAGGCGGATTCAGATTTACACGTCCCGACGACCTCGCGGCCGACGTCATCAAACAGCTGGTGGGCAGCATCCCGCAGTTGGATCCCGCGCGAGTCGATGACCTCATAGTGGGCAATGCCGTTCCCGAGGCCGAACAAGGCATGCAAATGGGCCGCATCATATCGCTCCTCTCCCTCCCTATAAATGTGCCAGGCATGGTCATCAACCGTTATTGCGGCTCAGGACTCGAAGCCATCGCCATAGCTGCCACGCGCATTCATGCTGGCATGGCAGACTGCATTATTGCCGGAGGAACTGAATCGATGAGTTTGGTACCGGTAATGGGCTGGAAAACCGCCTTGAACTACAAAATTGCCGCCAACCATGGTGACTATTACACCAGCATGGGCCTAACCGCCGAACAGGTGGCCGGTAAATATAAGATTGGTCGCGACGAGCAAGACACCTTTGCCCTTGCCTCGCATCAAAAAGCCATTGCAGCCATCGAAGCCGGTAAATTCAAAGACGAGATCGTCCCCATTACCGTAACCGAAGTGTATGTTGACGAGAAGATGAAAAAACGTACACGCGAATTTGTAGTAGATACCGACGAAGGGCCACGTAAAGACACGAATCTCGCGGCATTGGGCAAGCTCAAGCCTGTATTTGCCAACGGTGGTTCGGTTACTGCAGGAAATTCCTCCCAAACCTCAGACGGGGCCTCTTTTGTGATGGTAATGTCGGAAAAAATGGTGAACGAACTTGGTTTGAAGCCCATCGCACGCATGCTCAGCTATGCTACCCAGGGTGTTGACCCGCGCTACATGGGCATTGGTCCGGTGGCAGCCATTCCCTTAGCCCTTAAAAAAGCGGGCTTGAAGCAAGCCGACATCGACCAAATTGAGCTCAACGAAGCCTTTGCGGCGCAAGCGCTTGCGGTAATCAAGGAACTTGAGCTCGACCCCGAGCGTATCAATCTAAACGGGGGCGCCATTGCCCTGGGACATCCACTTGGTTGTTCAGGCGCAAAGCTTTCGGTGCAGCTCTTCAATGAAATGCGCCGTCGCAATCAAAAATACGGGATGGTAAGCGCCTGTGTAGGTGGCGGCCAGGGCGTAGCAGGCATTTATGAACTTTTGTAATCAATAAACAACAATACGATGGAAACCACACAAAAACGTTTACGCGGAGGCGAGTTTCTGGTTCGCGAAAGCCAGTCAGCCGATATTTTCATCCGTGAAGATTTTTCGGAGGAGCAACTCATGATGTTTGAAGCCACGCGCGACTTCATGAAAACTGAGGTACTCCCCAACTTGCAGCGCTTTGAAAAAGGCGATTATGCCCTGGTAGAAAGCCTCATGAAAAAAGCAGGTGAAATGGGCCTGCTTAGTGTAAGTGTTCCCCAAGAATATGGAGGAATGGGCATGGGCTTCAATACCTCCATGCTCATTTGCGAAGAAATCAGCAGCATGACGGGCTCGCTCGCCACTGCTTTTGGTGCTCATACCGGTATTGGTACATTGCCCATTCAGTATTACGGCAGCGAAGTTATCCGCCAGAAATATCTGCCTAAGGTAGCCAGTGGCGAGTGGATTGCCTGCTACAACCTCACCGAACCCGATGCCGGATCGGATGCCAACTCGGGTAAAACCAAAGCCGTACTTACACCTGATGGCAAACACTATGAAATTACCGGTCAAAAAATCTGGATTTCGAATGCTGGATTTGCCGATGTATTCATTGTATTTGCACGCATAGAAGATGACAAAAACATCACCGGTTTTGTATTCCACAAAGACGAAGTAGAAGGGTTGAGCCTAAATGAAGAAGAGCACAAACTGGGCTTAAAGTCATCTTCAACCCGTCAAGTATTTTACGACAAAGTGAAGGTGCCCGTCGAAAACATGCTTGGAGAGCGTGGTGATGGATTTAAAATTGCCGTGAATGTACTCAACGCCGGTCGCATTAAGTTAGGCGCTGCGGTTGTAGGCGCCGCGTTCAAAGTGATTGGCTTTGCTACACAATATGCTAACGAGCGCAAGCAATTTGGCCAAACCATTGGCAGTTTCGGCGCCATTCAGCAAAAATTGGCCGATATGGCCACCTTGGCTTATGTGTCGGATGCCGCTTTGTACCGTGCCGGACAAGACATTGAGAACAACCAGCAGCGACTTAAAGACAAAGGCTTGGAAGATGCCGAAGCCAAGCTGAAAGGCATTGAAGAGTATGCGGTAGAATGTGCCATCTTGAAAGTGCTTTGTTCTGAAGCCATGGCCTTTATAGCCGACGAAGGCGTACAAATATATGGCGGCATGGGCTATTCGGCCGATGCACCCATGGAAGCCGCCTATCGCGATGCTCGCATCAGCCGCATCTACGAAGGCACCAACGAAATCAACCGCATGCTCATTGTCGACATGCTGCTGCGCAAGGCCATGAAAGGCGAACTCGACCTCATTGGTCCAGCCATGAAAGTAGCCGGTGAATTGATGGAAATCCCTGATTTCGGTGCCGAAGAAGAAGGAACCTATTTGGCAGCAGAAAAGAAAATTCTAACTAATCTGAAAAAAGCCATCCTGATGGTAGCCGGTGCAGCGGTTCAGAAATTTCAAACCAAATTGGCTGGCGAGCAAGAAATCCTTATGAATTTGGCTGACATGGCCATTCAGGTGTATGCTTTAGAGTCGGCCATCTTGAAGACTGAAAAATTGGCCGATCGATTGGGAGAAGCCGCCTGTGTCGAGCGTTACGCCATGACTGTGAATTTCATGCACCAGGCGGCCGATAAGTGTAACCGTGCAGGTAGAGAAGCCATCTACGCTTTTGCTGAAGGCGATGAGCAGCGCATGATGTTGCTGGGATTAAAGCGCTTTACCAAAATACAGCCCGAGAACCTCAAACTTGTACGTCGTAGCATTGCTTCGAAAATACTCCATGAGAACCGATATCCGTTTGCTTAGTATTGAACGGTTTAACAGAAAGCCTCGCGAAAGCGGGGCTTTTTTTTCGACGGAAGTTATAATTCTCAGTTCATCCAGATCGTAACAAGTAAGAAAGCAGGCCAAGGCGTTTCGGTAAAGCTTTGGCCCTCAGCTGCAAACTTGCGGAAAAGCTGCTTTTTTGATTACCAATCGCCTAAGTTGGTTGTGATGCTGAAATTATTTGAGCTACCTGCCAAACTGAGGGCACCACTACCATAATCGAATCGGAAGCGCTTTACCTGAATACCAAAGCCCCAACTAAACCCACTGGCACCAAAGCGTGTTGGCACTACCAATTCGCGGCGTCGCTGGTGATTGTAACCAAATCGAAGATGGAAATTCTTTGAAAGTAAAAGTTCACCATTCACAATCAAGTGTCGAAAAAATTCATCAACATATGGGTTCCCTTGTTCAACCTGCTCCTCCCCTTCATTTAATAAAACACGTCTACGGTAAAATACATCTGTAGGATCTTCGTAACGCAAACGCCAATTATGTAGGCTATGGAATACCAATCCCCAGCGAAATGGCACATATTTCAATTTGTTAGTCACTGCCAATTGAACATCCAATGGTAAAAACTCACGTACACCTTCGGGAGCATAGCTGCTAAGTTGAGTGCCAAAATTACGTACAACAAAGGCTGCAGTGACTCTGTTAGCTGTATCTACATACATGGCTGACATGTCGATAGCCATTCCATGTGAGCGATAGGATTCGAGAAAGGAGCCTATGTATTTCAAATGAGCACCTGTGCGAAAGTATTCGTTAATTTCCTTACCCCAGCCGAACTGTAATGCCAGTTCATTGGCGTTGAAGTCACCCATAGTATTGCCTGCTGGATCATTACGCTCGAAACTACCGTAATTGATATAGGCCACCGAAGCGCCAAAGGTCCCTACACGATCGCTATGATGATAGGCGTAAGCAAGATTTCCATAATTTATATCGGCAACATAGTTTACCACACTCATTCCAAGCCTGTTATGAACTTCTTTATTGAGCAATGCAGGGTTAAAGTAGGTAAGGTTTACATCGTTATCATCGGTAGCAGTTGCTGCTCCTCCCAAAGCAGTTACCCTGGCAGACGGGGTTAACTTCAAAAAATTATAGGTAGATAAGCCACCAATTTGCGCTAAGGCCCCTAAAGGCATAGTTACTGCAAAAACAAAAATGAAAATCTTGTAGCGTATAAAAATCACGGCATTAAGAGGCTTAAGGAGCAATTATAACGATTGGAGGGCTAGTGATGATATTACTAAATCGATTTGCACGATCCCGAATTTGAATTTCATATCGCACGGTATCCTGTACAAGGCCTGGGCGTCGGAAGGTATTTTGAATCACCAGCCTGATTTCACCAGATATTTGCTTACTCTGGCCGGGCGGGGTTACATAGGGCAATCGAAAAGGATAAACAATATTATCGAACACAGGCGGTCCGGTGCGTTTATCAATCACTGTGATGTCGTTGGTTGTATCGCCTGGCTCAAGACCTAAATCACCATCTCCATCTTTAAAGTTAAACACCAACACAATAGAGTCGGTAGCCTCGCGTACAAATGCGGGCTCAATTGACATAAATTCAATCAACGGAGTTTCATCAAAGGAGCGTATAGGTTGACAAGCAATGAGGCTGCTCCCTACCATTGTGCATATAACCAAGTATCTGATCATTGAACAAATTTACCTAACTCCAAACGTATTTTCATGGTTAAAGTTGTGATTGGGTGCAACTGCTTTAACTTTGCTTTATGAATGAGGCTGATACCCTTGCGTTTTACAACTGGCTTGAACAAGCCATGGCCCATGATCAATGCTTAAGCGACTCACAAATATTATCCCTTTTTTACTGGCAGGCTCGCA
This sequence comes from Bacteroidia bacterium, assembly GCA_046291695.1. Taxonomy (GTDB): domain Bacteria; phylum Bacteroidota; class Bacteroidia; order UBA7662; family UBA7662; genus PNNG01. The sequence continues at coordinate 49,349 of JBKBSO010000011.1, forward strand.
AAAACCCTGTTTATGCTGACTATCTCGCAGCACTTGGCCGTAATCCTGTTACCATAAGTAAGATTACTGATATTCCTTTTTTGCCCATAGAATTCTTCAAGCAGCACCAAATAATTAGTTGCCAACCTTCTCATCATGCTGTAATTTTTGAAAGCAGTGGCACTACGGGTAGTTCGCCAAGTCGGCATTGGGTAAATGATATTTTGCTATACGAAAATCATAGTAGAGCAGTTTTTGAAAGTTGTTATGGTTCCTTGCACGATTGGACCATTCTCGCCCTCCTGCCTGCTTACCTGGAGCGAAGCGGTTCAAGCCTGGTACATATGATTGATACTTTTTTGAAGTACAATCAAGATCCATTGAGCGGATTTTATCTCGATAACCTCCAATTGCTTCGCGTGGCCTATGCTCAAGCTAAACAAGCCAAACGTAAAGTACTGCTTATTGGCGTAAGTTTCGCTTTGCTCGATTTGGCCGAAGCCGGTGGTATTGCGCTCGCTGAAGAAGATGTGCTCATGGAAACAGGGGGCATGAAAGGGAGGCGTACTGAGCTTATTCGTGAAGCCCTGCACCAACAATTACAATTTGCTTTTAAAGTGCGGAAAGTACATAGCGAATACGGCATGACCGAATTATTATCTCAGGCCTATGCAGATGGTGCAGGACAATTTCGTTGTCCGCCTAGCATGCGTATCTTAATTAGGCATACCAGTGATCCGTTCAGTTATCTCGAATGCGGAAGAACAGGAGGCATCAATATCATCGACTTTGCCAATATACACAGTTGCGCTTTTCTACAAACACAGGATTTAGGGCGTTTAAATTCTGATGGAAGCTTCGAAGTACTTGGGCGATTTGATAGCAGCGATATTCGGGGTTGCAATCTGTTGGTGGTCTAGCCAGCTGATATGAGTTTTTTTTGCTCAAATGCCATGCAGTAGGTAGTTTAGCAACCGAAGTAAAATTTCCAGCATGAAAACAACACTAACCCGTACCCTCATCTTAAGCCTCATGTTAAGCGCTTGTGGTACCTCTGAAGAATCAGCCCCGAATCAAATTCCTCCAACCATTAACATTGAAGCACCGCAGATGGATAAATTGGTGATTTACGAAGTTTTTGTCCGCAATTTTACTACTGAAGGCACCTTTCAGGCCATGATTCCTAAACTCGACCGACTAAAGGAACTTGGGGTAAACACGTTATGGCTTATGCCCATTCACCCGATTGGGGAGCTCAATAAAAAGGGGTCGTTGGGCTCGCCTTACTCCATTCGCGATTTTTATGATGTACATCCTGATTTTGGCACAAAGGAAGATTTTAGGACTCTAGTAAACGCCTGTCATGAACGCGGCATGTACATCATCATTGATTTGGTTGCCAACCATTCATCCTTCGATAATGCGTGGGTAAGTGAACATCCATCATGGTACGTACGCGACGATTCAGGCGAAATTCTACCCCCTGATCCTGACTGGACAGATGTAGCTGATTTAGATTACAACAATCCGGAGGTGCCGGCTGCAATGTCAAAGGTAATGGAGTACTGGGTAAAGGAGTTTGACATAGATGGTTATCGGTGCGATGTTGCTTATATGGTTCCGTTCAGTTTTTGGGAGAGCAGTATCACCAACATCCGAAAGATTAAACCTATTATCATGTTGGCTGAAGGTGCGGGAACTGAGTTACATGAAGCAGGTTTCGACTACACCTATGGATGGGAAATTTACCACCACCTCAAAAAGATTTTTGCAGGTGAGTCAACTGAAAACTTCTCTAAAATAGCCATTGAAGAAACCGGGAAAGTGCCTTCAGGGAATAAAATTATGAGATTCATTACCAATCACGATGAAACATCTTGGGATGATGTACCTGTAAGCTTATTCAAGAGCCGAGAAGGTTCGATGGCAGCTTTCGTAGCTAGCTGTATGTTGCCATGTGTGCCATTAATCTACAACGGCCAGGAAGTGGGACACAATAAAAAGATGAATTTGTTCGAGAAAAGCAGCATCAGTTGGTCCAAAAACCCGCATATGCAGGCATTTTATCAACGATTTCTACAGGTTTACGCAGAAGAGCCTAGCCTCAGAACAGATGAAGTACATTTTTTTGACACCGATAACCCTGACATCATCGCTTTTCGGCGTGGAAAAGGAGATGAAGCCATTTATGTTTTGGTAAACGTACGTGCTTCTGTAGTGAAATTCAACCTACCCGAGGAAATGCGTTCTGCCAATTTATTGAACCTTATGAATAATGGCAGCATGCCTTTACACCAGGAATTGCTGTTGAATGGATTTGAATTTTATATCCTCAAAGCGGCACAAGCCAGTTAATTTTAGAATAAAAAAGGCCTTTAGGTAAAAAAAAACTGAATGCATCGACAAGACCATTTCAATCAGGCGCTAACAGCTGTAACCGCATTTGAGCAACAAGGGCAGCGCTTTTTCATAGAAACCAAAGAAGCCAAGGTTATACTCAGTATTTATCGAGACGACATCATACGGATAAGAGCAATCGACGTCAATCGCGTCTTCGAAGACCTATCCTATGCCGTTATTCGTACTCCGGAGCAAGTAAACTATGATCTTATCGAAACAGCAGAAGGTTGGGAAATTGTAACATCTAAATTATGTCTTCGTATTCAGGCCAATCCGCTTAGGCTTTCACTCTTCGACCTGGATGGCACAATGGTGAATGCTGATGACCAGAGCTTTGGCATTAGTAAAATCGGACATGAGCTTTATAACTACAAGCAGCTGCAGGCTGATGAAAAGTTCATTGGTTTAGGCGAAAAAACAGGTCATTTAAACCGTAGAGGCAAGTGGTATCAGCATTGGAACACGGATGCATTTGCCTATGGTGAAGAAGATGATCCATTGTATATGAGCACTCCTTTCTATATGGGATTAACCGGGGGCAAAGTTTATGGTATTTTCTTAGATAGCACCTACCGTTCTACCTTCAATTTTGGAGCATCTAACCACCGCTTCAGCTATTTCCAGGTTCCGGATGGCGAGCTAGACTATTATTTAATAAAATCCGGAGGGGTAGCGGAAACGGTTTCAGCCTATTGCTGGCTAACGGGTACTCCTGTTCTCCCACCGAAATGGAGTTTGGGCTATCAACAATGTCGATATAGTTATTATCCAGACAAGGAAGTTATTAATGTAGCCCGTACTTTTCGAGAGAAGCAAATTCCGTGTGATGTGATTTATCTCGACATCCATTATATGGATAAATACAAGTTGTTTACTTGGGATAATGCGCATTTTTCAGACCCTGCTTCATTTATTAAGACTTTAAAAAACATGGGGTTTCGGGTGGTCGTGATCATTGATCCCGGGGTAAAAGTTGAAGCTGGATATCCTATATATGAAAGTGGATGTGCCGAAGATTTGTTCGTAAAATACCCAGACGGCACTTACTACAGTGGCGATGTTTGGCCAGGCACCTGCCATTTTCCTGATTTCACTGCTGAAAAAACCAGAAACTGGTGGGGTAAACAATTCGAATCCCTTACGCAAATAGGCATTAGTGGCTTTTGGAATGATATGAACGAGCCAGTCACTTGGGGCAAGAAAATTCCTGATCTTATTGAATTTGATTTCGAGGGCAAAGGTGCCACTCATCGAAAAGCCCACAACGTTTATGGCATGCAAATGGCACGTGCTACAGTTGAAGGCGTGCGCAAACTCATGCCCGATGAGCGTGCTTTTGTGCTGAGCAGGGCGGGCTATAGTGGAAGTCAACGATATGCAGCCAGTTGGACGGGCGACAATAGTGCCTCCGACGAGCATATGCTATTAGGCGTACGTTTATTACTCAATATGGGTTTAGCAGGATTGAGTTTTACGGGAGTTGATATAGGTGGCTTTGTTGGTGAAGCAAGTCCGCAATTATTCATGAGATGGATGCAAATTGGAGCGTTTTCGCCACTTTTTCGTGGACATACGATGATTAATAGTCGGGATTCAGAACCGTGGTCATATGGCGAAGAAGCGGAGGAAGTAAGCCGAAACTACATTAGGTTACGCTACCGCATGATGCCATACCTTTATGCATGTTTCCATGAAAGTGCTACCCATGGATTACCGGTGGCAAGGAGTTTGGCTTTTGCTTACCCACATACCGAAGAGGTGTATGACCGGCAGTGGGCTCATCAATATCTATTTGGCCCATCTATTTTAGTTGCCGCAGTAAACTCCTGGATGCCTATACAAAAAGTATGGCTGCCAGAAGGTGAATGGTATAATTTATATCACGGTAAAAAATTAACAGGAAATCAAATCGTGAACATAGACACTCCTGTTGAGGTCTTGCCTGTTTTTGTTAAAGCGGGAGCAGTAATACCGATGCACAAATCGGGTGAGCATATTGATGAAATTTGTACCGACACCCTTGATTTACATCTCTTTGCAGGCAATGTGCGAAGCCAATTTAATTGGTATGATGATGACGGCAGAAGTTATGATTATGAGTCGGGCAAGTTTGCCGAAAGACTACTAGAACATGATGGCGCATCGCGCACGCTTTTAATAGCCCAGCAAAAGGGAAGTTATGTTGGCCCCTATAAAATAGTCAGGCTTTACCTCCATGGCTGCGAGCTAAATCAAGTTTATTTAGGCTCCCAAGCTCTGAATATCAGCAAGACAGATGTGCGCTTCATTGAGCCAATTAGCAACTTTGATCCTTTCTTCGTTAGTACTGAACATGCTTGGGAACATAAAGATGTTTACTTCGTTGAATTTCCCATGCATGCAGAAGCTATGGAAATTAGGTATTAGGCGTACATTTTGTGATCGTATTTGTTTTGTTGAATCAGAAAGACGAAAAATTGCTTGCTGATACATGCACGAAAGTGTGGATGATGCTTCAAAGAAAATAATCCTATGGTGTAAGATGACGCGCTAGAAACTGTTCGATAGACTCATATAGAGCGATTCGATTCTCTTGTTTGCGGAAGCCATGACCTTCATCCTCTCGTAAGATGTAGTCTACTTCTATACCTCGTGCGGCGAGCGCTTCTACAATCTGGTCTGATTCTGACTTTTTAACCCTTGGATCCATGGCTCCCTGAACCACCATGAGTGGTTTGGTAATTTTGTCGGCATGAAATACCGGTGAAGCTTCTACATAGTGTAAACTATCCTTTTGTGGATGGCCAATCATTTCATAAAACATCTCGCGTCCTTGTTCCCAATAAGGAGGAATGGTTTGCATAAGCGTAAAAAGGTTAGAGACGCCTACATAATCGATGCCACAAGCATATAGATCAGGTGTGAATGCCAATCCAGCCAAAACAGCATAGCCACCATAACTTCCTCCATAAATAGCAATACGACTTGGGTCGGCAATTCCTTTGGCTATCATGTATTGTACTCCATCAGTAATATCTTGTTGCATGGCCTTACCCCATTGTTTGAATCCAGCAGTCCAAAATTCGCGACCATAGCCTGTTGAGCCTCTAAAATTCATTTGAAAAACGGCATATCCACGGTTCGCTAAAAATTGAACATTCGGATCAAATCGCCATACATCTCTTAGCCAAGGGCCACCATGCGGCACCACGACCATCGCCAATTTTTTAGGGCTTTTATCATTGGGTAGCGTTAAATAGCCGTTTATGGTTAATCCGTCGCTGGCTTGATAACTTATGGCCTGCATCGTGGCCATCTCATCTTTATTGAGCCATGGGCTTACGTCAGCCAGAAGCATAAGCGAATCAAGTTCAATATCGAACAAATAAAAAGCGCCAAGTGAACGATCGGAATAAGTACGTAGAAGGACCCTGCTTTCCTCTTCATCAGAACCAGTGAAGGTAATTTCATCTTCAGGGATTTCCTGTCGTACACGCTCATACAAGCTAGCCGCTCTTTCATCCATAAAGTAAAACCGTTTTTTCCAATCCGTGTATTGAACGTAAAGTGGTTTTTGGTCTTTTTCTGAAATTACCAGCCAATCAATATCGTATTCAGGATGTTCAAAAAGTAATTCCAGTTCGATTGCCTGTGGCATATCGAAACGAACTGCCGCTTTGGTATTGCGATTAATATTCGAAACAGCATAAACTTCGTTCGCACTCCCCGGCACAAATGCTTGTGGGTAAAAGAATGATTTAAAATCTGTTCTTAAAACTTCTTTAAAAGCATGATTGGGACTTTCACGAAACAGGTAGGCCTTAGATGTTCCTTCAGTAGTCACTATAAGTCTGATTACGCCATTTTCATCTGTAATAAAGTTGGAGTAAGAACCTGGGTTTTCGATCACCAACGATAACTGACCGTTACTAAGGTTTATGCTGTAAACATCAAAAAGGGAAGCTTCGCGCCTGTTTAGGCCAATGAGCATTTCATCAGGGTAGTTATTCAGCTCGTCAATGAGTTGGGTACGAACATTCTCAAATCGTGTTAATTCTTTAACAAGTCCTTCCTCAATATCAACGGTAGATAGGTAATAATTTTCGTCACCATCGATATCCTTAAAGAAGTATATGCGCGAATTACCTGACCAACCAAACATGCTAATATCGCGATCGGTTAAACTGGTTAATTGTTTGATTTTTTGATTATCTATGGATTGAACAAAAATGTTCATTCGGTCTTCAAATGGAGCTAAAAAAGCTAAATGGCGGCCATCCGGTGATATTTTATAATTAGTTCTTTCAGGGTTTCTGAAAAAATCAGCAACTGGAATTCGCTCCACCGCCACCTCCACTTTGGGCTTACATCCGGCCAAGAGAATCAGCCACACAAAAAAATTTAAATATACCTTCATCACTATCTTCAAAGAAACTACTTAAAGTGTGAAAAGAGGCACCAAAAATTGCTAAAAATGTCTAAAATATTTTATTCATTTTCATTGCGATTTATAGGCTTTTATGCATCTTGGAAGCCTAAAGTTTTACATCCTTATGGAAAAACCGAAATTATCGTTTTGGCAAATATGGAATATCAGCTTTGGTTTTCTGGGTGTTCAAATAGGTTATTCACTGCAGAATGCCAATACCAGCAGAATCCTTTCTGCCATAGGTGCTGATCCACATCATTTAAGTTTGTTTTGGCTGGCTGCGCCCGTAGCAGGTTTAATTGTGCAACCGATTGTAGGACTTTCGAGCGACAAAACCTGGACCCGCTTGGGTCGTAGGCTTCCATTTATTGTGGGAGGCGCTTTGGTATCGGCGGTGGCGATGTTTTTTATGCCCAATTCAGAGTTTTTTGCCTACCTACTCCCACCTTTGTTTTTCGGTGCGAGTATGTTGCTCCTGATGGACACCTCCTTTAACGTAACCATGCAGCCTTTTAGGGCATTGGTTAGTGATATGCTACCTGAAAATCAGCGAAATCTAGGCTATTCCATTCAAAGCTTCCTCATTAATTTGGGTGCCATTGTGGGGTCTATATTGCCCTTTGTACTCACCTATATGGGTGTTGCCAATGCGCCTAGCGGCGACAACAATGTTGCGCCTACTGTCATTTGGGCCTATTACATTGGGGGCGCTACGCTTTTATTGGCGGTATTATGGACTGCCTTCAGAACCAAAGAGTATCCGCCTGAAGAATATGCCGAGTATAACAAGTTAGAAGATACGGAAGTGGTCAATAAAAGTATGTGGACACTTATAAAAACGGCTCCGAAAACCATGTATCAATTGGCCGTTACCCAGTTTTTTTCCTGGTTTGCACTCTTTTTAATGTGGGTTTACACCACCAACGGCATAGCCGAAACCATTTGGCAAACTACCGATACCAAGTCACTTGCCTTTAATGAAGCCGGTAACTGGACCGGCATCATCTTTGCCGTTTACAGCGTATTTGCCGCCTTATTTTCACTAGCCATTACACCTTTGGCTGCTAAATATGGTCGAATCAATGTTTATGCCCTATCACTGCTTACTGCCGGCGTTGGGCTTATTTCGGTGATGTACATCACTGACAAATATTGGCTTTTTGTAGCTATGATTGGTGTAGGTATAGGTTGGGCAGCCATACTTGCACTCCCCTATTCAATTTTATCCTCGAAACTGCCAGCGCGCGAAACAGGTGTTTATATGGGCTTGTTTAACGCTACGATCACCATTCCACAAATTGCGGCTGGCTTGTTAGGTGGCGTTATGCTATTGGCCATCGGAGGAAGCAATGTGGGCATGTTAGGCGTTGCCGGTGCTTCAATGTTACTTGCTAGCCTAAGTGCTAAGCTGGTTATCAAAGATTGAGCATGCTTAACATCATAATCATGAATTGCTCCAGTTAAAGTGAAATCACTTTTATACCTTAGCAGTAATTATCAATATATGTTGTTACAAATTCACTGGAACGTGCATCCAGAAATATGGCCCGATGTTTTACCGGTTAGGTGGTACGGACTGCTATTTATGTCTGGCTTTGTATTTGGCTATTATATTCTTGAGCGCATTTTCAAACATGAAAACAAAGGATTACCCCTGCTCGATAGCCTTTCTTTGTACGTAGGAGCTGGCACAATCTTAGGTGCACGTTTAGGTCATTGTTTGTTTTATGAACCCGCTTATTATTTAGCTAATCCCCTCGAAATTCTCAAAGTATGGGAAGGTGGTCTCGCCAGTCATGGCGCAGTGGTAGGCATTTTGCTGGCCAATTATCTTTATGGACGGAAATTTAGAAATACTGGCTTCTTTTGGGTTACCGACCGTCTGGTAATTGTTGTAGCGCTGGCTGCGGTAATGATCCGACTTGGCAACCTCATGAATTCAGAAATAGTAGGAGCCCCTACTACGGTAGCCTGGGCATTTATTTTTGATCGCTTAGGCGATGGGATACCAAGGCATCCAAGCCAATTGTATGAAGCGGGTTTTTACCTGATTACCTTTATGGTTCTTTACAGGCTTTATTGGAAAGCAGCTGCTGGAAAATATGCAGGTCGCCTTTTTGGTTACTTCCTTCTGATGGTTTTTGGGTTTCGTTTTCTAATTGAATTCATTAAAGACGTGCAGGTTGATTTTGAAAAGAGCATGGCACTGAATATGGGACAATGGCTAAGCCTGCCTCTGGTCCTCATTGGCCTCTTTCTGATTTGGAATTCACATCGTAAATCGGCTAAAGCTTAAGCTCTCGGACAAAGCTAACCGCCTCCTGCATATCAGGATGCATATAGCGGTCATTTTCAAGCTTACCTACGCGTTTCCGAAAACTTGTCTTGGCCGTTTCAATGACCGGAGATGACGAAAATGATCTGAAATCAAGCGCTTGGCAAGCATTCAGCCATTCTATTCCAAGAATCGTCAAGGTATTTTCAAGAATCAAATAAAGCTTAGTTGCTGCGTTCGCACCCATGCTTACATGGTCTTCCTGCCCATTTGACGAACTAATGGTGTCAATACTGGCTGGAACAGCGAGTTGTTTATTCTGTGAAGCGATAGAGGCAGCGGTGTATTGCGGTATCATAAAGCCCGAATTCAGTCCGGAGTTTGGGGAGAGAAAAGGAGGCAAACCACGGCTACCTGATACAAGTTGAAATATACGTCGTTCACTAATTGAGCCAATTTCAGCCATAGCCATTCCAAGTTGGTCAAGTGCCAAGGCCAGTGGTTGTCCGTGAAAGTTGCCTCCACTTAAAATTAAATCTTCTTCCGGAAATAGATTAGGGTTATCACTTACCGCATTAATCTCAATTTCGAATACTGATTGCACAAATCGACAAACATCCCTACTCGCACCATGCACCTGCGGGATACATCGGAAAGAATAGGGGTCTTGAACGGCTGTTTTCGATTGTTGTTGCAGACGGCTATCCTTCAAAAAATTAAGCAGATTGCGCGCGGATTGTTGTTGACCCGGATGAGGACGAATGCTGTGAATAGCCGGATGGAACGGCTCTATGCGTCCGTCGAAAGCATCATGAGAAGCAGCAGCTATAAAGTCGGCCTTATCAAGCAATTCACGCGCCATCAGAATGGCATAAACCCCATAGGCACTCATAAATTGCGTGCCGTTTAACAAGGCCAATCCTTCCTTTGCCTTTAGCGCCAATGGCTTTAATCCGATTTCGGAAAGTACCCCGGCCGATGCACGTCGCTCCTCCTTATACCACAACTCGCCTTCTCCTATCAAGGGCATCGCTAAATGAGCCAATGGAGCCAAATCGCCAGAGGCGCCAAGCGACCCTTGCTCGTAAATTACGGGGAGGGCATCAGCGTTATACAGCGCAATAAGCGCCTCAACGGTTTCAGAAGTCACTCCTGAATGACCGTAGGCCAACGACTGTATTTTGAGGACCAGCATCAAGCGGATAATCTCTAAAGGCACCGTTTTGCCCATGCCACAAGCATGAGAGCGAATCAGATTGTATTGCAAGTCGGCCAATTCTGATTTGCTAATCCCAATATTACACAAAGACCCAAATCCTGTATTTATCCCATAAAACAAGGTATCCGTTGCATCGAGCTTGTTATCCAGATATCTTCGGCCATGGTTCACCAATGCAGCCATTTCTTGATCAAGCTCTAATCGGTTACCCGGCAACATTAATGGCCTAAGCGATTCGATATTTAGTTTTTTATGAATAATAAAATGCATCGTTTAGCGCAATTTCTGGATGAGTTCCTGTTGGTTGAGTCGCTCCTGTTCACCAGAAGCCAGATGTTTTAGGCTTACTGTCTGGCTTTCACGCTCTTGATCGCCAAGAATAAGCAAATAAGGAATATGTCGTGCTTCGGCATACTGAAAAGCCTTTTTCATTTTATGGCCTTCTGTATATAACTCCGCAGCAATTCCCTCGGTTCTTAAAGATTTTAAAAGCCAAATAGCATAGGAAAACTCGGTTTCAGAAAAATAGAATATCAGGGCCTTACCCGCCTCTTGTAGGCCTTCAGGGAACAGCTCCAATTGCTCCATAACATCCAAAATTCTTTCAGCGCCAAACGAAACGCCTACCCCTGTTAAACCATCCACACCAAAAATGCCGGTTAGGTTATCGTAACGTCCACCGCCACCAATACTACCCATGGCCACCTCCTGTGTAACTACTTCCATGATGGTGCCTGTGTAGTAATCAAGTCCACGTGCCAGTGAAAGGTCAAACCGAATATGATTTGGATCTAAGGCCAAAGCATCACACAACTCCAGGAGTTTTTTCATTTCAAAAATACCGGTTTGTACCTGCTCATCCTGTTCTAAATTGGCGAGTCCTGAAAATATTTCATCATACGAACGAGATTTAAGCAGTGCAAAAAGTTTTTCAAGTGAAGCTGATTGTGCGCCTTTCCCGATCAATTCTTGCTTCAAAGCTTCTTCACCAATTTTATCTAGCTTATCTAAAGTAAGGATAAAGTCTTCTTTCTTATCCTGCATGCCTATGGCTTTTGCCAAGGCAGCAAATAATTTCCTGTTATTTATCCTAATGGTAAACTGCTTAAAACCCAACCTTAAAAATACTTCCTGGTATATCGCTATCAACTCTGCCTCATGAAAGAGCGAATCTGACCCAATCACATCCACATCGCATTGATAAAATTCTCGATAACGCCCTTTTTGTGGACGATCGGCACGCCACACCGGCTGAATCTGATAGCGTTTAAACGGAAAATGCAATTGCCCACGATGCATGCTTACGTATCGTGCGAGTGGTACGGTTAAATCATAACGTAAAGCTTTCTCGCTAATTAATGGTGTTAACGCACGTGATTGCTGATTCTTCGCTTCCGTTAGTTGCTCCTCGCTAATACCCGATAAATAATCTCCCGAATTTAGTATTTTAAAAATCAGCCTGTCGCCCTCTTCTCCATACTTACCGGTGAGTGTTTGCAAGTTTTCCATGGCCGGTGTTTCCAGCGGCAAATAGCCATACAGCCGAAACACAGCTTCGATGGTGTTGAAAATGTATTTGCGTTTGGCCATAAGCTCCGGACCGAAATCCCGGGTACCGCGAGCAAGGCTTGGTTTAATTGTCGTCATCCGGATTTGCTTTGCCACGCAAAGTTAAACGGTACTTATCTTAATTTTCTTTTGTATTTCTTCTACGTATCCTTTAAACCTGCGATCGGTTTCCATTAAATCTTCTACGGTTTGACAACTATGAATGACCGTAGAGTGGTCGCGGCCACCAAAGTACTCTCCTATAGTCTTGAGGCTATTTTTAGTGAGCTTTTTAGCGAAGTACATGGATATTTGACGGGCCTGTACCACCTCACGCTTTCTTGTTTTGGCTTTAAGTAGCTCAACGTTCAGGTCAAAGTATTCGCAAACTAATGCTTGTATAGACTCAATGGATATTTCTAGACTAACATGACGCACAAAATTACGCATCACCATCTTCGCCAATTCCAAGTCAGGCTCTTTTTTGCTCAGCGTGGTATATGCCAACAAAGATGTCAAAGCTCCTTCAAGTTCACGAATGTTCGAATTAATATTGTGTGCTATAAATTCCACAACTTCTTTAGGCAGATCAATACCGTCGGCATACATTTTCATTTCAAGTATCGCCACTCGGGTTTCAAAGTCAGGCAATTGCAAATCGGTGCTTAATCCCCATTTAAAACGCGACAACAAACGTTCTTCTACCCCTTTTAAATCTTTGGGCGCACGGTCACTGGTTAAAATCAGCTGCTTTCCTGATTGGTGCAGGTGGTTGAAGATATGAAAGAACACATCTTGGGTACGCTCTTTATTGGCCAGATTATGTACATCATCGAGGATTAACACATCCATCAACTGATAAAAATTCACGAAGTCGTTGGTGGAGCTGTTTTTCAACGAATCTATAAACTGCTGCGTGAATTTCTCAGCGGTAACATATAAAACCGTTTTATTAGGAAAATTAGCCTTGATTTGATTGCCGACCGCCTGAACAAGATGACTCTTTCCCAAACCTACATTGCCATAAATCATGAGTGGGTTAAACGAAGTCCCTCCTGGCTTAGCAGCTACAGCCAAACCAGCCGAACGCGCCAGTTTGTTACAATCTCCCTCAACATAATTATCAAAGGTATAACGCGGATTTAGCTGAGAATCAACATTGATTTTTTTGAGTCCGGGAATAATAAACGGATTCTTGATTGACGCACCAATGTTAACGGGAACAGCAAGATCGGGGTTTTTATTACGTGCCTGCGAACCGGGCACGTTAATGGTATAGGGCGACTTATCGTTACCCTGATGATCCATTACGATGCTATACTCGAGCCTCCCATCTGCTCCAAGTTCACGTTTAATGGTTTTGTGAAGCAAGTTTACATAATGCTCCTCAAGCCACTCATAAAAAAACTGGCTAGGGACTTGTATCGTCAGTACCGTTTCACGCAACCTAACCGGCTTAATAGGCTCAAACCAGGTTTTATAACTCTGCGGCGTTACGTTATCCTTTATAATCGCTAAACAATTGGTCCAAACAGTTTCCATCGAGTGCTCCATAGGCTCATCCAAATTTTATAATCTTTACCCCGCCTTGACAGGTCAGGAGGTCGAAGATGAGACAAAAAATTTTGCTGAAAAAATAAGAAGGGCTTTTCCTTAGAACTGGCCCATTCAACATGCTGAATAGCACAACTTTTCCCCAATTCTGTTGAAAATTAATTTTTATAGAAAAAATTAGACAAATCATTTGCATATCATTAAGTTTCTATAAAATACTGATTCACAATACATTACAAAAAAGTTAACTATTTGACAACGATTTATTAACAAAGAATCGTTGATAATCACACGGCTAAAATTGTACTACGGCTACTCTCCTCATTAGTTGCCTGAAGGAACTTATTTTAGGATACTTCGAGACTTCTCGCTGACCAATATGGAAGCGCTTTTTCTGAACCGAATTCGAAGTCGATTCGTCCTAAACGTAACCCACTATGCCCTACCTGGGCAATTAGGGTAGCTCCCCCGTTTTCTTGTTTCACCAGCTGAGGTTTATCGAGGAAGGTATGGGTATGACCACCAATAATCAAATCAATTCCAGGTACTTCTTTAGCAAGTCTGGAGTCACTCACTTTGTCATCCCGATAAGAAAAACCCAAATGCGAAAGGCACACGATCAGCTGGCAGGATTGAGCACGAAGCTCGGCAACCATTTCTTTTGCCTTCTCCATCGGATCAAGATGCTGTACTTCACCAAACAACGTATCTGGAATAAGGCCTTTTGGATCAATCCCCAATCCAAAAACGCCCACTTTTAGTTTTCCACGTTTAAAAATTTGATATGATTTAATCTTGCCTGCCAAGGAAGTTTTACTGAAATCATAATTCGACACCACAATGGGGAAACGGATATGTTTCATTTGTCTTTCAAAGTTTTCTACTCCTTCATCAAAATCATGATTACCCATGGTAGCAGCATCATATCCCATCCTTTGCATGGCTTTCATTTCAACAGCTCCTTTAAAAAAATTAAAATAGGGCGTCCCCTGGAAAATATCTCCAGCATCAAAAAGGAGCACATGTTCTGCCTCAGACCTGATTGATTCTATCAGCCGCATTCTCGCCAAAACACCTCCCATACCTGCATTTGGCCCTCCTTCCGGATAAGGATCAATTCTACTGTGCGTATCATTGGTGTGCAATATGGTTAGTCGTGTAGGTTTGCGTGCGCTCGCCGAAATTGGCCATAAACCTCCTGCTAGTCCAACACCTGTAAGGAGACTGCTTTTTATAAACCCTCTTCTATTGTATGCAAATTCTTCCATCTAGCGTATAATTGAGTGTATCTGCACGATTTCCCATTTCAGTTAATGCCTCCAAAACCAGGTCGAAGAGCAGTATTGAAGAATGTTCCTGACATAACGCTTGTTCTAAAAAACCACATCCATCCCCCCCTTTTGCAACATAATCTGGCATTACCACCCGATATTTCATATCCTTACGAAGAGGATAACCATTAAGTACCACTTGGGTAGCCTTGCCTTCTACTATGCAATAACGAGTACCCGACATAGGCGTACCTCCCTTCGACGCCCAATGGTGAAAAAACTCCAGTAGCAATTCACCCTCCATTTCTACCACGCTTATGTAATTCTGAAAAGGCAATACTTCCATCAAGTGCCCTATTTGAATCTCTCCTGCCGGCAAAGCCGCTCTAATGCCCCCATAATTTAACATAGCCATGTCGAGCTCACCAAATATCAACCGGCTCCTTTCCAATAGTATGTCTGCCAATAAATTACCTAAACCCGACTCCGGCAATTGTTTCTTTAACAGATGTTGATTATATACAATCGGACGCTTAATAGCTGCCTGCATAGAATCACGATAGGGTTTTACCAATTCTTCAAGCCCATCGTGTACACCCAGGCTATCTGCCAAAACTAGGTATTGCTTTTCAACTACAGGCACTGGCCTGGATTTTGGCGTAGCACAGGAAATTAAGCTGGCGAGCAGCAATAAGCGAATGAAATCAATACAACTCTGGCAATTCATTCTTTACACTTTGGATGGCTTGTTCACAGGCATATTTCATCGCCGACTGGTCTTGTGCAAATAGATTTCTACTGAACACAATGGCCGATTCTTCAGGTCTTGTTACTGCGGCAGCCCTATGTACAAGCCCAACAACTTCATCACGAGCGGCAAGGATTTTCTGCCAGGTCGACGCCTGCACATAAAGCTGTTGAGCCAGGTTATGTTCAAGTTCTGCCCTAATTTGGCTCAGCATAGCCAACTGCAATGCAGCAGCTGTTGGCTCGGCACCCAGTCTGTTGATGAGCCCTTCCGGCTTTATACGTTCAATAAACAAAATGAGTCGTTCAGAAGCCTGTATTTTTAAAGGCTGAGCTGTTTTTGTCCGTTCAATTTTATATTGCCATTGCATTAACTCACGATTTCGATCGTAACGACCACGCAACCAGCGGTGTACAAAGAAGGTTGCCACAAATAGGTAGGCTCCGGTAAGGCTTAACAACAAAATTTCGGTATTCATAAATCAAAAATAGTTATTCTCACCGCTCTACTCATGATTTTATCGTAAATTGAACCAAGCATCTTATTTTTGCATTTATGGAAACGATGAACACCAACCATACCACAGAAACTTTAATTACCTTAAGTCCTACGGCCTTAGCGGAGTTAAAGCGGCTTACGGCTCAATTTCAGCATGACCATATGATAAGAATAGGTGTGAAAGGTGGCGGATGTTCAGGCCTTACATACATCCTCGACCAGGGCAAAGCTGACGAAAGTCAAGACTATATCCTTCACTTTGAGGGGCTTCAAGTAGCTGTAAATAAAGCGCAAGCCTTGTACCTGCAAGGCGTATTGCTAGATTTCGGAAGTGGGCTAGATAATCGCGGCTTTGTTTTCGAAAATCCGAATGCTAGCAGCACTTGTGGCTGTGGAACTTCTTTTGCCATCTAAATGCAACATTTGCTGGCCCAGCGGCTTTTCATGGTTCGGCCCGCTGCTTTTGGCTACAACGATGCTACGGCAGAAACCAATAGCTTTCAGCAGCGAACGGCCAGTTTAAATTTCACAAAAGCATTAGGAGAATTTGACGCTGCTGTAGCTACAATTGAAGCTGCAGGCATTGATGTTCTGCTCGCTCACGACCAACCAGTGCCAGCTAAACCCGATGCCATTTTCCCCAATAACTGGTTCAGTACACATCCAGAAGGGATGCTCGTCCTCTACCCGATGTATGCAGAAAACCGACAAATAGAAGCGGATGAAGCACACCTAAGTTTGCTTAAGCAGCAAGGTTATAGTCAAATTACTGATTATAGAAATAAACGTAACGCCGGCATTTTTTTAGAAGGTACAGGCAGCCTGGTATTCGACCACCTGCACCGCATCGCCATCGCGGTTCCATCGGCCCGCACCACCAAAAGTTTGGCCCAACAGCTCACAAAACAGCTCGGATACGCGCTTTTTATGGCTGAAAGCCTGGATGAACAAGGTTTAGCCATCTACCATACCAATGTGGTTATGAGTATAGCTCCAAGTTTAGCCATTTGTTGCTTTAAGTCCATCAAAGACCCGGACCAATCGCATATGCTGGCTACATTACTTCAGCGCTCGGGTCGTACGGTACTACCCATCAACATGGCCCAAATGTCTTCCTTTTGCGCCAATGTGTTAATGGTAAATAATCAAAAAGCCGAACCTTGTTTGTTGGTATCACAAACCGCGTGGAAGGCTTTTGAACCCTTTCAGCGTGCTCAAATTGCGTCTATCGCTGAACCCGTCATTGTAGACATAGCTACCATAGAGCGTTCGGGTGGCGGCGGCATACGCTGCATGGTTGCAGAACTCTGGTAAAAGGCAAACCTAAGAAGATTTATGCTGTTGTAAAAGCATGCAATCTCCAGCAATTGTATGGTTTAAACGTGATTTACGAATTACAGATCATGGACCACTTGAAGCAGCAGCCTCTACGGGTAGACCAGTAATTTTACTCTATATTTTTGAGCCACAGCTATTTAATAAGCCTCCTTACGATCAACGCCATCGGAATTTTGTGGCTAATTCACTTCAAGCGATGCAAAATCAGTTAGCAGGCCTAAATAAACATCTGGTTCTTTATGCTATTGAAGGAACTGCACTAGAAATTTTAAATTCACTGCACCAAATCACGCATTTTAACTCCATGTATTCGCATGAAGAAACAGGTACAGCCTATACCAATCATCGTGATAAGCAAATTACTCATTGGTGTAAAGCCTCTGGTATTCAATGGATAGAATTCCCGAGCAATGGCGTAATTCGACCTTGTAAAAACCGAAAGGATTGGCAAAAAAACTGGGATAATCGGATGAACTTGCCTCAATATGCACCAAACATTGCGGCTATTATCCCTTACGAGCCATCAGCAAAATTTGGGCTATTCATTCAGCACTTTCGATGGGATTATCAGCCATATAAACAACAGCCCAATCACCAACCGGCCGGTGAGCTATTTGCACATAAATACTTGAATGGCTTTCTAAAGGAAAGGCATGTGAATTATTCAGCACACATTAGCAAACCTGAAGCCAGTAGGCGTAGTTGCAGTCGGTTAAGCGTGTATTTGGCATGGGGCAACTTGAGCATCCGTCAGGTATACCAAAGCATGCAACAAGCCAAGGCATCGAGCCCTAACCAAAAGGCACTACACGCTTTTGCTTCAAGATTGATGTGGCATTGTCATTTTATCCAGAAATTCGAAACCGAATACCGTATGGAGTTTGAGCCGCTCAACAGGGCATTCAATAGCATACGTACCCATTGGAATGAAAGGTACTACCTCGCTTGGCAAAACGCCAAAACAGGCTACCCACTTGTAGATGCCTGCATGCGTTGTGTACAAGAAACAGCATACCTCAATTTCAGAATGCGCGCTATGCTCGTAAGTTTTCTTACTCATCACTTATGGCTCGATTGGAAACGTGGTGCTGATTATCTGGGAAGTCAATTTCTTGATTTTGAACCAGGTATTCATTATGCCCAATTTCAAATGCAAGCCGGTTTTATGGGTATAAATACCATTAGGGTATATAACCCGGTTAAGCAATCAACGGAACATGATTCAGAGGGGATTTTCATTCGCAAATGGCTACCAGAACTGGCATTAGTTCCAACCCCACTTATCCATGAGCCTTGGAAAATGACGTCATTAGAACAAATACTATACGGGTGTCGCATTGGAATTGATTACCCTGCACCAGTGATTGAATTGACGGAAACCGGTACCAAAGCACGTCAAGAATTATGGAAACTCAAACAGAGTAAAGCTGCTCAAGCTGAAAACAAGACCATTCTTAAGCGACATGTTAAATCACGCTTGAGGAAATTTAAAGAAAGTCATTTGCCAATGAATCGTAAATCAGTAGATACATGATGACTAAAATGCGTAAAAAATCTAATTTGCCGGAAAAGCTTTGTACTCATTGTCAACGACCCTTTCAATGGCGGAAAAAGTGGAAAAAACACTGGGAAGATGTAAAATATTGCAGTGACAGATGTCGAAAAAATCGATCAATGTAATAAAGCAATAATTTTTTTAAGTAACTCTTCAGCCTGTATTGGCTTGGTAATAAAGTCACTAAAACCAGCCTCAATTGCCTTTTCTCTCGTTTGTTCATACGCATCAGCAGTAAGCGCAATAACGGGTATGGTTTTGTAACGGGCACCTGCCTCACCCGACCTGATTGCTGCTAGTAATTCAAAACCATTCATTACTGGCATTTGCAGGTCCAAAAGCAATAAATCATATTGGTTTTCTCTTAATTTTTCAAGGGCTACACCACCATGTTCTGCTACCTCAAATTCCGCTTCCCACAGCTTCAATAAACGCTTAATGAGCATAATGTTGATGCGATTATCCTCCACTATAAGCAATTTATATCCCAATAATTTACCCTGCTTGGTCGAGGTTTCTGCTTCCGGAGTTTGATAAGTATCAGCCAAAGGCTCAAAGGGCAAAATAACTTCAAAATCACTTCCTTCGCCCAGTATACTGCTCACCTGAATACGTCCGCCCATAAGCTCTACCAATTTTTGGGTAATGGTTAGGCCTAGTCCGGTTCCCCCAAATTTTTTGCTGATGTACTTATCGGCTTGGGCAAAATTATCAAAAATCAACTGGAGTTTATTTTCAGCAATGCCTATCCCGGTATCCGACACCATGAGCTGTATCCAACAACGATTATCCTCAGCTTCCAGTAGCTTTAGGGCTATACGCACCTTTCCCTTTTCAGTAAACTTAATAGCATTACTACCCAGATTTAATAAAACCTGGTTAAACCTAACTACATCGCCTTTAAGCTCTTTTGGAACACCCTCCTCGATAGAAATTTCAAGTTCTAGGCCTTTTTCCTTTACAAGATAGTGCATTAATTTCTCGAACTTTCGAATGAGTGATCGCACATCAAAAACCTGGTTATCAAGCACCAACTTATCTGCTTCAATTTTGCTTAAATCAAGCAGGTCATTTATTAATCGAAGTAAGTTATCGGCAGAAAATTTAATGGCCTGAAGGTACTCAAGGCGCTCGGGGTGTTCCTCTTCGGGCAAGAGAAGCTCCGTTAACCCAATAATGGCATTCATGGGCGTACGTATTTCATGCGAGATATTGGATAAGAAATTGGATTTACTTTGGGTTGCACGCTCGGCCAAGTCTTTTGCAGCTTTAAGATTTTGCTGATACTGATTCAAACTGATTACTGAGCCAAGCGCATTACAAAAGCCTCGCAGCAAGTTTTCATCATTAGTAGTCCACAGACGATATAGATCCAGATTATCAAACCCAATAAAACCCCAGAATTGGTTTTGGACAAAAATGGGTAGAATCACATAACGCTTCAAGTTACAGGCCTTTAAAAAGCTGGACTGAACCTCAGCTTCTGCATTTCCTTCGAGCACATTTCCCTTGAATAACTCTTGGTACCAATGCGCTACCCCCATGCGATCGTAACTTGCACCAGATTTGAGAAGTTGTAAAACTTCTGAATCCAGCGTTTCCGACAGCAGTTGAGGTGTAACCACACGTGCTCCTGGTTTTTCCTCAAAGAGACCATGCTCAAAAATCCAAGCAAATTTTGCACCCACCGCTTTTGCAATACGGCGAACAGCCTCAATGACAGCCTGATCTACCTTTTCAAAAGCCAATAGTTCTTCGATTGCTATTTTTACTTCACGCAGGAGATGAGCAGTTTGTTCATTTAATTTTTCCTCTCTCCTAAGCTCTGTAATGTCTTGGGTAAATCCCCTTACCATCAGCAAATCACCCCCTTCAGTTCGCTCTGCTTTGGCTTTTTCCAGAAGGTGTCTTACTTCTCCCGCAGGCGTAATGATACGATGCTCCAGCATCAACTCATTTGCTCCGGCTTCAAACTTTTGCATTTCGGAAACAACCCGCTCATAATCATAGGGATGAATACGGTTAAAATACGCAACTTCAGGCAGGCTCACATCCTCGGGAGGTAAACCCATGATGGCAGCTGTTTGAGCATCCCAGCTAATGATTTTGAGTTTCCGATCAGAAACCCAAACCCCAACTTTTGCAAGCTCAAGCGTCTCTGAAAGCGTCTCACGCTGCTGTTCAAGCTCAGAATTAACCATCACCCTTTCTGTAATGTCATTGGCATAAATAACTATTGAAAGCACCGTATTCGCCTCGGTCAACACGGGATTGAGGCTGACTTCATAGATCGTAGGCTTTCTTTGGTCAATATGAAAGTTAGCTATGAATGATTGTCGTTTTCCTGAAAAGCCCTCTTGATACTTTTCGCGCCAAAACAATTGTTCATTTTCACTCAAATCATCCAAAATATTATCACCAAGTGCGATTTCATGGCCTGTATAGGCCTGGTAAATATGGAAAAAATTTTGATTCGCTCTTAATAACTGATAATCGTCATCTATCGACCAAATGACTAATTCTGTTTGCTGAAGTAATGTATTTAAACTAGTTGCCGACTCCGCCAACTGAATCGTGAGCTTCTGATACAAAAATATTGTGGAATAAATGAAGGCATACATCATGATGGTAAATACCAGCAAATTAGTTTTGGTACCTTCCCAATAGGCAACCTGGCTTAAAGGACGTATTGGGCTAATTGGTTCATTTAAGCTAATGAGTAGTAATACGATTGGAATAGCGGCTAAAGCATGAAACTGAATCAACTTGCCTGGTTTTATTATAAATGGAACAGTAACCATCAAGCTAACGAAATACAGATAAGACCCAAGCCTTACCCCTAAGAGAATTACATCATAAAAAACAAGGGCACTTAAGGAAAAAACAAACAAAAATGCCGAAAGGTCGTACCATGCCTTTTTCAAGAAATACAAAACCAAAAAAAGCGCAACTACCGTCAAAGCATTTGCCCCAATGCTACTGGGTATTTCTTGAATTAAATCCGCAATGTTCGTGAGCAGGATCCCCCCCAAACCCAACAATGTAAAAACATAAAGGGTCGTTTTACGTCGCTCTTCTTCGCTCGAAAAACGGAGTAAAACATTCCAGTTAAACCATTGAGGCATTCGGCTTTTCACATCAGTCAATAAAGCTCGAAAATAACCCTAATCGATGATTAAAAAAATCCGTTCTTCAAAACGAAAGGTATTTTGGCATTTATTTGTCATTCGGACGAATAGCTTTCCAATGTTTAGGATTACGATGCACCTCTAATCCCCACAAATGCATCATGTGATTATAAATTGCTGTATTCTCCTGAATGCCTGTAAATAAAGCTGCACCTGGACCAAAAGCAAACACCGGCACCATTACAGCAGTATGTTTTGTACTGGTGAAAGCCCCCTTTACCGTGCCACTATCAAAATTACCTCCAACCAAGGCAAACCCACCAGTTTCGTGATCCGCAGTTACAATGACCAGGGTTTCTCCATCTTCCTCTGCAAAATCTAGTGCAAGCGCAATGGCTTGGTCAAAATCTATCATTTCCTGTACGATGTAATCAGTTTCGTTCGCATGTCCGCCCCAATCAATTTGAGCGCCTTCAACCATTAAAAAGAAACCTTTATTTTGAGCATTCAAGTGTGCTATCGCCTGAGCTGTTGCTCTTGGTAATATATCGTCGCGCCCTTCGGTTTTTTTTGAAGCGGCATCTTCCCACAGAAGAGCTGCAAACCTGACACCAGACGGTAACTCCTGCATGGCCTTTTCATTATCGACTACAAAAATGCCTTTTTGCTGAAATTCCGCTATCAAACCGCGCCCGTCGGTACGTGCGTCAAAATACTTCCTGCCGCCACCAATCATCACGTCTACAGGACTATGCACCAACTGCCAGGCTATTTCTTCATACATGTTGCGATCAGGCACATGCGTTGCAAAGGAGGCTGGCGTGGCATGAGTAATGGCACAAGTTACCACCATGCCTGTTGACTTGCCGGCCAACGCGGCTGATTGCAAAATGGTTTCGTGCGCCAAGGAGTCAGGACACACCCCAATAGCACCATTGAACGTTTTTTTCCCAATACTAAAAGCCGTAGCGCCTGCACCCGAATCTGTAATGATATTATCGCTCGAATAGGTTTTAATAAAACCCAAATGTTTAAAACGTTCAAGTGCCAACTGATTGTGATTAGCGATCATCCCGCCATAAATCTGGCTTACCCCCATCCCATCTCCAATCATCAGAATAATATTTTTCGGCATTTTAACCTCAGTTTCTAACGCCCCTTGCGTTTCGATTTCCTGAAGATTAAACGGCTTTTGGGACCTACATGCCAAAAAGCTACTGGCTATGACAGCGAACACTATGGATAATTTCAAATTCATGCGTCAAAAATAAGCTAAACCGAGCGATTTTATTTTATGCCAATATTATACCTCTCTTTAGGTTAAATTAGTATCATGAAAAACGATATAAGCAATACAAAAGCCTTCACCATTCGAATTTATGGTATTCTCATATCGCAAAATAACGAGCTGCTTATTTCCGAAGAATGGTACAAAAACATGAAATTCACAAAATTCCCTGGTGGTGGTTTAGAACTTGGGGAAGGTAGTATCGATTGCTTGAAAAGAGAATTCAAGGAGGAGCTGGGACTTGAAATTCAGGTTACAAGCCACTTTTATACGACTGACTTTTTTGTAGTTTCAGCTTTCAACCCAGAGGTACAGGTCCTGAGTGTGTATTATATGGTTCAACCAAGTCATATGCCGGACCTACCAAAAAGGCAATTAAACACCAAGCTGGCTAAAGACGAAGTGATGAAATTTGTTCCTTTAGCCTCCCTGCAGGCTGATACCTTTTTCAGCTTTCCGATAGACAGGCATGTCGGCAAGCTCCTTTGGGAGAAATTAAAAAGTTAAGCGCCTAGTTTCCGTAATACCATAAACTGAATGGCCGCCACCGAAATGGCATCCGTAATTTTTCCTGACTTTACTTCACCCCATGCTTGAATTAAGCTAAGGGTACGGTGTTGAAAAACCTCTGTGTCTTCCGGACTTGCTTCACATTGCTCCAGCTTTGTTGCCAAATAAACGATGGCCAATTCGTCGCTTACCGAATTTGATAAATGCATCCGAAAAAGCTCTTCCCATTTTTGTGCTTTAAAACCGGTTTCTTCTAATAATTCTCGCTTGGCCGATTCAAGCGGATCTGCCTCTAATGGCCCACCACCTTCTGGAATTTCCCAACTGTAAGTATCGGTTGGGAAGCGGTACTGTCCCACCAAACAGAGCTCATCTTTTTCGTTAAGTGCAACAATTCCAATGGCCAAATTCTTAAAGTGCACCTTCCCATATATTCCTGGATTACCGTTTGGATTCAGCACTTCAAACTCAGTTAACCTTATCCACGCATTTTCATAGACTTCTTTTTTAGATTGAACTTTCCATGGATTTAGTTCAAAAGTATTCATTCATCACCTCCAAAATTGAACATAGCGGGATTAAATTCACTTTTTTTGTAGTCATTAGGTATTTCAAAAATTTGATCCGCAAGCTTTTCCTGCTTTACCGACTTCGCCTCCATCGTTATGGTCATGCCCGCCTGTTCCATGACCAACTGCAGTGGAAACCCTTTGATCCCATAGCCATATCCGGCACCCAGCGGGGAGCTGTTATTTCCCTTAGGCGCCCTGAAATTTAAGGCCTCTGTAACCCAAAACTCCATCAACTCACCGGGCTTATTATCGTTTTTTACCAAATAATGTTGGGTTTGATAACCTGCAATTTCCTTGTCGTTTGATCCGCGTTCAACCTTAATTCCTTCCGGAATTTTAGCTTCTTGTGCTTTCTCGGCAGGCATCATGGTTACTGTTTTGTTGGCATCGTTCAACATAAATTGCAGGTTAGTGCTGCCGTCAAAAACTATATCACCAAACATGGCCGCTACCATTCCTCCTTCCATCCTCATGCGTACCTTCTCACCCTTCACTTGCAATTTGTATCCATGCGGCAAAAAGGCCCTCGACAATTCCAATTCTTCCCCACCTCCGGTGACATCAAAACTAAAGAATATACTTCCCTCAAAATGCTTATTCGATTGGCCCCAAAGCGTTATAGAGCAGGAAAGCGTCAATAGTAAGCAAAGGATTTTTTTCATAATAACTGATTTGAATCAAAAATAATAGAAAGCTTTACATATTTCAGGCATCGAACCATAAACGTTGTGCCAGTCGGTAAGTATTGCAATGCGCCTCTAAAATATCTTTAATTTCTGGAGAATAACCGCCACCCATACAAACAACCATAGGAATACCTGCTGCAATGGCTTGATTAAACACATAAGCATCCCGATTGGCGCATCCCGCCATACTCAAGGACAATTTACCTAGTTTGTCAGTTGCCAATACATCAACTCCGGCTTGATAAAATATAAAGTCGGCTTGGTGCTTATGTATCAGCTTAGGGAGATTTTTTTGCAGTAAATCCAAGTATTCTTCGTCGCTAGTTCCTGCTTTGAGCGCAATATCCAAGTCTGATTGTTCTTTATACATCGGATAATTATCTTTTCCATGCATACTAAAGGTGAACACGCGTGATTCATTTTTAAAAATCGAGGCGGTACCATTTCCCTGATGCACATCTAAATCTATAATTAGAATGCGTTTTGCCAAGTGATGTTCCAGCAACCAGGCCGCGGCTATAGCCTGGTCATTTAACAAGCAAAAACCTTCACCACTATGGGCGTATGCATGATGTGTGCCTCCTGCTACATTCATAGCAACGCCGTATTCAAGCGCAAACTGGCTGGCCTCCAAGGTACCCTGAGCAATAATGATTTCGCGTTGTATGAGCTGTGCACTTAAAGGAAAACCGATTTTTCTTATTTCCTTAGCCGATAGTTGTAGATTTTTTAACCGTCTCCAATATTCGGAATCATGCACGCGTAAGATTTCAGCCTCATGCATTGGCCCAGGTTCAAAAAGGTTATCAGCACTAATGGTGCCCTCGTGAAGTAACTGCCCGGGAATTAATTCATATTTCAACATCGGAAAACGATGTCCCTCGGGAAGCGGGTGGGCATATATGGGGTGAAAAGCGATCTTAAGCACGAGGCAAAAATAACAGCCGTTTGCCCACAAAGGTTTGTATGCTAAATTGAGCTCCTTATCTTAGCCTCCCGATGAAAAAATGGGTTTGGGCCATAGCGGTCCTTTTAAGCGCCTGCCAGGCTTCGGTCTCTACTGTTTCCCCTACTGCCTCAGCGGCATTTGGCTCCTCTACCCCTGTTAGTAGGCCAGTTCCGGCCGAATTTGTGATACCTCAACTTAACCTCAAGCAAGGTACACACCTTCTGTACTTGGCTTCTCCACAATTAGATTACCTCTCTGCGGCACAAGAATCACATGCCTTGGTTAGTATTGTTGGAAATCCTGATCAAATAAATAGTTGGCAAATACGTCTTGCGGATGCTAAAAAGCCCATTGAATCAATGGTGGTTTTTAAGGATGGCAAATTTAAAACAAACCACGTCTATCAGGGCATTTTGTTCGATTTGAATTTTATGCAGTTCGAAAGCAACGATTATTTTAAAATCTTGAATGCTGCCTTAGATTTACTGGAGCCGGATGGAACTTTGGTAGTTGCTGGTGAAAAAACCGACAACTGGCTTCGAGATTATGTAGAAGCTATTGAACGCTTAGCTGAAGGTGCCAACAGTGGCCAAAAGTTATTTAAAAAGATGGCCATAGAACAGGAATTCTCAGCCACCCATTTTACCATCATCATTATTAAATAAAACATGGAAAAACGTAGCGCAATTGATCGCTTTCTGGGAATTATCGAAAAAGTAGGGAATGCACTTCCTCACCCGGCAACCCTATTTGCCGGTTTTGCACTTCTGGTTGTACTATTATCGTGGGTTGCAGCCCAATTTGATATCAGCGTGGTGCACCCAGGTACCGGCGAAACCGTGACCCCTTTCAATCTTATGTCGGCCAAAGGCCTCCACATGATCCTTGAAAAAATGGTGGTCAATTTTACTGCATTCGCTCCGCTAGGCACGGTACTCGTGGCTTTACTGGGCATTGGAATTGCGGAAGGAAGCGGCCTCATTGGCACCGTACTACGCCTAGTTGTACTTTCTTCCCCTAAAAAACTACTCACTTTTGTCATCGTTTTTTCAGGAGTATTGTCGAACACAGCTAGTGAAGTAGGTTACGTTTTGCTGGTACCCCTAGCGGCTGTAATTTTTCTAGCTGCCGGTCGACATCCACTCGCTGGCTTGGCGGCAGCTTTTGCCGGGGTTTCTGGAGGCTACAGCGCCAATCTGCTATTGGGTACCATTGATCCTCTTTTGGCCGGATTATCTGAAGAAGCAGCACGCATCATTGATCCCGGATATTCGGTTAACCCGGCCTGTAACTATTACTTCATGTTTGTAAGCACCTTCCTCATCTCCGGATTAGGCACCTGGGTCACTGAAAAAATCGTAATTCCACGACTTGGAACTTATACCGGTGACGAAAAGCCAGAAGAAATTCGGTTCCTCACCGGTGATGAAAAAAAAGGGCTTTTGTATGCCTTTTTAGCGTTTATCCTCTTCACGGTTTTCATTTTGGGCGGATTAATCCCTGCTGATGGATACTTGCGCAACCCATTAAACGGCGACATACTCAAATCGCCATTCATGTCGGGAATCGTAGCCTTTATATTCCTTTCGGCAGCTTTTTGCGGTATTGCCTATGGTATTGGAGCCAAAACTTTCAAGAACGACAGCGACGTTATGAAGGGCATGGCCAAATCTATGGAAACCCTAGGCTCCTACATTGTGCTAGTATTTTTTGCTGCGCAATTTGTGGCCTATTTCAATTGGACCAACCTGGGTTTGATTTTTGCCATTCAAGGTGCCGAAGTACTTAAAGCATCAGGACTAAATGATTTGGCCTTAATGGGGGGCTTTATCTTCATTGCAGCCATTATTAATATGGTCATGGGGAGCGCATCAGCCAAGTGGGCCATCATGGCACCTGTATTTATACCCATGTTTATGTTATTGGGATATTCGCCTGAATTCACACAAAGTGCCTATCGGATTGGCGATAGCGTTACGAATATCATTTCCCCCATGATGTCTTATTTCGCATTAATTGTGGCCTTCATTCAACGCTACGACAAAAAAGCAGGTATCGGCACCGTTATCAGCACCATGCTTCCCTATTCCGTTGTATTTCTTATCGGCTGGTTGGTGCTCTTTGCTATTTGGATCAGTTTCGATTTTCCTATCGGCCCTGGAGCCCCCTTATTTTACACACCTTAGGTTTATCCTTCCGATTAAAAAAAGATTGACGCTTTCTGAACAAAACCTTGCGCTTATTGGTTACATACACATGAAAAAAAATGTGCATATGAAAAAATTATGGATCTTGGTCGCTGCATCGATTTTTGCAGTTTCTTGTTCAAACTCGGGCAATAAAGCTGAAAATACTGAGGTAGTTGACGCAATTGACGCTGGTGAATCAGCGGTTTTGCCGGTAAATGAGAGCAAATTAAAATGGACCGGCAAAAAACTCACTGGAGAACATTTTGGAACCATTGGAATTACCGATGGCAGTTTGTTTTTTGATGGTGCCAACCTTACTGGAGGAAACTTCGTTATCGACATGACTACTATTGTCGTAGAAGATCTTGAAGACGAAGAGTATAATAAAAAACTTACGGACCACTTATATTCTGAAGATTTTTTTAATGTAGAAAATCACAAAGAAGGTCGTTTTGAAATCACAGGAATTGAGGCCATGGAAATGGCTGATGAAGCTGGTAATACACACCTCATTTCAGGCAACTTAACCATTAAAGGAATCACCAATGGCATCAAATTCCCGGCGCGTGTAAGCATGAATGATGATGGCGTTAACGCAACGGCCAAGTTTGATATTGACCGTACTTTGTGGGACATCAAATACCGTTCTGGAAAAATATTTCCAGATATTGGCGACAAAGTGATTTATGATGAAATTGGCATTGAGCTTGAGCTTTCTGCCAATCGTTCATAATTCCAAAGCATTTTTCAAGTTAAGCCGGGCAAATTTGTCCGGCTTTTTTCATTTCCCTGTAGCGCATTAAGAAATAAGCCATAAATTCGCATGACATGCGCTTGGGACTTTCATTGGTATTCTACCTGTTTTTGTTATTCAACATAACTAAAGGGATTGCCCAAAAGGCATATTCGCCCCTGTTAGGTACTTCCATGCTATCTCCATACGAATACCGAGAACAGCAAATCAAACTATTGGAAGCTTATTGTGATTCGCTGGAAAATGCAGGCATTAGCGACAGCAGCTTTCTTGAACCACTTCTGGAATTATCGCATAAAAACTCCATAATTAATCCGCTCGGAGGACTTGCACACATTGATAAGGGCATCAAACTGGCCAGCAGAAATGGGTACAATGGATTAGCCGCACAGTTTTACACGGTAAAAGGAAACATTTTTCGCTACCGAGGCTTCCGCGATATTGCCTTAGAAGCCTATCGTAAAAGTCTGGAACTATTAAAAGAGGAGGTTCACAGAGACTTGTATGTATTTGCTATAATTGACATCGGCAATTTATATTATGACCAAAAGGATTACCCTGAAGCACTTCGATATTACATTTCGGCGCTTGATTCAGCCATGAAATTAAACCTTCCTTATGCACAATCAGTAGCACTGAATAACTTAGGCATGGTGTACCGCGAAAAGGAAATGTATGAGCTCGCGTCCAATTACTTTCTACAAAGTGAGCAGGTAAGACTTCAAAATCATCAGTATGGGCTTTCAGCGCATTCACGCTTATATTTGGTAGGACTGGCTTACCGTCAGGGAAAGTTTGAAAAGGGGCTCCACATCGTAGCAGATGTAATTGATACCATGAAGCGTTATGCCATGTATTCTGAATTGGTTGACGCCTATATCTCAAAAGCTAAACTTCTCGCAGCGAGCAAACAAAAGGAAGCCGCATATGAAGCGCTAACCGAAGCCCAATTCATCTTGTTACAGCACCATATGATCAACAAGATGGAGGCCTATTACATTGCCAATTTTGAAGTGGCTCAGTTGAATGGCAGGTTTAGCGAAGCTGATGAGTATATCAATAAGTTGATAGCCATCGCTGATGAGATAGATAATATTTCCGGCAAAATGAAAGCGTACGAGCTGCGCCATCACCTTTATAAAAAGCAAGGAAAACTTTCCGAAGCTTTATCCGCTTTAGAGCATTACATCCGCTTAGGTGAACTGATACGCAACCAGGAGGTAGATAGTAAACTGCTGGAGATGGAGGGAAAAATCAAATTCTCTGAAACGGAACGAGAACTTTTGAAACAGCAAGAAATGCTTATCAAGCAAAAAGACTTGATTAAAGCGCAGCAAACTAAAAGTCAACTATTTATAGTCATCATGGCACTTGGTTTGGCAGGTAGTTTATTCATAGCATTTTTACTCATTCAATATAAAAATGCGAATGCAGCATTAAGGCAAAGTCAGCGACTTATTCAAGCCAAAACCCAAGAAATTGAGAGCCGGAATGAAGAGCTTGAACGATCCAAAAAACTAATTGAAAAGCACCTACAAGCTAAAACAGATTTCATGTCGCAAATGAGTCATGAAATAAGAACACCCATGAATTCGATATTGGGTCTTACGGAATTGCTATTACACGAGGCGAAAGGAAGTGAAATGCTTGACAAATTACAATCGATTCGTTATTCAGCGGATGTTTTACTTGTGATTATCAACGACATACTCGACTTAGCCAGTATAGAAGAAGGAAAGGTGATTTTAGAACTAGTTCCTACCGACCTCGAGCGCATCGGCCGCGAAATCATCAATAACCTTTTACCTATAGCCACACAGAAAGGCATTAGCTTAACCTTTAGCACTGAAGGCCCAATTCCTTTACTGGTATACAGCGACCCTACCCGACTTTATCAAATCATCCTGAATTTATGCAGCAATGCCGTAAAGTTCACCGAAGCCGGAGAGGTGCATATGCGCTTTAAACCCCATTATATCAACCAAAATGAAGTAACGGTTCGGTTCGAAATAAAAGATACCGGAATAGGTATTTCAAAACAAGCAATGCCTCATATCTTTAGCAGCTTTGCCCAGGGAAGTACAGAAATACACAGAAAATATGGTGGTACAGGTCTTGGTTTAGCCATTACAAAAAAGTTGGTTGAAATGCTAGGCGGTAGTATAGCTGTTGACTCTCAGATCGGTAAAGGAAGCACATTCCAATTCGAACTACAATTTAAAATAGTAGAAAAGTCGGCAGTCAGCGAAAAACAATCTGATACAGCTACAAACACCATCTTTGATTATGGCCATATGCGGGTGTTGTATGTTGAAGATAACCTCATGAATCAAAAGGTAATGAGCTTGTTATTGAAAAGCTTTAACCTCATTCCGGTGATTGCCAACAATGGCAAAGAAGCCATTGACATATTAGCCAAGCGTGAATTTGATTTAATACTCATGGACTTTAGAATGCCCATTATGGATGGCTTCGAAACAACAACAGCTATTCGCACAGGGCAATCTGGAGTACTTCAACCCAATATACCCATTGTCGGCGTAACTGCCGATGTTTTCGACCATAGTGCTAATAAAGCGCTAGCCTTAGGCATGCAAGGTATATTAGCAAAGCCTTTGGTAAAAGATAAGCTCATTGATACGTTACGCAAATATGCTCCAAAACAAGCAGCTGTTTAGTTTCCTTGATCAAAAACCCTGTTCAAAAAATTAACAAAGGGTTTTAAATCCCGAACTGCGTGGGTAAAGTCTGCAATAATATCCTTTGGATCTTTGATACCGGATAATTCAAAAGGCCTCGTAAATACAAAACTCTTAAGCTTGATCCATTCTATGGCCGGATTATTAGCTTCATATCCCTTAGGTGGCCTACTCAAGCGCTCACCTTCTAATCTGTAGCCCCTTGAGTCAAGATCGGTGCATATCAATGAGAATGCCTCCACGTCATAATCAATTTCCTGCCTGATGCTTTTTAACAAAGTAGCTTCCGGCATCCACACACCAGCCGCCAAAAAAGAATTGCCTGGCTGAAAATGAAAATAATAACCCGCACCAGGAAATTTTTTACCGCCTTTACTTAAGTAGGCCGAAAAGTTATTCTTATACGGCGCCTTATTCTGAGAAAATCGCACATCACGATTGATACGAAAAATGCAATTTTTACCCTCCTGACCAGCTAAATCTTCATCTAGCAAAACAACCGATGCCAATAATTCATCCACAAAGCGAATGAAATCACCTCGAATGCCCTGATATAGCTGACGATGTTCATCAAACCACAATTTATGATTATTGGCCGAAAGCTCATTTAAAAACAGCTCAAGTCTAGGAAATAAGTCCGGTTTCATTGGCGCAATTCCATCATCCGTTGAACATATTTACCAAGGATATCAAATTCAATATTCACCACATCACCCTGGCGAATGTCTTTCATGTTTGTATGCTCGTAGGTATAAGGGATTATGGCGACTGCAAATGCTTCAGCCGAAGCATCAACCACGGTTAATGAAATCCCATTTACACAAATAGACCCCTTTTCTACTACCATATTTCCCGCTTTTGCATCAAAACAAAAACGAAACCGCCAGCTTCCACCTTCTTCTATTACACTTTCACAAATGGCTGTTTGATCAACATGTCCTTGAACAATGTGTCCATCGAAGCGGCCATTTGCGGGCATACAACGTTCCAGATTGACCCTCCCTCCTTCGTGCCATTCCCCTAAATTAGTTTTTAACAAAGTTTCAGCTATAGCCGTTACTGAATGAGCACCTTGAGATAAACCCACCACCGTTAAACATACCCCATTGTGAGCCACACTCTGATCAATCTTGAGCTCATCAGAAATTGGTGATGATATGGTGAAATGTATGTTTTGCTGCTCTTTCTTTATGCTGGTAATCGTGCCAAGGGCTTCAATAATTCCTGTAAACATTCAAGCTAATTAACGTCGTAAAGATACAACACCACTGCGGTCGACCTGTTTAGTCCCCTCAAGTGTTCTAAAATTGATTTTGATGCGGTAATAATATGTACCGCTTTCAAGATCTTGTCCAATCCTGTTTTTGCCATCCCAATTTATCTGCGGATCTACGGTTCTAAATACCTCTTGCCCCCATCTATTAAGTATGATAATATCGATGCTCTCTACAAACCGCCAGCCTGGCAAAGGCCCAAACAAGTCATTAATCCCATCACCATTGGGGGTAAATACATTGGGAAGCTCATATAAATTACAATTATCCACACAAACTTCATTGCTGAAGTCACTTTCATTTAAGCTCGAATCTACAGCAGTTAACACATAACACCCAGCCACCGAAAGTGTAAGGTTGTCGTGTAGGTAATTTTTATCGGCACTGGCGGGCAAAGAATCTAATAAGGTGTAAGCCGACTGATTATCTGGCCTGAAATAAACCCTCCACTTCAACAAGTCTTCGGCACAAAACTGCTGCTGCACCCAGCTTAATTCGTTTTTAAACAAATCACAATCCGATATCACACTCAATTGCGGGGGGCATGGCGGAATGGTATCCGTAGGCATTTTGCATTTAATTTGAGAATCATTGACTATAGAATCAGGCAATAATACGTTCGCAAAGCTTCCAAAGCTCGTTACATAATAGCAATACGTTCGACCATTAACCAAGCCGGTATCCCGATAAAAAGGCTCCAAGCTACCACCTAATAGTTGAAACTGTCCGAAATCATTCTCTTTGTACACATAAAATGAGTCGTTCAACCAATTGGTATTCCAGTCCCAACGTAGCAATAACTCACTATCAAAACTCACAATATCGAGGAAGACCGATGACGAAGGCGTGCCTTTTCCAACCTCTGTATTTCCCAATGCATCAAAGGACATCCGGTAGGTGTATGGAAACGCTCTCGTATTCAAATTGTCGTCTTCAAAAAGGCTATCCGCTAATAGCGCTGCAAAAGAATTATAATTCCGAGTTCCAATCTGAGCGGGGTTCGCTCCTATTGCTTCACCTTGAGCCCTAAAAAAGCGATAACGGTAAGGTGCGGGGAATTGCACCGTGTCCAACTCTACAGGGCCTTCCCATTGGAGCAACATTTTACCATCTGTATCGCCGGTGTTGGTTACTGACACCTTCGTTAACAAGGGCAAATCGCGCAATACGATTTCACATACCTCATCTGAACTTATACTTTCAACACCACCGAGTGGATTAAAAGCAAACTCACTAAAAAAGGCAGTAACACGATAACAAAACTCCTCACCAGCTGGTAATCCCATGCCATTATTATCATCGATATAAGTAGTCCTCATCCTGCCCATCAACGTATCAATGAGTACATACCCACTTGAGGCTGGCACACCGGTTTGACAGGTATCTAAAGGAAAGGGGCCAGATCCTTGCTTGCGATAAATTTTATATCCCAAGGCATTGTCGCAAGTATGCGGATCAAAACTAACGGCAATCCTCCCTCCGCTTGAATTGGCCTGTATATTTTCTACGGGAGGAGGAATAATCCGAATGTTCCATACCTTATAGGCAGATAAAGGTGGATTTCCATTATCTTCTGCTTTAAACACCATCTGGTAAGGATCTCTCCGAATGTGACTACAATTGGTTTGCCAGCTAAAAGCTGAGTTCACTACGGTTTGTGAGCTCACATCTACAAATGTCGCCGGGCCATTGGTGGTAATTCCCCGGGCAGGTGAAAGTGGCGCGCCAACTCCCTTAAGGCTCACAACCTGCCCATCACTGTCGGTAGCAGTAATCATGGCGGTTAACAAGGTACCAGCTATGATGCAAGTATCTTCGGGTACGATAATTTCGGGAGGTCTATTCGAACAAGCGCCAATAGTAACCTGAAAATCGCGAATGATACTCCCTATCTGAACGCCATTTCGCCATTCACGTATAATAACGGCAAAGTTATAAATACCGGGCTGGGTTGGCACATTCCAAATAAAATCACCCGAAAAACTATTTACCTGCAAAATCGGAAATGGAGCAGGATAAAAAAAGGAACTGATGGGTAAGCCATCCTCCCCCCTACATGGGGTAAGCTCAAAACTCAACGAATCTCCATCGGGGTCAACAGCTCCGGGATTATGAACAAACAGGCGGTTTACACAGCCATTATCGATGGGCGGAAAATTTAGAACAGGAGAGCTATTGGGGCCTAAAAATGGATTGATGGTTAGCTGGGTCTCAATATAAAATGGCAAATTGATTGAACTGAGAATGTTATTAATGCCTCCTATCCGATTAGGGTCTTGCACAGAAATGGTATAAGTTCCAGGTCCTGGAAATGTATGGGTTGTGATGTAGATATTCCGAACGATGTCATTTCCAACAAAAACACGGCTCAATCTATTCACGGTGTCTCGTCGAACCGGGTTGCCATAATTGAATGAAACCGGCAAGCTTGGCCTGTCAGCGGCAAACTGGTCCTTGGTGTAGGTAGTTACCGTAATTTCATAGGTAAGGTTGTTAAGGTGTCTGAAGGTGATTTCGCCCCCACGGTTGTGCGTGGCCCCTGCCCTACCGAGGGATAGGAACAAAAGAGCGACGAACGTAACTAAGAAAAACCTTAACAACTTGATCATGCCTATTAACAATGCTAAACAACACTGAATTGTTGCAATTTAAGTGAAATTTAATCATAAAAAAATCCGGCTGCAAGCACAACCGGATTTCTTCACATAAATATGACAATCAATTGCCCGGGGAAAGCATAGCGCCAAAATACTCCCGATTCATACGGGCAATATTCGTGATGCTGATTCCTTTCGGACATTCAGCTTCACAAGCACCGGTATTTGTGCAATTGCCGAAGCCGAGTTCGTCCATCTTAGCCACCATTTTATTCACCCGCTCTTTGCGTTCTGGCTGTCCTTGTGGTAAAAGTGTGAATTGCGAAACTTTTGCAGACACAAACAACATAGCAGAAGCATTTTTGCATGCTGCTACACATGCACCACAACCAATGCAAGCTGCAGCATTAAAGGCTTCATCCGCGTTTTCCTTTGGAATTGGCATGGCATTACCATCTGGAGCATTACCGGTATTTACCGATACATAGCCACCCGCTTGCTGGATTTTATCGAAGGCCGAACGATCGACCACCAGGTCTTTGATCACCGGAAAAGGTGTGGCTCTCCAAGGTTCGATGGTAATGGTTTCGCCATCTTCGAAATGACGCATGTGCAACTGACAGGTGGTTGTACCGCGTTGTGGGCCATGCGCACGTCCGTTGATGTACATGCTGCACATCCCGCAAATGCCTTCACGACAATCGTGATCGAAGGCAACAGGATCTTTACCCGTAGTAATCAGCTCTTCGTTCAAAATATCCATCATTTCGAGGAATGATGCATGGGTTGAAACGTCCTTCAACTTATAAGTTTCGAACTTGCCCTTGATTTTATCACCTTGCTGACGCCACACTTTGAGCGTCAGATTTAAACTTTCCTTACTCATCTTATTTGTAACTTCTTTGTGTGAGTTTAACTACTTCAAATTCGAGGTTTTCCTTGTGGAGCACCGGCTCTGAATCAACACCGGTAAATTCCCATGCCGAAACGTAAGCGAAGTTTTCGTCGTCGCGCATGGCTTCACCTTCTTCGGTCTGGCTTTCGAGGCGGAAGTGTCCGCCGCAGCTTTCATTGCGGTTTAAAGCATCGCGTACCATCAATTCGCCCAATTCGATGAAATCCGCTACACGCATGGCTTTGTCGAGCTCGGGGTTGAACTCGCCCACATTGCCAGTTACGCGCAAATCGCTCCAGAATTCCTTGCGAAGATCCTGAATAAGACCAATGGCCTTCTTCAAACCTTCTTCCTGACGAGCCATGCCACAATATTCCCACATGATTTTGCCTAAGCGACGGTGGAAACTTTCGGGCGATTGCTTGCCGCCAATGCTCACAAACTGCTTGTAGCGATCGGCTACTTCCTTTTCAGCCTGTTCGAAAGCTGGATGCTTGGTATCGATGCTGGCGGTGCGGATTTCATCGGCCAAATAATCGCCAATGGTGTAAGGCAATACAAAGTATCCGTCGGCCAGGCCTTGCATGAGGGCCGAAGCTCCCAAACGGTTGGCACCGTGGTCAGAGAAATTGGCTTCGCCAATGGCGTACAAACCAGGAACGGTGGTCATGAGGTTGTAATCAACCCAAATGCCGCCCATGGTATAGTGCACCGCAGGATAAATCTTCATGGGGGTGCTGTAAGGATCGTCGCCTGTGATCTTCTCGTACATTTCGAAAAGGTTGCCGTAGCGCGCACTAATCACATCTTTGCCTAAGCGGTTGATGGCATCGCGGAAATCGAGGAACACAGCCAAACCAGTAGGGTTCACACCACGTCCTTCGTCGCACACATCCTTGGCCGCACGTGAAGCCACGTCGCGGGGAACGAGGTTACCGAAAGCTGGATATTTACGCTCGAGGTAATAATCGCGCGCATCTTCAGCAATGTCTTCAGCTGTTTTTTTACCCTTTTGAATGGCCTCGGCATCGGCTTTGGTTTTGGGCACCCATACCCTACCGTCGTTACGCAACGATTCCGACATCAGGGTGAGTTTCGACTGGTACTCGCCCGATTGCGGCAAACAGGTGGGGTGAATTTGCGTGAAGCAAGGATTGCCGAAGAAAGCGCCTTTTTTGTGGGCTTTCCAGGCAGCGGTTACGTTCGAGCCCATGGCGTTGGTCGACAAATAGAATACGTTGCCGTAACCTCCACTGGCCAAAACCACCGCATGTGCACCGTGGCGCTCCAGCTCGCCAGTAACTAAGTTACGGGCAATGATGCCGCGGGCTTTGCCATCAATAAGCACAACTTCCACCATTTCGTGGCGGTTAAACATCTCTACCTGACCTTTTTCAATTTGACGGTTGAGGGACGAATAAGCGCCTAATAACAGCTGCTGTCCGGTTTGGCCACGCGCATAAAAGGTACGCGACACCTGGGTACCACCAAACGAACGATTGTCGAGCAACCCACCATAATCGCGGGCAAAGGGTACACCTTGCGCCACGCACTGGTCGATGATGCTGGCACTCACTTCTGCCAAGCGGTATACGTTGGCTTCGCGCGCACGATAGTCACCACCTTTTACGGTATCGTAAAACAAGCGGTAGGTGCTGTCGCCATCGTTCTGATAGTTCTTAGCAGCGTTAATGCCGCCCTGCGCAGCAATAGAGTGCGCACGGCGTGGGCTATCCTGAAAGCAGAATGCCTTCACTTTGTAGCCCAATTCGGCCAGTGAGGCAGCTGCAGAGGCACCGGCCAAACCGGTTCCAATCACAATTACATCTAATTTCCTTTTGTTGGCCGGGCTCACCAAACGGACGGTTGAGCGGTACTTCGACCACTTTTCATTAATAGGACCCGAAGGTATTTTGGAGTCGAGCTTCATACGTTCTCTCTTTTATGCTTGTTGAATAAACATCATTACCGGAATGAGCGCAAACAAAGCCGGTATAACGATTGAATAAATAACACCTACGGTGTTAATGAGTTTTTTATAGTTGCTATATCCCAGACCCAAAGTCTGAAACGCACTTTGAAATCCATGATATAAGTGAAAAGCCAAGACGATCATGCCCACCAAATAAATGGCTACATAAGCTGGTTGCGCATAGGCAGCAGCAATGTAGGTGTAAGCATCGATGATGGCAAAATCCAGCCCTTCGTAGGTACCCGCAGCAACCATGGGAATGCTGCCAAACTTAAACTCGTACCAAAAGCTTTTGAGGTGCACAATGAGGAACAATAAAATAAGAGTACCTAAAATACCCATGTTCCGTGAACTCCAGGTTGATTGCGCCTCTTTGGGTTTGCCCGCATATTGCACCGGACGAGCGGCAGTGTTGGTGCGGGTTAACCAAATGCTGTAAATCACGTGCAGGATAATGAAGGTGAAGTTCAGCTTCGACACCAATTGAATAAGACTGTTATTGCCCATAAAATAGGTGTAGCGGTTAAAAGCTTCACCTGTGGGGTCGAGCAACAACTGCAAGTTGCCAGCCAGGTGCACTACAAGAAACAAAATGAGGAACAATCCGGTGAGGGACATCATGAGCTTACGCCCTAAGGACGAGCGTAAAAGCGTAGTTAACTTATTCATCTGAAGAATAGTAATTTTTAGAGCATTGCAAAAATAGCTTTCGGCTGTACAGCACACAAACTAAAAACCGCATTTCACGAGCGGGCATGGTTTTTTAAAACCAATCTAAATAAGACAGCATCCTTCCCCGGCTTTTCAAATTACTCCCAGATGAACCCCAAAAGCCTCCATCGCTACAGCTTTTAACACGACAATGGTTGTTGAGGCATTGGCTCGTTACCCTACATTTAGTTTACAAAAATTTTACATGAGCAAAAACCTGCTTCATTCGCCCAGAAAAGCGGCTTTTGCTATTGAGGTTTAAACATTGAATAAAAAATCACGACGGACACTTGGTGTTTTCAATGTTTATGCTTAGTATTGGTCACACTTTCAACCTTAAAACCTAAATAACTATGAAACAAAAACACAACCAATTATTCGTTATCGACTCAAAAACAGGCGATTACCCCCCCCCCCCCCACACACACACACGCAATCTCTGAAATGGAAATACCCATTTAAAATCGCAACTAGACTCTACATTGCATTTCTCTTCATAATCCCTAATGCTTTTGGACAAGGCAATTCTGATGCTGCACAATTCAGAGCATCCATGCAGGCTTACTTTAGTGGATTAGACCTAACACAAGTGCCATACGATATTCTTTTTGATTATGGACTTCCTATGTTAGACACCAGAGGATTTAATGGACTCAATTTAACGCCAGAAAATTTAGTTTATTCTTATGATATATGGAAGTATGGCTATGGTGCGATGTCATTGGGTCAAGTAAATGGCAATACTTCCTTTCAAGGTCACGAACAAGTCTTCGCTTCTCTTGAAAATCATTACAACCAAAATCAGCGTTATCCTCTGGTTGTATTGTTAGCCAAATATAGTCGAATCAAAGATGATGCGATTGCCAATAATTTGATTTATGAACTGAATGACGTACTGTACGACACACCCGGACGAACAGAAAGCCCCTATGAAACACATAACGTTTTTATGGGCAGTATCGCACATTCTCAATCAATTGTTTCAAGCACTGTTCCTTTCGAGTTTAAATCAGAATGGTTGTATTCCAACGTTATGACCTTTGAAAGTATGTTGGTTGACTTTGGCGATGGAAATGGCCCAATAGTAGTAACCGATGGCTTTAGACGAGATATAAGCTATCCCGATACCGGAACTTACACCATAACTTATGAAATGCAAACCAATTATGGGACAATGGTTGCACATAGCAGCATTCGTATTTCACGATTGGCACCGGTATTTGATTTGGGTATAAATGTACCGGCAAACGGAACGCACGATGGCTTGAATATGCAAATTGATTTTGGTTGCGGGCGTACAAAATTAATGAAACCTCTCATTTATGTTCAAGGTTTCGAATTTTTGGGAATTGATGAAATCAATATAGATGATGCAAGAAACGTTTTAGATAGGAATTTTCATACTGCTCAAATGTCGGAAAATGAATATGACTTGGTATTCATCAAATTAAACAACCCACAAGATGATATAATTAGAAACAGTGAGGCCTTAAAAGCTGCCATTCACCTAATAAATGCAATGAAATGGCAAAATGGAAGTCACGAGCCAAATTTGGTCATAGGAGAAAGCATGGGGGGGTTAATTTCAAGATTGGCTTTAAATAGCATAGAACTCGAACAGCAAAACGACCCCACTATAAAACATGATTGCAGTCGTTTAATCGTTTTTGATAGCCCCAATCAGGGCGCAAATGTTCCGCTTTCGTTTCAAATGATGGCGCAAAAACTAGGCGGAAGCATGTTATATTGGTTTATCAGTGACTTGCGAAATGCTGTTAAGGCATTGAATTCAACTGCTGCCCAACAGATGTTAATTTATCATGTGGATGATGATGCTTCGGGAGTTAGAACTGAATTCGATGCCTATTTGCAACAGTTTGGAAATCCACAGCAATGTGAAGTCACAGGCATTTCCAATGGTGTAGATAATGGTACAGATCAAGGATTTCAACCCGGAGATCCATATATTCATATCGATAACACCAGCACGCCACTTACGTGGAATATGGGATTTTGGGGTAAAGTTGTAGGTATTTATTTCTTCCTCCTTCCTGTAAAAGTCAAAGGAAAGTTGATATTGAACTCTTTACCCCCATACAATTCCAATCCAACTACTATAGTAGAAAATGAAATGTATATTGAGCTGTTTTGGGGATTAAAAAAGAAT
Source organism: Bacteroidia bacterium (assembly GCA_046291695.1). Taxonomy (GTDB): domain Bacteria; phylum Bacteroidota; class Bacteroidia; order UBA7662; family UBA7662; genus PNNG01. Next base: position 90,533 of record JBKBSO010000011.1, read on the forward strand.
TATCTTATACAGCCGTACGTTTACTCGGTAACCGAAAAGCATGAATATGATGCCGCTCCTGGCGGTTTTTATCCGGTTGAAGAATTGGGTTTTTTCGAGCATTTTCATGATGATATTCTTGCTGATAGGTTTGGATACATTCTAACTTCAAGCGGTTTGAACACCCCTATCAATATGACCGATCCTTTTTTGGACTTCCATGGGGTAAATGTGACGGCTGTAAATAATGGTCAAGGCTGGACGACCTTTGATAGAGTGGCTAGAGAAGGGAGCAATCCCATGCATAACATTGATAATAGATTTCATGTCACAATAACAGAACATAATAGAGATACCATAATTGATGTAATGCGCGACTGGGAAATATCTGCCGGATTTGTTCCAAGCTTTGGCATTTCGTCATCCACATTTAATTATGGAGAAGACATTCATGGATTAAAAACGAGTAGTACTCATAACCGAAATACGCTAATCGTAAATAATGGAAGGCTCTGCATAAACTGCCATGTTCCGGTAGGAGCTTCCGGTATGACCACTGCTCAAAATGCTGTTACTGAATCATTCGGCGTATCTTTTGTGCGACCTTGTGGGAACACAGGTAATATTACTATTGATGTAGGGTCGAATGGGAAGTTTGAACTTGGTACAAACATTAATCAATACTCAAAAAGTCATTTTGCACCAAATACTCACCTAATCATTAGATCGGGAGGAGAACTCATCATACATGACAAATCCCAACTATCCATAGATGCAGGTGCTAAGCTCACCCTTGAACCTGGTGCAATTATAACGCTCAATGGTGCTGAAGCGGTACTCGAAATCTCAGGCGAATTAGTTTTACCTGCGAACTTCACTTTTGAGTTTGCTGGAAATGGTTTTGTTAGATTTAATACACCAACCATCACGGCTGGATCTAATGCCAAATTTGCATTTGTCGGTGCAAACACATCTGATAAAATTGTGTCATTCTCTCCAAACTCTATATTTTATGTTCCTGCAAACGTCACCGAATTTAAGCTTGAAAATGGTCTTGTTGAAATGGGTAATGCATCCATTGTAGATTTGTTTACAAAAGTAATTCTAAAAGATGCCTTGGTAACTGGTAGTACCAGCGCCATGTATAATCGCTTTTCGATATCTGCAAAATCCGGCACCATTATTCAAAACACTAATTTTAAACATGGAACCATCGGACTACGCCTTGGACAACAGTCGTTAGTAAGCCCTTTTGTTGATGGATGTAGTTTCGAAAACAACCACACAGGAATATTCCTAAACACAACAGCGCAGGGTGCGCAAATTAAGTCATCAAGCTTCAATCATAACCAAACCAGCATCAAGGGTGAAGGGCTGAGTTTACCAGTACATATTGAAGGTTGTAACATCCAATCTTCTGAAGAGGGCATTCGACTACAGGGTTGGAATATGACACAATTCAACGTTAAGAACTCTACCATTCATGCCAGTGCAACGGGTGTTCGTGTTTTTGGTGGAAATTTAACCATTGAAGACGTTTCAATTCAAGGAGTAGCTACAAATAATCAATCTGTTGGTTTGTTAATTGAAGGCAATTCAGTTGCCAGACCAAGGTGTGTAAACATTAATAATTATCATGTAGGTGCTGACGTAGGAACAAACTGTCATTTGAATATGGCAACGAGTAGCAATTCAAATTTCATAAATAATACAGTTGGCCTTATAGTGAATAACAGCAGTTTGAGTCTACAAAATGCTTCAAGCCGTCTTGATGCTAACAGCCTTTATTCAATTTTAGGTCATCTAAAGCCTACACCAGAATTCCAGAAAGAGATATTACACGGAACTTATGAAAGCTTCGAATTTTACAAATGGCCTATTCATAAGTTAAAGCTAAATACGCAACCATACCCAACTTTAAGTGCTTCTGGATTTATTTTGAATAACATATCCCCAATTTCTACAGATGAGTTCACCGCAGTAAATGGCACAATTACACACATTGACTACACCATAGAAGTGCCTGTATTTATTGATTGTCAGCAATGTAATCATTTTTTTGCTTGTGAAACAGTCTCGGAACCTCCGTACTATAGCGAATGGGTTCTCAATCCTGCAAATGGGGCTGTTGGAAGATTAGTTCATACGTCATATTTTCCTGGCGTTGAATTTATTAATGCCATACGTTCTGCACTTGATGATATTACCTTTGTGCCTGATCAACCTATCAACGACCTCCAAGCGGTTCTAAAACTTAAGCAATTACTTAGCTTGAGCTTTTCAGACATCACAGAAGAAGAATATTTAGCCAAACAAGCTGCAGCTAAATACATGGGACTGGCTTTAAGTAATGCCTATGCCTACGAACAATTAGCAATAAAAAACATCAACGAACCTGAACCCTTAAACGATGAAGAAATCTTCCTAATAGATTTTTTAGAGGATCAAAAGTCTTCAGCAGAGGAATTCATCATTGCAGAGTTGGTCATAGCACAAGCACAAGTGTATAGGTTGGCTGGGCATTACGAAACCGCTATTCAACTTATAAACAGTCCTGAAGCAATACCAGCACTTCATAACAAACAAGCATATTGGAGTTGCTTATTGCCACTAGAATATGACTATCTTGTTGGCTCAATTGACGACCAAACTTATTTAGAACAATCGAGTGATTGTGGAAATTTATGGCAAATGCGTCGTAAAGGATACCCCAGCAACCGACTTGATAACTCGGTTGAAATTGTTCAGAAAAACAGAGTGAACATTTACCCAAACCCGGGTACAAGTGAGTTTTCTTTGAAAATTCCGGGATTTAAGCCGGACGATGTTGCCGTGCTTGAAGTTTATGACAATCAAGGCCGCAGATTAATAAAGCAGAACTACCTTTATGATCAAAAAGTATTATCTTCCAATTTACCTGCTGGTGCATACCAAATCAGCATATACTTTAAAACCAACAAATACAACTCGTTATGGATCAAATATTAAAATTTTCAATCAACTATTCCAGCAAACTTTTGCTGGGAGTTATGGCTCTAATCCTGTTTTTCGGATGCAAAAAAGAGGAAAAAAATGTCAACCTCTTTGAAGCCGAAATTGATGGTACTGTGTATACCTTAAAAAGAGAACACCTTAGAATACAGGAAGGTGAATATGTGTACACCCAAGGCGCTTTTGAAAACGATGAAATATTAGTGGTTGTAGGATTAGACCTGTGCAATTTAGCACCCTGGGCCGAGCAAAATAGATTTCCGATATTTCGCGATTCCTGTGCTGATAAAAATGGGGCACTTTCTCATACTCAGGTTAATCTTCGATACAAAACACCTCCGAGTATGAGGGTTAGCTATACAACTTATAACGAAATTCCTGATGGCTTTTCGGAAGTTGTTTTCGAAGCATTTCAAGTTGCTTCAATTTATGATTACAACATCAAGGGCACCTATCGCATACGCTTAGCAAGGGTAGAAAACGACCCACCAAATGCGCCTGACTCCTTACTTGTTACAGGTAGATTTCATTTTAGGAAAATTCCAAGGGATCCAAAATAAGTGCCTGATGGAAAGCCTTATGGATCAAAAAATAAATCAACTCAAAAGCATCACCAGCAAATTACTACTGGTGATGCTCTCTTTTTCACTATTTGCTCCATGTGAAAGATGCGTTTGAAGAACTCAGTGGAACAACTAGGTGTAAAAAAGCAATATTGAATGCATCTCCCAGGTGATGACCGAAATCCGCAAGGCGTTCAAGTCTTTTTGCCTGGTAATCGAGCAATTTCAATTGAAAAAGGCCGTTGGTGAGTTCAAAGAAGTGAAGTGCTTGCATAGAGCAAATAACGTAAATCTGCAATCACATACATATTTATGAGATTGCATTACAAAATTGAATGAAAGAAAAAAGCCCCGGAAAAACTCCCGGGGCTTCCATTTTTGGTGTGCAATACTTACATCATTCCTCCCATGCCACCACCGGGCATGGCTGGAGCTGGTTCGTTTTCTGGATCGTCTGAAATCACACAATCGGTGGTGAGCAACATGCCTGCAATCGAAGCGGCATTCTCGAGGGCCACACGAGCAACCTTGGTAGGATCGATCACACCGGCTACCAACATGTTCTGGAACTTGTCGAGACGGGCATTGTAACCAAAGTTGCCATTGCCTTCTTTTACCTTTTGAACGATGATTGAACCGTCGACACCGCCATTTTCGGCAATCTGACGCAAAGGCTCCTCGAGCGCACGCTTCACGATGGCCACACCGGTTTTTTCGTCGGCATTGTCGGTGCTGATGCGGTCGAGGGCTTTGATGGCACGGATAAAGGCCACGCCACCGCCAGGAACTACACCTTCTTCCACTGCTGCACGGGTAGCGTGCAAAGCGTCGTCGATGCGGTCTTTCTTTTCTTTCATTTCCACTTCGGTAGCAGCACCTACGTATAATACGGCTACACCACCAGCCAATTTGGCCAAGCGCTCTTGCAACTTCTCACGATCGTAATCGCTGGTAGTGCTTTCGATTTGCGCTTTGATTTGGCCTACACGGGCTTTGATGTCTTCGCTGTTACCGGCGCCGTTCACGATGGTGGTGTTGTCTTTGTCGATGCTCACCTTTTCGGCGCGACCGAGATACGTCAAATCAGCTGCATCGAGTTTGTAGCCACGCTCTTCGCTGATAACGGTACCACCTGTGAGGATGGCGATGTCTTCCAGCATGGCCTTGCGGCGATCGCCAAAGCCAGGGGCTTTAACTGCAGCAATTTTGAGCGAACCGCGGATTTTGTTTACCACCAGGGTAGCCAAAGCTTCACCATCTACATCTTCGGCAATGATGAGGAGCGGACGACCGGTTTGAACCACTTTCTCCAATACAGGGAGGAGTTCTTTCATGGCCGAAATCTTCTTGTCGTAAATGAGGATGTAAGGATTTTCCAGCTCGGCTTCCATTTTATCGGCATTGGTCACAAAATAAGGCGACACATAGCCACGGTCGAATTGCATACCTTCAACCACATCCACGTAAGTTTCGGTCGACTTGGCTTCTTCAACCGTAATCACCCCTTCTTTGGTTACGCGCTTCATGGCATCGGCAATGAGCTTACCAATTACCGCATCGCTGTTCGCTGAGATGGTGGCAATTTGTTCGATTTTGCTGAAATCGTCGCCAACTTCCATGCTTAGGCTGCGGAGCGACTTTACAGCCGAAATCACGGCCTTGTCGATACCACGCTTGAGGTCCATGGGATTAGCACCGGCAGCTACGTTTTTCAAACCAGCTTTTACGATGGCTTGCGCCAACACGGTGGCTGTGGTGGTACCATCACCAGCCTGATCGGCAGTTTTAGAAGCTACTTCTTTTACGAGCTGCGCGCCCATGTTTTCAACCGGGTCTTTCAATTCAATTTCCCGGGCTACTGAAACACCGTCTTTAGTTACGGATGGGGCACCAAATTTTTTATCGATAACTACATTGCGACCTTTAGGACCGAGAGTTACCTTAACTGCATTGGCCAAAGCATCCACGCCTCTTTTGAGGGCTTCACGTGCTTCGGTGTCGAAATGAATGTTTTTACTTGCCATAATTATTTGCGTTTTTTTTGGTTAAGATTTAGTCAATAATTGCGAGAATATCCGATTCGCGCATGATCAAGTAGTCGTTGCCATCAATGTTGATTTCGGTACCTGAATACTTGCCATAAAGCACAGTTTGACCCGCTTTCACGGTCATCGGTTCATCTTTTTTACCGGCTCCTACGGCAACCACCTTACCGCGCTGTGGCTTTTCCTTTGCAGTGTCTGGAATGATGATACCACCTGCTGTCTTTTCTTCTGCAGCTGCTGCTTCTACGAGCACGCGATCTGCAATGGGCTGAATTTTTACTGACATATCTGTTAAAATTTTTTTTGATTTAACGACTCAGCATATGTCATGATTTGTGCCAATTCCGTTTTATGTGTAAATTTTGTCACTTTTAGCAGAAAGGCCTGCTGAAACCTGACAAAGCTGACAGCTTGAACTGACAAAAAAACAAGGAGGATAAATGAAAAGGCTTGATGAGAACTGGCTTTTTGACGGATTGTTTGATGTTGAGTATAAAAAATATGTTTTACTCGATTACCTACAGTTTGTCAGCGGTAATTTTAATCGCAACCGGATTTATCCTTTTTTGGCCGAGATAATTGCACGACATCGCGAGCTCATCCAACTGCAGCAGCGGAAAGAAACCCTATTGACTACTTTTCCCAAACGCTTAAAGGGCATCAACATGCAAGACAAATCGATTCGATATGAGCCTATGCCCTTTATGGAAAGTAATTACATGGAGCTGATTGAAGAGATCATGGCAATGGGAAAACAGATTTTTGAACAAGGTATTGAACAGGGACAGGAGAAGTATGAGCAATTCGAACGAGAACTAGAATTATTACCCATAGGTCTTTTGCCCATTGAAAGTTCAGAAGGTTATCTATTGCTGAGCACGCGAAATCATCCTGAAACATTATGCTACTATTACAAGCTCAGCATTTTTGAGCATGCGCAAGATAACTACAGAAGTTTACAAACCCGATATCTACAGACTTTCAGAAGGAGCTTAAGTCAAACCCTTGAAAACATAAAACTGGAGTTGATCAAAATCTATCCGCAACTTCCTAATCCAGCTACTTTTGCGGCCTTGTTTCATCAGTGGCAGCCTGTTCAACCTACGCTTTTGCCCATTGCAAAACGTGGTTTGGTAAAACGACTTGTCTTGAGTTAAGTATCGATCCCATATAAAAAAAGCCACCCGAGGGTGGCTTTCCTTTTTGGTTAGATCACTAGATTATTCAGACACTTCATCTTCCATAATCATCTGGGTACCTGCAGGCTGTTGTTCAGCCGCACCCGTGTTAGGAATATTGATAGGCGCTTGTTCTGCTTTTTCTTTGAGCAATGAATTCTCTCGGGCCATTTCCTCACGTGGGATCCAAAGGTTAATCAGCATGGTGAGGGCAAATAGTGCAATGCTCAATACCCAAGTCGCCTTTTCTACAACATCAGTGGTGCGTTTTACACCCATTACCTGATTGGTTGACGAAAAATTAGAAGCCAAGCCTCCGCCTTTAGGCTTTTGAACGAGGACGATGAGGATCATCAAGGCACATACCACAATGATCAGGATGGTGATAAAAGTATACATCTTTAAAGTTTCTTTCTTAGTTCTTCGATAAGATCGGCAAAGTAAGTGATTTTGTCGGGAAATTTCAATACCAATTTTTGATAGATTCTAATTGCCTTTTTGTAGTCATGTTGCGCCGCATAAATTCCGGCCAGGGTTTCACTGGCAGGTAGGTCTTCATCGGAGATGCTTTCATAAGCCAATCTTTTAACTTCTTCTTCGAGTTCTTTTGAACTAGGTACTGCTTCGCTGTGGTTAATCACTGCCTTTAAGTCAGTGGATTGCGCCTTTGAAACTTCAGTTTCAGCCTGCAAGAAATCCTGCTGCATATGTTCCTGATACAGCCTATCAAGTACCTCATCGGGCTGTTCTCTCAATGGTTTTCCGGCAAAAAAGCGAAACCAGCCCAGTCGGTCATGTCTAGTTTGCATAAAATCAAGCGCTTCATCAATCACTTCTGCCTGAGTAGATTCACTTGCTAGCGGCTTCTTGGTTGCTTGTGGAGCTGGATCTTCTGCCGTTGTTATTAACCTGCCTTCAGACTCCTTCACTTCCGATGGCTGTTGAAGTTCCGGCTGTTCATCCTGAATTGTTATTGCCACAACCTCGGCATTGGATTCAGGCACTTGAGCTAGCACTTCTTCGGCTTGGACCTCATTCTCCGCTTCAGCATAGCTCAAAGTTTGAGGGGTCTCCACCGCATCTTCGGTAATCAGCAGTTTTGTTTCCATGGTCTCTTCTGCTACTTCGGGGATTGCCTCCTGAACTTCGGCCTCCTTCAAATCAGTTCGAAAATCCTCAGCATTTTGTACTGCTTTCGAGTGCATCTCAACGACATCTTCTTGGTTTGAAGCCACAGGTACGTCAGGCGCTTCATGCCAATCTTCTACCAAACTAAACACTTGATCGCGATCGGGCAAACGCATAGCGACCTGCCGAAGCTGCCGTTGATAACGGCTACTATTTTGCAATTTATATTGTTTCAACAGCAGCAACTGTGCAGCTGAAAAATAGGGATACTCTGCCACCAAAGCCTCTAATTCAGGCATGGCTGCACCGGCAGATTGTCCGGGATTTTGCACCAAATTCAACAACAGGTCTATTTTCATTACCAGTTTACAAATGCCTTGTTAAAAATATCATCAATTAACTGTCTTACAATCTCTTCAATAAGTTGTTCTTCTATTGAAGCTAAATCTTGACTTGCATCAAAATCAGCAAAACGCCTAAAGGACTGCTCCCAATCGTCGTCAGGATTGATGCGACTTGAGTACGACATTTTTACGCCAATGGTGAGTCGACTCAGGGCGGTGGTTTCGTTAGCTGTGGCAGCCGCCGGGCTAACTGTGTAATCCACAATCACACCTTCGAATTCCAAATCACCATCACTATCGGCCAAGCTTAAACCGGTTTCAGCCAAAAACTTATCACGCATTCGGTCGGAAAGTACCTGACCAAGAATGGGCACCACGATGGGTGCGTTATTTTCGATTTGTACTATGGTAATGGTACGTGCTTCCGGCGGTATGGATGCACCACTAAAGGAATAAACGCCACAGGCCTCCATGAAGGGCAGGCAAAGCCAAAATAAAATCAAATTAAATTTCGATTTCATACTCCTTAATTTTCCGGTACAGCGTTCGCTCAGAAATCCCCAATTCAACAGCTGCATTTTTTCTTCTTCCTTGGTGCTTTTTCAAAGCTTTGGTAATCATATTGCGCTCTACTTCCTCGAGCGACAGGTTCTCTTCGATATCCTCTACATCTTCTTGATGATCAAAACGAGATCGATATTCCCCCGCTTGTGGCTTACTTACAAACTGCGGATGCACCGAAATACCTCCCTCTTGGATTTGATTTGCATCGACTAACTGCTGGAGGTAAACAGGATCTACTTTTTCAAGTTCTTCGATACCATTGTGTTCCACCATATGTGCCACTACCTTTTTGAGGTCATTCAGGTCGCGTTTCATTTCAAACAGCAGTTTGTAAAGGATGTCGCGCTCGCTCATATCATCTTGTCCCTGACCATTTTGCACCAATGCGGGCAAGTTGCTTTTGGTATTTACAACAGGCAAATAACGTAGTACTTCTTCTCCTTCTACCAGGCGGTAGGGTGCTAAAACCGACATTTGTTCGCTTACATTCTTCAGTTGACGGATATTTCCCGGCCAGCTGTACTGCTGCATAAAATCCATAGCGGCTTCGTCGAGCTGAATAGCCTGACTGGCATATTTATCGGCAAAATCAACTGCAAACTTCCGAAACAGGAGTGGTATGTCGCCGGAGCGTTCGCGTAGTGCGGGGATATGAATGGCTACTGTATTGAGGCGATAATACAGGTCTTCCCTGAATTTTCCTTTTTGGATTAGGCCGGGAAGCTCTACGTTACTGGCTGCAATTACGCGTACATTAGTTTTTTGAACTTTACTTGACCCTACTTTAATAAACTCACCGGTTTCGAGCACCCTAAGCAAGCGGGCTTGTGTTCCCAGAGGCATTTCGGCTACTTCATCCAAAAATATAGTTCCACCATTTACGGTTTCAAAATAGCCATGTCGTGCTTCAAAGGCTCCGGTAAATGATCCTTTTTCATGTCCAAAAAGCTCCGAGTCGATGGTGCCTTCTGGGATTGCACCACAGTTTACCGCAATAAACTTCCCATGTTTGCGGTTACTCAATTGATGTAAAATTTTCGAAAAAATTTCTTTACCCACCCCACTTTCGCCCGAAATCAATACCGAAACATCTGTTGGGGCAACTTGTACTGCAATGTTAAGCGCATGGTTCAGTGATGGCGCATTGCCAATAATTCCAAAACGTTGCTTGACTTGTTGCAATTCCATTGTCTTTGTAAGTTAGGCTTCTGTAGATTCAACCAATTCACCCAGCAAGGTAGCTTGGGTGCAATGATGCACCTTTACCCAAACATAATCACCGGCTTTAGTGCTGGCCTTGGGAAAAACAATCATTTTGTTTTGTGAATTTCGACCACAAAAATGCTCGTCCGATTTACGGCTTGGCCCTTCAACGAGCACTTTAAAAATTCGTCCGATATCTTTTTCGTTACTTTTCATCGACAATTCGGCCTGCAAACTGATAATTTCTTGTAAGCGTCGGCTTTTAACTTCCTCCGGAACATCGTCTTCAAACTTACGTGCAGCCAATGTACCTGGGCGCTCAGAATATTTAAACATAAAATTCATGGTGTAGCCAACCTGCTGCATAATGCTCAAGGTATCTGCGTGTTGTGCTTCTGTTTCACCACAAAAACCCGCGATGATATCACTGGTAATGGCACAATCGGGCATGATGCGTTTGATAGAAGCCACACGTTCGAGGTACCATTCACGATCGTAAGTACGGTTCATGCGTTTGAGCACTTCGCTGTTCCCCGACTGTACGGGCAAGTGTATGCACTTGCATATATTCTCATAGGCTGCCATGGTTTCGAGCACCTCATCCGTAATGTCTTTAGGATGCGAGGTAGAGAAGCGTATGCGTACCTGCGGATCGAGTTTTGCCACCAACGCCAGTAAAGCCGCAAAATTGACCTCTTCGTTGGTCTGTTCCGATTTCCAATGGTATGAATCTACGTTTTGCCCCAATAAGGTAATTTCTTTGTATCCGCGGTTAACCAAATCGCGGCATTCTTCCACAATACTGTATGCATCTCGACTACGTTCGCGGCCTCGTGTAAAAGGTACTACACAAAAAGAACACATATTATCGCAACCACGCATGATGGTTACAAAGGCTAAAATACCATTCCCACCTAAACGTACAGGTGTAATATCGGCATAGGTTTCTTCCCGCGATAGCAATACATTCACCGCTTGTTGACCCGACTCTACCTGACTGAGCAGATTTGGCAAATCTTTGTAAGCATCTGGACCAACGACCAAGTCAACCAATTTTTCTTGTTCGAGAAGTTTCGATTTCAATCGCTCGGCCATACAACCGAGTACTCCAATGGTCATATCCGGCTTTGCTTTTTTATGTTGTCTAAACACCTGCAAACGACCGCGCACCTTTTGTTCCGCATTATCGCGAATTGAACATGTATTAATAAATACCACATCGGCTTCATCCAATGCGGTAGTAGGCACGTAATTATTTTCTGCCATGATTGACGCTACAATTTCACTGTCACTAAAATTCATCTGACAGCCATAGCTTTCCAAATACATTTTTTTCTTTCCCTGTTCCGGGCTATCTGCCGCATATACTTCGCCTTGACGCCCTTCATCCTGTACTTTTTCAAATACATTTCCGGAAAACTGCTTCGCCATAATCGCTTAAATTTTCACAAAGATAAGGATAAGCCCTTGAAGTATGACAGAATGTCAGTTAGATCTCATTAGATACTTTTGAAAATCGCTTGATTTTAACTACAATAGAGGTTTAAAACACACCATTATGAAACGCACATTGAGCGTATTCTTGTTATTTCCATTATTAGGATGGAGTCAGAGCGGCCCTGAAAATGGCTTTTTATTCAACGATATCATCGTTTTCGAGCATTTCACCAATGCTTCTTGCGGGCCTTGCGCGGCACACAATCCAACCATGGAAGCTGTGATGTCCGCTAATACTGACAAAGCCACCTCCATTAAATACCACACCAGTTGGCCAGGTACCGACCCCATGTACAGCTTCAATACCGTTGATCCTACGGCTAGGGTTGGGTATTACCAAGTAAACGGAGTGCCATCGGTGCGCATCAGTAACCAGCCAAACCTGTCACCCGCAGGCTTCAACCAACAAACCATCAACAGCCTCTATCCTGTTGTGGGGCCGGCATTTAATTATACTGTACTTACAGAAATAGTCAACGATACGCTTAAGGTTTCGGGCAGTGTAATGAGGTTTAGACCCATTAATGCGCAAGACCTAACGCTTCATGTTGCAGTAGTTGAAGACCCCGTTGACTACAGCACGCCTCCGGGCAGTAATGGCGAAAAAAACTTCCCGAATGTGGTACGTAAGCTATTACCAGATCCACAGGGCACCCATCTTGGGAATGGCGCTGCACTCACCAACTTCAATTTCAGTTATCGTTTAGCGCCAGAAATTATACAGAACCATATCTATGTGGTGGTTTTTGTGCAGGCATCCGAGTCGAAAATCGCTTACCGTGGCGCCAAAATTAAGGCTGGCGCCAGCTTATTTCCCACCTCCAACCCTGAGCTTCAAAATTCATCAGAAATTCGGATTTACCCGAACCCGACTACCGATTATGCCTACCTCATGCTTCAACTCACAAAAGATGGCATGTTCTCTTATCGAATTTATGATACTGCCGGACGTACAGTGAAATCACCATCAGCACAATCACTCGAAGCTGGTGAACATCAAATAGCGCTCGAGCTAACAGGTTTGCCAAAAGGCCTATATCAAGTGTATGTACAGCATGAAGAGGCTATATTCACACGAAAAATACTACTCAAATGAATAAAGAGTTTGTGCGAATATTACCTAACCGTTGCTTTATTTTTAGAAAAGCCCTAATATAGAGGTTCGAAAAATCCTCTTGTATGAAAAAACTGCTACTCAGCATTACAGCTTTAGCCTTGGCTTTCTCCACGATGGCACAAGCTCCACGCACACAATTGTATGAAGTATTCTCCGGTGAAAATTGCCCTCCTTGCGTACCTTCCAATGTGTATGTAAAAAACTTGATGGATGCCAATCCAAACACCATTATTCCCATTAAGTACCAGGTTCCCATACCTAGTGCAGGGCCAATTCATCTCGAAAACCCCACCGAAACAAACGGTCGTCGTTCTTACTATGGTGTTAATTCAGCCCCTAACGCCCGTCATGATGGCACAACTATTGGCACGGGCCACGGATCTAACATTACCCAAGCCCTCATTAATACCCGTGCCACGGTAAGTTCGCCATTCACTATTGCCATTTCCCATGAATTTAATGCCACTTGGGATACTATGTTTGTAACCATGACGATCACTGCAGCACAAGCTGTAAACAGTGGTACTTGGTTTGCCCGGGTTGCCATGATTGAGCGGCATATGAGCTTTGCAAGCCCTCCCGGCACCAATGGCGAAACTGACTTTTACGACGTAATGCGTAAAATGATTCCAAATATCAATGGTACAGCCTTGCCCTCAACATGGACGAGTGGACAATCCGTGACCCTGAACCTCAGCACTAGGGTTCCTGCCTATATTCGTGATATTGCAGAAGTAGCTGCCATTGGCTTTGTTCAAAACGATGTAAACAAAGAAGTTGCACAAGCGGCCAAAACCACTCCTCTACCTGTGCCTATCTATTCGAAGGCAAGCTTACCCGGGACTGGTGGCTTTTATTATTGCAGTGCTAACGCCGTTCCAGAAATGGAAGTTGAAAATATTGGCACACAGGCCATTACTGCCATGGAAATCCGTCAAACCAATGGAACCAATACCCAAACCGTGAATTGGTCGGGGAGTTTAACTGCAGGAACAAGCACCACCGTTACCTTGAATCCCACACCACTCTCAACCGGAAGAAGTACATTCCAATACCAAATTCTCACCATGAATGGCCTGCCGCACCCCAGTGTGAGTCGATCAACCATAGGAGGAACGATGTATGTAGGCGACACCCCTATCCCTGACGTTAATCAGGGCTTTGTAGGCACATTTCCTCCGGTTGGTTGGGCAGCTGATAATCGCGGAAGTACCACACAAGGTTGGCTGATGGGAGTCCCTGGGGCTAATGGCACTAACCGAAGTGCCAGGCAAAACTGGTATGATATTCCAAATGGCGATATCAAAGACCTGTACATGCCTCGCATGGATATGAGTGTGGCTTCGGTAAGTGCCAACCTAAGTTTTTATGTGGCCCACGCTCAATTCAACGCAGCATCCAACGATCGTTTGATTGTACAGGGATCAACCGATTGTGGAGAAACTTGGGTTGAACTTTTTAACAAGGCAGGTAGCCAGCTATCAACACGCCCTCCACAATCTGGTGCGTACCTGAGTCCTACGGCCAGTGAATGGCGGCAGGAAATCATTAGCCTAAGCCAGTTTGCCACCCAGCCTGATGTATTGATTCGTTTCAGGGCCATCAGCAACTACGGAAACAATCTGTTCCTGGATGAGGTATTTATCCCGAATACAGTGAGCGTGAAAGAAAACGCCTCAGCAGAATTAATACTTAACAGCTACCCCAATCCCGTACAAGATGTACTGTTTATCGATTACGACATGCAACAACACGGTGAATTGGTGATTGATGTACATAACCAGCTTGGCCAAAGCGTTTTGCGTGAAAGCCTGATGGTAGATGCAGGTACAGGTAAAGTAAGTGTACAACTTGGTCATTTAAATTCTGGCATATATACCATCAAAACAGTAATGAATGGTAAACTACATACCAACAAGGTAGTAAAACAATAAACTGCAAAGTTCTTATAAAAAAGCTCCTCCATTTTTGAGGAGCTTTTTTTATGTCTTTGATTTTTCAAACTTTCTTCACGAAATTGAGGCTCTAAAGCTTTATGCCATGAAAATCGAAAGACTCTTTGACATCTTACAACATCAAAAGCAGCAGCACCCTTTAAAAACCGCCTTAGCAGCCAAGATCAATGGCCAATGGATCCGTCATAGCACCGACGATCTTATCGCAGAAGCAAATGCCATCAGCTTGGGTCTGCTTGCTTTGGGTGTAGCACCCGGAGATAAGATTGCCAATATATCCAACAACCGTCCGGAATGGAATTTTCTGGATTTCGGAATGCTTCAAATTGGAGCAGTACATGTACCCATTTATCCTACCATTACCGACGAAGATTACAACTACATCCTCAATCATGCTGAAGTAAAATATATTTTTGTTTCGAGCCAGGAGTTATATGACCGAATAATTAAAATTGCTGAGCAGGTACCCAGTGTAAAAGGCGTATATACCTTTGATAAAGTACAAGGTGCCAAGCATTGGACCGAAGTAAAGCAGGCCGGAGAAGGAGGTGATTTGGCAAAAGTTGAAGCCATTAAAGCCGGTATTAAGACAGATGATTTATTTACTATCATCTATACTTCGGGAACTACAGGCTTTCCTAAAGGCGTAATGCTTTCACATGGTAACGTTGCTAGTAATGTGGAAGCCAGCGATAAACGTTTGCCCTGCACCCCAGGAGACAGTAGCTTAAGCTTTCTGCCTCTATGCCACATTTATGAGCGCATGCTCACCTATTTAATGATGTACCGGTCGATCAGCATTCATTATGCCGAAAGTATGGAAACCATTGGAGACAATTTGAAAGAGGTTAAACCTCAGGTATTTTCTGCCGTACCCCGATTGCTTGAAAAGGTTTACGACAAAATTGTGGCCAAAGGGCATGAACTTACTGGCATCAAAAAGGGGCTGTTCTTTTGGGCACTCAATTTAGGCCTACGGTATGAATTAAATGGAAAAAATGGCTGGTGGTACGAAACTCAGTTAAAATTGGCTAACAAAATCATCTTCAGCAAATGGCGCGAAGCCTTGGGAGGTAATGTAAAAGCGATTGCAAGCGGTGCTGCTGCCCTACAACCACGTTTGGCCAGAGTCTTTTGGTCAGCTCGCATTCCGGTGTTGGAAGGTTATGGCCTTACAGAAACATCACCAGTCATTTCGGTTAATTATCTCGAAACCATGCAGGTTGAGTTCGGCTCCGTAGGTCCAGTTATTGAAGGCGTTCAGGTGAAGCTTGCCGCCGACGGGGAAATCCTCTGCAAAGGCCCTAACGTAATGATGGGCTATTATAAACGACCTGAACTTACCGAAGAAGTCATCGACTCCGAGGGTTGGTTTCATACTGGCGATATCGGCACCTTTACAGCTGAGGGTAATTTAAAAATTACCGACCGAAAAAAAGAAATCTTTAAAACCTCAGGAGGAAAATACATAGCTCCACAAGTCATGGAGAATAAGTTTAAAGAATCTTTACTCATTGAGCAAATTATGGTTTGCGGAGAAGGCAGAAACTTCCCTTCTGCCCTAATTTCGCCTGCCTGGGATAATGTAAAATACTGGTGCGAACATCATAACATCAAGTTTACAAGTCAGGAAGAAATCGTGAAGCATCCCCAGCTTATTGAAAAATTCCAACATGAAATCGACCATTACAATGCTGGATTTGGACAGTGGGAAAAAATCAAAAAGTTTAGTATTCTGCCCGTAAGCTGGGGCGTTGATACCGGAGAGCTAACCGCTACTATGAAGCTCAAGCGGAAAGTTATCCTCGAAAAATTCAAAGATGCTTACGAAAATATGTATCGGGAATAAGCTCAATTTACAGCAAAAAAAAGCGCGGGGGAATTCCCCCGCGCTTTTTTTATGACTTTTGGCCAAATAGCACTACCGCTTTACGACAAATTGTCCTCTGTGAATCGACTTTTCACCGACATAAGCATAGGTGTACATACCAGCAGCCCAGGCCTCTACATTAAGTTCGTAACGCTCTTCAGCTGCTAAAATTCGACTTGCCACCAATTTACCAGCTGCATCGCGCACCTCTAAGCGTCCACCGCGATGTTCAGCATCAATATCGAACCAAACAAATTGCGATGTTGGGTTCGGGTAAACGCGGGTGATCATGCTTGGCTGTTCTTGCACCTTAACCGCTTGATACAGCACGCAACTGCTATCGTTATTGGCATTCAAGTCGGCTGTCCAACGCGTATAAGCACATAAACGCAAATCACCTCCAGCCACCGGCGTCCACGATTGGGTAAAGATGTGGTGAATGGTATCGCCCGGTGCTATGCTGCGGGCAATGGTATTGGTGTTAATGGCAGTCCCTTGGTTAACACTAAAGCCAACATCAAAACTAGCTGCAATTTGATTGCCAAAGTTCCGAATCACCACCTTCACCTGATAAGGTTGGCCAATAGCACTTACCACTGTTGGGCTTAAGATTTCGGACACGCCTACATCGGATGAGGCAGAAACTATAACCGTTACATCATCAGATTTAAAGCAAATTGAATCGGTAATGGTCGCCTCGTAGGTGGTAGTTGCTAATGGTGAAACAATGAGGGTGTCGCCAGTACCTACCACGGTTGGATTGCCCTGAACTGTCCAATATATATTGGCATTCGACCGATATACCACCGCACCATTAAACTGTCGCGGGTGGAAGGATGGACTAGGTGCTGCCCCGCCATAACCAACATTAGGTCCAGTATATATCACGATTCGGCCATCGGTAAAGGTATCCTGATTGGCTGCGGTATGCGTAGTGTAGGCCATACTTACCGATGAGCCCGCATGAAAGCCGTAGGTAGCACCCGCCGGAATAAGTACCGGCGTTTGCAAAGCCACCGGGGTTAAGGCCCCTCCTCCTGTACTACCAGTAGCTTGAATAATGGCAGGTTGGGCATTAGCTACTTGAATCCAACCAGCAGCGGTGCTGATGTTAGGTTGACCATTTATCGCCGTCGTGTTGTAAAACACGTTCACCGTAGCCGTATTCCCGATTGTACCCAGCAACTGCAAATAAATGGTATCGATAATAATCGCATTTATGGCGCGCACATTAAAAGTCACCCCAGACTGACTGTTACCACCAAGGCGACTGGCTTCGAGATAATTCGAACCAGCAAAACCAGCGGAGCTGGCCACCAGGGTAGCTGTACCTCCTATTTGAATGGTGGTATCACTTCCGGCATCAACGGCCAAATAATCGTCGGTAAACTGCCCCAGCTGCTGGAAAGCGCTAAAATTGCCTGCACTATCACGAGCTACTACTTCGGCTTCAAGTACTACACCAGAAGGCGCTGCCGGCAAGCTACCAGACCATACCCCTTGCAATGAGCTACCCGAAACACGGCTCAACAATACAACTGGCTGCGCCACTTGATTAACCGTATATTGTAGCATTACGGAATCAATCCCAGATCCTCCCATATTATCACGAGCAAAAACCTGCACCGTCCTAACGGTAGGTGAACACTGGTTAGCCGATGGCGTTACTACTACGGAGTCGATCACCGGTGGGAACGGATCGGCAACCAAAACACCGTCAAACTCGTAAGCTCCCATATCAGGTGCCGTACCTGACCCTTGCGGACGGCTGAGCTGATCGAAATCAGTATTAGGTGTACCCAAAGCAGTAATAACCACCCCACCCGACTCAATGCCAGTTAAGGTTCCAGTTGGAATGCGCAAATTCGTATTCGATGTGAATGGCGCAGGGATTTTACCCAGTTGCGGCATTGAGAACTGGTCATTATTTGGATTAATTGATGCACTTACGCCCCTCCAATCAGGCAATTGATCGTAAAATGGCCCGGTAGCGGTAGTGCCTTGCCTTCCAAAATAGTGATTGGCCGTGTTCGCCACTTGATATGCATTATTGTCGAAAATGGTACCGGTCCAATTGAAGTTATTCACCAACCAAACGGCCACAAAAGCCAAGGTACCTGTCGACACGCTACTCATCTCATTGCTGAAAATATTGTTCCGCACATCAAGGTTGGACACTACAGTAGAGGTAATGTTCAATGCAGCACTCGCAGCGCCTACCGTCGAACTATTGGTGTAATTATCGTATAAGTGGATGCTGTTGTAGTAGATTCGATGACCATTACCTCCACTCAAACGAATTCCCGATGCGTTGGTAGTTTGTGAAGTTGCACTGCCGTTTTGTGATCGGATGCCATAAATCAGGTTATTAACAATTAAAGCATTGTTGCCAGCCAAAACTAAAACGCCATTAGCGGCATTGGTTGCTGCGGTGTGCACGTCATGAATCCGATTTCTTTCCACTACAGCATCTACAGTTGAGGAACCTCCCAGTTCAATGCCAGCACGTACAACAGAATTCGTTCCTGTGATGTCGGAAATATGATTATCTACTATTTGTGGATTGATGGCATTATGAACATCGATACCCTTAAAGCCGATATGCATACCCACAGTGTTACTTCCGATACGGTTATTCCTGATTTGCACATTTTCGCTTGGTACGGCAACCGTAGATCGTGTGTAAAGCGCAAAATAAGCTCTTTGAAATTCGTTGTTGAGCAGGTACAAACCTTTTAAACCATCCGCCTGGGTGGTGGTAGTAATGGTGGCACCACCCGCTACAAAGCCAAATGATGAAGTAACCGTATTCGATCCCCCTACAATGATGGTATTCTGTAAGGTAAAGGTATCTACACTGGCGTTCAAAGTACTACGCAAGTATACCGCCGCAGTATTCGTAGCCGTATTGTTGTTTCGAATGGTTAATGCACGGTTGCCAGTAACCCGATTTGCACCGTCGATGGTGAGATGGCCAACCCCATCAAGCACCAACAAAGCTGGACTTGCCGAGCCCTGAATAATTGATGTGCTTACTGCGCTGTCAAGTCGAATGGTTATGCTCCTTGAAGCGCTTGCACCATTGGTTCTGCTAATGGTTAAAGGGAAGGTTTCAGCTGTGCTGTAATTGGCATCAATCAATACAAACTCCGCTGGACCTACCAGCAATCCAGCATTAATAAAGTTTACAGCAGCTGTTAGGGTTGGAAAATCAGCCGGACCACTGCTTCCTACACGATAGGTGCCAACAATCCCAGGGAAAATTCGGAAACTATGAGGGAAAGCCGGCGGAACAGCATTCGAAGCATAAAGCCCTTCACCACCCAAAGGCGAGGTGGTTACAATTCCTGCTGCATTGGCCACTGCCAAATAATATTCCACTGTATCCATCAAACTCACGCCACCAATTAGGCTGTAGTCGAGGTTAAATTGATAAGTTGAACCACTGACAACTGGCAACGAATCGATCGCCCAGACAGATTGGGCTGGCTTGCGATAAAATAATCGGGCACTACCACTTATAAGGCTGTTGGCGGTATCGGTAATTGTTGCAAATGCGAGGCGATTGGCACTAAGCATGGTATCAGGCAAGGGTACATGCGCAATGTTTGAAAAAGGCAAACCTGCAAATTCATAAGCCCCAATGTCAGGCACTTGGCCACGTGGTGTACCCAAAATATCGTTTTGCACAAAAGAAATGGCCACCCCAAGGTTATCGAACTGGTTGTTGCTTGGAATTAATAAAAGCGGGCTCTGGAATGCCGGATCCATACTTACTGAATTCAAATCCTGTGAAGTAGCTGTTTGCCAATCGGCCAGAGTTGGATATTCAAGCGTACCCAAATTCATCCGGAAAAAGTTAGGGACGTTTTGCCCACCCATTCGGTAGTTGTTGTGGTTGATAATGGTGCTGTCTAACAAGCTGGTTTGGGTAAAGCGCACCAAACGGAAATTAGGGGGCAAACTGCCGGTAATCGGATTAACTTCCAAATGGTTATTCCTTATGGTTAAATAGGCCATTGAAGGGTTCGCCGTTGTACCTCCGGTGACATAAATACCGGCTTGCAAGGTGGATGTTGAGGTACTATTCACCTGCATCACAATGGTATTGTTTGCGATTTCAACAGCATCTCGCGGATTGTCATTCGCAGACGCAACATAACTGGCCGTTAAGGAGATACCATACGGAACGCCAGTAGATGAAGTGATGCTCGAAGCTTGTGTACCGTTAATTACGTTGTTGTAAATTTTATTGGTATTGGTGGTCGCATCAAGCGTATCCGCGTTGAGGTTCGAAAAAATCATACCTATGAGGCTGATACCGCCATGAATCATGTTCGACGACACATCCATATTGTAAGCATTGGTGACCCAAATGCCGGCCCCGGCAGTACTGGTACCACTAAAACCCGATATGTCGTTACCTACAACTACCAAGCTCGATTGGTTGGTAGCATAAATAGCCCTGTATCGGTAGTTGGTAAAGAAATTTGTAATCACCTGATTACCCATTGGCAAGTTCAAGCCTGGATTCCCTTCGAGCTGAATGGGATAGTAAAAACCATTAAATTGGTTATTGATAAAAATACCTGCTTCGCCACGATAAAAAACACCTACATTAAAACTGCTGGATGAGGTGGTATTGTCGACAAATACACAACCAATTGCCTCACCCTGTGCATTAGGTGAACTGTAGGCCAGAATTCCTTGACCACTGGCTGATGGCGCTGTATTCCGTTGAAAGGTCAGGTTTTGAAACCCTACCCTGGTATTGCCATTGATGACAAAATGTGAGCGATTGGTCGCCGTACCTGCCATATCATGAATCAAGGTAACATCCGAAGCCATGCCCGTGCTGCTGGTAAAGGTAATCGAATTTCCAGCTGTACCACCAGGAATGTTATTAATGATATAGGTTCCTGTGTAAGTACCCGGATTAATATTAAAGGTGACTGGCCCTGAAATACCACAATTATTTATCGCATTCACGGCATCCTGAATTGTGGTGTAATCGGCACCTACTCCTCCTATGCTGAATACGCCTGAAATGCCCGTGCATAGGCTAAAGCTCAGCGTATCGTTCGTTGTATTATTATCGTTACCCAAGCCATTTGCATTGGTTGCCCAAACTTTTAATGCATAGGTGCCCGGAGCAGGGATGTTCAACAATGTCGGGAAAGTTACCACTTCGCTTTGACCAGGGCCTAATGGCAAGGTGAAATTGAAGTTATTCAACAAAACTGGTGGGTCGTTACCTAGCTGATAGCCCAAATCAGCACTAAAAATTGGATCGGCAGCTAAGCTCA
Source organism: Bacteroidia bacterium (assembly GCA_046291695.1). Lineage (GTDB taxonomy): Bacteria > Bacteroidota > Bacteroidia > UBA7662 > UBA7662 > PNNG01. The sequence continues at coordinate 112,273 of JBKBSO010000011.1, forward strand.
TGTATCTTGCGCTAACCTGATTGATGCCCGATTGCAACGGCACTGGCGATATTAAGGCATTCGTTCCCAAATCGCGTCCGGTATTAGGCAGGAAGCCAAGTTGCATATTCGGTCGACTTTGAGAAGTGCTGATCCAAGGCTGGGTATTGGTACACACATTCAAGGCATCGTCTTCGTACCACATGGAAGATGTAAAGCCCACATTGGTATTAAAAACCACCGCATTATTTGTAAAATTGTTGTTGTTGAAACAGACTTCTATAATCAGATGATCGCTTCCATTCCAAAAGAAGTTGTTGTTGAAGGGGTGCGTATTCCATCCGGTGGTTTCGGTGTAGGAAGCCACGCTGTACACCTGCGTAAGGCCTGTGGCGAAATTCGCTGTTGACAACACACTGTCGGTTGTTGCCAAAATTGAAATGCTAAAGTTCTGTAAAGGCACTGCCTGAACAGTCTGTACATTAAACCCCAGTGAGGTCATGAAACCCGGCGCAGCACCTATGGCCTGCAATTCTGATGCACGCACCATGAACTGATGTCGTGCACCATAGTACCAATTTCCGTAAGGCGAAGGGTAAGTTGTTGTGGTATTGGTAGTCGTACCCGTACCCAATGTAACAATAATTTGAGCCTGAGCCGACTTCATGGTCATGACTGCAACCAAACCAAGCAGCCAGTAACGTAGCGTTTTCAACATAAAAATGGTTTTAGGATTAGAGTGCAAAATAATTCATAACCGCATTGCTGCAGCCAGTGTATAAAAAAAAGACAAAAACCTAATCCTGTAACCTATGGGATGCTATCACAATTGTAGCCAAACCCTAGAATTCTAATTAATCAAGCGCGGAATTCCTGTTTAAGCTACTCAAAAACACCGGCATAAATACCGCCATACAGCCAATAACATTATACCACAAATAAGGCACATCGGTAAAAAAGAATAAAGATAAAATCAGCAATTGAGCAACTATTGCACTCGAAAAAACCACCTTCGTTTGAGCCTTTTTCAATAAAAAGGCTACCATAAATATACCTAAAATAGTGCCATACACTAACGATCCCAATATATTTACCGCCTCAATGAGGGTTCCTAAGCGGTTGGCAAACATGGCAAACAAAATGGCATAAAACCCCCAACCAATTGTAGCCATCTTTCCAAATTTAAAGTAATGGGTATCGCTGCCATTGGGATTAATTAATCGCTTATAAACATCAACTACGGTGGTGCTCGCCAAGGCATTGAGCTCGCTACTGGTACTCGACATCGAAGCGGAAAAAATCACGGAAATAATTAAACCGATTAACCCAATCGGCAAAAAATCGAACACATAGCGCAGAAAAATATAATTGGTATCGTTTACGTCGGCAGATGGCAAAGCTGCCTTAATCACGGTGCGGGCCAACTCCCTACCCTCTTTTACATGATCTTGAGCTTTCCGGAAATCCTCACGCAAAGCAGCATTCTCGGGATCTTCCAAATAAGAAAAGGCAGCCGCCTTCCGCCATGCAAGTGCCTGCTCGTAATCAGCTTCAACTGCTGCAAAATTTCCGGCTTGCGTTGAACTACGAACCTCTTTTAGCACAACATGATTAAAGAACACCGGTGACGACTGAAACAGATAAAATACAAAAACCAATATACCCACGAATAAAATGGCAAACTGCATGGGAATCTTTAATAAACCGTTAAACACCAAACCCATCCGGCTTTGAGAAACCGATTGCCCACCTAAATACCGTTGAACCTGGCTTTGATCGGTTCCAAAATACGACAACATCAAAAAAGTACCCCCAATTAGTCCACTCCAAATGTTGTAGCGGCTACTCCAGTCAAAATTAAAATCAATGGCTTCTAGTTTTCCCAAGGTTCCGGCCAGCAATAAGCTCTCACGCATTCCTACTTCCTGGGGCAATCCTTTAAACACATATACCGCGGCAAGCCCCATACCTGCCAAAATAATAGCCATTTGTGTTTTTTGCGTTCTGGCTACTGCTTTTGTTCCACCACTTACGGTATAGAGAATCACGATAAGTCCGATGGCAAGATTAGTATAATAGATATTCCAACCCAACAAGCTACTGAGTATAAGAGAAGGAGCAAAAATGGTAAAACCCGCTGCTAATCCCCTTTGGGTAAGAAAAAGGAATGCTGCCAGTACCCTGATTTTTAAATCGAAACGCTGTTCAAGAAACTCATAGGCCGTGTATACATTTAATCGGTAATACACGGGCACGGCAAATGCACACAGGATGACCATGGCAATGGGAAGGCCAAAATAAAACTGAATGAACCCCATGCCATCGGTAAATGCCAGTCCTGGCGCCGACAAAAAGGTGATGGCACTGGCCTGTGTTGCCATTATACTCAATCCGACAGTAAACCAACTCATGCTCCTGCCACGCAAGTACGATTGCATGTCTTTATCCTGCTTGCTTTTATACAAGCCATAGGTGACAATGAGTAATTGCGAAAGGACCAAGACCGTCCAGTCGACCCAACTCATGACCACACCTCCGTAAACCAGCTCAATAAAAGAATGAGCATTACTAAAAACCCAATTAAGAGCAAGTATATCCCCTTCCAGTTGTACTGCCGTTCAGGAATTTGGCCAGCATCTGGTTCAGGAATATGGCTGTGTGGAGTTTTCAACTTGTTCATTCTTGCTTTTGCTCAATCAGGTTTGTGAACAAACGGATTGCTCCGGTAACTCCTGAGGGTAATTGGCGAAAAAAACTCAAGCCGGTGTATATATATACGCCTTTACCATAGGTTGCATACAATAAACTTCCTTCGAGCGGAAGTTCTTTTGGATCATGCATACTCAACAATGCCGTATAACTACTATCCCAGCTTGATGGAAAATACAATCCCCGCTCCTGTACCCATCCATCAAAATCTTCGAGAGAAATTTTATTTGGCGAAGTAAAAACAGGGTGTTTAGCATGTAAAATTTGAACAGGCGCTTCCTCAACAGTAACCCTACCTCTGCCTAAAGTAAATGGGTATGGCCCTAGTTCGTTAAATTTAAGCGATTGACTGGTATTGTACTGCAATACTAATGTACCTCCAGCCGCAACATAATCGTACAACATGGGCATTTTTGATGCCAGCTGTTCGTTGGTATTGGCAATACGTACCCCTAAAACGATGCTTTCGTAGCGCTGTAAACTTTGGGGGCTGCATTTTTCAAGTTCAATATTTTCAACCGTATAACCCAAGGCTTCGAGGGCTGTTGGAATTTCATCACCTGCTCCCGGAACATAGCCAATGAGTTGCTTATTACGTTTTACATCCAGGAGAATCAGGTTGGCTGAAGTATTTTGCATATACAACTGTCGCGGGATATGTGGATATTGAATATGCTTAATGTGCATACCCCCCGACTCTTGTGCATGATGTACTCGTGCGAATACTTGACCGCTAACTGCATCCTTTCCGGGCTTAAGCTCAAACTGGTAGCGCTTTTCGCGACCTGCAGCCATGGACGAAAGTTCCATAAACTCCGGTTCGGCATACCAGCCATTAGGCAAGGAAAGACTTAAGCGACCTGCTTCGGCTGCACGGGTGCTTTTGAGCACCAACTCAACCTGTACTGCTTCGCTGCTGCTTAGGTAATTTTGCGCTGTAAACTGCACGTTTAATGCAGGTACTACTTCAACCGGGCGGTAACGTTCACCCTCCGCAGGATCCGTCCACCGGTAATAAACCGGTAATCGTGCTTCTAACCGATACGCTTTATCACCAATTTTTATTTTATAGAGCACCCGTGCCCTTAAACTGGCTGGATTTTCGGCAAAGCCTACCCAGCGGTCATCGGGCAATTCAAAAAAGCCTTGATCCAATCGGCCTTGGAGCCAAAATGGATTGCTGAGTGATTGACTTTCTGGTAATTTAACCGATTGCTCAATTTCCAACTGCTGATTAAAAGGAAGTTTAACCAGTTTTTGAAAGTGATGCAATGCCACATATTGATAAGGTGCATCTTGTTTTGGCTCCATCACCAAGCGGTCAATATCGATGCGTTCCAGTTCTACTTCTACCGGATGACGCACAATGCTTCGAAGTTCAAGCCGAACGGAATCGCCGGGTGCTAGCTCGTAACTCGTAGCTAAAAAATCGTTCCAAATACCTGCACAAGCGGCTATGAGTTGTTGTAATTGTGTGGTTTTAAGCAATTTCCAATGCTTAGTTTCAGGATGTTTTTCGTCCAGTTTACGTAATGATTCTGCTGCCTGAATTAAGGCAGGCAGCATTTTCCAGGGTTCGGCGGCCACAAACAAGCGTTCAGCCTGTTTAAGTGCATCAGCCACAGGCCTGCCGCCTTTTACGCGTTGCCAATCGAGCAACAAGTCTTCGAACAAATCTTTTTTACCGCCGTTGCCGGCAAGCAGTTGCAAGTATTCTATTTCTTCCCCTCTTTGACGGGCAGCTCCAAATCCTTGGCTCTTATGCATCGAACGGCTGGCAGCAGCTAATTCCCCATAACCAGTTCCCAAAACGGCATTATAGCTTCCAACATCCACGGCTAAAAGCCCTTTTTTATCAAAATCTTGACGACCGTAAAACCACCAGGAGGTATTCCAATAGATGCGTTTTGCCTGCCAAACCGCTACGAACTGTAATTGTTCGGGAAAACGTGTAGGATCGGCAGCAGCCGTAAATGCTTCAAGGGCCAATTGCGCCGAGGCCGTATGATGACCATGGGTAGGCGATGGTAACGGATTAAACCGGGTAATGAGCACATCCGGACGAAACTTACGGATTACCCAAACCACATCGGCTAAAAGTGCTTCTTTATCCCATTTGGTAAACGTCTCTTCGGGCGATTTCGAATAACCAAAATCATTGGCTCGGGTAAAAAACTGTCGTGCTCCATCAATTTTTCGCGCAGCTAGTAATTCTTGGGTACGTATAAGCCCTAAGCCTTCGCGCACTTCAGTACCAATGAGGTTTTGCCCCCCATCTCCCCGGGTAAGCGACAAATAAGCTGTTTCTACCTTTTTTTCGCGTGCTAACCAGGCCAGCATACGTGTGTTTTCATCGTCGGGATGCGCTGCAATATACAACACCTTGCCAAGTACCTGCATTTTCCGAAGCTGTTCGAGCATTTCACCTGAAGATGGGCTACGTACAGGACCAAAATTAGGCTGAGCCCACAATGCCGGACTGAGGAGCGTGATAAATAAAAGAGACGCGATGATGCGCGTCTCTTTTTGGTATTTACTGAGTGTCAAAAAAAACATCTTACTTTTTACGAGCTGGCTTTTCCTTGGACCATGAAGCAATGCTGGCTTCTATTTCTGCTTTGTTCATGGCATACCAGCCACTCGGACTAGCTTCACCTGCGGCCTTAGCAGCCTGTGCAGCCGCTGTGGCTTCTTTAGGCTCACCCAAAGCGGCATGTGCCCTGGCTTTTGCCCAATGGGCCATAAAATGGTTGGGATTTAAGCTCGTTGCACGATTGGCATACATCAAGGCGTCTTTTGCATCCCCTCCATTGGCCAGCAAATAATTACAAGCATTGGCATATGGATACCAATCAGCAGGCGTATTGTTAAAATGTTTGTTGATGCTGGCAAACGCCTGAGATTTGGAATCGACATTTACCGGGAACTTCAATTTCAGTTTTTCCCATTTCATCACTACGTGTGCCTCATCTGCACTTACATGGTTAATGTAAAAGCCCAACCGCTCCTTGCTATCTTGCAACTTCTCGGGCTGAACTTCAAATCGTATTACATCTAGCTCTTTCTTGTAGTTGGTCGACCCCCATTGTCCTGCATTGCTATTGAGGATTACAGTCCACTTATCAGCCATTGGAATTGTAAATAAGGCATATTTCCCGGCCTTTACCTCCTTACCAGCAACCAGCACATCGGTACTGAAGCTTATTTCGGTGGCAGTATTTGCGCCAGTGCGCCAAACTTCATTGTATGGAACAAGATTTCCCCAAATTTCGCGACCATTTACGGCTGGAGAACTGTAAGTAACTGCTACTTCGGTAAGGCCCACGGTGTACATCACACTGGCTTTAGGGCTAGGCTGAGGCAAGGCCAATTGGGCAAGCGTAACCATGGTTGCAGAAAAAATGATGAACAAGGTGGCTAAAGCGATCTTTCTCATAATATGTTTAAGGTTGATTGAAGCAAAGTTAACGATTGAAGTTCTTTTTTGTTGGAAAGAAACGTAAAAGCGCATCAGGATGCCTTTGCAGCTTGCTGAATGCGCATTTCAAGCTCCTCAACCGCTTGATCAGCGGACTTATCTCGGCAATCAACCGGCTCAAGCATGTCCCACTTAAGGTTTATTCCAAATGGAATGGGTTTAAATCCCCAACGTACCAGCTTCCAGCTATTTTGGATGTAAATTGGTATAATCACTGCATCGTGATTATATTCCAATAGCACTTTGATGCCGCCGGGTTGAAATTTACGCAGGTTACCATCGCGTGAACGAGTACCTTCCGGAAAAATACAAACCGACTCTTTCGTTTCCGCTATTCGTTTACCCAAAATGGCAATGGCCTCCCGGGCCTGTTGTGAGTCCTTGCGATTGATGCCAACGGCTCCTCCGCACTTATAGTTATACGAAATACCCGGTATGCCCTTCGACAACTCCTGTTTAGCAACAAAAACAGGTCGAAATTTGCGCAAAAACCAAATCATAGCCGGGATATCATTCATGCTCTGATGATTAGCAGCAAATATCAATACACGGCCAGAAGGCAATTTTGAAACATTTATTTTGAACCAAATTCGACCTCCCATCACATGGATACAACGCATCAAGCACCAATTCATCACATACACCACTTGCTGCTGAGCCTTATAGCCCAATGTGTTAAACATTAACCATTGAATTGGCTGAAAAAACACCAAAACAAGCCCAAAACACACTAAATACAGCGGTGTAAAAATAAACCCAAATAATTTTTGCATGGTAGCGCCAAGGTACAAATTAAGGCGTAATGGTTATTCTTTCGTCCGAATTTAAGTGCGAAATACCCGAATGTGAATAAGGCATGGATAATTTATTTGTTAGCAATTTCTGTTGGGCTTTTGACTGCTGCCATATATCTCTAACTTTGTCGACAACCGAAAAAACATGAGTCAGCAAGTCCACAATTTCAGCGCCGGCCCCGGCATACTACCCCGTGAAGTCATTGAACAAGCGGCAGCCACCGTTCTCGATTTTAACCAGAGCGGGTTATCGCTCCTTGAAGTATCACACCGCGGAAAAGATTTTGTAGCGGTAATGGATGAAGCACGGAATGTGGTTCGACGGTTGCTCAAGCTCGACGACAGTTACGAAGTATTGTTCCTCCAGGGAGGAGCGAGTCTTCAATTTGCGATGGTGCCTTTTAATTTGCTCAGCACAAATGGTTTTGCTGCTTATTTGAATACTGGTGTTTGGGCCAAAAAAGCTATTAAGGAAGCAAAAATGATGGGCAATGTTCAGGTGGTTGCCAGCTCCGAAGCTCAGAATTTCAATTACATTCCCAAGCAATATGACATTCCTTCAGATGCCGATTATTTCCACTGCACTTCAAACAACACCATATACGGCACACAAATGAAGGCATTCCCCGAATGCAAAGTGCCTTTGGTTTGCGATATGTCGTCTGACATCTTCAGCAAACCATTCGATGCCTCAAAATTCAGCTTGATTTACGCAGGTGCTCAAAAAAACATGGGACCTGCCGGTGCTACCCTCGTAATTGTCAAAAAAGATATCCTTGGTAAATCGGGACGAAAAATCCCCAGTATGCTAGATTATCAAATACACATAGAGGGCGAGAGCATGTACAACACCCCTCCTGTTTTTCCAATTTATGCCAGCATGCTTACCCTGCAGTGGGTTGAAAAAAATGGAGGACTTGCAGGGGCAGAAACTCGAAATAATGCCAAAGCCCAGTTGCTTTACAACGAAATTGATCGAAATGGCCTATTCAAAGGTACTGCAGCCGCTGAAGACCGCTCTTATATGAATGCCACTTTTGTCTTAAAAAATCCGGAACTCGAAGAGCAGTTCAATAAACTCCTCAAAGAAGCAGGCATAAGCGGTTTAAAAGGACACCGTTCAGTAGGTGGTTTCAGGGCAAGTATTTATAACGCCATGCCTATGGAGAGCGTGCAGGTTTTGGTAAACGTAATGCAACATTTTGAAAAAACACTAGGATAATATGAGAATACTTGCCAACGACGGCATCGATGCCGCAGGAAAAAAAATGCTGGAAGAAGCTGGTTTCGAAGTTGTAACCGCAAAAATTGCACAGGAAGAACTGCCAATAAAACTCAATGCTTTCGATGGAATCATTGTGAGGAGTGCAACTAAAGTTCGGCAGTCGCTCATCGAAAAATGCCCTAATCTTAAATTCATAGGCCGCGCCGGGGTTGGTATGGACAATATAGATGTCGATTTCGCCCGTTCCAAAGGCATTGAGGTAATCAATACCCCTGCAGCATCTTCTATATCGGTAGCCGAGCTGGTATTTGCCCATTTATTCAGTTTATGCAGGTTTGTGCACCTCGCCAATCGTCAAATGCCTACACATGGTATCTCTGAATTTAACAAATTGAAAAAAGCTTATGCCGAAGGCATTGAATTATTCGGCAAAACCTTGGGCATTATCGGTTACGGCCGTATTGGTCAGGAAGTGGGCCGTATTGCCAAAGGTATTGGCATGCAGGTAGTGGTGTACGATGTGCTGTACAGCACCGCCGAAATGGCCACAAAAATTGAAAACTTGCATGGCGTTAAAGTGGGTAGTTTTCAGGAGGTAGTGGCGCAAAGTGATTTTGTAAGCATTCATACGCCAGGCCTCAAACAAGCCCTCTTCACCGAGGAAGTAATTCATAATATGAAAACTGGTGCCGGCATCATGAACTGCTCTCGGGGAGGCATTATCGATGAAGAAGCGCTCATCAAGGCGCTCGATAGTGGTAAATTACGCTTTGCCGGACTCGACGTTTTTGCCAATGAACCTGAACCTGATGCTCGCTTGTTAAATCATCCGAAAATTTCAGTAAGTCCGCATATTGGCGCCTCCACCGAAGAGGCTCAGGAACGTATTGGCCTCGAAATGGCGGGTAGAATCATCGAGCTTTTTCATTCGTAAAATGCCGGCTTTTAAGCCATTTAAGGGGATTATCCCGAATCCAGATTTTGCTGCAGATGTGATATTGCCTGCCAATAAGTGCTGGAATAGGGATTCATTCACCGTAGTTCAAGGCCACAACCCGTATTCCTTTCAGCATATTCTGGAGGCTGCAAATCCAGATTTAGAACTATCGTCGCTAAAACAAGCTTGTGCTTTATCAGCCAAGTTGTTTTCCGAAGCCTTAGACAAAGGCGTCTATATTCATGATAATCAGCCTGCCTACTATTTGTACCATACCCGCTATAAAGGCATAGAACAAACCGGGATTATTGGTTTATGTGAGGCTGGCGATATTGCTGCCAATAAAATTAGAAAGCATGAAAACACCCGCAATGATCGGGTTGAGCAACTTTACACCTTTCTCGAAGCGACAGGTTTATTTACTACACCAGTATTTCTTACCTACCACCCCATTCGTGAAATCGAAAGTCTGATACATCGTATCAAACTGCTTCAACCAATATTCAATGTGCATTCGGGAAAAGCAACGGATCATAGCATTTGGAAAATCACATCACCTGATGATCTGGCCATTATAGAAAAAAGTATGGGCCAGATCGACTCGTTCTATATTGCCGATGGTCATCACAGGGCAGCTATTGCCGAAAAATTAGTGCAACAGGATTCTCGAGGCGGGGATATGCTCAGCATACTTATTGCAGCAAACAACCTTACCATTTATCCTTTTTATCGACAAATACTCAATGACGAAGGCCCCATAGATCTTTGGGAACTCCTCGATAAACTAAAAGCAAACTACCAGCTGAAACCCTGTTCACTCGACCAGATGTATTATCAGTATTTGCCATCCCAACATTTTTTACTTTGTACGGCCCAAGCCAGCTGGCTGCTCATTCCAAAAAACCCCGGTCTGAGTAGCGATGTCCTTGCTGATTTGGATGTGAGTATCCTTCAAAATGAAATACTATCGCCTTTGCTTCATATCACTGATCCAAAAGCCGACCCTAGAATACAATTTGGCCCTATGAGCATTAAGCTGGAAGAATTCAAAGCTTTGCTGCATAAACCCGAAACCGCAATGGTATTCATTTGCCGAGCACCACTAGCAGAAGTTATTTTCAAAGTAGCCGATCAAGGTAAAGTCATGCCTCCAAAATCAACCAGTTTTGAACCCAAAATTTTGAGCGGCCTGGTCTTACATCACGTATAATTGCACAGGTGCTTTTCGATTTTTAAGCACAAAATCAGATAAATATCAATTATTTATTTCAAGATAAATCAATCATAATCCCTTCATAAATCACGAAAAATAAATTTTAATTGACATTTTATCTTGAATAAATCATGATTTATTCGGAAATTTCAAGTTCATATGTTCAACTAAAACCTTTTGTGATGCAAATTTTTATGAAAACTGCGTGGCGAACGCTTTCGTCAACAAACACTCAGGGCATCAAAAAACAGTTTAGTTCTGTGTGGCACAGCGCTTTACTGAGTTTGATGCTTATTGGTGGTTTGGCTGTTAATAGTCAGGCCCAAATTGTTTTAAACACCGCCACTGGCACCAATTACACCGGTGGTAATGGTGTTACAGGTAATTCGGCAGTAACCTTCGTTATTGAGAATACCGATTCGATTGCCTATCTCATAACCAATATTGATGTTTTTTGGCAGACAGCAAACAGCAATACCTTGGTAGAATTGTGGAGTTCAACCACGGATATTTCCGGCTTACCAAGTATAGCTGCGCCGGCTTGGACAAGCGTTGCTACAGGAGGTCCTATTGCAGTTCCGACTAACGATTACTATCCAACCTTCACTAACCTGAGCATCATTGTACCAGCGAACAGCGTGACTCGCTACGCTGTACAATCGAGCACGGGCATACGTTATAGTGGAGCCAGCCCGGTACCAGCTCCAAGCACCTTTACCGTAGGAGGTTTATCCTTACATTCTGGAGACCATCAAATCAACAGCCAAAATATTGGATACGGCGGATCATTTACCAATCCTGCCAATAATCCGCGCTGGTTTACCGGCTCTGTAACCTTGATACCCGCCGTACCATGTACGGCTCCTCCAATCGCCGGAACCACCACTGTTGGTGATTCGCTTTTATGTCCGGGAACAAGCACTACAGCAAGTCTGTCTGGAGCATCTTTTGGAACAGGTCAAACTTTTCAATGGCAAAGCTCTTCTGATAATGTAACTTGGACAAACATCACAGGAGAAACCGCCCCTTCAACCATTGTAACACCCAGCTCAAATACCTGGTATCGTTGTGAAGTAACTTGTAGTGGTCAATCTTCCTTTTCAACTCCTCAGCTCGTTACCATATTAGGTCCGGCTTTTTCAGGAATTATAACGGTAGACCCTAACCTTCCTCTCTCGGCCACGAACTTTACCGACCTGGCAATGGCATTAAACACGATTGGTTGTGTGGGTATTTCGGGTCCGGTGACCATCAACGTAGCAGCAGGTTCAGGGCCATACAACGGGCAAGTTATCGCTGGAGCAGTATCAGGGGCAAGTGCTACCAATACCATTACTGTAAATGGTAATGGTGCAGTATTGGAATTTTTATCAACCAATGGGAACGAAAGAGCAACCCTAAAACTAGACGCATCCTCTTACTGGAGCTTCAACAATCTTACGATCAGAGCTTTGGGGTCAGGTACTGGAGAATTCGGCTATTGTGTTCAACTGATGAATGAATCAAACTTTGTAAGTTTTGATAATTGCCGCTTCGAAAGCTCAACAGTATCCACTTCAACCAGTTTTGCTGGCATTGTAGGCAGCAATAGCCCTACTGCTGCCACCACGATAGGACTTTCTGCCAGCCATTTCCGGGTGACCAATTCTACCTTTATCGGAGGTTACTATGGGATTGCATTGAATGGTCCCTCCGCAGCGCCCTTTTCTGATAGCAATGTCATAGAGAACAACGTTTTCGAAGACTTTTACCTTTACGGCGCTTATTTAAGGGGGTTAAACAACTCTTCCTTTTCCAATAATGATATTTCCAGGATTACGCAAACCAGTTTAAGTTCGTTTTACGGATTTGCACTATTTGGAGATTTCACGGGAAGTGTGTTTAATGCCAATAAAATTCATGACAATGCTACCGCAGGTTCAACTACCAGTCTGGCCTATCCAATTTACGGTTCAGCAGCAAGTGCCGATGCTACCAATCCATTTATAATAAGCAACAATGCTGTTTACAATATCAACAGCAATGGTACGCAATATGGCATTTACTTCATCGGTGTTAGCGACAACTATCGGATCTACCACAATTCTATCATTTTAGATCATTTGGGCCACACAGGCTCAAGCAACATTGCCAACTTCTACACCACTTCGAATTATTCGAACATTGAGCTCAGGAATAATATATTTTATATTGATAACGGCTCTAGTGGCAACCAATACCACATTTGGTCATCAAACACCAGTGCAGTGCCCTCTGTTTCCGACAACAATGTATTTTGGAATCAAAGCCCCGGTGGAACAAAGGTAACTGCGCGTTTAGGAATAACGAATCACCTTAGCTTAGCCGATTGGCAATTGGTAAACACCAATGCCTTCGACCAGAACAGTGTAGCTGCTAACCCGGTATTCACAAACACAGCTAATGGCGATATTACACCATTAAGCACTGCCGTTGACAATATAGGAGCTGCTGTTGGTATCACTACTGACTTAAACGGGAATACACGTTCAACCACCACACCTGATGCCGGAGCGATTGAATTTACGGCAGTAGCCAGCGATCTAGCACTCATTGGCGCCATACTTGAGCGCGACCTTTGCTACTCCAGCAACGATACTGCCACAATTTGGGTACAAAACGTTCTCGGTTCCAGCTTAAACTTTGCTACTGATACCCTCATCTTAAGTTGGTCAGTAACCGGACCATTTAACTCATCTGGTAATTTGACCGTGAACAATGGCACATTAAACCCAGGAGATACCTTAATACTACGCTTTGGTGGGGTGAATATGAATGGACCTGGCACCTACAGTTTATCTGCTCACATCGCACCAAACGGATTTAATTTAGTTGCTTCCAACGACAGTATTTCAGATATAACCCTTGAGATCCGCAAGCTCATCAATGCTATTCCTGCGAGTGCAACGATTATCGACACTGCTTCAGTCGCTGTTTCTCAGGCATCATCACGCCTTATGCCTGCTGCCGGAGAACCCTTCATAACAGAAATTTGCCATTTTAAAACTGGTACCGGTGCACCCGTAAATGGATGGCCATCTTATTTGATTGCCGATGATTATATTGAAATCACTTGGGCTCCAGGAGCTGATCTGGGTGGTTACGTATTAGAACAATGGAACGCCTCTGGATTAGCTGGTACGCATACCTTCCCAAGCGGAACACTTATTGGCCCGAACGGAACTGCGGTTGTTGCTGTAGGCCAATTGGGCAGTAGCGTTCCTAGCCCGGCTGATTTTTATTATCACGGCAATGGCACTTTCACAAGCACATGGGGTTCTACCACACCAGTAGGTCGAATAATTAAAGACTCCTTAGGCAACATTATAGATGCTGTAGTATACGGAAACTTTACATTTGATTCTACATCGGGTGTTGACTCAACCCATTGGTCGGGCATTACTCCTGCTGTGAGCAGTTCAGGTAACCGCTTAGCAGGCCCTTATACTAAAGATGCCACCAATTGGATTAACTCTGGCGTTTCACCTCAAGACCCAAATGAGCTCAATGACGGTGTAAACTTCCAAGCACCTATTTCCACACCCGGCTTTAGTTGGACCCTGAACGGTGTTGTGGTAGATACCCTTACCGAATTGGTCGCAGGGCCGTTTAACTCTGGAGGCATCTTTGATTATGTTGCTACTTATCAAACCATTTGCGGAATAATTACCGACACCTTCCGCGTTGAGGTAATTCTGCCGACGGTTAACCCTTGTCCCGTAACCACCAGCCCCATTACTACGGATGGCGTAGTTTGTGGCACAGGTACCACCCAGCTCACCGCCGTTGCTGGTGACCCAGATGCCTTTGTAATCTGGCGAGATACTTCTGGTGCCATTAGAGGTACAGGGGGGGCATTTACTACTGACGTGCACAATGCCCCATTTACTTACACCGCGCAGGATGCAAAAAGATCTACTGTGGTTCCCTTTAGTCCTGGACCTCCTACCAGCATAAATACAGGTGGTTTTGGTAACTTCTCAAATGGGATGTATATAACTGTAAATGATGATATGGTATGGGATTCGGTTACTTTGCGTGTTAATGGTGCCGTGAATGGTACAATCCGTGTGTGGAATGCCAACCCAACAGAGGATTCTACTGCTCGCATCATTCAGACTGCACCGTATAGTGTAAATGGCACGAATCAGGACATTCAAATTCCTGTTGGTATGGCCATTTCTCCTGGTCGCTATTATGTTAACCTCACCTTCAGTGGAGGTGGTGACCTTTGGCGATCAACAGGTGGTGCTGTATATCCTTACACGGCAGGTACTTTCTTCAGTATTGATAGCGCCTGGCTTGGACCAACAAGCACAGGCAATCTTACACGCGTATATTACATGTTCGATTGGAAAGTAAGTCCGATTTGCTCGGGCCCTACTGAAAATGCAGAGGTAACCATTTCTACACCTGCTCCTACCAGCATTCCGCTAGTGGAAAACTTTGCTACAGCATTGCCGTGTAACTGGACGACAAGCCAGAATACAGGCTCTGACGGATGGCAGTGGGGTACCACTACAGCTTTAAGCTCAACTGGTTTCACCATACCTACACGCCCGAACAACGTTGTAGCCAGCAATGCCAATGATTGTAACTGCGATGCAGGCGACGATCGTCTGTTCATGCCAAGCCTCGACTTGTCGAGCTTTAACGCTAGCGACAACCTCGAGCTCAGCTTCGATTATTACCTGCCAGGCAATGTTGGTTCACAAGGAACTGTGCTGGTATCAACCAATGGTACTACCTTCACGGTAATTGATTCGCTCACGGCAACGGGCACCGCTGCTTGGGGAAGTCACAGCATCAGTTTGAATGCTCAGGCTGGTCAGTCAAATGTAATTATTGCCTTCCGCCAAAACGACAATGGCACCCAAGGCGACGGATTTGCATTAGACAACGTAAGTATTAGTCAGGCTGGAGTTACCTTGGTAGGTGTTACCTTCCAGGTAGATATGAGTCGTGAGACAGTTTCGACTGATGGCATACACATTGCAGGCAACTTCCAAGGCTGGAATCCATCTGGCACGCCAATGACGGACCAAGGCAATGGTATTTGGTCAGTAACTGTAAACCTGCCTGTTGATTCTACTTATGAGTTTAAGTTCATCAACGGCAATCAGTGGGGACCAGGTTTTGACGAGTCAGTACCTGCGGCATGTGCCCAAAATGGCAACCGCTTTGTTGTGGTTGACACTACGGCGATCACCACCCCATTGGTATGTTTTGGTCGTTGCGAAGCTTGTGGCGTAAGTGTATTCGAAGCAGGTGCATTTGATCGCGCTATTCGCTTGTATCCAAACCCTGCTAACAACGAAGCATACATTGCTTATGAATTTGAGCAATACAGCAAGCTGTATGTTGAAGTGTATGATGCTTTCGGAAAAGTTATTCATCGTGTAGTAGAAGATGCTGCAACATCAGGAGCTGTAAAACTCGAAACCAATAGTTGGGCCGCTGGATTGTATATGATTCGCATTCACAATGGAAGCGAAATGACAAGCCGTCAGTTAATTATCAGCAGATAATTAAGCCAAACTTTCATCTCAATAGACCGTCTCCCGTTTGGGAGGCGGTTTTTTTTACCCTTGTTAAAGAGCAAGAATACACAAAAACTTAAACCAATGGACAATTACCCGTAAACCACGTACATTCTCGTACTTGAAGAAAATTCCTCATTACTCATTTAGTTGTTATATTTCGAATCATAAAACAAGCTTCTATGAACAGTAAGATTCCTTTTTTGGTATTGCTAACATATCTGTTGTATGGATGCACTAAGGAGCCTGTAAATGAATGTGCTAATGGCAATTGCTTCGTTTTTGAAGGTCAGCTATGGGACAACCTGAATAATCCAGGTGCTGCGAAAACACAACTTGCCCTTGTTTGGAATACATACTATTCCCTATTCGACGATACGCTTTTGCGTTATCAAACCGATGCCACCGGTCAATTTAAGTTTTTTGTACCAAAGGATAAGCTAAATCACAAGACCCTTGGATACGCTTTAAGACTTATCGACCCAGATTACCAAACGTACCGCTATAAACTCAATAATAATCTATTCACTTTTCAGCTTGATGATCTAGATCCTAAGGTTCCAATTCAAATTTTAGACACCGTAATACCTGTAGTAATTGTACAATTTAATTTCCCTACCTATGAAAATCCTCGCACAGCGCTGCTCATGGGCAAAATAAATGAATGGCAATTTCCAACTACCTCATTTACCATAAATAACATACCCAGGTCAGTTAAATATTGGGGGCCACTCAAATTCAATCAACCCAATTTCATCAGTATCCATGGAACCATCGACGGGATTCCCTTCAGTGACAGTAGTCATGTCGATTTGAAGCATCGTCAGGAGTATCAATATAACATCCAACCTTAACATCAAAGCATTCAATTGGCCTTCGAAAAAGGAAGGCATGACATCCATATGAACGCTTTCAACCCTTAGCTGGCGTTCATCTAGCGATCAATTTTACATCCTAAAGTACATCACTTACCAACAATTTGTACGCTTTCAGCATTAACAGGGGATTTTTAATGGGTCGGTTTGAAGGTCTTTACCGCGCTTAACGCACCTTTCTAAGGTTTCCCGCCGATCTCGCAGGCTTTCGAAGAGCAGGATCTATCACCTTTCGAGCGCACCTGCCACCCGCTAAAAACAAAAAACCCCGATTATCATACGATAACCGGGGCATTGTACCAGACTGGCAACGATCTACTCTTCCACATTTTACTGCAGTACCATCGACGCTGTGGGGCTTAACTACTCTGTTCGGAAAGGGAAGAGGTGTTCACCCACGCTATAATCACCATTGGTATTCGGTGCAGTTGCACATCTTGCAACTGTAAATTTTAACATCATGTAAAGAGAACAACTAAGCGGGTAGGAAAAACCTACTGGCGATAAAGTAATCGAGCTATTAGTACTACTCGGCTAAAATGCTCACACACCTTACACCTGTAGCCTATCAACGTAGTAGTCTGCTACGACTCTCAATGGAAGACTCATCTTGAGGCGAGTTTCGCACTTAGATG
>JBKBSO010000012.1:0-30507 GCA_046291695.1 Bacteroidia bacterium
ACGTACAAAAACTCACGCATGGGTTTTCCGGTGCCCCAAATTTCGACTTCCTCGGCCCCACTGGCCTTGGCTTCGTGGAATTTGCGGATGAGGGCGGGCAGCACATGGCTGTTTTGTAAATCGTAATTGTCGTTAGGCCCGTACAAATTGGTGGGCATGATGCTGGTAAAATTGCAGCCATACTGGGCCCGGTAGGCATCGCACAGTTTGATGCCCGCAATTTTGGCAATGGCATACGGCTCGTTGGTGGGTTCGAGCAGGCCGGTAAGCAGACTTTCTTCTACCAGGGGCTGTGGCGCCAATTTGGGGTATATACAGCTGGAGCCCAGGAACAACAGCTTTTTAACGCCATGCACATAACTCTGGTGGATGACGTTGTTTTGAATCATCAGGTTGTCGTACAAAAACTCAGCGCGATACACATTATTCGCGTGAATGCCGCCTACTTTGGCTGCTGCCAGAAATACATAGTCGGGTTTTTCGGCTGCAAAAAAGTCGGCTACGGCCTGTTGATTGCGCAAATCGAGCTCCTTGCTGCTGCGAAACACAAAGTTTTGGTGGCCACGCTTCATGAGAGCACGATGGATGGCAGAGCCGACCATGCCGTTGTGACCAGCGATGTAGATTTTTGATTGAGGATGTATGATTTCAGATTTAGGATGGGCGATTTCAGATTTAGGATTTCCGAAATTTGATGATTGGGTATTGGAGGTCATGTTGAATGCGTCTTTGATTGTTAATTGTTGTGTTTAACGCAACTTTTTGCAAATGATTGACTTATAATGCCGGTATACTTTATTTTGAAGATTATGAACAGACAAATTCTTGAGAACCGATTAATTGATTTTTCGGTAGGGATTGTAAAAATTACCAAACATATCGACGCGAGCCCTGCTGGCCAATATTTTTGTAATCAAGTGCTGCGATCGGGTGGATCCCCTGCATTGCACTATGGTGAAGCAATAGGAGCCGAATCAACTCGAGATTTTATACATAAGCTAATTGTTGCTCTAAAAGAATTGAGAGAAACACACAATAACCTCAGGATTATACACAAAAGCGAGTTGTGTGACAATCATGCCCTGCTTGATGGCCTAATAACAGAGTGCAACGAGTTGATTGCTATTTTATATACGACGCTCAAAACCACAAAACGCAATCAAAAAGCATCTTAAATCTTAAATCCGAAATCTAAAATCTAAAATCACTCATGCTGCGCCAGCACCTCATAGCCTCCTTCGGCTAAAAACCGTTGCTTTTTCATGAGTTTTAAATCGCTTTGCATCATGTCGCGGATCAAATCGGCGAGGGTATGTTTTGGTTTCCAGCCAAGCACCGTGTTTGATTTGGTCGGATCCCCAATCAGTAAGTCAACTTCGGTTGGGCGGAAATAGCGCGGATCTACCTTCACAACAACTTCCCCGGGTTTCAAGGCTTTATTCTTTATCTCCAGGCTTTCCCATTTGGCACCGTCGATGGCTGCTACATAGCCTTCTTCATCCACACCTGTGCCTCTAAACGCTATGCTCACACCAACCTCGGCAAAGGCCATTTTTACAAAATCGCGTACATAGGTGGTTACGCCGGTAGCAATCACAAAATCTTCAGGCTTTTCTTGCTGCAGGATGAGCCACATGGCTTCTACATAATCTTTGGCATGGCCCCAATCGCGCTGGGCATCGAGGTTGCCTAAATAAAGTTTGTCTTGCATGCCCAAGGCAATTTTACTGGCAGCGCGGGTGATTTTACGAGTTACAAAGGTTTCTCCACGCAAAGGCGATTCGTGATTGAACAAAATGCCATTACATGCGAACATGTTGTAAGCCTCCCGGTAATTCACGGTGATCCAATAGGCATACATTTTAGCCACACCATAAGGCGAGCGCGGATAAAAAGGTGTTGTTTCACTTTGAGGCACTTCTTGGACCAATCCGTACAATTCAGAAGTAGAGGCTTGATATACTTTGGTTTTTTCGGTTAAATCGAGCAACCGAATGGCCTCGAGAATACGTAAAGTACCAATTCCATCGGCGTTGGCCGTGTATTCGGGCGTTTCGAAGCTCACTTTTACATGGCTCATGGCCGCCAGGTTGTAAATTTCATCGGGACGAATTTCGCCGATGATCCTGATCAAATTGGTGCTGTCGGTTAAATCGGCATAATGCAATTTAAGCCGAAGGTCTTGTTCATGTGGATCCTGATACAAATGATCGATACGATCGGTATTAAAAAGAGATGCACGGCGTTTGGTCCCATGCACTTCGTAGCCTTTTGAAAGGAGGAGTTCGGCCAAATAGGCCCCGTCTTGACCGGTAATGCCGGTAATGAGCGCTTTTTTCATGTTTAGCTTGATTCGCTTATTTAACTATTGATAAATTCTTGCGGTAAAAATATTCATTCCACAGGTACCACAAGGCAAAAATAACAATGTAATACATGGGACGCATGATCCAATCGTGGGCAAAATCCCAATAGGGCACATCATGAGCCATCCAGAGCGATAAAAAAACCACCCGGACAATGTTGGTGAGGTGAATGGCGATAAAACCAAGGGGTATAAACCATAGCTTGTGGCGCCATGGGCCCGGATAAAGCAAAAACAGTACTGCTACCTGAAAAAACTGTTTGAGGCCCGAACAACTTTCGGCCACGAGCAAGGCCTTGTTGTTGGCAAAACGCATGACGTTCCAGCCTTCTTCGGTCATCTGCAGGCCGAATATGCTTTTATTCACCCAATAAGAAGCCTGATATACCATATCGGCTAAATAATCGGCGCTTAACTGGATAAAAACAGTGCTTTTAATCTCAGTTGCAAAAAACCACCACAATTCATGAAACCCATAAGTAATCACCATGAATAAAGCGATTTCTATAACAAAGGCATACGGGGCAGCTTTGCGAAACTTCGCCGGAAGTCGGTTTTCAAGCCACATGTTGGTTTTGGATAAGTTGTTTGAAGGCAGGGGTTTGCATGCCTTTTTCGATGCTGTACATGGGATAGCGCCTTAACATGGCTTCTAACCTACCGAGCATAGCCTTGGTGCCCAGGCCGTACTTCCATCGCAGCCACAACTGCTTGGGCAAATGGTACATGGCCGGGTCAAAATCGCGCGGATGAAAATACAGCATGTGATAGCCCGGGCGATTCAACTGCTGATTCACGAGCCATTGGGGAAGTAAGCGAAAAAAACCACTTCCACCATAGGGCCAGCTTGGTAAGAATTGTAACGTACTCACCGGAAAAAAATATCGGTTCGATTGATTACCTATGCTAAAGGGGCGGTTGGGAAGTTTTCCCAACACACTAAGAAAACCGGCTTTTGCGGAGCTATCAAACAAAATACCCTGTTGCTTTAATATCGTTTGATATTTATTTTGTAAGGTATCGACACTGTACGCCGGGGTCCGGTAGCTTAACACGGGTTGGTCTGTAATACTTTTGAGGGTGTTGATGTTTTGAATTAAATCGGCTTCAAAAAGCTGCATGTTTTGAAAACACGCATATTGGTGTTGGTCGGAATGGGCACCTATTTCATGCCCGGCTGCTGCGATTCGCTTGATTAAATCGGGATATTTCCGTGCAAATTCTCCCATGCAAAAAAAGGTTGCCGTGGCTTGGTATTGCTTGAGGAGGTCGAGGATGTTTAGCAAAATTGACTCGGCACGCCAAGATTCGGTATCCCAATGCCGGGCAGCATCAAAACCCGCATCGGCCGAATGCAAATAAAACCACTCTTCAAGGTCGAAGGTGAGCAAGTGGAGGGTAGCCGCTTTTGCCATGGTGGTCAATAAATACGTTTGAAGGCCCAGTTGCCTAATAGTGCTACCAAAGGGAAAGGCAGGTATTTCAATAACTTACCTAAGGGACGCAAAGGGTGCGGATTTTCGGTGATCAATTGACCATTTCGATACCATGCCAAAGGGATGTCAGTGGTGCCCCACTGCCGCTTGAACTGATGCACGCCCGATTGTGGACTACTTCGGCCAAAGCTGTATACTTCAGCGGATAATTCAATAGCTCGGCTAATCATTTGATCGTGCAAAAAATAGCTGGCGCCAAGCTTTTGAGAACCGCTATCGGTAGCAAACCATGCATTTTCGTAAAAACCTGCCACGAAGAGATTGCATGCGCCCCCCACCGTTTTGCCCTGGTACCGAAGTACAAATATTTCGGCAAAACCTTCGTCAAAACCTTGTAGCAATACATGAAAAAACCGCTTAGGCAGTGGTAAGCTCCCCAAGCGGTGGATGTGGCGCGCATATACCGACCAAAATTCATTGAGCAAAGCTGCTCCTCCTACACTACATTGAAAGGCTTGCTGCTTTGAGCGATTGATTTTCTTTTGAAGTGCGCCTGAAAACTTGAACTTTGGCTTCAAGTATAACCAAGATGCCACTTTATAGGGGTTTTGCAAGCCAAGCTGCGTGCCTCGAAAATGACAGTTGTGGTTCCCTCCGACATCAGGCCGCTTTTCGTTGAGGCAGGTATGTGGCGGCCATTGCGCGTACGACAAATGCGGCAAACTTACCCAACAGCCTCGTATTACTACTGATTGAATATCCGTATGGGGTAGTGTAACGGCTTCTGCAAACAAAGCTTCCGTTAATCGCGCTGCTAGGTTCGGCATGCTAATTAGTAGGCTTGTCTTTGCGTACGGCGTATATCCGCATCGGTTGATTTTAGCGGGGTAAGTATTCGGTGGTTATTTACCACAGAACGCGGATAGGATGTGCGACAAACCGGCAGGAGAAAAAATCAAAAGGGCTTTGCTACACACTTCTCTGTCCCGCCCGAAACGCTTGGGGAATTTCACAGAAAGAGCCGTCTGGACCAGCATATTTCAATTAACTCTATGATTCGTTAACTAAACAAAATGGATTGCTTGGCCTGAATTTACGTTGGTATTAAGATTTTTTGCGCCAGCTCATTTGCGAGGGCTTGGCATTCTTGTAAATCAGGTGCTGCCACCCAACGTACCGCTTGCAAATTAGCTATCGGATAGTTGTAGATGGTCGCTGCCAGTTCAATTTCATTGACGCTCATATCCTTTTGCTTGGCCTGCTCAACTAAACCGGGCCAGTAGGGCGCAAAGTGCTTTTCTATGTAGAGCAAATCGGCCATGTCTTTAGGTTCTTGCCTGCTTAGTGCAGAAAGCTTATTACTCGCAATATTCTCAACAGTATCAGTTCTTGAAAAAAGCTCGGTCGCTATCGGCTTTCCGTGTCGAAAGGCCACATCGTTGATAAATTCCAGCTTCAATGCCACCTCATCCATGTGCAGGAGCCAGCGGTGAAAGCCGGAAGTGTCGATTAGGCGTTGAATTTTGTTGCCAAATGCTCCTTCTAACGCTTGAAAAACCCGCTGTACTTGCTGATTGAAGCTGCTGTCGTAGTTTAAAAAGAAGTCTAAATCGTCTGAATAACGATGATGTAGCCAAGCCCTGCTGAGAGCCGTTCCACCGGTCAAATAAAAACTGTTGTCCGTTTCTTCCAACAGCTTCAGCACCTTATCTTGAAGGGGATAAAGTTTATCGTTGTAAAATTCGGGCTGCATCTAAATAGCTTTTCTTAAGCCCCTGTGGGTGTATAAAGCGTATGATTTCGGGCTTTAGGAGCGATTTGGCCTCATGCCATCCCAACTCCTTTACCAAGGTGTACCAATTGTAAGAATTTAGTATCCTAGCTTTGAGCTTAAACTCATCCATGCCACCAACCACTAAGCGCCCCTTGTAAATGGCTTTAATTTCAAGATCGTTGAGTTGGTAATCCCAAAGTAGGGGTTTGATGATTTTTATTTTCATACGTTTAAGACTAATAACCCATGGGGTTTATCTATGATTACACACACACAATGTTGGATAGCACATCAACTCAGTATTACGAAGCTGTGGCATAGTTCAGCTCAGGTAAATGGCTGATATACCATTCCGGGTGGCAGGATGGTGCCATCAGGTACCATGCATCGGCTGGGGATTATCGCACCGGCACCAATGAAACATGAATTTCCAATCTTGCTTAAAGAAGCAACCACCGCACCAGGCCCAATATGTACAAAATCGCCTACCTCCGCATCATGATCAACTACCGCACCGGCGTTAACAATCACATGTCGTCCTATACTCGCTCTGGCCTGCACAACCGCTTGTTGCAAGATTACCGTACCCTCACCTATGGGGACTTTGGGTGCACAAAAAGCTTCCGGACTAATGCAATTCGCGAAGCTGTGGC
The DNA here is from genome assembly GCA_046291695.1 of Bacteroidia bacterium. Lineage (GTDB taxonomy): Bacteria > Bacteroidota > Bacteroidia > UBA7662 > UBA7662 > PNNG01. The sequence continues at coordinate 6,229 of JBKBSO010000012.1, forward strand.
CCGCCTTGGCTACCAAACTTTCGCGAAGGGCATTGTCGCCAATGGTGATTAGCAAGGGGAATTCCGGCAATACCGTTGGATCATATACCCCCAAATAAGGTATATCCCCAGCCCAATCGTGCGGCAATTGTTTATCGAAAAAACCAACTATTTTCCAATCAGGCGGTAAAGCCGTTTGGACTACCTGGCCGTGGCCTCCGAAACCGTGCAAAAGCAGTTCAGGCATATTCGAATTCGATTGCGGTGTAAAGGCCGTCGGCAAACTTAATTACCTTACCTTGGTATTCACCCGGTTTACCTGCCCAAACGATACATTTTTGGTCGTTTTCAGTGATGAAGGCACCCGGATAGGGGTGCGTGGTAGCCCGTACCAATCGGTCGACTTCTTCCACCTTCATGTGCGGAAATAGCTCTCCATCGGCTGGCGTGCGCCCTTCCCAGTAAGAAGCGCGACTTTCATCCTGTACTTGACCAACAATGCTGTTTGATTGTAGTTTAGGCCAAATTTGCTTTATCAATTGCACATGGGCTTCGTTCACTTTGGCATAAAGCTCCGTGGCTGTTTCAGAAGAACTCAAGGGTATTTCAAACTGATCTAAGATCGGGCCGGTATCTACCCCTTCGTCCATTTTAAAAAAAGTAACGCCCGTTTTATCGAGTCCTTTAATGATTGCCCAAGGTACCGCCGCACGTCCACGCCCCACGGGCAAAAGGGTTGGATGCGCGCCAATGATGCCTTTCTTGGGCACTTGTATGACTTCAGGAGAAGCAATTTGCGACCAACCGATGATAAACAACCAATCTATTTCATATTGACGCAATACCTCTGCTACTTCCTCATCGTTGATGTGATTTAGCTTGTACAGTGGCGTATGGGTTGCTGCAGCGATTTCATCCAAGTAAATACGCCCCGATTTTTTCTTCGACTTGTGGTCGTGTAGGGTTAGTAACAAATCAAATTTTCCTCCATCGGTAAGGATGGCTTCGATGCAGGAAAGACCGATTTGGACGCAGGTGCAGAAAGCGATACGCATGGAGGATTTATGATTTCGATTTATGATTTCGATTTATGATTTCGATTTGGGATTTAGTAAGTAGGGGGTTTTTTGGTGAAATAGACAACCGTTTTTACCAAAATCAACAAATCTAAGCCTAGTGAGAGGCGTTGGGCGTATTCGCCATCGAAAGCGGCTTTTTGTTCGGGGGGCATGCCGTCGTAGGCATTTACCTGGGCCCAACCGGTGAGGCCGGGCTGTAAGGCCAACGCCCCGTTGGCTCGGCGCATTTCAACCAATTCTTTTTGGGCCGGGATGGGTGGGCGCGGACCAATAAAGCTCATATCGCCTTTGAGCACATTGTAAAACTGTGGCAACTCGTCGAGGTTGGTGCGGCGTATGAATTTGCCGAAGGGCGTAATTTGCAGCTTTTGGGTTTCGCGCGATTCTACATTGGGTGTGCTTACCGGCATGCTTCTGAATTTGTAAAACAGAAATTCTTGACCGTTTCTGCCTACACGCTTTTGCTTAAAAATGGCTGGACCACCATCTTGCCCTCGGATGATAAGTCCCAAAAGCAGGTACACTGGCGATAAAATCAACAACAGTAAAACAGCCAGTGCTATGTCGCCCAAACGTTTAATCAACGGATAAATTTTCATGGCTCAATAACGTTCATGGCCGTTTGGAAGCCTTCACAGAGATTACGCCCCACCTGACTTCCGCGCAATACCGCCAAGGCCCGAATGGCTTCATCAGAGCGTGGGTGCGGATACGGTCGCATCACCCCTTCATAGGCGTAAAGTGCTTCCAGCTTTTTGGCCAAACCTGTTTCTCCAATTTCTATAAAAGTATCGGGACGGAATTGCTGCCCGTCAACCGGAAAGGCCCAATCGGTACTCGAAGGCACTTCCATAAAGTACAACGCTTTCAGCGGCTTTACCGGTTTTCGCTGGAACAAGCGTACAGCCGCCTGACAAGCTTTGCTCGTATGGTAATGGTCATTATTCAAATCGTATGGATGGTGTGTAATCACTACATCAGGTTCGATTTGTTCAATGTATTTTTCAATAAACTGCACCAAGTCTAAATGCGGGATGCTATTGAACTTGATGTTTGGAAATGGCCCCAAAATGGGTGCTTCGGCACCTACAATTTGTTGCGCCTTGTTGGTGTGTGCCTTCAAGGCTTCTACATCCGGACGGTGCCTACGCGCTTCTACATCGCCGGATAAAATGAGGTTGTGCACCTGGTGGCCGCTGGCTGTTAGTACGGCGGTACTGCCTCCAAAGCCTAAAATCTCATCGTCGGGGTGGGCGGTAACTGTTAAATAAACCATGCTAGCTTTTTTCAAAAGATTTGATTGTTTTCATCATGCCCAATCGGGCTTCTACAGGCAAAGGTTTTCCTAAAGCTTCGACCAATTTCTGGTTACTCACTACGTAGTTTTCAGTAAGTTTTTGTAAGCGCTCCGTATTCAGTGGTAAGCGAAACACATCCCCCATTTTGGCAATTAGGCTCATCCAGCTTTTAGGTATCGACCATATAGCGGCACGTTTACCCATGCCTGCTGCAATAATGCAAATGACCTCATTGGTAGCCAACGGCTCCGAATCGGCCAAATTATATACGCCCGGGGGCAAACTCCCACCCAAAATTTCATCAATCACAAAGCAAAAATTATCTACCGATAAAAATGATCGCTTGTTTTCAAAGGCGCCCAAAGGCCAGGGTATTCCTTTCTTAACGAGTTTATATAGCAAATTCAAATTGCCCTTATTGCCAGGGCCATGGATCATACAAGGTCGTAGTATATACAATTGCTTGCCCTCCGGCAGGATTTGCGTCTGCAAATATTGCTCTGCTGCCAATTTACTTTTGCCATACGGGGTTAAGGGTTGAGGATCATCAGATTCCAACAAAGTATCACCCTGAACGGAATCGGCAATGGCCTTTACACTACTTACATAGATAAATATGCATGCCTCTGACCGTAAAAAGACTTCAAAAAGCCGCTTTGTGAGTTCAGTATTTACCTGAAAGTATTCCTCAGGACCTGCTACTTTTTTGAGGTCGTGGGCTTTGCCCGCTAAATGCATTACAACCGTTACCTCATCGCTCAATTTTTCGGGTAATGGCATACGTAAATTTATTGGGGTATGCGACAACCCAAAGACCTCCAAATGCTTTGTACAATAGCTACCTAAAAAGCCAGTTGTACCGGAAATAGCTAGATAATTAGCCATTATTCAATCGCTTTAATTTTAGCTCTCCCCAGATCATTTTTGGAATTTCAAATAAGTACGGTCCCAAGCGTTTTGATAACCTTATCGGATCCGTCATGATACGATTTATCCAAATAAATCTTAAACCGAAAAACCTAGCTTTTGCCATTTTGATTTCTCCAACATAAAAATTGAATGCCGCACCAATCCCAAACATAACGCCACTTTTTAAAAATGGCTTTAAACGGTGCATAAATAGCTCTTGTTTTGGAGCGCCGAGCGAAACCCAAATGATATCTGCTTCTAATTCATTCAAATCATTGGCGATTTTCGCATAATCAAATTGATCAACAGACAAAAACGGGACATCGTAGTGTACAATTGCTTTGGTATCGAGGCCCAAAATCTGCATTTTATTCCAAATTTTTGATATCGTTTCTTCTGTACTTCCTAACAGGACATGTTTATATTTAGTGTCCTTAATAAGTGTGTCAAAAATATCTGGGCCATTCAACGCTCTGTATTTTTCACCATAAATCATACTAGCAAACCAAGCTATTGAACTGCCATCACATGTATTCACATCTGCCGCATTCACTACTTCACGATATTCTTCATTATTGCGAGCCATGGTGAGCACATTGGCATCGACAACACAGATATAAGCAGCTTGCTTAATTTTGCAAAAATCTGCAACTCTTTGAAAAAAAAGAACGTGATTAAATTCTAATGCTACACCAAAAAACTTCCTCATAACTACGGGTAAGTTAAAATGTCATAAATATTCCTGGTAAAAATTTCCTCTGTGAACTTTTCTTCATAAACTTTTCTGCTATTACTGCCTAATTCATACACTAGTCTTGGGCTATCATATAATTGACACAAAGCATTATAAACTCCTTCGGTAAGTTGATTAACTTCTATTAGGAAACCATTTGATTTGTCTACTATGTCTGGTATACCTCCTAAATCAGAGCATATTAAAGGCAAACCACAGGATGCGGCTTCTATTAACACCAACGGCATACATTCTAATGGATATTTGGTCGGGAATACAAAAACATCAAGATTTTTGAAGAATAAAGTCTTTCTTTCTCCCTGAACAGACCCAATATAATGTACTACATCCGCTAAACCACGCTTCTTTATCTCTGAGTCTAAAGTAACGTGTGTTAACTCCGATTCATTCCCCGCAATAGTACAATTAAACTTGTAATCGTTCTTATGAAGTTCCTTTAAAACATCTAAGAGTAGCAATACACCTTTGGAAATTATCAAATTCGATAAATACCCAATTTGCATGGGCTGAGTGCCACTCTTGGAAAAACCCTTTTCGGCCGTAGGCAGCAAATCTTTAGTTCCATTTGGCAAAACAACTATTTGATCTACACTAACAAAGTCCTTTATGTCATTATACAAATGATTGCTTAAGAGTATAACCTTAACAGACTTAAAGAAATAGACATACATCCTTCGCTTTACGGAACTGATTTCACCTAATTCAGAAATGCCTCGATTATGTAAATGCAAGTAAATTTGACCTTCGCGCTTCAATAAAAATTTAATCAATAAAACATTTATGAAATCTTTTTGAAACCCAAAACCAGTAAGCGTTGGCGCATAATAAACGCGATCGGGTCTAAATGACAGGAAGCGAATCAGTAAAGTCCAAATAACAACTCCGATGCGCCATAATTTTAATAAACCAAATTTACCAATGTCTGAGGCATTTTTCGATATACCAATATCAACAAATGAAGATGCTATATCTGAACGCCTTGAAAATTTTTCCTGTATCAACTTCCCTACAACGGATGAACCGTGTACAGGAGGAGGAAGTTGAAGAGCAAATAAAATACGCATCAAATAATTTTATCTCTTAGTCTTGATAGAATCGAGTATTTATTACGAAATGATCGCATTAATGATTTATCAACTTTTGGATGCGCCAAAAAATTAAAATTAACCCGGTTAGATTGATCCAAATTTGTTGTGAACCTTAAACTGCGTTTAGTATTTGTTGCCAATTCCCCAATTCCGTCGTTTAAAACCAAAGACTTTCTAGGGAAAACAGCAAGCTTTTCAGCCATCATTTGCGAAGAGGTCCACCGGATCGCCCATGAATTTATTTTGCCAGTGAGTTGATTAATTAACATTTGGGGAACGTCACTTCCTCCACGAAATAACTTTAACCAATTGATCGGATTCTTTATAATCCGTTTATAATGATTGTGTTCCCAAACCATTTCGAACCATTCCTTTTTCCAAGTGCCCCATCCCCATGAAGATGGTCGGTAACCGAAATAAATATCATCACTCCAAAATTCTAATTCTGGCAAATCATGTGAAAAACCACATATAGTAGATATTTTATCAGCATTAGCATAAAACCGTAAAGCATCATTCATATAGTTCAGGAAATTAGGCTGCGTAATCAAATCATCTTCCAGCACAATCACAGCCTCATGATCACTTAACACCTCTGTAACCCCACCTATAATGGAGCTAGCTAGCCCAAGGTTTTGCGACTGATATTTCACTTTGAAAGATCGAAAGCCGACAAAATTATCCAACACACTACGAACTTCGGAAACTGACTTTTCATCCTCAACACAACGCGGTCCATCCACATATACGACCACGTCGGTATCCTTGGATAAGAAATTACTAGAAAGCGCATTTAGCGTCTTTTCAATGTGTTTTGGTCTGTTGAATGCAAAAATGCACACTGGAAATAAAGACATTAACGTAACTTCAATTGAGAGCTAAACGACGTTTCGTTAAAACCAAATAGTCGAAAAGTAAAAAGAAAAAAATGAAAAATGAATAATTAAAAACATTGTCCGTAAGCATACAAACAACGGAAAAGGAAATCAGTTCCAATGAGTTTGACTTCTTTATTAATAAGTAAACAAAAACAAATAAAAACACCGCACCATTATCATAGAACAATCTTAACACGTCATTATGTAACAACTCGTTTGCAAACTCCATCGATAACTGATTTGCTACTCCAGCTCCATGTCCAAACAAATATCCCATCAAACTCAGCTCATCTTGCATTATTGAAGAATAGATATACGTTCTTCCCTGGGTAAGTTCACCAATACTAATATCGCCACCCAAATATTTCGTTATATAATCGAACCTGCCATCAACCAGCCTAAAGATAAACTCAACGTAGAAAAGCAAACCAACAGCACTGATTACTGCAAACTTTTTCCGACCAATGATTTTTTCAATTTTCGGTGCAAAAATTGCCGTGATAATGGCTAGAAATACTATCCTTTTGAACGTCAACAAAAAGGCAAAAAATGAAAGCCATTTAAACTTCGTGTCTTTAATAATGCTGTTGTAAATAACAAAAAAACCGAAAATGAAAGCGTAAACATTACTTTCAGCATCTGATGTACTCGAAGTCAAAAGAGCTAAAACAGATAAATCAATATTAACCCCAAGCAGCACCCTTGGTAAAAAAGTTAAAAAGGCTACCCAAAATAAAGTTCGACTAAACGCATTGTTGTGCTGAAGAGATTTATAAAAGGAACTCCGCGATAAAGCATAAAATAAAACAAAGCCACATAGAACAAAATAAGTGGTTTGCAGATTCCCGAGTGATAAACGGAATATAAATACACTTAAAACCGAAAACAAAATAAACAGCTCAAATGCCAAAAGACTTGGTAAACGTTCTAATTTTGAAAGTTGTAGGGCTGCTACAACAAAAATTAAAGGCGCTGAGTAAATAAAATAACGAACAGGACCAAAACCTAACCACCAAAATAAGTAGCTTAACAATACAAGTGATGCAAATATCAAAATGCCGCGAGCACTCATCTTTTTCTCAAAGTTCCCTTTAAAACATCAATAAGCGTCCATTTCAGGATTGACAAAAAATATCTGATTCCCATTTTTGGTAATAAAAAAACGGCACGTAAAACCCGCTTTGATCCGTTTTCCAATAAGGCATATTTGTGATAATAAGCTTTTCGTAACCGACGTTTTTTAAATTCATAACACGTATCAGGTATATCAATATTTGTCCTTAAAAAATTCAGACCTCGAATATTGTCCTTATATTCTTTTCGGATTACTTGTTTTGTAAGTTTACGATTTGACCACGAATTTGGCACACCCCTATTATACACCGCTGTTATGGCGTTAAGATATCCAATTTTGCCATGTACAAGTGCTTGGTATTTCAAAACAAAATCGCCAGCAAACGATTTTGACATCCAATTTTCCTTGTTCAAAAGAATGGCTTTCTTATAAAACATTGTTGGAGACGAAATAAAAGGCTCTTGTGATAGGTAATCACATGCATCAAAAACTTTTTGGTTTTCATACGGGTTGATTACAACATCCTTTTTCAATGCAACATAACGGAAAACGGTTCCGGTAAAAACCATACTTAAATCCGGGTTTTTTAGAGCAAATTCATATTGCGCTTGTAGTTTATTTGTATCAATCCAAAAATCATCCCCTTCACACAACGCAATATATTCGCCTTTTATTAAATCGAAAAAGGGCTTCCTCAACTCATGTTTCAAGGCTGATCGGAAAGTATTTTGCTCCTGAAAATAAACCTTGATCCGTTCTTTGTACTTCTTTTGATATTCACGTAATATTTCACTACATCCATCAGTCGAACAGTCGTCATGAATTAGGACTTGAACCGGAAAGTTTGTTTTTTGTTGCAGTATTCCGTTTATGCAATCCGCTAAATACGCTATATGATTGTATACCATAACACGAACGCTGACGACAGGTACCACATCTAATGGCCATACCTGATCCTTTATAGGTATTGGTAACTCCAAAGCTTTATAGCCAGCCATTATACAGTAGCTATAGGGGTAACAGGCGATCCCACCGCACCCGTTAACCGCAAGGGCGGTGCAGTCAATAAAAAACGATTTCGATTATGGGTTCGGAGCCATTTGGCTAAATCTGCCAAATACCACAATTCACCCAAGTGGACTCCCAACCGGAATAAGCACAACTCATGGATCGGCAAATTAGTACCACAACAATTATCGGGAACAGACTTACCCACCGCTTCGACTGCTAAATTATCAGAAGCAATGGCAGCAACACCACTGTCGATAATCCAATTTAGCAATTTACTATCAAAACCATCCAAAACAGCGCAGGCTTTCGTGATGGAATCGTCTGGATCACCAGCCATACGCATGATCATTTGGTCGAGTCCCGTCCAAATACACAAAATGTCACCCTGCTCAACCTCCACCTTATCCCGCTCCATGATGCGCATCAAATCGTCATACCCTACTTCCTTGCGTGGAAATTCACCGTAAGTACTAAATAAATCTACCATAACCCCTCTCCCCTGTACACCATGCTTGGCCATATGTTCAATGCCGAGTGCATGGGCATGGGTGAATTGTTCTTCATCCATTTGTACCGCATCACCAGCACCGAATCCATTGTAATACACGGATTTCATATTACCATCACCCATCACGTCAAAAGAGGCTCCACGATGCGCCAAACTATCCCATTGGGTAGAGTATTGTGTATATAGAATCACCAAATCATCGGATCCCAGATCGGTATGGTTGGGATTGACCTTGCGCCAGTCGTAATTGTAATAGGCCTCACCGTTGCGAACTACGGGTTTTAAAACTGGTGGAAAACGGACTTTGTTGATAACTTGGCCACCTGGATAGTCCAAAGGCAAACTCAAACAAAACGTTTCTCCAGTCTGCACTTCTGCTACGCCCTGCAGTACTTTTTGCCGGTCGATTAAATTCAACCTGCCCAACTGATCATCCGCTCCCCAATTGCCCCAAGTAGATTGCGCAGGCCTTACTTTCCATCTATCACTCATACTATTTCGTTGTATTTGGCCAATACGGCATCTACCATGGCAGGCGCGACACCGACGTAATTAGCAGGATCAAGCAAATTGTCTATTTCTTCTTCATTGAGCAGCTTTGTGATTTCCTGATCAGCCAACAAGGCCTGTCGCAGGGTTAAACCTTGATCCATGGCGATGCCTGCAGCGGCATATACCAAGTGATGGGCTTTCGATTTTCCTACTTTTGGTGCTAGTCCCATCATCACGGCTTCCGACATCAGCAAACCACCGCCAATATCAAGATTGGCGCGCATTTGTTCTTTACCCACCCATAGGTTTTCCAAAATGAATTTACTATGTTTTAGAGACCCAGAGAACAAAACAAATGCTTCCGGAATCACCATCCACTCCAGATGCATTTGGCCTAGCGCACCCCGTTCATGTTCCTGAATCATGGAGGTAAGTTGTGAACTAACTAATTCCCTAAGCTTATGTGCATTCGCAATTATTGGTTCGCATGCTATGGGATTTCGTTTTTGCGGTAATGTAGTACTTGCGCCTCTTCCAATTTCAAATGGTTCACTAAGCTCACCTATTTCTGATCTCATCAAAATGGCAATTTCATTGGCAATTTTGGCCAAAGTAGCGGCAGACATAGCCAACCAACTCACCATTTCAGCCCAACTGTCGCGAGCAACATGCCAACTGATTGCTGGCATCTTCAAGCCCAGATTGGCAAACATTAGCTTTTGTACCTCAAGACCTTGATCACCCAAAGTAGCAAAAGTACCTACGGCACCCGAACACTGGCCCACTAGTAAGCGGTCCTTTAATTGTGAGAGACGAACCTCGTGTCGCATCAGTTCGTCTAACCAAATTGCCGCCTTATAGCCAAAGGTGATGGGTGCGGCTTGTTGCTGAAAGGTACGGCCAGCCATCACTGTGTTGCGATGTTCCGAAGCCAAGCGGGCCAAGGCTTGCAAAATATGCTGCAATTCTACCTCAATCCAGGCGATGGCGTCTCGCATTTGTAGAACTGTACCGGTATCTAAAATATCCTGGGTGGTAGCACCGTAATGTACCCAGCGAGCTGTCTCCGGGTCGCAGGCTTTATTAAGTTGGGCGACAAAGGGAAGGATTGGGAAACCGACTTTGTCGAAAGCTACCTTCATGGCTGCCAGGTCTAAATTTTCTACCTTCGCAGCCGCTCCAATTCTTTTTGCTGTCCCTGCCGGTATTAAACCTAGTTCTTCTTGTGCCATAGCCAATGCCACTTCAGTGTCAAGCCATGATTCAATCATCTTTTCTTCCGAAAAAAGCGCCCGAATTGTGATATCAGAAAATAGGTTGTCAAAATAGTTAATAACAAACATTAGTATAAAGTTATGTCTTTGCCTTCGACGTCTAGGACACGTCCATTTTCTCTTACAATCTCTATCAAGGCCGTCAACTCTTCTTGTGATCGGCCTCTTAACAACATTACTCCCACGCGATCAGAACTTGTCAAGTTACCCTGCAGGACATCATTCCTGTTCTTGTAGGTCTTGATATGCACCACATTAATGTGGTTCTTTAGATTTTCTGAAATTTCCAAATCACTAAAAACCCCTTTCTTACCGTAAAAATAGAAATCAAAATGAACCCAATTATCTTGCACTATATTTAGTGTGTTCTTTATTCCTAAAAAAGTGTTTAAAGATACTTCAACTAAATTGCATCCAGTTTTTTTCTGAATGATGTCATAGTTGTCGCCGCCGCCAATGCGTGGGGAGAATTCCAAAATATAGAACTCGCCATCTCGTAATATGGCTTGAACAATGAGATTAACATTCTTTAATTCGAAGGCTGAAATGATTTTTTCAACTTGATATTTAAAATCAGTTATTTCTTTATCATTTAATTGTGCGGGCCAAAAGGACCCTGAAATTTGTTCAACTTCATCCATCGATTTGCCATTAGTCTTTTTCACCCTCTCTCGAGTCATTACCAATTGAAAATCATTTTCATCCACGTAACAGTCCGCCGCAATTTCTCTTCCTATGATAAACTCTTCTAGAATTAAATCTCCATTTCTAGCGACTGAGCGAGACTTCTGAATGGCTTGTTCAAGCGAACCCTCGTGATAAACTCTTATAACCCCTTTCGATCCATTCCCGTCGACCGGCTTGACGATAAGTGGAAATCTTAATCCCTTTGCGTTTATTAAATCGAAATAATTAGCTTCCGAGCTGGAAATATTCACATATTTAGCTGTTCTTATTCCAAAATCAATTAAGCCCTTTTTCATCGTACTTTTGTTGGCAATTTTCATTGCAGTTTCATACGAATAGGGGATTGGAAGGCCCAGTCTTTCTCCAACATAAACGGCTGTCACATTTGCCTGGTCCACACAGCTCGAGACGACCAGGTCTACTTTCTCCTCTGAAGCAATTGTCATAACTGCATTAGGATCGAGCGTGCTTGCAAGAATGTGTTTATCTGCAAAATGCTTGGCCGGCGGCTTTGGAAGATAATCAACCAAAATCGTGTAAAAGCCAGCTTTTCTTAGGATGTTGAGTAATTCTATGTGAGGAAAAGTTCCCCCAAGAACAATTGCCTTTTTATTCTGATTCATTCAATTATGATAAAAATGCCTGACGATGCTCTTGAAGATCAAACTTCAATACAGGCATATCTGACCTCATTCCCTTTCGTATTAGAACCTCAATAAAATAAGGTCCCTGGCCATCATTTTTTTTAATGGATTCAATTTCAGCAACCAGGCCTTTAGCAGAAATGATTTGTTTATCGCCCACTTTATATCCTGATGTTTTGGCTATTTCATGCAGACTGATCTGCGCAGTCGCCGAATTTTGACCACCTACTGATTCGTGAACGCCATTGTTTAGAACGACATGTAAGAATTTTTTACACTGCTTCAATTGCGCATTGACAGGAAATGCGCCCAAGTGCATCAAAGCTGCTGCATCACCATCAATGCAAACAACAGAGCGTTCAGGCCGTCCAATAGCAATACCTGTAGCTATTGAAGATGTGTGTCCCATGGCTCCGACATTTAAAAAGTCATTGCAATGTGGTTCTCCACGCAGCCTTCTAACTTCATAAAGCTCACGTGTAGCCCTTCCAGTTGAAGCAACAAAAATGGTATCGGACTCCATTGCCTCAACAAGAGCATGAATTGCCTCTTCTCTGCTCATTAATTTCAAATCATCTTCAAATCCGCTCTTCTCCCCACGTTCTAAAACACCTTTTGGAACAATTAATGCAACAGGACTGTTGCTAACTTTTGCTGTTTCAACTGCCCATATTAGATCCGACTCAACACCATCGTCTGAATTACTTAATTTCCTCCACGGTATATCAACATCCTCCATAAGGATAGGAGTCAAAACACCTTGTTTAGTGTGCTGTGGATGGTCCTTTCCTTCTGGGTTTCCTCTCCAACCAATCAATAATATCATTGGAACACCATAAACACTTGGATGAGTGAGCGAAATTAATGGATTCATCGCATTACCGATGCCAGAATTCTGCATGTATACAAGTGGTACATCTCCTGTTGCCATTTGGTGGCCTGCAGCTAATCCTACGGCATTACCTTCATTCGCGGCAATGACATGATTATTCTGGTCCCAATTATTCTCAATATGAAGACAAAAATCATTAAGCAATGTATCTGGTACGCCAGAAATGAATGTGACATTCAACCTTCTGAGCGTTTGCTCCATTTTATGTAAATCAATCATAATTATACCTTTTTTAAAAGTTCATTCAAGTTAAAAGGCTCATCAAACAAAAGGTTTGAGACATACAGTACTTTCTGCTTATCCATCCCGCCTAAGCCAGCCAATTCTTGGAATTTTGATGCAAGTTCTATATCGCTCAATTTATTTTCAGGCTCCCCCTTGGGATATTCAACCAATTCATTCAGCGAGGTGCTATTTCGAAAAGTAATTGTCACTGATGCAATTGATTTCTTCGGGAAGGACTCTGTAAACGCTTCATTGCTTACAACCCTTACTTTTTTTGTCAGCTCAACAATATTTACGTTCGCAACGGTTTCATCGGTAAATGATTGCATACCTCCAAACCTATTGTAGATTGAAGTAGCCACACTAAACGGAATACTCATTTTTGCAGAAGAAACGTTCGGAATTATCACATGGTCATGATTTCTAACTGCCAAATCATAGGTCTGTACCAAAATCTCATCAACCTCACTCAAATTTATTGTTTGAGCTTGAGTCAACTTCAAACTGGCCTCAATAGCGGGATGACAATATCTGCATGCAGCATATGGTTTGATATAGATGTCAAAAATTGCATAGTTCCTGTTTATTGGGACTAACTCGTCAACACTAAAGTTCCTTGTAAATTTATTCAAAAACCCAAGTTCTCCTGAAAACACGTCATCTGGCACGCTTAACCCTGCCTCAGCTACAAGAAATGCCATGACAGCATTCTTGGCAGCATTGCCAACATTAAAAGGCTTCATCTGCGAGCTATCTTCAAGGGCTTTCAAAGAACCTGAAGCAGAAAGTGCTGCAATTGAGATAGATGCCTTTAATACTTCGGGGCTTTTACTCAACATCACACACATGCCAGCTGCAGCTCCTATTGCCCCTACTGTGCCTGTGGCATGAAATCCAAGCTTTTTGTGAGAAGGTTGGATTGCATTCGCTAACCGAATGGTTGCCTCATAACCAATAATAATCCCTTTTAAAAACAGCTCCGTCGTAACATTTCTATTTTCTACCAAAGAAAACAGGGCTGACAATACCGGTGTACCTGGGTGAACAATTCCAGAATTAACCCCATCATCTAATTCAACAGCGTGTGAAATGTATCCATTTAAAAAGGCAGCTGATTCAGGGCTTGTCCTTTTTTCAAAACCAATTACTTGGGATCCTCCTTCATTTACTGTAGGGAATTGATTTACCAAGTTAACTGCTTGGGCGCCCATAAAACCTTTCCCAGCATATAAAACCCCAAGATAATCTACCAAACACCTAATCGCTTCATGATTAAGTTCTTTGGTCAGTGGTTTTAGGGAAAGCTGATATAAATAATGAACAAAATCGTCTGTAATATTCTTCATATTATGGTTTTAGCCTTTAAAAAAATAAAAATACGGAGGGCTATCGTTTTTGGTAATTTGCCATGCCATGTCAAATGCATCCACTAGTTCTTCAGGTAAGGCGGCAGCATCTACAGCATCCAAGTTTGAAATCAATTGATCTTGGCTTGATGCACCTAAAATAATTGCATCCCCATTTTCGTATTCCAAAAGAGAGTGATGAACAAGCCAACGATATGCTGCTGCTGCGGGTGTGATTCCAAAATCGTTAGCAACAGAAACAATCATCTGAATCGCATTAAAAAAATCTCTTTTCCAATACCGCTGCCTATAGCTTGCAAGTCTTTGAAATCTTCCCATTTCAGGTTCAGCATCAAAATTCAATTGTTTACCACTTAATAGCCCTCCCGCCAAAGGATTAAATCCATAAAAACTCATTTTGAACTCCCTCAAACATGAAAATAACTCAGCTTCTACATTACGACTTACTGCATTATACAGGCCTTGATAAACAATAGGTGGTGGCACGCTTAATTTGCCACACAAATGATAAATATCCGCAACCATCCATGCGGGAAAATTGCTTAAACCGAAATTATTAACCTTTCCCTCATTGTATAAATCAGCATACCCCTCCAAGGCACTTTGAACAGGCGTATTTGCATCTGGCATATGTAAGTAAAGCATATCAACTTTCCTCAAATTCATTCGGTTCAAAGACTCTTGGCACTGGCTTATCACTGCTTCCCTATTGAGTTTTCCGGAAACCCGAGGATTGGCTTTAGTTGCTACTGACAAATTTTCATCGGAAAACTCCGGCAATAATTGCCCTATCATTACCTCTGTTGTGCCTTCATTGTAGACATAGGCAGCATCAAGTTCCTTAAATCCTCGCGAAACACAAGAATTAATCATTAGTTGTGCCGCTTTAAGGTCCACTTGTGGTCCGAAGTTCATGGTGCCTAGAACAACTTTCATCTGATTTTCCATCCTTTTATCACAATTCTGATTTCCTATCCTCTAATCAACCTTATATAAGATAGCCCATCTTCAACAACACCATACGCTTTTGCCCGATAATGAACTTTCAATGCCCAACTGCGATGCGGATTGATCTCGTTCATCTTGTTATCGTTCCGACTTTTGATCACTCCCCCCGAAGTGTTCAAAATCTGTTCTGCATCATCAAATTCTTCTTTGGTGACCGCTTGCATGGCATTCACGAAGCGCGCATGAGAAGGGTGAATGATGGTTTTTCCCACAAAGCCATTTGCCTTGTCAAGAACAACTTCTCTCAGCAAGCCGTCCACAGCTTCATTGATGATTTCATATCTATTCAGTAAGGATAAGTGAATATTCTTTTCGATTACGTGATCCAAATTATCGTTGGCATCCGCCAAAAAATACTCCCAAACCGGTCCTGAAATGACATAATCATCTTGGGCACGTCCAAAAAAATTCAAAATATCAGTCAATGAATCCTTAACGGTCAGAATATCATAAATAGAATAGTTAACCCCCCGTCGAACTGCAAAAAGTGATGATAAATCGGTACCACCAATTCTAATATTCAAAATCAAATCCTGAAACGGGGTTAACAGTTGCTTTACAGCCAACAATTCATTTTCCCGCGTCTCTTTGTAAGCTATATCCTTGCCCTCCAAAAGCGGCATACCATACAATTTGGACTTGTGAACTTGATTCAAATGGTACAAAACGCTCAAATAATCAGCGCCATTGTAACTGGTGAACTTAGGAAATACGAATCCGGATAAAATGTTAATGTGTTCCGATTTTAATCGAGTAGCGAAACGATTGAATTGAGCTGTATTCCTAACACGTACAAAGGTCAATGGAACATCGCCAAGCTTAATTCTACCAGCTTGGACTGCAGCATCAAGCGATTCAAGATGCTGTAAAATGTTTTCTTCAGCCTTGGTTAACTCACTTTCATCTATCGCATCCTCGCAGCACATGACCATAGAAGTATAGTCCAAATTTTCACCCTCAATGATTTTGTTCGCCACGGACCTTGTTCCTGGCATGTAAAGCGTGGCACCCAAACAATATTGAAGCAATCCCTTTTCGGTGTTCTTATCAAAGACCACGGGAGGCTCAACAAATTGAAATGCCGAATTATATCTATGATGAATCATAGTCTGTTATTTGATAGAACCAAACGCTGATCCAATGGCTTCTGGATAATAAACGTCAATCATACGCTTTACCAAACTCACTTGCTTGGCCCGCTGTTTTGCCTCAGCCGCGTTGGTATCATGGCTATGTGTTTTTGCAACAGAACCACCTGTCTTCAGATAAATTGGTGCTGCAACCTTGATCATTGCAGGCACTTCATAATGCCTTATGAAACCACCAGTGGAAGCTGGATTTTCGGTATGCAAATCGAGTGGAATATCTATGGCCTGTCTAATCGATGACATCATTTGTATCTGAATATCACGAACAGGGTTAAAGGAATCTGCTCCTATGCCTTCGAGTAGTTTTGCAGAGCAAGGATTCCCGTGTCCAGCGTGAGCTGACACTTTAAATTTACAGTCACTCGGTATTTCTCCCCTCTTGCGCATTTCATTAAACACCCATAGTGAGCCTTCATCGTAAACTAAAAACGATTTGCAGCCGAGCGAAACACCGCGGTAAACTTCCTCCATAGCCCGAACAATCTGCTCTTGACCACGTAATCTATATCCCATGCGCTGACCCTCAGGGGTATTTACTGATGCACTCGTATCTGTAGTGGCTCTTGGCCCGATCGATAGCACCAATTCTACCCTTCCTTCTGAGGCCATATGTACCATTTCTTGCATTTCGCCGTCTGTGAGAAGCATGATACCTTTTGTTTGGGTCACGCGATGGATGATCAAGTCTAAATGCTTGACCTCTTCCAATAGTGACTTCATAGCAGATGGTCCTTGAATGCCCGGAACCTCAAACCTATATTGGGCTCCATCTGAAAAGGTTTTGCTGGATTTTTCCAAGGCGTAGCCATCACTTGAAGGCATGCCAATTGATTCTAAAAATTTCCGTGATTTTTCCATTATTTTCTGTTTATTGTTGAATTCAATACAAGCCTTGAACAGCTTGATTGATGAGATTAACTATGGTATTCGCCTCTTTTGCAGTCAGGTCATGCGATAGAGGTAAACACAAAACTCTTGATGCTATATCCTCAGCTATACTCATTTCATTATGACCTACATACGGCAGTTTACTTAAAGATGGATAAAAATACCTTCTTGGAAAAATGCTGTTCGCATTTAAAAGCTTAAGGCATTCAAGCAATACTTGCTCATTTTGAAATAATACGGGAAAATAACTGTAATTCCAGGTCGTAAACCCTGAAATAGCCAAGGCACACACCTTAGAAAGGTCTAAACTTGACTGATAAATTTCCGTGACTTTGCTTCTATTAGCGATTATTTCATTCAAATGCGGCAACACTGCCAAACCCATGGCGGCTTGCAGTTCACTTATCTTGCCATTAATCCCAACACCATAAAAGTCTTCCGGGCCATTGTGTCCAAAATTGTGGGAATAATAAATCTTGTGCCTAAGCTCAGGATCATTACAGAATATGGCACCGCCTTCACCTGTATGGAACAACTTGGTGGCATGAAAGCTACACGTACTCACATCACCGTAGCTAAAGATGCTTTTGCCTTTGTACTTTACACCAAAACAATGTGCAGCATCATAAATCACCTTGAGCTTATGCTTTATCGCTATCTCTTCGATGGCTTCAATTTCACATGGATTTCCGAAAACATGCGTTGCTAAAATGCAGGTTGTTCTCTCCGTAATGGCCGCTTCTATTTTACTTGCATCAATCGTGAGGTATTCCGGGTGAATATCAACAAATACTGGCGTGCATCCCTCCCAAACAATCGCAGAAGTGGTAGCCACATAACTGAATGGCGTGGTGATGATCTCTCCCTTTCCGCCCAATAACTTCAAAGCAATCTGAATAGGTATGGTCCCGTTGTTGGTAATCAAAATGTTGTCAATCTCAAGGTAGTCTTTGAGTTTGGCTTCCAATTCAAGCACCAATTCACCTCGATTGGTGAGCCATTCATTATCGAAGGCACGCTTAATCTGGGCACTATATTCTTCTAAAGAAGGCAGGAAGGTTTTTGTAACGTTAATTCGTTTCTGTTCTGTCATTTCTTTGTTCTTAACAAAGCAAACAATTCTGCTTTTAATATTGTATATTCACGGCTCAACTTCATTTCACCTAAAATCAAAATAAGCGCTCCCGCAAGCAAAAACTGAAAACCAAGGGTCTTGCCGGCGTTGTTAAATAACTCTGTTGAAATCATATATGTGGGAAAAGAAACAGCTATTGAAAAAAGCAATGACGGATAAATATCGCCTAATTGTTCTTTCCATCCATAATTGATTTTTCTACCTGACCAATATGCATTCAAGAAAAAAGCCACACAAGAATTAAAAAACATCCCTATGATCATTACTTCTATGCCTTTCCAAATACCCAAAGCAATAATTGGTAAAGCCATGAATTTCTTTATGATTTCAAGTTTCAAAAATAAATCTGATCGGCCTTGAACTTGAAGCATGTTTAAGTTCAGCGCATGTAATGGGTACAACATACCCACGAAACACATGAGTTGCAGGTAAGGCACAGCAGGCAACCATGCCTCCCCAATTAATACCAGGAGCAAATCTCGAGAAACAGCCGCTAGACCTAACATGAATAAAAAAGAAAGAAACATGGATGTTTTGATGATTTTCACGTAGCCAGCCTTAAGTGCTTCAGGGTTATCCTGTAAATTGGCTAAAAGAGGATAACTTACACGTCCAATAACGGAATTCAAATTTTCAGAGGGCAACTTTTTAAACTCATCTGCCTTTGTATAAAAACCTAGGTCAGAAGCAGAAAAATACTTCCCGATGATCAAATAATATATATTCTTGTAGCCCGTATTGATCAGCCCACTTATTAAAAGTTTACTCCCAAACCCAAACAATTCCTTGAAAGACTTTATACTAAAAAGCCACAAAGGACGCCAACTGCTTTTAAACCATATCGTTACGGTGTTTACACCATATCGAGTCAAGGTCAGCGCCACCAAGCTCCAAACTTCGAATCCTAAAAAGGCCATGGTTATGGAAACAATACCTGAACTTAATGCGGCAATCAGTGATACTTGCGTTTGAACCTTAAAATTTACTTGTTTGGTAAATATAGTGCGTTGAATTAGCCCTCCAGCATTTAGAATAAGCCCTATTGCCAGTACTCTCAATAATATAGTCAGCCTCGGTTCTTGAAAAAATTTGGAAATAAACGGGGCTGCTATAAATAGCATAGAAAATGCTAAGCAACTGACCACCAAATTAAAGTAAAAAACCGTAGAGTAGTCGGCGTCTGAACAATGCTTCTTTCGAATCAATGCACTGCCAAAGCCGCTGTCCACAAAAGATTGGGAAATTGCAATAAAAATAGTGAGCATCCCAATCAACCCGAAATCAGCTGGTAATAGCAATCTTGCAAGTACCAAACCTATGACAAATTGTACTCCTTGCCCTGCAAAACTATCAATGAAACTCCAAAAAAAACCTTGCCGACCTTTATGCACAGCTCTTGTTAGGTTAACTAATCAACAAGATAAGACGAAAAACTTTTCGATCACTAAAGAGCTAGCCCCACCTTATATTTTGCGAAATATTTGATTTGCCAGCATCCTTCCCGGAACTAAAATAAGCACATTCACGGAAGTATTTTTTTCCACCATTGCTTTTTAACCGTGACCTCTTCCTCATAGTATCCATACCCGTATCCATACCCGTATCCATATCCGTAGCCATAACCGTAACCATAACCGTAGCCGTACGCTACTTCCATTTGATAATCATTCAGCACAATACAACCATTTGGAAACTGATTATTAACCCGAAGATTATCAATAAACTTAATTATATCCCGTTTTGTATAATTCTGTCGCATCACATAAATGTTGGCATCGCTGTAACGCATCAACTCAAAGGCATCGGCAATAAGGGTTACTGGTGGAGTATCCATCACAATGTAGTCGTAATGTTGTTTCAACCAGTCAATCAACTCCTCAAACTTCTTATCCAGGAGTAATTCCGAGGGGTTGGGCGGGATGGGCCCGGCCGCAATCAAATCGAGCGTGCCTTTACCCGTAGGCTGTATAATTTCTTGAATGCTGTGTTTGCCAATGAGGTAGGTGGTGAGGCCCGCATTGTTGGTGAGGCCAAAGTCGTTAAATATTTTGGGCTTGCGTAAATCTACCCCCAAGAGCACCACCTTTTTGCCACCCAGGGCCAATACCGAGGCCATATTAATGCTGATGAAGGTTTTGCCCTCGCCCGAAATGCTGGAGGTGATGGTCAGGCATTGTTTAGGTTCCCCTGGTTTTATGTATTGCAGATTAGTACGTAAAGCCCTAAAGGCTTCTGCCAAACTAGACTTTGGATGATCGAATACAACCGTATTAGAGGCCCTTTCATTATGACCAATAACACCTAAAACCGGTAATTTAGTAGCTTTTTCAATTTGTTCCCGATCAATTATTGATGTCTGTAGATAATCTCTAACCAGTATTACCGCTACAGGAATCAGCAAGCCCAATAATGCTCCTGATAAATAAATAAGTCCTTTGTTTGGGAATACTTGCTTTTCTCTTTTAGGACTATCTATTACCTGTGCATCTGGGAGCGTACTAGCCTGTGCGATTCCGGCTTCAGCCCTTTTTTCAAGCAAAAAGAGATAAAGATTCTCGTTCAACTTAAACTCCCTTGTTATATTTGTTAAATCTCTCTCCGTTGATGGTAAGCCTTTCAACAATAATTCTGTTTCCCCTATGCGTTGCTCGTAATCTTCAATTATAAAATTAGAACTCTTAATAATATTCAACACATTTTGCTTCAACGCTTCGCGAGCCGAACCAATGCGGCTTTCTACTTGCTCTAAAAATGGATTATTCTCCTTGTTGCCAATCCCCTGCGCATCTCTATCAGCTGTTAATTCGGCTAGTTTGTTAATCAAATTTACCAACACCGGGTCTTGTATGCCTACAACAGACGGTGAAACAACCTGGTTGAATGCCCTTGGTTCATTAATATATTCAAGAAGGTACTGATAATATTTGTGTCTTGTTTTTTGAACTGCCAATTCTTTATCAAGATTTTCGAGTCTATTAAATATGGTTATTCCTTCTGTACTTAAATTTATGGTTCTATTCTTAGAGCGAAAAAGTTCAAGCTTTTCCTCTGTTATGCTCAATGAGTCGGTTATTACTCTTAACTGCTGGTCAATAAATAGTATTGTGTTAACTGCTGTTTGGTTTTTTTGATTAAGTCCTTGAGAAATATATTCTTCTGAAAGCCTTTCCAAGAACGCTCTTTCCCGTTCTTCGTTTTCTCCTTCCACATTAATGTATAAAATGCTAGAAAGCTTGTTAATTGCCTTAATTTCAACTTTTCCAAAATAGGATTTCGTCAATTCTTTCAAACTATTAAACTCTATCCTATATCTTTTAGAAACCTGCTCTTTTTCAGACGCCTCTGTTGAATACAGCCCGGCCTTAAAGATCGTATCTTTAACTACCTTAAATTTATAATAAGGCGTTACTATATCCTGTCCAACCTTATGTGTGGTGGTTGAAACTTTTATTTTTAATCCTTCTTGAATGACATCTTGAGTAACAGGGTCAATTAAAGTCGATTTAGCTAAATCCGGTGTAAGCTTAAATGTTGATTCATCAACAAACTCTATTTCAAAATCAGCCTCAGCTAATTGAAGATGATTAGAGTCGACCAAAACTTTAAACGGCAATTGTTTACCATAGACTATAGATTCTTTGACGAATCCAACACTAAAATAGGTCACGCCAAAATCGAGCTTTCTTAAAGTCGCCTCAGTAAGCGAATACGACTTTAAAATACCTATTTCATTTTCCAGGTTTCCTTGCCCACCTAAAAGTAAACTAGACCCTAAAAATGCATCCATCCCTCCCGTTTGTGCCCTCGCATTAGCTGCTGACTTTACTATAATTGTAGTGTTTAACAAATATCTTGGCTGTGCATATCTGTTGAATACGAATGCAAAAAAAAGTCCAAACACAACAGAAACAACTAACCAAGGCCAATAATGTAAAAGTTTAAATAAATAAACTTTTATATCGATCTGATTACTTTCTTGATTATTCTCCAAGCCCATTCTATTCTCTTGCACGACAATTTAATTTAATTGATTGTAAAGAAGAACTGTATTAACTAATAGTGAAATGGAAAGCACTATAGTTTGTAGCGTTTGTTGAGCTGTTAGTCCAGTGCCATACTCCCTAGCCTTAAGCGGCTGAACATAAATTACATCATTAGGCCGAATAAAATAATAGGGCGATTTTATTATGTCTTGACTTGTTAAATCTAATGAAACAATCTGAGCCCCATCAGGCATTTGTCGAATTAATTGCACATTATGTCTATTTGCTACCAGTCTTAAGTCACCAGCCTGAGCTATAGCTTCAAAGATCGTAAGGCGGTTTTGTAAAACGGTGAATTTGCCGGGTCTTGCTACCTCACCTAGAACAGCATAACGAATTCCTCCAATTTGAACATTCACATATGCGCCATTTAAAAATTTATCAACTTCTGTTTGAATTACATGTGTGATTTGGTCTATGGTTTTTCCTCGAACATATACTTTTCCAATTACAGGAATATTTACATGTCCTGAATCATCAACCGTATAGCCTATCATAAAAAAAGGATCGCCTGATTGTATTCCACCACCTCCTCCCCCGAGAATAGGGTTTATATTTCCATAGAGGTTAAATAAATCGTTCACTTTTGCGTCAACACTTTTTATAGTGATTCTAAGAACATCATTATATTGAACAAAATATTCGGGTATTTTGGAATAGGCTATAAATATTGAGTCTTTTTGCTCTTGACTCTGCAAATAAATATAGTCCTTGTTCCGGACGCAGCTGCTCCCGGCCAAAAGTAAAATGGCAGCCAGGAAGCTTAAGACATGACTTCTTTTAAGCATGTTTAAAAAGATTTAAGTAGTAATCTACCGTGGTACTCAAATATTCGTCGAACTTTTGTTTGGGTTCCCAGTTGAGCTCGTCGCGGAGGCGGGAGGCGTCGATGGCGTAGCGGAGGTCGTGGCCTTTGCGGTCGGTAACATAGGTGATGAGGCTTTCGGATTCGCCGGTTTGGCGGCCGAGTTTATGGTCCATAATGCGGCAGAGCTTTTGCACGAGCTCTATGTTTTTCCATTCGTTGTTGCCGCCAACGTTGTAGGTGCGGCCGTTGTGGCCACCTTGCCAAATGGCCTCCATGGCACTTACGTGGTCGCCTACAAAGAGCCAGTCGCGTATGTTTTCGCCTTTGCCGTACACCGGGATGGGTTTTCGGTGCAATATACTATTAATTACTACGGGAATAAGCTTTTCGGGGTATTGATTTGGGCCGTAATTGTTGGAGCAGTTACTGATAACCACCGGCAGGCCGTAGGTTTCGTGGTAAGCGCGCACAAAATGGTCGCTGCTGGCCTTGGAGGCCGAATAAGGCGAACGCGGATCGTAGGGGGTGTCTTCGGTGAAGTAACCCTCGGGGCCCAGGCTGCCGTACACCTCATCGGTGCTGATGTGGTAAAAGAGGTATTTGTTGCGGTCGGCATGCTCGCCCCAGGCCTTTACTGCGGCATTGAGCAAGGTTACGGTGCCCACCACATTGGTAGTTACAAATTCCATGGGGTTTTCGATGGAGCGGTCTACGTGGCTTTCGGCGGCCAGGTGCATCACGCCGTCGATTGCATAGGTATCAAACAGCTGCTTGATGAGGTTAGTATCACAGATGTCGCCCTGCACAAAGGTAAAGTTTGGCTTGCCATTGATGGGGTCTAAATTTTTAAGATCCCCTGCGTAGGTCAGCTTATCCAGCACAATGATGCGGTAATCTGGATAGTTGTTAACGAAGTGGATGGCGGCGTGGGAGCCGATGAAGCCGGCGGCGCCGGTGAGGAGGATGTTGCGTTTGAAGGACATGATACTTGGGAAGTTTACCGCGGTTTTTTTTCACCACAGATTACGCGGATTACACAGATGCTTTTTGCAGCCGACAGCTAAGTAGCGAAACGAACAACTGCTGTGC
>JBKBSO010000012.1:30604-124724 GCA_046291695.1 Bacteroidia bacterium
GCTTTTTTGGATTATAGATCGCTTTTGCTTCGCAACGCTGGATTACACAGATGCTTTCACCACAGATTACGCGGATTACACAGATGCTTTTTGCAGCCGACAGCTAAGTAGCGAAACGAACAACTGCTGTGCGATTGATTTGCTTTTTTGGATTATAGATCGCTTTTGCTTCGCAACGCTGGATTACACAGATGCTTTCACCACAGATTACGCGGATTACCGGGATTTTTACCACAGATCCTTAGACCCCGACTAGGGAGTCAGGGTTAGGTGGATTACACGGAAGAATCGGTGCGTTTGGCGCAAAGATTTGCAAAAACTAGCTCTTTTGAGGTTTGACTACTAAAAGGAACGTAACTTTTCTAAAAATTTAAACTCATGGACAAAAAAGAACTCAATCGAATTGGTTACAGCATTGTTGGTGCTGCCATGGAAGTGCATAAACGTTTAGGTCCAGGTTTATTGGAAAGTTTGTACCAAAAAGCCATGGAAATCGAATTAAAAGAACGAAATCATACTGTTGCATCGGAAGTGCAAATTCCTGTGCTATACAAGGATCAAATCATTGCTAATGAATTGCGCTTGGACCTTCTCATTGATGATGCTGTCATTATCGAACTTAAAGCAGTTAATGAAGTTCATCCTAAAATGCATGCCCAATTGCTGACGTATTTAAAACTTACTGATTTGCGTTTGGGCTACCTTATCAATTTTCATGAAGCCAACTTATTAGATGGCATACATCGCATGGTCAATCGCCTCGACAAAGCCGCTTGAGCCTCCTATAGGTTAATAACCGGCCATACTTGCTTCACAAGTAAGATCTGCGTAATCCAGCGTTGCGAAGCAAAAGCGTGCTAATATAAAACTCTAGTAATTTGCACTGAAGCTTAAAGTTTTGCTTCCACTGTTTAGGTTTGGTACAGCTTCTGCGTAATCCGTGTAATCTGCGGTAAAAACCCAGCGGTGCAACCGCCCTTGCGAAGCAAGCAATTCCGCGTAATCCAGCGTTGCGAAGCAAAAGCGTGCTAATATAAAACTCTAGTAATTTGCACTGAAGCTTAAAGTTTTGCTTCCACTGTTTAGGTTTGGTACAGCTTCTGCGTAATCCGTGTAATCTGCGGTAAAAACCCTCTGCGGTGAAATTCAAGCGCTCCACAGCACAATATGCGCCTCCCCCTCAAAATCATACCCCAGCCCCGCCTTATCGGGCAGCTGAATGCTGTACCGAATTTTGCGTTTGATGAGCGCTTCGGCTTTGAGGACGAGCTGTTCGAGGTAGGGCATGTCGAGGTGGCCCACCAGGCGCAGATCGATGATGCCGGAGTCGAGGCCCTGGGCGTAGTCGCCCACCACCACGGCCAGCTCGAGGTTGCCGATGCGGCTCAATACGTTTTCGATGATTTGATCGAAGCCGAGGTATTTCGACACCAGGCTTTTGATGTCGTTAAATATCGGGTGTTTGGTATTGGCTTTGTATAAGATGGTATTGCCGGCCGGCTCGGTTTCGAGCAGTCCGGCTTCTGACAGGCGGTTGAGCTCCACGCGCACAGCATTGGTGCTCTCGCCGTATTCGTCGGCAAGTGAACGCAAATAAGCCCGGTTGCTTTGGTTCGAGAAGAACTTGAGCAGGAGCTTGATGCGGGTTTTGGATGTGATTAAAGTCTCTAACACTTTTTTACCACGGATTACTGGTTTTTTTTACCACAGATTTCGCGGATTACACGGATGCTTTTTGCGTTTGACAATCAAATTGCACTATGAGCGACTGCTGTGCGGTTGAATGGCATTTTTCGATTTTGGCTCGCTTTTGCTTCGCAACACTGGATTAAACGGTTTTTTTTGCGGCAGATGCAGCTGCTTTCTGCGTAATCTGGGTAATCTGCGATGAAGCATTCCGGAGTTGCCATTGCCAGGCGGTGCGCACCATGTCGTGCAGGGTGAAGCGCGGGTGCCAGTGCAGCAGTTCGTGGGCTTTGCGGTTGTCGGCGTACATGCTTACGATATCGCCGGGGCGGTGTTCGAGTACCTTGTATGGCACCTGAATGCCATTTACCACTTCGAAAGCGGCATGCATTTCTTTTACGCTGATGCCTTCTCCGGTACCAATATTAATAACCTCATATCCCAGCTTGTTTTTGCGGGCCATGAGGTGTTCGAGTGCTTTGAGGTGTACTTCAGCCAGGTCGCACACATGGATGTAGTCGCGTACGCAAGTGCCATCCGGGGTTGGGTAATCATCGCCCCAAATACGTAAAAACGGATGCTGTCCGGCGGCGGTTTGCGCCATATAGGGCAACAAGTTGGAAGGCACCCCGCGTGGAAACTCCCCAATTTCGGCAGAAGGGTGGGCGCCAACGGGATTAAAAAAGCGTAGCGTCATGGCCTGCAGGCGGTGCGTGCCCACAAAATCGCGGATGATTTGTTCGCCTATGGCCTTGGTTTTGCCGTAGGGCGACATTGGGTTAATCGGGTGGCTTTCGTTTACCGGCAGTTGTTCGGGTTCGCCATACACGGTGCAGGTGCTGCTGAAGACGAGGTAATGTACATCGAATTTGTTACAGCAGTGCAGCAGCTGCAGCAGGCTCATGAGGTTGTTGGCGTAATACTTCAGGGGCTGCTCAACCGATTCGGCCACCGATTTGTAGGCCGCCATGTGGATGACGCCGGCAAAGGGGCCTTCTTCGAGGAAGAGCTGCTCCAGTGACTGTCGGTCGCACACATCAATCACATAATTACGCGGTTTGATGCCGGTAATGCGGGCGATGCGATCGGCCACATCGGGCTGGGAGTTGCTGTGGTTATCGGCACTCACCACCGTGTAGCCGGCTTGTTGCAGGGCCACGATGGCGTGAGAGCCGAGGTAGCCCATGCCACCCGTGATTAGGATTTTTGAATTTGAGATTTGCAATTTGGAATTCATTCCTCAGGCTAAAGCCTTCGGATTTGAGATTTGCGATTTGAAATTCATTCCTCAGGCTAAAGCCTTCGGATTTGGAATTCTTGGCCTCGCGGCCATTTGTATTACTTCGGGCTAAAGCCCTCAGAATTTGAAATTTGCGATTTGAAATTGATTCCTCAGGCTGGCGCCTTCGGAACGCTATATTGGATTGCAGTTATGTATATGGTCTCGGGCGGCGTTAGCCGACCCTAATTTCAAATTGCAAATAGCAAATTCTAGGCGGTTCGTTTGAATTTGGAGCCCGTGTGTTCGGCTCTTTGGAGGTAAATGATAAAAGCCGTAATCTGATCGCTGAGGCTTTTCGATTGCTCATTATAGCTTTCGAAATCCCGTTCAGCCAAGTAGCCCCTTGCAAATGCCTGATGAATCTGCGAGCGGGTTTCGTCGTTTGAGCCGCGGGCAATGGTTAGAAAATTGATTAGCTCTTTATTCCCACCTCTTCCGAAACCTTCGGCGATATTGTCCATTACCGACCCTGAAGACGCGCGGATTTGATCTTTTAGGCGAAAATCCCTTGAAAATCCTTCTAACTCTGTGAAGCTTAGAATTTCCTTATGCAGATTTCGAGCCTCTTGCCAGATAGGCATGTCTTCAAAATACCTAAACGTCATTTTAATTCGTCGCTTCGGCTAACGCCTTCGCTATTGAGGTTTTCAGCGTAGCTGAAAGCGGGATTTTTTGAATTTTGAATCTTGAATTTTGAATCGCAGTGGCTGTGCCGCTGCGCAGCTTCGCCCCGTCAGTCACAGGCCGTGTGCTAACCGAGTAATTTTTTTGAACAGTCAAAGAAAGCGATTGCCTGTGAACTGACCAAGGAATGGGGTGTTATTTTTGTGTAAAGGGGAGAAAATACCACGAACGGGGTAGAGGCTCGGGCTGGCGCCGAGCTGATTTGGAATTTGTCCTTCGGGCTAAAGCCCTCAGAATTTGAAATTTGAAATTGACCAACGTTATAACGGCTTCGATTATTGAAATTCAGAATTCATCGCGCGCCTGAGGGCTCGCTATTCAAAATTCACAATTCGAACAGGGTATAACCCAATGGGTACGGCTTCGGTCTTAGCCGTCCTTTAGCCCGTAGCTCCTTGGACCCCGTCAATAAGGTCGGGGCTGCGTTAATTATCGTTGAGCTTTTCTTCGAGATGCGCTCCCCAGCACGAAGTGCGCTCCCCAGTGAACGAAGTGAACGCTCCCCGCCGAGTGAAACGAGCGCCCCCCGCGAGCGCAGCGAGCACTAAGGAAGGAGCCGCTGCCACCACTTCACCTCCTGCGTCTCCGCCATCTGCCCATAGGCGCCATACCCATACCCATAGCCATAGCCATAGCCATAGGCGTAGCCGTAACTATGTTCAAGCTGGTAGTCGTTCACCACGATGCTGGTATGCGGCAATTGGTCGCTACTGCAAAGTTGGTCGAGCATGCTCACAAACTTGCGTTTGGTATAGTTCTGCCGCATCACATAGATGTTGGCATCGGTATGTTTAGTAAGTTCGAGGGCATCGGCAATGAGTCCGAGTGGAGGAGTATCGATGACGATGTACGCATAACGCCTTTTGAGTTCCTGCATCAGCGTATCAAAGGCAGGTTCAAGCAGTAGTTCTGAAGGGTTGGGGGGGACCGGACCGGCGGTAATCAGGTCGAGGCTGCCCCTGCCGGTGGGTTGGATGATCTGCTCAAGACTGTGCAGGCCGTCGAGATAAGACGAGACTCCGGCTTCGTTGTGCAAGCCAAAATCCTGAAACAGCTTGGGTTTGCGCAAATCGAGGCCCAGCAGGAGTACCTTACGGCTGCCCAGGGCCATTACCGAGGCCAGGTTGAGGGCAATGAAGGTTTTGCCTTCGCCGGGCATAGAAGAGGTTACCATCACCGTTTGTTTGATTTTCCCCCGATTTACAAACTGCAAGCCGGTACGTAAGGCCCTGAAGGCTTCCGACATTACCGAGTTGGGATGGTCGAAAACGACCGTGTTATTTGTGTAATTGCTTTGGCCTACCACACCCAAGATGGGGGTTTTTGTATAATTTTCGATATGGTGCAGGTCCAGGATGTTCTGCTGCAAGGTATCGCGCAAGAGGATGATGATAACCGGCAAAATCAATCCAAAAATTGCCCCAAGCACATACATCAGGGGTTTGTTAGGAAACACTTGCTTGAGGGGGCGGGCCGCATCAAGCACCCGTACATCCGGACGGGCTGCAGAACCGGCCAAACCGGCTTCTGATCGTTTTTGATAGAGGAAAACGAAGATTTTTTCCTGCAGGCCGGTTTCGCGAGCCAAGACCAAAAGCTCACGTTCGGCTGCAGGTAATTTACGGAGTTCGCGCTCGGTTTCGGCCAATCGGTCGCTGAGCGAGGCGAGTTGCATTTTGGTTTGGGTATTAAGCTGACTTAGGTTTTCGCGCAGGGCAGTACGTGCAGAGCGCAATTGGCTTTCCGTTTGGGCCCGGATGGGGTTTCCGCTAAGGGTTTTATTGCCCATCACCACCCATTCGTCGTACACCCGGCTAAGGTTGAGCACCAGTCCTTCGAGCACCCGGTCTTGTATGCCCAATACCGAAGGCACCATGAGGGCATCGAGCGAGTCGGTGCTGTTCATGTAGCGGCTCAGGTACTGGTAATAGCGCTGGCGGGTGAGCAATTCGGCTTGTTGCAGGTGAAGGTTTTCGAGCCGGCCATGTACCAAGCGCGCTTCTTGGCTCATATCCATGAGGCGGTTGTCTTCGCGGAAACTTACATTGCTACTTTCTGCCTGATCGAGGGCGCGCGACACCTTTTCGAGTTCTTCATCTACAAACTGGGTGGCCCGTACTGCGGTTCGCAGCTTTAGGGCCAGGTTGCGGCGGATGTACACCTCAGCAAGCTTATTGAGATAAGCGCATTCTTTGGATCTGTTAGCGCCATCGAGGCTCAATTCAAGTATGCTTGAAGGATATTTGGGAACTTTTACCTCCAGGAAGCCATGGTAGCGCTCAATGAGTTGGGAGAGGCTGTAGAATTCGATGCGGTAAGCCGCCGGAAGTTGCGCTTTTCCGGGCAGAGGCAGCAAGCGAAAACGGTGTTGTGGTCCTTCGATCCACTGGCCAAACTTGTATTTGGCTGTGGGAATCTTATCGAGTCGGCTTTTTCCGATTTTAATTTGTTCGTGCGAGGCGGGCAGTTGCAGGGCACCTCCATTCAAGTTCGCTTCGAGGCGGAAGTGCAGGCTATCCACGACCTCAATATCAAAACTCACCTGAAAAGGTTGCAGGTGATTGGAGTCGATTTCAACCAAAAAGGGTCGTTCGTCGTAGAGTTCGTTGGCATAAAACCGGCCTTTGCTGTAATAGCTTACCCCGAAGTCGAGCTCACGCAACACCGCTTCGGTAAGGCTGTAGGACTCGATGATGGCGGCTTCGTTTTCAACGACGGCGCTGCTTTCGATGAGGCCTTCTCCTGCACCCAAAAAAGACTGAACGCTTCCGCGAGATTTTACCCAGGGGGTATTGTCGATAATCACCGTACTGTGGACACGAAATACCGGTTCGAGGTAGCGGATGAACAAAAAGGCGAGCAAAAAGCCGGCAGCCAGGGCGACCACAAACCAAGGCCAATGTGGCAAAAAACGGCGCACATAACTCATAAAGTCGAGCTTGTGTTCCTCCGGAGTTTGCGTTTGGTTTAGGTTTTGTACGCGCATGAATGCCACAAAAGTAACAATAAGTTGAGAAGTTCGCTTCGCTCATTGGGGAATACTCGCTGGCGCTCGTGGGGAGTACTCGCTGGCGCTCGTGGGGAGCGTTCGCTTCGCTCACTGGAGAGCGCGCTACCGCTCGCGGGTGAACGCTCACTTCGTTCGCGGGGGTGCTCGCTACGCTCGCGGGGAGCGTTCGCTTTGCGAACGGGAAGGGCCGATGCCTTGGTCGGCCTGTTTCGCATTCGCTCGGAGACCCATGCTTTAACCGGCTCGCTGACGCGAGGGGGGGTGGCGTGCTGTGCAAACTGGCTCAAATCGCGCAAATTTTAGCGTTTTTGAGGCAGAAGCATGACAATTACTTGGACACCTTCGAAATTTAAGTCGGCATGAACACCTACCGCTTTGAAACACTAGAAGCCTGGCAATTGGCGCGGGCATTCCGCATTCAGGTATATGAGCTGGTGAAAACTTTTCCGCCATACGAAGCTTTTGCGCTGAGCAGCCAACTCCGCCGGGCTGCTAGCAGCATTACCGCCAACCTGGCTGAAGGTAGCGGACGTGTTTCAAGCTTAGATTGGATTTGAAATTTGACCTTCGGGCTGGCGCCCTCAGTATTTGCAATTTGCAATTCGATCCACGGTTAAGCCCAATGACAACGTCTTCGATCATTAAAATTCGGGAATCGTCGCTCGGGCTGCGCCCATCGCTATTCAAAATTCATCGCGTGCCTGTGGCACGCTGGCAGTATTAACGAACTTATGAAAAGCCCTGATAGGCTGTCAGCGAACAGGCCGGAGTGCAGCCTTGCTTATTGGAATGTACACCAAAATCAAAGCCCTGAAGGGGCGCAATACCTTCACGACATCGCAACTGAAATCGTGCTCTAAACGTCAAAACGGTTTGGCACATCATGAGCCGTTAGCCTATTTCGCACCATCAGCGCTCAAATTACGTAGACATCCTTTATCTGCCCTATTGTATGGCGCGCCTTCAGCGCTCTTTTAGGTGTGCTAAATCAAAGTAGCCAATCCGCGCTAAAAACAGACAAGTCAGGAAAGAAGCCTTTTGATTGCTATTTAGTTTGATCTAATTGTCCAAGCCCCCCCAATGAGCGCTAGCGAAGCCCACGTTGGCGAACAGCTTCAAACAACAAAATCCCCGCCGCTACCGATACATTCAACGAACCTACAGTCCCTTGCATGGGAATTCGGGCCAAATGCGTGGCTTTTCGCAGGGTGCTTTCACTCAGGCCATCTTCTTCGGAGCCCATCACAATGGCCAGTGGCCCGGTCATGTCGATGCCGTAGTAGGTTTCGGCCGCGTGCTCTGAAGCGGCTACTATGGCAAAGCCGCTATCGCTGAGGTATTGGATGGCCTGATTGAGGGTCTGCACCCGGGCCACGGGCAGGCTGGCCAAGGCACCGGCGCTGGTTTTAATGGCATCGCCTGTTACCTGGGCGCTATTGAGCATAGGCAGTATCAGGCCATGGGCACCGGAACAGGCCGCTGAGCGGGCAATGGCGCCCAAATTCCGCACATCGGTTACCCGATCGAGCAGCACCAAGAGGGGCGTTTCGCCCAACTCGTAAATATTGGCCACGAGGCTTTCGAGCTGATAATACGCCACCGGCGAAATGAAAGCCACCACCCCCTGGTGGTTTTTGCGCGTAAAGCTATTGAGTTTTTCGCGTGGCACTTCCTGCACCGGTACACCGGCTTCGCGGGCCTGCTGCACCAATTCCTTAACATCGGCTTCGCGTCTTTCGCGGGCAACAAGGATCTTGTTGATTTCCTTGCCCGAATGCAGGAGCTCAGCAACGGCATGGAGCCCAAAGGCCATCTCCTGGGGTTCTTGTTTCGAAAATTGTGGTCGCATCTTAAAAAAAGCGCTCCCGAAGGAGCGCCTATCGTCGTTTTGTTGGTTTATCCCGCCCTGCCAATGGCATCGAAACGATTCTGGAATTCCTTAGCCAAATCGGGCTGGTTGTAGGTAGTTGCCATCCGTATCATCTCCTGCATGATGGCCATGGCGTTTTGCATATCGCGTTCGTAGAAGCTGGCATATTTACCACGCAAGCTACGGTAATACCGGGCTTCGTCTTCGAACATATCGAACAAATCGCCAGCCATGACATTGGCTTTTTCCGAAGCACCAGCCTGGTGATACAGCTCTACCATGCGGTAGTTGAAAATCATCAGCGGTACATGGCTGTGTGGCATTTCTTTCATCAGCAGATCGAGCACCTCAATGGTCTTTTCTTTTTCACCCTTGGCCAAAAGCGATTCTGCCAAACGCGTGGCGTTGCTGCGCAAATTGATGGTCATCCGACTTGTTTCCGGATCAATGTAAATACCGGTATTCATGCCTCCCCAGCGGAACTTCTCGGTAAGGTTGTTGTACATCAAATCGGTGGCTACACGAGCAGATTGACCCCCACGACTCTGGGTGTACACCGGCACAAAGCGGTAGGCCAAGCCTTCGAGCTGGAAGTAATCATCCAAGCCCAGGTATTGCTCGGCGCCCATGCTTACCGTCCAATAAATGGGGCGCTCCCAGCCGTTGCTGGCAATGATGTCGAGCACAATGAGGTCGTTTTTAAGGATGGCGTTCCGCGGATAATCCCACTCAATGCTCTCGAGCATGATGCTGGTATCGGCCTCGGTGAGGGCACCCTGACGAATTACCGCCTGCTTATCCACCGGCAAACGGAATCGCTTGGCCGGGAAATAATTGATCATATCGCCACCTTGGGTAGGCAATTGCGAAGCCCGGTCGTCGCTGGTGGCGAAGCTGAGGATCTGCGATAAATCTACCGCAGTGGTAAGTTTGCGGTCGTAAAAGGGCACATAGTCGCGTACACCTTGTACAATTTTCTCGGGCCCAATACTCAGCTTAATGGGCGGGGAGTCGTTGATTTGCCTGCGCAGTTGGTTGATGTACCAATCGGTACCCAATAGGCTCAAATTCACTACCCGCACGTCGGTACGGATGCCTTCTACCTCCTGGGCATACCAGAGCGGATAGGTGTCGTTGTCGCCCATGGTAAATATGATGGCATTGGGCGCACAAGTTTCGAGGTAATTGATAGCAAAATCACGTGCCGTAAACTTGCCCGAACGGTCGTGATCGTCCCAGTTTTCGGCAGCCAAAATGCCGGGTACCGCCGCCAAGCATACAGCAGTTACCAAGGCAGCGCTGATGGCTTCAGGGGCTTTTTTACGGAGCGCATCCCACAGGGCCATCACGCCCAACCCAATCCAAATGGCAAAGGCATAAAACGAACCTACATAGGCATAATCCCGCTCACGCGGTTGCAGTGGTTCGGGGTTGAGGTACACGTTAATGGCAATACCGGTAAGCACAAAGAGCATGGCCACAACCACAAAGTCTTTGTTGTCGCGTCGCAAATGATAGATGAGTCCGATAAGTCCCAAAAGTAGGGGCAACATATAATATACGTTGCGTCCTTTATTGGCTTTTTTAATGGCCGGCAAGTTTTGCTGCGGGCCTACACGGCCTTTGTCGAGGGCTTCGATGCCGCTGATCCAGTTACCGCGTTCAAAATCGAGGCCTTGGCCTTGCATGTCGTTTTGACGACCGGCGAAGTTCCACATGAAGTAGCGGTAGTACATATGGCCCAATTGGTAGGATACCAAAAAGTCGATGTTTTGGGCAAAAGTTGGCTTTTGACCATCGCGCAAGTTAAGCCAGCGCTTGTAGAAGTCGATATGCCGCTGCTGGGTACCGGCACGGCGATAGGCACGCGGGAAAAGGGTGCTGTGCGCGGGGTCATATATCGGCTTGATTTCTGGACCGATTTCTTCGTAAATCTCTTCTCCTTTGCGGTATTTCATCTTGCCTTCCTTTTGATCGATGACCTGGGCGGTGAAATAAGGCCCTTTGAGGAGGGGGCGGTCGCCATACTGCTCGCGATTGATGTAGCTCACCAAGGAGAAGATATTTGACGGATTGTTCATGTTGATGGAAGGCTGCGCATGCGAGCGAATCACGATCATGGTGTAGGAACTAAAACCGATCAGCACAAAACTGAGGGCCAGCAGTGAGGTATTCAGCAGCACCATGCCTTTGCGCTGGCTGTACCAGATGCCATATACAACAGCGGCCACCAGGGCGGTGAGGAATACCGCATTGCCCGAGCCAAATGGTAGGCCGAGGCTATTTACAAAGAACAAATCAAAATAGCTGGCCATGGTAGGCACACCGGGAATGATGCCATATTGTATAAATACGAGTATGGCACCTGAAATGAGCAGTGTATATACAATGCCCTTGGTGCTGGGCTGGTGTTTCTTAAAGTAGTACACAAAACAAATGGCAGGAATGGCCAAGAGGTTGAGTAAGTGTACGCCAATCGACAAGCCCATTAGGTAAGCTATGAGCAATAACCACCGGTTGCTGTCGGGCTCGTCGGCTACGCGCTCCCACTTGAGAATGGCCCAAAACACGATGGCAGTAAAAAAGCTGGAATAAGCATACACTTCGCCTTCAACCGCCGAAAACCAGAATGAATCGGTGAAGGTGTAAGCCAACGCGCCCACCAAACCGGCACCCATAACGGCCATCTTGCGGCCGCCTGCTACCACTTCATTGCCCTTCTCGATGATTTTGCGGCCCATGGCCGTAATCGACCAAAACAAAAACAAAATGGTAAACGCACTGGCGATGCCACTGAAGAAGTTCACCATCCAGGCTACCTGTCCGGGATCACTGGCCAAAAGCGTAAACATGCGGCCTGTAAGCATAAAAAACGGCGCTCCGGGAGGGTGCATGATTTGCATTTTGTAGCAGGCCGATATAAACTCGCCGCAGTCCCAAAAACTGGTCGTTGGCTCCAAGGTTAGGGTGTACACTACCGCAGCTATCAGAAAGACCAGCCATCCGGTCAGGTTGTTGACACGCTGATATAAATTCATTTCAATTGGTTTATTGGCGTCGAAAATACTTAAAAAATACTTGTGCCCAAGGTGGAGTTCGTTAAGAGATGAAAAAAAACGCTTTCGAATTCAAAATTCAAAATTCAAGATTCAAGATTGGAGCGCGGTTTAAGCCGTTGCAAACGTCTTCGATTATTGAAATTCAAAATTCATCACTCGTGCTAACGCACTCGTTATTCAGCATTCAGCATTCGGAATGCGCCATAACCCATTGAGCAGGTTTGTATTTAATAGAAAGGGTGGAAATATATTAAATTTTAATAAAAGACTTTGTGGTCTAAATTTAAAGTCAGAACTTTGTATTATGCGTAAGCTATTGGCCATAATCCTCATATTGGTGCTGCTGCTTCCCCTACTGGGTAAGCTGTTGGTTTGGGGTCATTATGCCGCCAATATGAAATACTATGCCGAAGTCCTTTGCGAAAACCAAACCAGGCCTGAGCTCAATTGCGATGGCCAGTGTGTGCTCGCTGAGCGCTTAGCAGCCACTCAGCCAAAAGCACCTAGTGCCCCGGGTATCCACATCACACAATTTGAGCTCTCGGTTTTTGTGCAAGAGCAACCCGCTGAGCGTCTGGCCCAACTTCAGCCTTTAACAAAAATGGCGAAGGCCATTCCGGTATCGGTAAAGTTGCCAAAACAGGTGTTGGTACTGATACCCGCCCCACCCCCCGAGCTTGTTGGATAAACCTCATTACCGTTATACGGTACCTAATCGCCTGCGCTTAGGAGCGAGCTTTCTTATCCATCAAAACTCAAAACACAATGAAAATCAACCATTTATTCATAGCTGTATTGTTCAGCACCCTTTTGTTTGCTTGTAAAAAAGACGACATTACGCCTGACCCAAACCCCAATCCTGCCACAAGCAGCATGCTACTTAAGCTCGATCACGTATGGGGCCCGAGTCGTTTAGCCTGGACTTTAGGCGAAACCAAGGCCCACCCGAATACGGGCGACACCATCACCTTTAGTACCCTGAACTACTACATCAGCAATGTAAAGCTTCGTAAAGCCGATGGTTCTGAGTATGTGCAAGCTGAGAGCTACCATTTGGTACGACTCCAAAACGGTGGTTCTATTGCCGATTTACTGCTGAGCGACATTCCTGTAGGCGACTACACGGCCATTACTTATACCATAGGTGTAGATTCGGCCCGGAATGTGAGTGGGGTGCAAGAAGGGGCTTTAAGCCCATCGAACGGCATGTTCTGGAGCTGGAATACCGGCTATATTTTTGTAAAAGCCGAGGGCCAATCGCCCCAGTCGCCTAACGGTAATTTTGTGTACCACCTGGGCGGCTTTGCGGGCGCCAATAACGCCATCAAAACCAACACGCACACCTTTAATGGTGCTACTTTGCGGGTTCGCGAAAATGCCGAGCCTTCCATACACCTGTATGTAAATGTGGCGCGCTTTTGGCATGGCGGCATTCGCCTAAGCGAGCTGCACACCATACATATGCCCGGTGCTAATGCCGTAACCCTGGCTTCCAATTTCCGCGACGCCTTTGTGTTCGACCATTTGCACAACTAAGTCATGACACCTTGGCTTCCCGGCAATAGCCTTTTGCTTGGGTTGATGACAAGCTGCCTTCTACTGGCCTGCGGGCGCGACGATAAGCTCGTGCCCGCAGAGCCTTGGGCTTTGCCTGCACATTTCCCGGCTCCGGTATATGATTTTAGTCAAAACCCGACCTCTGCCGCTGGCTTTGAGTTGGGTAAGGCCCTTTTCTATGACCCCATTACTTCTATCGACAGCAGCATTTCGTGTGCTTCCTGCCATTTCCAGTCGCATGCCTTTAGCGATGTGGTGGCCTTGTCGCAGGGTGTAAACGGCCAATTAGGTCTGCGTAACGCCCCTGCCTTGCAAAACCTCGCCTGGATGCCACACTTTAATGCCGACGGCGGGATTAACCAGCTCGACCTGCAACCCATTGCCCCCCTGACCGACACACTCGAGCATGCCTTTGAGCTAAGGGCCCTATTTAGCCGATTGGAAGCGCACCCGCTGTATCCGGCCCGCTTCGAAGCCGCCTTCGGGCGTCGTCAAATTTCAGACCGCCCACTTTTGTTGGCCATCAGCCAGTTTACTTCGCGCCTCATATCGGCCGACAGCAAATACGACCGGGTAAAGCAAGGCAAGGCCAGCTACACCGCTGCGGAAGCCGCCGGATACGCGCTTTTCCAACAACACTGCGCCAGTTGTCATGCCGAGCCTTTGTTCAGCGATTACAGCTTTCGAAACAACGGCCATCTTAGCCGCATGGGCGATGAAGGCCGCGCACGGGTTACCGGCAAGCCAGCCGATGAAGGTAAATTTCGGGTACCCAGCTTGCGCAACATTCAGCTGAGTGCGCCTTATATGCACGATGGTTCGCTTCAAAGCTTAGATGAGGTGCTGCTACACTATGCGGCAGTCGGGCCCGGGGCTGATACGCTTCTGGGGCAAGGCATAAGCCTGAGCAGCGCTGATCGTGCAGCACTTAAGGCCTTTTTACACAGTTTAACGGATTACCACTTTATAGCAAATGAAGCCTTTTCGGCTCCTTAAATGAAAAAAAACATAAACGCTTATCTGCATGATTACAATCGCAAAACCAACATGCTTTTTTCTCACCGCGGAGGCGCAGAGGAAGCTATTAGCCTTGAACAGCTGATTTTGTGGCATGCATCAGTTGTGGTCATGAACAGCTTTTCATTCCGTGCAACTAGAGGCCTTGGCTGGTCGCGAGATAGCGGAGCCTTTTGGCCCGCACTGCTTTCGCAGCTGGGCCTGAGTGCGCAGAGAATCGGCCTCAAAGGCCTCTGGAAAATTATAAAATAGTATGAACCACACGATTCAAGAATCAGTGCAAAGATGCGAATGAACATAAAATTTTTCCTTTTGTGCAGTCTGCTTGCTGCACTTTTATCTAAGCCGGCGAAGGCCTGCGATTTTTGTGGCTGCGGTCCTGCCGGGCAGTTTTTTGGCATGTTGCCCATCTTGGATGGCCGCTACGCCAGCATCCGAACACAGCAGCAGCAGTTCAAACATCCGGCCACAACGGCCAACACCCTCGATGGTGAAGCCATTCGCTACGACCGCATGCAATCGCTGGAGCTGTGGGTACGCTGGCAGCTCGATTCGAGTTGGCAAATCATCGTCCAAATGCCCTGGCGACATCACGACCGCATCGGCAAGCAGGGTAGTCTGAGCAGCATCAGTGGCCCGGGTGATGCGAGTATTACCGCTTTTTACAAACTTAAGCTTCCTGCGTTAAAAGGCAACTGGCAGCAGTCGGCCAGTCTGGGCGCACAAAGCGGCCTGCCCACAGGGCCATACCAACAACGCGATGCTAAAAAAAGGCTATTGCCCATGCCCTTTCAAACCGGAACGGGGAGCTACAGCGCCATGCTACAGGCCTTTTACACCTTAAGTAGGAGTAGTAAAGGCTTGCAAGTCGAAAGCCGGATACGGCGTTTCACTACCAATGAACTCGACTTTAAGCCGGGGAATGCCTTGGGGGCTTCGGCCCAACTGTTTAGTAACCGACAAGGCAAACGCCTGCGCTACATGCACTATGCCGGTTGTACCTACGACCGTTTGGACTACGATTACGAATTCGGTCAAGCAAAGGCGAATACGGGTGGGGCCATTTTCGGTTTAAGTGCCGGAACGGATGTGTATACAGCAAAAAGTGCCTTTCACCTCCTGGCCCAATTGCCGCTTGTGCAACAACTTGGCGCGGCCCAACCCATCAACAGCTTTCGGTTAATGCTGGGTTATTCGCGGGCTTTTTGAGGCCCCGGCTGTTGGCCGTAGCCATACGGGCAATGCCTGCAACCGCTTTTGCAGCAATAACCCCGCTTCTGGTGATAGCGGGCCGTAAAAACCATCAGCCCATGCTCGTTGAAGTAGAAATCTTCTCCTTCAACGAGCTTTATGGCTGCGCTTGGTTTGGGTTTAAACATGCTTACCTAAAATAGATATAACCGGGACCAAGGCCCACGGGAATAGAATCGCGCAAAACAAACTGCTGCGAATAGCGGTACACCCAGCCATTGCCGGAAAAACCGCGTGCATCTGTGCCATAAAGCAGTCCGCCCGCGCTAGGATCGGCTGCAAAATGGTAAAAACTGCGGTCAATAACTGCCTGGCTTGGATTAATATCGCCCGTCACACTTTGGTCGAGGCTGTAGATGGCTCCTCCCATATTGTACAAGAAGGCGCCGCTGGCGGCATGCAGATTGAGTTTGTCGGGATGCATGCTGGCCGACGTAAAATTGCGGATACTGATTTGGCCTGACTGCAGCCGCGCCAAGGCACCGGGGGTTTCGGTACCCGCCCAGGAAGGGGTTCCGCCACACAAAACGTACAAGCCGCCTTCCCAGCTTCTAAAGCTGTTGGGACGATTGCCTACGGTATAGGTTTGCAGCACGCTATCGCCCGAAGTGGTGATTTCGGTGATGGTATTTTCGTTGCTGTTGGCCACATAAACGCGGTTGTTGTGGAAGTGAATGGCGTTTGGAAATTCGCCCACGGCTATGGTTTTAATCACGTTGCGCGCAGCAATATCGATTACGGCTACGCGGCCGGGACTGCCAAAGGCTACCCACTCCGTCAAATACGCCTTTCCGGTATTTCCGGCGACCACCATCTGCGACGGCATGGCCAGATTTTCGATGACACCTATACTTTTGAAGTCTTGCAAATCAACAAACTCCACTTTATTGGCATTGTTCACCACCAGCATGCCAATGGTGCCAAAACTCGCCATGCTTTGGGCGATATTTCCTAGCGGACGGCCATTTACGCGTTCAAATACATCTTGCTCAACCCCACCGGTTTCACGGTTCAAAAAGGATATTGAACCGGTACCATTTTCAAAAGGCCCTTCGTTGACGATAAAAACACCGCTTCCATAAGTCGCTTTAGGTGGGGCGGGATCATCTTTTTTACAAGATGTGAAGCCTGCGGCCAATAGCACAATGGGCAGGAGTTTCCAAAAATTAACTCGTTTCATATTAGTTGATGTTTAAAGTGAGATTAAGGTGAAAATTTCTACCGGGCATTGGCCTATAAGCCACAGCCTGGTATTGTTGATTAAACAGGTTGTTGATGCCTGCCGAAATCCGGAGTACGGGTTTGCCCAGTTTCAGATCGCCCCCGGCCAACAAACTGCTGAGCTCATAAGGGGGTATGAAGTGTTGGTTATCGGCGGTGGTGTAGCGCTGGCCAATGGTGCTGAATTGCCAGCCCAGATGCCAGCCTTGGCGCTTCACAAAGAGCCGGCCGCGCAACTGGTGTCGGGGCACATAAATAAGTTGCCTGCCCAATAGCGCCTCGTCGCCGGGCTGTACCTTGCGGTTGGTGCTGTGTACGTAGCTGTAATCGGCTTGAAAATGAAATTGGTATTGGCCTTTTTTATGCTGCAGGTTTAGGCTGCTTTCGATGCCCTGGCTTCGAACGCGTCGCAAATTTTGTGGCGACCAATAGCCCAATTGGGGATTAGGTATCCACACAATCCAGTTTTGGACATCGGTAAAAAACAATCCCATGCGGGTTTCGAGCCGGCTGTTCCCCGCGGTTTTGTGGTACTTAAGCGCCATTTCGCTACTCCAGCCTTGTTCAGGCAGGAGGTTCGGGTTTCCCCCGGGTTGCCAGTACAAATCGTTGAGGGTGGGTACACGATAATTCCGCGAAAGGGCGGCGTGCAGGGCCACTTTACCCTTCAGCCGCTCTTCCCACTGCAAAGAGGGTGTAAGGGGAAGCAGTTGGCCATCGAGCCATTCAACGCGCGAACGCAACTGTAATCGGCGCTTGTTGGTGGCATACATCCAAGCCGGAACCAGTGCGAAGCGCTGTTGTTGTGTTCCTGCCAGCAGGTTAGGAGACTGGGCTTGGTACCAGGCATGCTGGACCAGTAAGGAAAACTGATGTGGCCCTTCGCCGCAATGGTGCATCTGCAGTTCTTGCAGCAAACCGAGCACTTGATGCCTTTCATCTAAATTGGTCAGGCGATCGTAATAATGGTTCAATTCGTTGGAAAGCAGGTTACGTAAGGCAATTCCCCATGGGCCACGACCGAATTGCCAGCTCAATAAAATGCGATCGGCCGTATCGGCTTGGATGGCTTCGCTTCTGGCGGTGGTCATGCTCGGGGGCAGTTCGCGTCGATTGGCTTGGTGCCACCAATGCAACC
Source organism: Bacteroidia bacterium (assembly GCA_046291695.1). Lineage (GTDB taxonomy): Bacteria > Bacteroidota > Bacteroidia > UBA7662 > UBA7662 > PNNG01. The sequence goes on from JBKBSO010000012.1 coordinate 48,380, forward strand.
GCAGCCGGTGTTGGGCATTTGGCTGCCAGCCCAGTTCATGCATGCTGCCCAAAAGGCCGGTTTGGCTATTACTCAGTCTTTCGACTGGTTGATTAAATGCTGCAGTATTGGTGTACGGGAAGTTGTTGGCGGCTTGTCGCGCTATACCCCTACTGCTGGCCCACCAGTTTTTACCACGATGGGTTGCTGCCCATCCTCCGGCATAATCGCCAAAGGAGCGTGCTTCGGTAAAAAAGCTGAGTGCTGCTTGCTGAGGCACCGACTGTCCCAAATGCAAGGCCCCTCCAATGGCGCCGCTGCCAAAATCGCTTACGGCACTACCGAGTTGTAAATGCACATCGCCAAACAACCAGAGCGGCAACAGGTTCATGTCGGGCGTGCTGTTCATGGGGTTTTGTAAGCTCATACCATCCCACAACAAGCCGCTTTGCTGGCTGCTGCCGCCGCGAACCGATACGCTTGCAAGGCCAGCCGGACCATGCGACCGAAGGCTAACAGGCCCTTGCCAGCTGAGCCAATCGGCTACACTGCCTGCCACAAGATGCCGGCTTAATACACTATCGGGTGCCAGTATATGCAAGGCAGGTTGGCGGCCAACTGCTTGCGGCAATGCCTGCACCTCAACCACTTGCAGTTGAAGCAAGGTATCGACCTGCTGGGCTTGTAAAATACCCGGCCACAACAGCCCTAAAACAAAAAATCCTGACCACTTTTTCATAAACGGGTCAGGCTTCGGATTGGATAAATAAAGGACGAAACGCACCTACTTACAGGCAGTTATGCGCTCCGATCTTTGACTTTTATTCCCGAAAGCCTGTGATCTGTGCTTAAAGGCAGGTCTTCTGACTTACTCCCCCTTGAATGCCTTCCCGCCGAAGCAGTGGCTTATTGATTCAAGGGTTTACTAGAGCTTACAGCAGCGGGTACTGTGCCGGATTTTCACCGGACTTCCCTTTTCATCCCGGTCGTTAACCCGGGAACCATTAAACGTGGCAAATATAGTAATAATTGGCTTTGTACGATGCGGATTTTTGGACCACGGACCGAGGACCGCAGCTGGCTGGTGCGGATTAGAAGCTTTTTCCATATGAACGACATCAATGCGATACGGCGATCAGACCACGTACCGCAGACCGCAGCTGGCTGGTGCGGATTAGAAGCTTTTTTCATATGAACCACATCGATGCAATACGGCGATCAGACCGCAGACCACGGCTGGCTGGTGCGGATTAGAAGCTTTTTCCATATGAACGACATCGATGCGATACGGCGATCAGACCGCGGACCACGGCTGGCTGGTGCGGATTTGAGGCTATAAGCATATGAACGGCTATGATGTAATACATTTTTGAACGGCGTTAGAGCCGTTCAAGTGCATTCCGTTGAAAGCATGCACTATCCAGCTGCGGTCTGCGGACTGCGGTCTTGTACTGCGTTGGTGTTGTCAAGCGCACGCAGCTGTAAACCCGCACTGCCCCGCTATGGTCCGTGGACTGCGGTCCTGTACCGTGTTACAGCCGTTCAAGTGCATTCCGTTGAAAGCATGCACTGTCCAGCTGCGGTCTGCGGACTGCGGTCCTATACTGCGTTGGTGTTGTCAAGCGCACGCAGCTGCAAACCCGCACTGCCCCGCTATGGTCCGTGGGCTACGGTCCTGTACCGCGTTACAGCCGTTCAAGTGCATTCCGTTGAAAGCATGCACTGTCCAGCTGCGGTCTGCGGACTGCGGTCTTGTACTGCGTTGGTGTTGTCAAGCGCACGCAGCTGCAAACCCGCACTGCCCCGCTTCCTTCCGGATCACCCAATGCTTGCAGGAGTATATTTCGCACCACGCAAAACATGGTAAACCTTCAACGCTAGTATCGTCTACTTCGCCAATTGCTCAAGTGCTTTCTGCAAGGTATTGCGGTAGGTAACGCCAATAGGTAGGTGCTTATCGGCCAAAAAAACCGTATCCACACTAAAAGACTGTATGTTGCGGGCATTAACGATAAAGCTGCGGTGAATCCGGACAAAATTTTCTGAATTCAGCTTTTTCTCGACGCCTTTCATGGTAGAGTGAATCACCAACCGCTTGGTTTGCGCTCCTTGCCCCACATAAATATTTACATAGTCGGCCATGGCTTGCACATACTGAATCTCCGACACATTGATTTTTTTCCAGCTTGAATCGACCTTGAGGTAGAGATATTCTAGGGCTTCCTTTTGGGTAGGGCCAGGCTGTTGATTTTTACTTTCAACAAGTTGCAGGGCTTTTTGGGCAGCCTTCAAAAAGCGGGCATAGCTCACGGGTTTAACCAGATAATCGATGGCATCGTTATCAAACGCCTCTACGGCATACTCACGCTTACCCGACACCAGTACAATGGCCGGCTTGTCGCGCAGGATGCTAATGAGCTCCAAACCTGTCATACCCGGCATTTCTACATCCAAAAAAAGCAAGTCGGTTTTTTGTTTTTGCAAAAACTTATTGGCTTCAATGGCATTCGCGCATTCAGCTACTCCGGTGATGAACTCGGTTTGCTCCACAAATCGCTTCAACACCTTTCGCGAAAGGATATCGTCATCAACAATCAGGCAATGCATGTTCAGGTTTGAAGTCACAATTTAACACATTCCTGAAAAAATACGCTAACCAATTAGTAATTGTGTGTGCTTTCGTTGCCGCATGGTTCGCAAATGAGTAGTGCTGCCCCTATCTTTGCAGCGATGGATCACTTGCTCATTCCCTTGGCCAATGGCATGCACCTCATTTACAAGCAGGTAAGCGGAACAGAAATTGCGCATGCCGGTTTTGTGGTAAATGCCGGGAGTCGCGACGAGCTACCGGCCGAATGGGGACTCGCTCATTTTTTGGAGCACATGTTGTTTAAGGGCACGCACAAGCGAAAAGCCTACCATGTGCTTTCTCGGCTCGATGCGGTTGGGGGCGAGCTCAATGCCTACACCACGCGTGAACGCACCTGTTTGCATGCGAGCTTTCGGAATCTGCATTTTGGCCGGGCCTTCGATCTTTTGTGCGACGTTTTTTTTAACGCCAACTTTCCCGAAAAGGAGTTAGCTCGCGAAAAACTGGTGGTTCTCGAAGAATTGCTCATGTACAAAGACGAACATGATGAAAGCATACTCGACGATTTTGAGGAGCTCGTGTTTCAAAACCGACCGCTGGGCCGGCCGATCTTGGGCACAGAAAACACCATCAACAGCTTTAACCGACAGATGCTTACGGACTTCAGGGCACGCAACTACACAGCTGCCAATACGGTATTCAGCTATGCGGGACCCATGCCCTGGAAACAGTTTGAACGCAAAGTGAGGCCTGTGCTCGAAGCTTTTTCCCTTGCTGGCAGCAGTCACATCAGGCAAACACAGTACAACTATCAACCTTTCTACCACGAATTTTCGAAGCCCGCCAATACCGCTTATGTAGTCATGGGCAACCAAGCCTACCCCGCCAACGATACCAAAAGGCTGGGCTTGCTCCTGCTTAACAACATGTTGGGCGGTGAAAACCTCAACTCGCGCCTCAACATGAGCATTCGCGAGCGGAATGGCTTGGTGTACGGCATCGAGTCGAACTATTCGCCCTACAGCGATACCGGGCTCTTTTATGTGTTTTTTAGCACCGACCCCAAAAACCGCAGGCGTGTGCAGCAGCTGGTTATGCTGGAACTGGCTAAATTGCGCAAAAAAAAGCTGGGCAACTTACAGTTACACATGGCCAAGCAACAATTTATCAGCCGTTTGCTAATGGCCGAAGAAAACCGCTCAGGCTTGATGCTGGCCTTGGCACACAGCTATTTCGATCATGGACGCATCGATCAACTTGCCGAAATCATCCGCAAAATTGAGGCCCTCGACGCCCTCGATTTACTCGACATCACCAACGAAGTTTTTGAACCACAACAACTCAGTACCATCGTTTATAATCCCCTTTGAGTATGGACTTTTTCCCCGAACACCTCAGCGCCTACATCGAAAAATACAGTAGCCCCGAACAAGCGGTTCTGGCAGAACTGAACCGCGAAACGCACCTCAAGCACTTTTTGCCACAAATGGTCTCAGGGCATCAGCAGGGATTGTTCCTCGAACTGGCCAGCCGGATGATCAGACCCCGGCAAATCCTCGAAATTGGGACATTTACGGGCTATTCGGCCATTTGTTTGGCCAAAGGATTGGCAGAGAATGGTGTTTTGCATACCATCGATATCAATCGCGAACTCGAAGACATTACCAGCAAATACTACCAAAAAAGCGGTATGGACAACCGCATCAAACAATATTTTGGTCCCGCAGCCGATATCATACCTACACTGCCGGATGAATTTGACCTGGTATTTATTGATGCCGACAAACAGAACTACGCATTGTATTACGATTTGGTATTCGATCGTGTCTCGCTGGGTGGTTTTATTTTGGTAGATAATGTGTTGTGGAGCGGAAAGGTAGCTGAGCCCGAGCAAAACGACAAAGACACCCGTGCCCTGCACGCCTTTAACCAAAAAGTTGCCGCTGATGACCGGGTCACCAAGCTCATTTTATCGATCCGTGATGGCATTACCCTCATATGTAAAAACAAGCAAGCATGAAATATCTTAAAATAAGCTTTATTCTTCCCCTATTCCTGGTGCTATTTGCAGAAGCCCAAACCGGCACGCAGCTCAAGCAGGCGTATGTAGAAAAATACAAGCTCTTGGCCATTGAAAATATGCATCGTACCGGGGTACCGGCCAGCATCACCCTGGCACAAGGCTTGTTGGAGTCGGGCGTAGGCCAGAGTCCATTAGCGGTAGAGGCCAACAACCATTTCGGCATTAAATGTCATAAGGAATGGACCGGGCCCACCTACACCATGGACGACGACGCCAAGGACGAATGCTTTCGTAAATATGATGATGTGCTCGATTCGTACCTCGACCATGCCGAATTTTTGCGCTCTCGTCCGCGCTATGGTGATTTGTTTAAGCTCGAAATTACCGATTACAAAGGCTGGGCCCATGGTTTAAAAGCTGCTGGTTATGCTACCAACCCCAATTACGCTCCCTTGCTCATCAAACAAATTGAAGAGCTTGGCTTGGCAGAATTCGACCGGGTAAATCCCACGCAATTGGCAGCCATGAAAGGCAGCAAAGCCGAAAAGCCCGTAACGGCCGAAGCGGTGAAAAAACCGGAGGTTGATATCGCCAAAGCCAGCGATTGTGAAGCCGGTGTGTTTAAAATTAACAAGGTAAAAGTGGTTTGTGCCGAAGCCGGTGATAGTCCTTTAAGCATTGCCGAAACCTACGGATTGTACGCCTGGCAAATTCTGAAGTACAACGACTTGGCCGAAGAGGCCCGTTTCAGAGCCGGTGAGCGGGTGTACCTCGAAGCCAAGCGAAATCGGGCCGAAGTAGCCGAACATACCGTTGGAGAATATGAGAGCATCCGCGACATATCGCAGCAATACGGCATCAGTACCAAGGCTATCCGACGCAAAAACCAATTGCGTGGGGCCGAAGAAGTAGCTGCCGGCGAAGTGGTGTACCTGATCAATAAGCGTGCTACGCGGCCAAAGGTGCGTACTATGGCCGATATTGAGACCTTACGCTCAGCACGCGACCGTCGTGAAGCCGCTATGAAAACCCCCGAAAAACCGGTAACTGTAGAAACCAAAACCAAGCCCGATTATGCAGCACCGGTCGAAAAAACCAAAGCGCGTCAGGCTGTAATTGCAGATTCCCAACCCGAACTGAACATCAAACTTCCCGAGCTTCCCGAACCCGACACCACCGCCAAGCCAAGCAAGCCAGTACCTGCCGAAAAAGTAGCCCGTGACCTTCAGCCCGAAGAAGTGGAAAATCCAGGCAAAACGGTTAAAACCCATGTGGTAGCTAAAGGCGATACCTTGTTCAACATCTCGCGACGTTATGGTTTAACCGTAGCCGAACTACAAGCGCTCAACAAGCTTGAAGGAAATGACATTCAATTGGGCATGGAACTCATTGTTTCGAAATGAGCAGCGTAATAGTCAATGGAAAGCACTTTGTGCCCTATTTGTCGGAAGCGGCACTGGCCGAAAAGGTTACCGGTATTGCCCAACGCCTCAACCATGATTTTACCGGCAAAGACCCGGTATTCCTGGCGGTACTGAATGGTGCCTTTATGTTTGTGGCCGATTTATTTCGAAAAATCAACATTCCCTGCGAAGTGAGTTTTGTAAAAATGGCCTCGTACGAGGGCATGCAATCGACGGGGCGTATGAAAAAGCTGATAGGCCTCAATGAAAACCTACGCGGCCGGCATGTAGTGGTGGTGGAAGACATTGTAGATACCGGCAACACCATGATGGCGCTCCTCGCGCAATTGCAGGAGCTCGAACCGGCTGGCATCAGCATTTGCACCTTGTTGTGCAAGCCAACGGCTTTGCTGCACGAGCTGCAGCTTGATTATGTAGCCTTGGAAGTGCCCGAGCATTTTTTTCTTGGCTATGGGCTCGATTACGACGGTCATGGCCGGAATTTGCCTACCTTATATCATCTGAGTGAAGGTTAATGCCAGCCGTATGTTGTTAGTAGGCCGATTGTAAAACCCAAAGCCCTGCAAATTCACCTCGTTTTACGTAGGGCGCAATAGGCTTTGGTGAACATGATAGAAACCGTGTTCCGGACAGCAGCCAGCAGGCATTACCTACCTCCTTCCGCTGCCCCAACTCCCTGCCCTGATGTATGGCGCGCCTTCAGTGCTGTTCTGGAGGCGTGCTACATCATCAAAACGATTTCACAAAGAGCCTTAAAAGGGTGATGTCTCTAAACGACGCCCTTTGTGTCGTCACGATGCGTATACCGAGATTCGACCCCACCGGGGTCGAACTTGAGCACGGGCTGTATTTTCTATAAACATTTGACCCTGTCGGGGTCAATAGCTACTTCTAATGACCAATGAATCTCTGTAGCAGCTATAAATCATGGTGTTATACGGCTATTGCACCCTGAGGGGGCTATGTTTATAGCATCATCAAATCGCAAGGTAATCTACCGACCCTGAAAGGGTCGTATCACAAAGCATCGCTGGGAGAAGGTGCATCACAATATGAAAATACGCATTCCATAAGCCCAGAAGGGGCGCAATATGTTTACGTGAACAGGATGAGCAAGGTGGTCATGATGGCTGCCCGTTTGCAGTAACGAACAGTTGTTCTAGCTTTTAAGCTTTGGGCATATGAACGGCTTTTTGGACCGCGGACCGCGGACCGCAGCTGGTTGGTGCGGAGTAGAAGCTTTGGGCATATGAACGGCTTCACTGTAATACATTTTTGAACGGCGTTAGAGCGGTTCAAGTGCATTTAGCTGCAAGCATGCACTGCCCAGCTATGGTCCGTGGACTGCGGTCCTGTACCGCGTTAGGACTATTCGTCGGTGTTCCTTGTAAGGCATGCACTGCCCAGCTATGGTCCGTGGACTGCGGTCTTGTACTGCGTTAGCGCTATTCATACGTATTCCTCGTCAAGCATGCACTACCCAGCTGCGGTCTGCGGTCAATTACTGCATTGAAGTCGTTTACGTGCAAGCCGTTGAAAACCCGCAATGCCTTGCCGTTGTTCAATGGCAATTCGCCGCCAACCTGAACGGTGCGATTATGGCCTGTGCGCTGCCGTGGTCAACCAGTCTAGATGGATGGAGGCTTGGCCTATGAACAGCTTCTCTGAGGATCAAAAAAAAGCCGGCTATTCTCATAGCCGGCCTTTTATAGAAATCTGTTGTTGATCGCTTACTTCACCACCTGTAACTTCAGCAACTGCTGGGCAATGTCGCCTTCGTGGTTGTAGATGAGCGTTACATGGTAGGTGCCTGCCGATAGCTTCTCGGCTTCCAACTGCAGCTGGTGTACCCCGGCTTCGGTTGGGCGTTCGGTTTGCTGATACACCAACTTACCCAAGGCGTCGGTAACCCGAATGGTTACTTTGCCCGATGCTGGCAAGCTGTATTCTACCCAGGCCAAATCGCGTGCAGGGTTCGGATATACGCGGCTGCTGAAGTTGGTTACTTCCGATGAACGCAACACCGGCATACGCAGTCCCGTCATCGGATATACCTCCGCCAGGCCATTTGCCGCTTCACTCATCTCGCCAATCGCAATATCACCTTCGAAGCCGCCATCGGCACGCATTTCGAGTTCAAACAGCAGGTCGCCCGCCTGCAGGTTCACACTGCTGGTGCTGAACCAACCAATGCGCAGCTCGTTGCCTTCTTGCTTGAATTCAAAGAAGCCGGTGCTCAACTTAATCGCGCGTACGTGTTCTACCGCTACACCCTGTGGCAGCGTGAATACCGCCGACAAAGCTCCCATATCGCGGTTGCGGTCAATCGAAACCGGTATCACCTTGCTTTCGCTGCCCAACTGCTCAAAGCCCTGCCATTCGATGGCCAGCTTAGGTGCTATTCTGCTGCCATTTGGCGTGTAAGACGCATTCACATCGCCATAGCAAAGTCCGAATACATCTTCGTTCTGCTGACCAAAGCCTGCCATGCCAATGCTTGTAGCCTCAAACAACCAGTCGCCTGATGGGAAACTGTTGTCTAAGCCTACAAATCGACGGGCTACCAAAAGCGCATCCGTTGAATTCACCGTACTGCTCACATTCACATCTGCAGCCATCAACTTAATGCCACTCAATGGCAAGCTGCCAATGAAGTAGTTGCCAATAGCCAAGGCATCGGTAGCGTTTACACCGCCCCAGGCCTTGTTGGTCGTGGCCGACAAGCTGTAGTTGCCATTCGGAACACCCACAAAATTGAAGGCACCATTGGCATCGGTAGCAGCCGAAGCGGCTATCTGACCCGTCATATCGTCAATCAAAATGGCGGTGCTGTTGCTCATTGGCGTGCTGTTCGTATTAGCATAGCGTACCACACCGCTCAATTGGTTATTAGGCATGGTCACATTTACAGTTACCGTGTCTTCTGCCATACAGCCGTTGTAGAAAGCCGTAGCCTTATAAGTCGTTGTTACATTTGGTGCCACTACAATGCTGGAACCCGTGCCTACAATAGCGCCTCCGCTTGTGCCAAGTTGCATATTCGGACGCAAAAAGGCAAAGTTCGTCGTAGCGGTGCTTCCGCATACTCCCGAAGCATCTGCACGATAAAAAATGGTGCTTGGATAAGGCGTTTGAGTCTGTCGAACCGCTGCATTACCCGTCCAACCGGAATTGTTAAAGCAAACCTCAACCACCAAATTATCAACCCCATTCCATTGGAAAGGCGTTTGGAACTGGTGTACATTCCATCCGGCAACCTCTGTATAACTTACTTCGCTATAAACCGTGCTTAAGCCTGTTTCCCAGGCCACCATTTCCCATTCGGTAGTATGACCCATTTTGATGGTAAAGTCGTTTAAGCCAACGCCATTCACCTGGGCAACATCAAATGCCAAAGAACTGATTAATCCAGCACTTAATCCTTGTGCCGCTAACTCTGGTGCAGGTATCAACATCTGGTGACGTGCTCCCCAATAGTAGTTGCCATATGGCGCTGGATATGAAATGTTTGTGTTTACTAGCGTTCCTGTACCAATGGTTGCCGTCATCGGAGCGCTTGAACCGGCCTCGGACCATACTATATTAACCTCGTTTCCATAATAAACACTGCCAATCCATTTTCTGGGCGAGCAACACGCTGTCCAGTTCGTACATAATCCTTCACCATTCGTAATAATCATATCAGCATTTGATAACGTATCAAGGCCGGTAATATAGCGGGAGTGATATTGCAAATAAACACTTATAGTCTGTCCTGCGGCAAGCGGAATCCCATTTGTTAAGGCCAAATAATGCTCGGCCGAATTCGACATGACTTGCTCAGAATAGCTACCCTCCTGAATCCATGCCATGGGCGTATTCTGCTGTCCTGCTTTGCTTCCAACACGATAAAATACACCAACCGTTTGAACACCTACATTGTGCGGAATTAAATCGAATCCTGTAATTACAGTGCTAATGGCAGGTGTGATTTCGAACATAAACCCGCCACCACAATTTGTTGTAGCTGTAGAATAATCAGCAAGATTCGATAGTGTTGATTGCATTGTGACATTCGTAGTTGCACTAAGTGTGGTCGAATCACCAGCATTAATGGTCACATCCTGACCGGCATCCACACTAAGCACCAAATCCATATAACTTCCTGCTGCAAATGTCACAGTATCACCAATAGTATCTACTGCAACCACAACAAGTTCTATTAAATCCCCACTTGACGCAGCAGGCAAAGTTCCAGACCAGATGCTCGAACCCGCAAGTTGCAGCTGTAGACTCATGGGAATTGGCGTTTGCGCTATACCGTTGATGTCAATGTGCATCGTAACGCTCACCAAAGAATTTGTACCTGACAGATGTGCCGTAACCGTTCTGCTCACTGGTGTACACTGCGCAGCAACCGGATCAACAACCACACTATCAATAATTGTTGGCAATACCGTACTGGCGACGCCATCAAACTCATAGGCACCCATATCGGGATTCGCACCACCAAATGCAGGCCTGGTTAATCCCGTATAATCAGTGTTTGGAAGTCCTAAGGCAGCAATTTCAACTGCTCCCGATTCAATTGCAGTAACCGTAGCTGCTGGAATAGTAAGGTCTGATATCGATGTAAAAGGCGGCAAACTCTTACCCGCTAATGGAATAGAAGCTTGGTCATTCGTTCCATTATTCACACTCGATACCGCTCTCCAGGTCGGCACATCTGGAGATAAACCGGTGTTGGCTGTTAATCCTATTCGACCAACAAAATGATTGGCATTATCGGCCACATGATAGGCGTTATTGTTACTGTTGAAGTTGGTAAAGTTATAGTTGGTTGGGAACCACACCGCCACATAATGCTGTGCACCTGTAGCATTTGAAGTGTAGTCAACACCTATCACGTTATTACGGAATTCGCCAGTTACAATGGTGGAGGTTACCCCAAATCCTGCCGCTGCTGCTGCGGACCCGTTGGTATTGGTCATGTCGCCATACATGTAGATGCTGTTGTAGTAAACGCCAATATTGGTACCACTCGTGATGCGAATACCAAACGGATTGAACGTACTAGTGGTGGCAGAATAATTTACTGTACGTACATCGTAAATTACATTATTGGCAACAACATGGTTATTGCCCCCCATGAGATTTATACCCCAGGCACCCCAGCCTCCAGTATTGTTGTTATGTACCGCCCAAATCTTGTTACGTAAAATTTGAACATCATTAGAAGCAGCATTTCCGATTTCAATGCCAGCTTGTGATGTGGTATTGCTGAGCCCTATCAGATTGAAAATTTCATTGCCTTCGATAAGCGAACTGCGAACAGCCTGCATATCGATGCCACGGAAAATCACAAAGCGAGAGGTATCGGTTGATCCTATTTTACTGTTGGTAATACGAATATTGTTGCCGGGATTTGCAGTCGAATTCCTCAGGTAGATGCCATAATAGGCTCGTTCCACCGTGATATTGTCGATGGTGATATCGCGGATAGAATCACCTGAAAATGTTGTAGAAATTACCGCGCCTCCCATGGCTATACCAAAGCTGCTGATCGTGGCACTACTACCTCCCCAAACGTTTAGGTCTTTGATGGTTAACCCGCTTACGGTATTACCAGAAAGCGATCGAACCAATATGGCAGCTGTATTTGCAAGAACAGTTGTGTTGATGATATTCAAGTTCCGCTGTACATCTGTTCCGCTTATTGTAAGGTGACTTAAACCATTGATGTTGATTAATCCGGAAGACGTTCCACTTTCACCAATAATAGTTACCGATGTCAACACACTATCAGGGCGAATCGTCACCGTATTGGTAGCACTTACACCAGGTCGGCTTTCAAAGGTAATCGGGAAACTTTCCGCCGTGCTGTACATGTTGTCAATAAGAATAAACTCAACCGGAGTAGCTACCAAACCGCTGTTAAAGAAATTTGAAGCCGCGGTTAGGGTTGGAAAATCGGCAGGCCCACTTACACCTACACGATAAGCACCTGATAATACCGGAAAGATCGTGTAACTAAAGATAGCCAACGGAGGCACTGCATTACTCAGGTATAAGCCTTCTCCACCAAGAGGTGCTGTCGTAACCGTGCCGCCAGCATTTTCCGCTGCTATGTAATACTCTATAGTTTCCATATTGCTTACGCCGCCCAAGGCATTGTAATCAATAAGGAAAGTGTAGTTACTGCCGCTGATGCTGGGCAGCGTATCAAGCAACCAAGCCGTTTGAGTCGCCTTTTTGTAGAACATTCTTGGTGATCCCGCTACAATAGCAGAAATACTATCACTTATGTTTGCCGTCACCGAACGGCTTGTGCCCAATACAGTATCGCCCAAAACGTTTACATCAATTTGGGAAAAAGCGCGACCTACAAACTCATAGGCACCAATATCAGGAGTACTTACGCTACGAGGGTTACCCAATAAATCAGAAGCAACATAAGAAATTGGAGTCCCTAAATTATCAAATGCTATATTGGTTGGTATCAATACCGTCGGCGCTACGAAGATAGGATCTAAACTTACCGAGTTAAGGTCTTTGCTGGTAGCGGCTTGCCAATCTGACAAAGTTGCAAATTCTGTGATAGGTGAGTTTATCCTGACAAGATTAGGAGGAGTAGTACCACCCAGCCGGTAGTTGTTGTGATTTATAAGCGTTACATCGGCATTGTGCTGAATACTAAAACGAATCAGCCGGAAATTTGCTGGCAGGTTACCAGAAACGGGGTTGACTTCAAAATGGTTGTTTAGCACAACAATGGTATCCCAGGCAGGTGTAGCCGCTGTTCCACCCGTCAACCACAACGCTGCCTGAATGGTAGACGTAGCTGTGGTGTTGATTTCGTATTTAACGGTGTTGTTTACAATTTCTACGGCATCACGTGGGTTGGTAATTAAGGTTGCTGAAAAGGAAGCCGTGACGTGGAACGGGTTAACAACTAAAACCGTTGAAGTAAGTGAGCTAGCTTGGAATCCATTAATGACGTTATTGAATACGCGGTTATGGAAAGTTGCCGGAACGTTGATGTCGTTATTCAAATTGTTGAAAAGCATCCCGGAGCCACTCATTGCGCCATGGATATTGTTTTCAGAAATTTGCATCCCATATATGTTGGATGCCCAAATGCCAGCACCAGCCGTTGATATTCCTACGAAATGTGAGATGTTGTTATTGCTCAAAAGAACATTGCTCTGATTGAGCGCGTAAATTGCGCGATAGACATAATTGGCAAAGGTGTTACCAATGGCTTGGTTTAAATCACCAACATTACCATCAAACCAAACACCATAATAAAAACCCGAAAAACTATTATTGCTAATCAAACCATTGCTGCCACGATAAATGATACCATTGTTAAAGGTAGAGTTGGCCAAGGTTTGGTCTTCAAACACACAACCGATTACTTCCCCATTGGCCGCGCTATTTGCAAATACTACCGCCGCTTGTCCAGCCACAGTGGTAGGTAAGGTTTTGCGGAAAGTAAGGTTATTGAATAAAATACGCGTATCGGAAGTAATATTCACGTGTGAGCGACTAGAACCTAATGCGGTGTCTTGTAACAAAATCACATCCGAAGCCAATCCGGTTTGGCTATTAAAAGTCACTGTAAAGCCAGAACCACCAGGTATGTTTCCAATGTCATAAGCACCATGATAAGTACCGGGATTGATATTGAAAGTTACTGGCCCTATAATGCCGCACGTGGTCAGGGCGTTAATCGCTTCTTGTATATTATTATAATCGGCCGCAAGTCCACCAATGGTAAAAGTACCTGTTATTCCTGTACACACATTTAACGTAATCGTATCATTTCCTGAATTCACATCGGCACCTAAACCATTGGCATTTGTTGCCCATACTTTTAGCGAATAACTACCCGGTGTAGGAATATTAACAGGTGTTGCAAAGGTATAATCGTAGGTTTGACCTGGAGATAACGGAGAAGGCAAACTGTAACCTAGAACGTTAACCGGAGCATTATTGTCAAGCTGATAACCCCAATCAATGGATGAAATCGGATCTAATGCGGCGTTTTGAACTCGTGCAGTAACGGTATTTGGACCAACCGAAAGGGTGTTCGGAGAAACAACAGCGGCTAAACGGGCATCACGACCTGAGGCTGGACGATATGAAACACCTCCATTAAACTGACGAGGGTGAAAAGCAGGTGCTGGTATTGCACCTCCGTAACCCACATTTGGCCCTGTTCTAATGGTAACAAAACCATCTGTGAACACGTCTTGATTTGTTGCTGTGTGCGAAGTATATGCCACATTGGCACCTGATGCAAATCCAACAAAAAAACCAAAATGGTCACCTGCATTCATGAGTAATCCACCTGGTATCACCACAGGTGTAAATATGAACGGACCGGACGTGATAGTCTGACCAGGAGTAACCGATGCGGAAACCAATTGAGACCATGCTGGTGCTACAATATTGGGTGGCCCAGTGATAGCTGAAGTGGTGTACCACAATTCAATGGTGGCCGCAGCTGAGCCATACGCTGCCACATAAATAGTGTCGACAAACACCGAGGAAGTAGCCTCAATGTTGAAGGTTACACCATTTGATCCATTGCCCCCATTAAGAGGAGGCGACGTAAACACAGATAATTGTGCTGATGATTGTGAAATCATCATAACAGCAAATAGCAGGGTGCTTAAAATGATTTTTTTCATAACAGGTTTAGTTTAAACTCGGAAGCCGTTTCAAGCTCCCGGGCATATGATTGGTTTATCGGATTACTTGTAATTTCAATTGCTTCATCTGCATTTCGCCAGCAGCTTTATATTGCACATGAATCGTATAACCCCATGCTTCATATCCAAAAAAACCTGGATATGTTACTCTGCTAAGGTAAGTCTTTTCACTAGGAATACTGCTCGTGTCAGGTCTTGTCATTCTGCGTTTTTCATAAGTGATTGGCCACGCTCTGGCAATCTGTTTCTACAAGATCGTTATCCAAAAATTTCAAACATCTCAAAACACACAGCCTAGAATCAAAATAAATTGATTATTTCATTATTGCCAAAATTAAAGACATTATTGCGCCAAAAATCAACATTGCAAAGCCAAAAGATAGAGGTGATCTACTTTTAAGCAGCCATTTAGCTGACAAATGCATTCTGATTCCAAAAAAAGCCGGCTATGAGAATAGCCGGCCTTTTATAGAAATCTGTTGTTGATCGCTTACTTCACCACCTGCAACTTCAGCAACTGCTGGGCAATGTCGCCTTCGTGGTTGTAGATGAGCGTTACATGGTAGGTGCCTGCCGATAGCTTCTCGGCTTCCAACTGCAGCTGGTGTACCCCGGCTTCGGTTGGGCGTTCGGTTTGCTGATACACCAACTTACCCAAGGCGTCGGTAACCCGAATGGTTACTTTGCCCGATGCTGGCAAGCTGTATTCTACCCAGGCCAAATCGCGTGCAGGGTTCGGATATACGCGGCTGCTGAAGTTGGTTACTTCCGATGAACGCAACACCGGCATACGCAGGCCCGTCATCGGATATACCTCCGCCAGGCCATTTGCCGCTTCACTCATCTCGCCAATCGCAATATCACCTTCGAAGCCGCCATCGGCACGCATTTCGAGTTCAAACAGCAGGTCGCCCGCCTGCAGGTTCACACTGCTGGTGCTGAACCAACCAATGCGCAGCTCGTTGCCTTCTTGCTTGAATTCAAAGAAGCCGGTGCTCAACTTAATCGCGCGTACGTGTTCTACCGCTACACCCTGTGGCAGCGTGAATACCGCCGACAAAGCTCCCATATCGCGGTTGCGGTCAATCGAAACCGGTATCACCTTGCTTTCGCTGCCCAACTGCTCAAAGCCCTGCCATTCGATGGCCAGCTTAGGTGCTATTCTGCTGCCATTTGGCGTGTAAGACGCATTCACATCGCCATAGCAAAGTCCGAATACATCTTCGTTCTGCTGACCAAAGCCTGCCATGCCAATGCTTGTAGCCTCAAACAACCAGTCGCCTGATGGGAAACTGTTGTCTAAGCCTACAAATCGACGGGCTACCAAAAGCGCATCCGTTGAATTCACCGTACTGCTCACATTCACATCTGCAGCCATCAACTTAATGCCACTCAATGGCAAGCTGCCAATGAAGTAGTTGCCAATAGCCAAGGCATCGGTAGCGTTTACACCGCCCCAGGCCTTGTTGGTCGTGGCCGACAAGCTGTAGTTGCCATTCGGAACACCCACAAAATTGAAGGCACCATTGGCATCGGTAGCAGCCGAAGCGGCTATCTGACCCGTCATATCGTCAATCAAAATGGCGGTGCTGTTGCTCATTGGCGTGCTGTTCGTATTAGCATAGCGTACCACACCGCTCAATTGGTTATTAGGCATGGTCACATTTACAGTTACCGTGTCTTCTGCCATACAGCCGTTGTAGAAAGCCGTAGCCTTATAAGTCGTTGTTACATTTGGTGCCACTACAATGCTGGAACCCGTGCCTACAATAGCGCCTCCGCTTGTGCCAAGTTGCATATTCGGACGCAAAAAGGCAAAGTTCGTCGTAGCGGTGCTTCCGCATACTCCCGAAGCATCTGCACGATAAAAAATGGTGCTTGGATAAGGCGTTTGAGTCTGTCGAACCGCTGCATTACCCGTCCAACCGGAATTGTTAAAGCAAACCTCAACCACCAAATTATCAACCCCATTCCATTGGAAAGGCGTTTGGAACTGGTGTACATTCCATCCGGCAACCTCTGTATAACTTACTTCGCTATAAACCGTGCTTAAGCCTGTTTCCCAGGCCACCATTTCCCATTCGGTAGTATGACCCATTTTGATGGTAAAGTCGTTTAAGCCAACGCCATTCACCTGGGCAACATCAAATGCCAAAGAACTGATTAATCCAGCACTTAATCCTTGTGCCGCTAACTCTGGTGCAGGTATCAACATCTGGTGACGTGCTCCCCAATAGTAATTGCCATAAGGATCAGGGTAAGCATTGTTCGTATTTACGTGAGTCCCTGTGCCAATGGTGGCTGTCATCGGAGCGCTAGCACCAACTTCGGTCCAAAAAATATCTGCTCCGGTGTAACTCAATGCGCCGTTGAACATACGCGGATGGAAGGTAGGATTTGGCGCCGCACCACCATAGCCAATATTGGGGCCTGTAGATATGCTAATGACACCATCCGAAAACACATCTTGTACTCCGGCAGAATGTGTAGTGTAAGCCACGTTAGCGCCAAAAGCTTGAATATATACACCAACCTCTTGCCCGGCCGCCAACTGTAATCCTCCAGGTATCGCCAAAGCTGTTAATGGTAAACCAGCAACTGTGCTTGTGTTTTGGATAATAAAGGCAGCAGAATCTATAATCTTCACCCAACCCGTAGCAGCACTTATGGTCGGAGGTCCATTAATTGCTTGCTGGTTTACCCAAACATTCACCGCTCCCACATTACCAATTGCACCATAAAGATGAGCATAAATGCTATCTATGTTTACAGCACTCATGGCTGCCAAGTTAAAGCTTACTCCAACCTGGCCATTACCGCCTATACGTGTCGATTCAAGATAACCCGACATTCCCGCGTTGGTTGTGGCTGTTAATACAGTACTATCGCCGTTGTTGATAAACACATCCGGGCCAGCATCAACCGTCAATACCAAATCCATATAGGCGCCAAGGCTCACCAACAAGGTATCGCCCAGGCTGTCTGTAGCCATTAAGTAAAGCTCAACCTGGTCGCCCGAGTTAAAGGCCGGCACTACGCCTGCCCAGGTTCCCGACATATTAGTGCCGCTGCTCAAACTCATAGCCACGCCAGCTTGCACAATGCCATTTACTTCAGGAATGGCCATAACTTGCGTGATGGCTGAACTACTCGTAAGCGTAGCCGTAACATTCCGACTTACCGGATTACACTGTCCATCAGCCGGATCAAAGCCAGCAAGTATGAGGTTAATTCCCGACTGAAGCGATCCAATAAATACATTATCAACATCAAAAAAGCAATCAATACCGCTTTGCTGTCGGAAGGTAACCCTTACTTCAACATCCAAACCAGCAAAGGCCGCCAAACTCGTCGAATAGGTGGCAAACTCGTTGGAAGTTACATGCTCTGTCTGAGAAATATAGTCTAAAAGCGTATAGGTTTGTCCGCAATTGGTGGTTACCTCTATTTTGATAGTATCTGTAGCACCTAAAGTGGTTGCCACACCCGGCCAGCTCCAGCTCGACCAGTTTGTGATCTTATAATCAAAGCCAAACTCGGTATCTGTACCTATTGCTGATGTTTTAGCCGTGGTAAACTGACCAAATATCGTGCTATATACATTTCTTCTAAAACCCGGAGTTTGTGCAACACCTACATTTGGGCTTACAAAGCCCTGATTAAGCACTACTTTATACGGACTGCTATCAAAGCCTTCTACAAATGGGGCCGTAGCCGTAATGGGGTTGCTCACGCTAACCTGGGCATTTACTCCCAAGCCCACACAAACTTCACTCACAACCCATTCAAAGAAATAATAAACCCGATTAAGGTTACCGGGGCTATTTGCACCCAACCAAGCACTGTCTATTGACATTACTCCAGGGCTAACATATGGGAAAACAGCACCGCCTGTAGAACGCCACAAGTT
The DNA here is from genome assembly GCA_046291695.1 of Bacteroidia bacterium. Taxonomy (GTDB): domain Bacteria; phylum Bacteroidota; class Bacteroidia; order UBA7662; family UBA7662; genus PNNG01. Next base: position 67,002 of record JBKBSO010000012.1, read on the forward strand.
ACCTGAACTAAAGGTCGCATTCATATAATAGCTTCCCGGAGCAACGTACATGCCTACGGCAACTTGGTTGTCACCTGCGGCAGTAACATTGTAAGGGGCTGTTTGAAGCACCTGAGCCGTTGAATCCAAGGTTGGGTTTCCTGACCAAATTTGAATGGTTCCACTTGCAGGACCATCCGAACGCAAGGTTACCGAATCGAGTCGGAAATGCGTAATAGCGGTGAAGTACATCCCGTTGTTGAAATTAGCAAAACCACCGGTTTGAATGCTTGTCGGTGGGCCTACATTTACTCCTGCGCCGGCCGTTTGAGCATCTTGTGCAGTATAGGTTGCATTTGAAGTAGTTAAAGGTGCTACAAATTGATTGCCACTTCCACGAACATATCCTGCATTGTCTTTCCAAATAATTTCGGTATTTGCACTACCAGAAGTTCCAGAAAGTATTGCCGGATCTGTTACGCATATTACACCATTACTTACCGTTGGAATAGAAGTAACCAAACATCCTACAGCCGTTATGGTGTCCATATTGACCATAAAGTCCTGGGTCTCTCCATAGGTAAAGGTGCCACAAGGCGAATTAACGGTTGCACTTCCTCCTTCGCGCAACACAACACGCATGCGCACGGGGCCCAAATGCTGTACGTTAGATGGGATATTTGCCACAACAACTAAAGGTGTTCCTGCAACTGCAGGGCCGCTAGCCACCAATTCAGTAGCAGGATCAAACACCATATCATTATTAAAGTCGATGTAAACAGTAGCAAATGAAGAAAAATTGCTGCCACAACTTCCATATTGAACAGCTATTGGTGCAGGGTTTCCATATTGTAATTGGAAAGGAGGCAGGTTGGTATAGTCGGTATACGTGCCGCAATTGCCAGCCCCAACAGGCGAAACAACCGAATCGTTACCTACTACCACCATGCCAATCTTGCTGTCGAATGTAATGGTAGCACCTGAACCACAATAGTTCAGTTCAACGTTCACCGGGCCAACCCAGGCGCTATTCAAGCCTACGCTGCTGTCGCAAATGGCGCGCACATAAAAGCTGTAGGTTTGACCAAAAGTCAACCCGCTGATTACCGTAGACGGATTTCCACTCACCGCCACCACACTTCCTGTTCCTTGCGCAAATCCCACACTACCATATTCCACTTCCCAATCGTTTTCTGTGCCATTGGCCAACCACGATAAAGCAATCGCTGAAGCTCCAGAAGAACCCCCAGAAATACCCGAAGGCACAAAACAAATGGTCGCTGCAGCAACAAACTCTACCGCACCCGCATCAGGCGTTGTTGCTGAACGAGGATTTCCTAACAAATCGGCTAGTATGCCCACCGGGACCCCAATATCATCAACCATGGCCGATTGTGGGGTTACATCGCCTGCTCCTGCATTTACAAAGGCAGGGCTGGCACTAACGCTGTTCATATCAAAACTATTACCGTGGCTTTGCCAATCAGCCAGTGTCACATAATTCGTCGTGCCTAAACGGGCCGTTACTTTGGTTCCGCCTGCACTTTGATCCCAGAAAACATTGTTGTTTGAAATTGGCGTGGCTGTTGCACTCGACGACCAGATGTGATAATGCGGGCCTGTGGAGCCATTGTCGATGTAAAAAATGTTGTTCCGCAACTCTACATTGGTATAAGCAGAGGTTGTATAGTAATTCGCAATACTACTGCTTCCGGTATGCGCTGTATGGTCAAGAATAACCGTATTATGATATATGCGGTGGTGATCACTTGCGCCAACAAAATAAATACCATAGGTGATCCCGCTGCTGTTAATATTGTATATCGCATTGTTGCTGATCGTAAGCGGGCTCGTGCTCGATCCGACGGCACCAGAGCCGTAAATAGGAAAGGCAGAGGTCGTTGTTACGCTCGCTGTGGAGTTGTCGTGAATGCGATTAGCATTTAAAACCGTACCAGTAACATCCCCAAATAATGCAATACCATAAAAGGTGCTTAGCGTTGTTCTGCTTGCCCGCGAAATGTCATTGCCTGAATAGGAGCTGTTATTGGTGCCCCTTGCATAAATGCCGTACAAATAAAAGTTTTCAAAAACATTGTTTTCAATGATGCAGCTTTCGGCAAATGGTGCGGTCGACGGGCCACTGATCGATAAACCATAATAACCCCCAACAAAATGCGAATTGGTAATGGTTAGGTTACTTGCCGGCGTGCCCAATGTTGTTGCTGAGGTATTGCTATTGCTGGCCACAAAAGCTGAATAATTTAGACTCGTGAGATTTGTCGCAGATTCAAACGTACAATTCGTAAAAGTGTTAAAGTCTGCATTATTCGCAAGATGAACCGACCAGCCAAATTCTGACGTTGTTGTGCCAAGACTCTTAAAATGTACATTATTAAACGTCCAGTACTTAGCGCCATTCAACCGCAACGTATGTCTGTCGTTTGTATTGGTAGCCAAAAACTCTATCGTATTGCCGTTTCCGTTGAAGGTAATGGTATTGGTTGAGCTTGCTCCTGCAATATCACCAATAGTGAGTTGCTCTATATAGGGGCCTGAGGCTGCAGCCAAATCAATGGTTAATGGTCCCGAAATACCTACACAATTTAATTCACTTACTAGTGCAGATAAAGAATGGAAGTTCGTGGCAGAAATTGGATTCGCGGGATTTACGGTTACCACGCCTGCTAAGGCATTCGTATTTAAATCAACCCTAACTGGTGTTGAAGGCACCGAGCTACTTCCGCAGGTTACCATACAACGGTAATAAATGGTTGACAAAAATTGCGTGAGTGTTAAGGTTGAATTGGTAGCACCCGAAACATCGCCCCAGGCCGTGCTGTCAAGCGACGACTGCCACTGATACGTCAGACCTGTACCTATAGAGTTGCCGCTTAATGACAAAGTGAAATTCTGCAACGCACAAATCGAACTTGCTGTGGTTTGCGTTGTTCCTGCCGTTGGAGGCTCAACACAAGCTGATGCCGGAATATGTGTGATCTTCAGTTGCGCCCTAACGGTACGATTTGCATTAAGTGAAGTAGCCGGTGTGGCTCCAGCATAACCTAAGGTGTTTTCCACATCCTTGTACCAAGCCAAATTACCCGTGCTTACGCCGGTACCAGCTGCCGACATATTCCAATTGGTGGTAATTTCCAATGAGCCTCCCGTATACAAAAAAGGAGCCGAGAAAACAAAGTCCACCCAGCCTGTATCCGCAGGCAATGCCTGGTTAGTGACACTGTAAACCAAGGTCGCCCCTGCAATAAGCGTGCTGAAATCTTGAGAAGCAGCGGGCACAGACCCAGCTGTCGAGTTTTTCAAGTGAATATCAAACAATATCGGCATTGTAGGGCTGCTAATGGCAGAAGTGTTGGCTTTTCGCCAAGATAATCGCTCAATCAGCACCCCTGGTGTAACACCTGCTGCCTGTAACTCAGCGGCCGTATATACATAATGATACATGGAATAAAAAAAGGAACTGGTTCCACCTGTGTTGTAAATGGGCCCTCCATCAGAAGTGGCGCCATTTGATGTATTGGCGGAGTTCGAACCCGAGCCGATGATAGACTCCGTTTGGCTTAAAACGCTGCCCGATGTAAATATCAAAAGCACCATGGCCAGCACAAAGCTTTTCAGCCAAGTTTGATGAAAACTGTGCAATACCTGTGAACGTAATTTGTTTTTCATAACTGGTTTAGTTTAAACCCGGAAGCCCTTTCGGGCTCCCGGGAATATGATTGGTTTATCGGATTACTTGTAGTTTCAATTGCTTCATCTGCAAATCGCCCGCCGCTTCGTAAAGCACGGTGGCCTGGTAGCGACCAGCTCCCCATGCTGCTGCATCAAGCTGTATGTTCAGCATGCCCGCCTCAGCTTGTATACCCTGTTGAAGCATCACCGTCTTGCCCAAGGCATCCACCACGCGGATGGTTACCTTGCCGCTTTCTGGTACACGAATGTTCAGTTGGCTGATGTCGGCCGTAGGATTCGGATAGATCCGTGCATCGAAGGCACCTGCCAATCCCTGTACGGATGGGATGCGTACACCACTATTGGCATAAGCTTCGGCCCAGCCGTTCGCCATTTCACTCAAGCCACTGATGGCCCAATCGCCAATCACCTCATCGCCCATGGCCGAAACATGCAGCTCGAAGATGGTTTGATCAATGGCCAAAGCCTGTTCATTCAAGCTAAACCAGCTGATGCGCAAGGTCTGCCCTTCGAGCATATAATCGAAGTTACCGCCCTGCAGCTTGGTGCTAACACGGTGCAACTGCACGCCTTCTGGAATGCTCAGCTCCATCGAAATGGCGCCAACTTCCTTGGCTTCGTTCATCCGGATAGGAATACTCAGCTCCTCTTGGCCAAGGGTAACTACACCCTTGTTTACCACAAACATCTGCGGAGTAACACGTGCTTGTGATGGGTTGTAAGAACCGTTCACATCGCCATACGTCAAACCAAAGAGCGTAGCACCCAGGGTGCTTCCGGTAAGCTGAATCGGCAATACATCGAAGTACCAATCACCCACATTAAAGCTGCTGATTTGTCCGGTAAACCTACGGGCTACCAACAAGGCATCGGTAGAGTTAATGCTGTTGCTGCCGTTTACATCGGCCACCGCCATGCGACGACCAAACAATGGCGCAGCACCGGTAAAGTGACGGGCAACACCCAAGGCATCGGTAGCATTTACGCCACCCCATGCTTTGGTTGTGCTAGCTGTAAGCTCGTAGGTGCCATTGGGGTAACCACTGAAGCTGAAGCTACCCATCGCATCGGTAGTAGCCGTTTGCAACACCTGACCCTGCTGCATGAGCATCACCGTGCTGTTGGTTAATGGCGTTTGACCATTATTGTCGTAACGCAACGAACCGATAATTTCATTGCAATTGGTTTGAGGTGTATAAGCACCATCGTTAAACAAGGCCAAAAGCACATTGCCGGCGGCATCAGCAAATTCATTCGAACCTGGTGTTTGATCCCAAATCAAATCACTGTAGCCTTGAGCATCAAAATCAAGGAAGAACAAGGTATCAGAACTTGTAGTAGCTCCATTTACGTCGTACCAGCTAATGCCCAAACGTCCGTTCGCAGCATTCGACAACAGCTGTCCGCCTGAAAGGCTCGGATTAATACCCGAAACTCCCATGAAGCTTATGGCTGTAGAATCGAATAAAATACTCATCGAGATGGCACCCACATTATTGAAGTTGCCAGCCATAACAGGTATGCTAATTGGCCCGGTACAGGCACTGGTATCGGGCAAGCTGGCAATTACTCCAGGGAAGCTCGCGCTTACATTCACTAAATAATCTTCGGTTTCACCCCAAGTGTAGATACCACAAGGATCAACCATTGCTGGATTTGAAGTTTCCATATATACAATACGCATCCTGCGTAAACCAGGCTCCGCACCAGCAGGCACTGATATCATACCGTTAACCCAGTTAAAGGCCGTATTGCTTTCGAAAGCATAGGCTTCCTCACTGGCGTCAAAGTTGTAGTCGCCATTCCAGTCAATAAATACCTTGCCACGAGCTGTGTAATGGAAATTGCTGCAAGACCCCGGCTTAATGGCTATCGGCTCATTCATGCCACGGCTAATGGTTCCAAAGTTATTCAACAAGCCACCCATGCTGATGTTAAAACCTAACGGATTGTTGTCAATACCACTGATTATACTCCATCCGGTTATCTCGTCTACCATGGCCACGGGTATGGTCACCATCATGCCCATAGTGCCTCCACCCAAATTGATGGGTGCACCAGGCTGATTGTTCACAATGATTACCCCAAGGGCGCCGGCTTGTTGCGCATTGTACGCTTTCGTACCAAATTCACAGGCACCTCGGTAAAGTACCGCAATCTTACCTGCCAAACTGCCGGCAGGAAGCGGATCACAACCCAAACCAATAAAGCCCATCGAATCCATCACCACCTGACCATTGGCACTAAACACGGCCACATCGCTGTAGCTACTGCCCCAGCCATTGATGCTGGTGTTACCAGCAAAAACGTAGTTGTTTGAACTCATGCCAATGGTTGTTCTGAGTACCGATGAACCATACGGGTCTCCCGCAGTAAACAACAAAGGACTTCTTCCCAAATAACTGCTGTAATTTTCACAAGTACCGGGCGCTGTCCCCGTGGTTACACCACCAAAAGAAACCGAATCAATTTTAGTATCTCCCATACTGGAAGCACGACTTACACACAAGTCGTTTTCTACATAAAAATAACTCAATACGGTTCTTGTATCCGTACCCATAGCATTGGTAGCCGTAAGGGCAACGTTATAAAAACCAGGTACATTAAAGCTAATGTCTAAAACACTGCTGTTCAAGCCGCCATTGATAACGTTCACCGCATGGGCTGTTGAAATGTTTGAGTCGATATGCTGAATGCTCCAATTCAAGTTCGTTGGATTACCAGCACTGTTGTCAAACAAGGTTACTACAGATTGAGCCCCTCCGGTAGTGGCAATATAGCTGCTTGCCGAGAACCAAGCCATCGGCATCACATTGCTGGCAAACTCGGCTTCAAACACCGTAGCAAAACCATTGCTGTTTAAGAAATTGTCGGGATTAACAACACCGCCACCCAATGGACTAAAATACAAACTGTTCGGGCGCGAAGGTGATTGCAAAATAACGCCTGCAGGGAAATAAGGCGTTGCCGTTGCATTACCTGGCTGTGCGATGCCTATAAAATAACTACCTGCAGGAATCGCAACCGGATTGTTGAAGGCCATACGAACACTCTGTCCGAGATCTTGCTGTCCCATAATCCAATGAGCCGTAGAGTCTAAAATAGTGCCGGCCGTATCCATTACCACACCGTAAACGGTCTGGCCAATATTGTCAACGGCATTACCCAGTAGTGCCCATACGGCTTGTAAATTCCTGCTGCTGCTTGTTTCGTAGCGCTGTAACAATATACCAGAACTGGCTCCAAATCCTACCGAAGTAGCTGCTTGTTGTTGCGCACCTATTTCGTACGATTGATAAATCTCCGTTACTTCCCGGAAGCGTGTATCTAAGTTGTTGTCTATATTCTGGTCAGCAGACAATTCAAAATCAATCAACTGAAAATCTAAGTTGTCGGTAGGCAAACCAGGTAAGCTAAACAGCTGAACCGCATCAGTTGCTATGGCTGGTACCTGATAGGTATTGCTGCTGCTGCCCATGCCACCATCAACGGTAACCGTAAAGGTTGCTGAAGGGTCTTGTGAAACACCATTGTTACGGATATATACCCAAGGCGTTTCTGGGCCGTTATCTTTGATGTTTCTGCGCATAACATAACCGGCCAAAATTTCGAGATCAAACAACAAGCGCTCTTTACCCCATCCCATTTCTACACGGAATGCCGTAGCCGCCAAGGTTTCAGGCGCTAAAGTCGAACTATTGCCCGACACCAGACCACCGGCCAAGGCTGTATTGGCCTTATAAATCGCAGCCGTTGTCGAAGCTGTACTGCCTCGTACCCAATCATAAGCCACATAATAGGCTCCACCTTGATACGTAAAGGGTGTAGCCAAATTCATAACCATTTCTCCTGGATCTGGTCCAACTGGCAAAATCACAGAATCAGAAAATACTTGCGACATACCGCTGAGTATACCCGACCAACTGGTGCTTTTATCAAAAACCTGATCAGAAGTAGGCTGCAACCAAACATTGTATTTGCCTTTTACCGGAATGTCAGTACCACTGATAGTGGTTAAGCTCAACGTATATATCAAATCACCAGGATTGATACCCGCATCAGCAAAATCCTGAGCAGTTACAATCATGGCCGCACGATGGAAACTGTGAGCAGCGGTTCCATTTGGTGCCCGCACGCCGGTGGTACCACCATTTTGCTGTGGAGCATATACAATTTTTACCGTATTCAACGCCCCTCTTACCAAGCTTACCATATAAGGTACAGCAGCATTCGAAACATCGCTGCCCGCTACGGCACGTACATTCCAGTACAAATTAGCGGTGTCGCCTAAGCCAACACCAAATAAATCTAGTAAGCTATCTAATTCAGCATAAGTAAAGGTAACCCGGGTTGAGTCGCCATTGCCATCTGCTTGCTTGCTGAAAATAGGCATGCCAAAACCAGTAGGCGAAGTCGCCAATTCAAACGTATAATTGGCAGGCTGACCAGAAAGGGTCGCCGCCGCAGTCCATGAGGCCGTCACCTGCGTTTCGCCAGGACCAGCCAGTCTTAATTGTGCACCATCAAAAGGAGCAAGCAATTGTACTGGTGTAATGTTCGGCTGCGTAATGGTGATTTCATAATCTTCTGTTTCACCCCAAGAATAGGTGCCACAACCAGTTACTGCTGCAAAGGAGGCTGCTCCCTCGCGGTAAACAATCCTTAATCGCGTAGTACCTGGCATGGCCGTAGGAGGTATAATCATATTGCCGCCCATCCACTCGCGAAGAGTACCGCTGCCTGTTGCTGATAATGGTCCCAAATCTAATAGGGCCTCATTGGCGGTAAAATCGCCATCATGATTCAAATCAACAAACACGCGTCCATGAGCAGGATACGACGTGCCACCACAATAGCCCGATTTCATAAAGACTGGTATGCTCGACCCCATATCAACGGTTGCTACTGAACCAAATCCAGTATTATCCGTATATGTCTCACAAATCGTCGAGGCCGTGCCTGTGCTAAAGCTTCCAATGACTACGGAATCAATTTTTGTATCTCCAACGCTGGTAGCGTTTGATGCACAATACACAATAGGCAAAGTGCCAAACTCCACAACCACATCTACCGATCCTGAAAGTGGGCCGCAGCTGCTGTTGTATAACACCTCGTAAGTGTAGGTGCCGTTGGCCGTAAAAGGTCCTACCAATATGCTGCTATTCGTAGAATCCACAAAATTACCATTGTTGGTCCATATCAAGCCCGGTACTACAGCTGCTACCGGAGGAGTAACCCCATTATTCAAGGTATTGGGATCCTGAGGCGAAACGCCAGAATTAATCCAGTTGGTAGCGTCTTTCGTGTAAGCTCCCTCCAAGCGATTACCTGAACTACTCACAGCAGGCGTTACACCCGACCAGTCCGCGGCTGTTACACCCGAAGCTCCAGGAAAACTAAAGTTTCCATAAACAACAGCATCTACGATAGTGCCAACCGGGTTTTTGATGATTCGTCCGGCTGGAGTAGTAGACCCCCAAGTGCTCGTGAAGGTGCCATTGCCATGGTAATAATAATCAGAAGGACTTTCAACGCTTGTACCCAGCTGACCAACAGCTATAATGGCTGTGCCGTTCGGACTAATAAATGTGCCTGATGGAAATGTATAGGTGCCTGCTAAGCCAGAAGTATTCCACTGCTCCAGGGTATATCCTCCTAAATCGGCTCCGGGCGACCAGGTAACTTCAATATAATCGTCCGCAATTAAGTAAGCGGGCCAACCAGTGGTTGGTGCTCCTGTGGTTGTTTTAAAGTGACAGATCTCTGTAATGAATGGCTCACCTCCTACCGGCATGAGCATAGATGCAGCACGTAATTCAACCAATTCTGTATTGGTAAACACCGAGTCTTTGTTGCTAAACACATTCAATAATGTGAACACATTGGCCGTTATGCCGCTTACCTCATCATTGCTGCCCACCAGATTAAAGGCATTAGGCAATATTTGTCCGCTCAAGGCATACATACCAGGCGCACTCATGTCTAAACCACTTACGGTTACCAACAAGGTATCTCCGCTATTTAAACTACCCGTGTTAATGGTTGTGGAACCGCTTGAGGATACCGGACCGCTTAAAGCCCAATTCAAAGTAACCGGATTCACACTAAAGTCAATGGCTGGTCCTAAAATATTAAAAATGCTAAAACTGGCATTTTCGTTAGATGAATAACAAAGACTTGCCCTTTCTATGCTACCGTCCACCAACGCAAGATCGCTTCCGATAGGCGAAAACTCTACGGCACCCGGGTCAGGTGTTGTAGCCGAACGTGGATTACCCAACAAATCTGCAGTAATTCCAACAGGGGCTCCGATATCATTTACAGCCGATGCCAAAGGTGTTACGTCACCGGTAGCCGAGCCGGCAATTACCGGATTGGCATTTACACTGTTCAAATCAAAACTGTTGCCATGACTTTGCCAGTCGGCAAGTGTCACGTAATTGGTTGTGCCTAAACGGGCTGTTACTTGGGTTCCACCTGCACTTGGGTTCCAAAATACATTGTTGTTGGAAATCGGTGTAGCAGTAGCATTCGAAGACCAAATGTGATAATGTAGGCCCGAAGAACCATTGTTGATTACGAAAATATTGTTCCGCAACTCAATGTTGGTATGAGCAGCCGTGGTATAATAGTTGGCTATTGTGCTGCTTCCGGTATGCGCTGTATTATCAAGAATAACCGTATTATGATATATGCGGTGGTGATCGCTTAGTCCTATAAAATAAATACCATAGGTGGTTCCGTTGCTGTTGATGTTGTAAATAGCATTGTTGCTGATCATAAGCGGACTTGCGCTCGATCCGCTGGCAGCTGAACCATAAATTGGATAAGCCAATGCCGTAGTTGTTCCACCGTTGGCGTTGTCGTGAATGCGATTGGCATCAATTACCGTTCCCGTTACATCACCAAATAAAGCAATGCCATAAAACGAACTTAAAGTAGTTCGTGTAGCCCTTGAAATGTCGTTACCAGAATAAACACTATTAATGGTGCCCCTCACATAAATGCCGTACAGATAAAAGTCTTCAAACACATTGTTTTCAATAATGCAGTTTTCGGCAAAAGGCGCAGCTGACGGACCGCTGATTGATAAACCATAATATCCTCCAATAAAATGAGAATTGGTGATGGTTAGGTTGCTGGCCGGTGTGCCGGCGAGGGTTGCGGAAGTATTGCTATTACTAGCTACAAGTCCGGCATAATTCAAACTTGTTAAAATCGTATTCGATTCAAATGTACAATTGGTAAAGGTGTTAAAGTCTGCATTATTCGCAAGGTGAACCGCCCAGCCAAACTCCGTGGTAGTGGTACCTAAACTCTTAAAATGCACATTGTCAAAAGTCCAATACGACGCCCCGTCAAGCTTTAAGGTCGAACGGGCATTGGTGTTGGTAGATAGAAACTCCAATACCGCACCATTACCATTTACCGTAATGGTGTTCGTGGCACTGGCACCAGAAACCGAACCAATTTCTACCTGGCCAAAGTATGGACCTGAACCAGGGGCTACGTTGATGGTTACCGGACCCGAAACACCCACACATCCAACAGCATTCAAGGCCTGTGCTAAATCAGTAAAGTTTGTAGCCGAAACCGGTAAAGCGGGATTAACCGTAATGGTTCCTGAATAAGCTGGTCCCAAAACCGTTACCAGCTGCGAGCTAGAGAAGGACGATTGTCCACTGCAAATTACTTCACAACGATACCAGCTGCTCGCAGCAGGAGTAACCGTAGTGCTTATGTTAGTTTCTCCAACGATGTTAGTCCAGTTTACATTATCAGATGATGTTTGCCACTGATAGGTTTGTCCGGTACCAAAAGAAGCACCCGACAGATTTAAAACCGAACTAGCACCAGGGCATAATTCTGTTACCGAAGCAACGGTAGTGCCTGCCACAGGAGGGGCGGTACAAGCTACAGCCGGAATAACCGTTATTGATCCTGTGAACCACCGTGGGTTGTTCGAAGGATTTGTAAAAGACCCTCCATAACCAATGTTTAATCCATTTATTAGATAATCACCGGAATGTAATGATAACCCACCAACACTAAAGGTGCTTGGCGCAGGTGCCGGGCTGGGTCCACTGTAACGAACTCCAGTGCTCGACTGTACAGCATAACGCGTAACGCTATTTGCGGGTATAATCACCGTTAAATTGGTAAAACTTGGATAATAGTCATTCGTGGGAACTGCTATAGGCCCGCCGGTGCCAACACTGGTCCAGGCAGGAGCTTCAATGCTCGGCAATCCCGACAAATCTGTAGTTGACCTCCACAGCTCAACCGTTGCATTGTTGTTGGCTGTTTGCCAAAAAACCGATACATCCGTGAGGATGTAATCAATGGCATCGGTGTTTTCGATTACGAAGGTTACCGCTGAATTACCCGTTACACCATTAGCCCCGGTGTAATTCACACCAGCAGCCGTGCTTATGGTAATCTGCGCCTGCGCAACTTGCGCCCACATCAGTACAAACAAAAACAGCAAGCCGAATCTACGTCCAGCTTGCTGTACATTTCCGCCAAAAGGCAGGTTAAAACGCGTTAAAGTAGCATTTTTCATATCAACAGGTTTAGTTTAATCCTTAAACAAGCACACCGGGTTTTCCACCAGATATGCACATTTTGGAGGGTTAAACTAAGGCTTTTCTGTTGAGCTTCAAAAGCTTCGAAATCAGCTTTTTAACTTTTTGTACCCATCATTGGGTATTTTTACGCCAAATTTTAAACTTACTGCGCTTATTTCTAAAATTCGTTGCATGGCAGTCAAACAACAAACCCATAAACTACTCAAAATCAACAGATTTGTCCTTGATTCTAAACCTGAAGCCTACATAAATCATACGTTCAATGGCCGGCCCCCACACCATGCTGGCATCAAAAAAAGGAGAGAACGGTTGGTCAGCTGCATTCACCAAGCGGGTCTGCCGAAAATCAGCCATATTTTCAATCCCTAAATAGGCATCAAAACGCTTCCACGATTTGGTAATTTGTCCATTCATTACAAAATACGAAGGCGATTGCTCCACAAACCGAAAAGGCTCCGGGTTCGAACGTGTATCCGGCAATCGTTTGGTGCCTATCCAGCTTATGGTATAGTCAAAGGCCCAATTCGATTTGGTTTCGTAACCCATATTCAAGAACACCCTGTGCCGGGCAACCAATGGCCGCTGCAACAAGCCGGTTTGGTATTGCGTTTGCACATCCAAAAAACGGTAAGCCATGCGCACATCCAACCGGCGTCTTGGTTTTACTTCTACCTCTACCTGAGCACTATTACTGAATGAGCGACCCTGCAAATTATAAAACAACAACTTCTGCGGCGAGAAGTCGTAATCAACCACCACCTGGTTTTCAAAGGTCGTTCGGTGTAAATCCACATTTAAACTGGCATCGCGGTACATAAATTTAAAGCCATGGGTTAAACTCAATCCCAAATTCCAGGCGCTTTCCATATCGAGCCCATAAGCTCCCGAACCATTACCCAAAATCTCTACCTCACGTGAACTCACTAAACCACCCATATTTTCGGCAAACACATTGGCCACCCGATACCCCCTGCCAGCAGCCAGTCGTATTGCGCTTTCATCGGTAAGATCGTATTTAGCGTGTAATCGTGGCGTGAACAACGTACCATAAATATTGTGCTGGTCGAGCCGCAAGCCGCCAACAACACTATAACGCGCTTTACTGAAACTTAACTCATAAAAAGCCCCAGGTACCAGCTCGGTTCTCACAAACTGCTGTCCCTTGTAAGTTTCATCGAATTGCTCAGCCATAAAGCTTAGTCCGGCCCGGTATTTCCTGCTGGTATTCCCATGAATACCCTGGTAAATTAAATTGTTGTACCAACTGCGTTCAAAACCCGCATAGTCGTTGTTTCCAAAAAAAGCTTGCATCCGCTGCTGACTGGCCCGGCCCATATAACCTACCGACTTATAGCGCTCTTCAGGAAACACATAACCTAGTTTGCCGTAAACTTCTGTCCGCACTACACGCATTTGTGTACCAAAAGCGGCCTGCGTTGCGCGTGCTTCATCATGGTCAAAAGCCAATTGACCTCCCCTTCGCTCATCGCTCAAAGCCACCCAACCCAATTGTGCAGTGATGCCTTTTCCATCATCGTACTTCCAGCGGTTGTGCACATTCAGCTGGCTGCCCAAAGGCAAGTCTAAAAACCCATCCCGATTAATGTCGTTTTCCATCAACATGATATTGCCATGTGCCAAAACAGCCGTGCTCCATCGGGCATTTAGCTGATGACGGCTATACCAGTTTAATTCCGATCGGCCCATCTGATTCTGATAACCATTGATAAATAATTTGTCGCCCTGCTCCGGCTTTTTCAGTTCCAAATTAATTTGGCCCGATATGCTTTCATAGCCATTCACTACCGAACCAATTCCGCGTGTAAGCTGAATGCTTTCAATCCAGCTACCCGGCACAAAGGTTAAGCCATAATTTGCCGCCAAGCCACGAATGTCAGGCAAGTTTTCGCGTTGCATTTGTATATACGTACCTGATAAGCCCAATAACTGTATTTGCTTTACCCCGCTTACTGCGTCGGTGTAACTCACATCTACCGCAGGGTTCGTTTCAAAACTTTCCGATAAATTACAGCAGGCTGCCTTAAACAACTCCTTTTCGGTCATCATCTGCGTTTTTATCGGATTCAAAGTCGACACAAAAGTTGTGGCCCGCTCCGAACTCACCTCTACTGTATTTAGCTTGCTGCCCGATTTCAGCACCACTTTTACGAGTTCAGGTTGACGAACAAAGAGCGTATCTGGCGTAAAACCGATATAGCTGATCACTAAACGTCGGGTTTCGGTAGATAAAGGCAGCGAAAAAAAGCCCCTTTCATCGGTAATGGTGCCTTTGGTGGTGCCCAACCAATATACATTGGCCGTCACCAACGGCTTCAGCCTCCCGCTTTCCGATTCTTCGAGCACAAAGCCACGCAGACTGTCCTGTGCACGAAGCTGCAAGCTCGTTGCCAAAAGCAACAAACCCGCAAGCATAAAAAACTTCATAAGCGATTATTTAATGCGTATTCGCATTGTCGCGGTACTGGCAACAGCCGGGCAATTTGTCGTAAACTTCTTTTTTAGCTTTCCGCTTTTCGGTATCGTGGCCAACACCTGCAATCAGCTCATGAATTTCATCTTCGCTGATTTTACGCGGATTGTAAACAATTTCAGCCTTTTTGGTATGACGGTTCCACGACGAAGCCATGATGCCATTGGCATCGAGGGCTGTATTGATTCTGCGCTCGCACATGCCACAATTGCCCGAAACGGTAATTTCGAGGGTGGCTTTTTTAGGTGGCTTTTGTGCTTGACTATCTGTTGTACTAATAAGGATGCCTGCAAGGGCTATGATGGTAATAAGAATGGTCTTTTTCATGATGTTGTTATTTTGATTTTTTAATAGATGATTATTTCATTCGAGCTACTGAAGCACGTCTATATCAACCAACTATCAAAAACAAGAAACAAATTAGCACCTCCAAACCTGGGCGGTGGGGCATGCGCGCCATGAATTTCCGGAGCAACCTGAACATCGGCAATATCCACTACCACAACCAACGGCTGCACGGCAAATACACTGGTATTTACTAAAACAAAGGAACCGTCATATACATGATCGTCTTGAAATACAATTTCCTGCTGTTCGGTATCACAACAATCTGAAGGCTCTTCGTCGATCGGGCAAAGACCACAATCAGGGGTGCGAAGCTCATAAAAACTGATTTGCTTTACCCTGCCCAAGCAGTAATGATAACTGGCCAGTACCGGAAGGCTGCTGAGCAGATACACAAACACAAACATGGTTTTAAGCAATCGCATGCTACAAAGAAGCAAAATTTTTGGGAAAAATTAGGTAACTATAGTTACTTTGTAGGTATTAACGTTGTACGTATGAAAAAATTCCTTTTGCTGCCGTTTTGTTTGGTTTTCGCTTTCGCTGCGGAAGCCCAGATCTTTCAACTAGGCATCCGCGGAGGCCTTAGTTCTTATAATGTGCGCTATCAGGATTTTACCAACATCAATAACTTTTCGCTTGAATCAAACTCTAAAACCGGGGTCCATCTGGGTTTTTACAGCCGTATTCAGGTAGCAGGCTTTTACGTACAACCAGAATTGCTCTATAACCGCACCGGCTCGAGCATCACCACTACCGCACCCAATGGTGTAAGTACAGTCTCCGATCTTACTTTCCAGCGTATAGATATTCCCGTTTTGGCAGGCAAACGCTTTTTTAGGATATTTCGCGCCAATGCTGGACCTGTTTTCTCCAGCTTACTCCGCGCCGAACTCGAAGAAAACAACGTTTCTTCTAACATAAGCACCGCCTATCGTAACAGCACCGTTGGCTTTCAAATTGGCGCCGGTCTTGATATTTGGAAACTTATTATCGACTTAAAATACGAAGGCAGCCTGGGTAAATTCGGCGAATCAATCAATGCCGGTGGCCAAAGTTTTGCTACCGATGCCCGACCCAGCCAATGGCTACTTTCGGTAGGTTATCGTGTTTTCTAATTGATTAATTTCGCGGGATGAAAACCCGCCTGCTGGTACACGGCTCATTGCTGTTAACCGCACTGTTTTACGGCGCCTCCTATACCGTTGCCAAGGAGGTCATGCCGCGTTTGATTGCTCCTCCAGCCTTTATTTTCTTCCGGGTGGTAATTGCCTGCTTTTTCTTTTGGGCGGTACACCCCTTAGTGCAAAAAAACCGACCAAAACTACCCAAAAAAGATCTGGCCTACCTGGCCTTGTGCGCCTTTTTTGGTGTTGCCGGCAATATGCTGTTGTTCTTCCAAGGCCTTTCCATCAGCTCTCCCATCAACGCCTCGGTCATCATGATTACCACCCCCATTTTTATCTTGGCCTTCGCTTCTTTCTACCTGAAAGAAAAAATGGGTTGGAAAAAACTCAGTGGTATCGCCCTGGGAACTACAGGTGCGATCATGCTTATTCTGAGCGCCGAAACTGTTTTTGCTCGTGGCGGCAGCTACAATTCTTCACTCGGCAACCTCATGGTTATGCTGAACGCCATGTTTTTCGCCATCTACCTCGTACTTATCAAACCCATGATGGCCAAGTACGATACCTTTAGCGTAGTTAAATGGCTTTTCCTTTTCGGAAGCCTCATGGTGCTTCCTTTTGGCGTTCCGCATTTGGCCGAAATTCCCTGGCACGAATTCGACCGTCAGGCCTGGAGCGCCTTCTGGTTTATTGTGGTAGGCATCAGCATTGCCGCCTACTGGCTGAATGCCTGGGCCCTTAAACATACCAAAGCCTCGGTAGTGGGCACCTACATTTACCTGCAACCCCTGCTCGCTACCCTCATCGCCCTTTGGGCCGGTCGCGATAAACTCCTGCCCGAACAGGCTTTTTACGGATTACTCATCTTTGCCGGGGTGTACCTGGTAAGCGATGCCAAAAAATAAGTGCTATTTTTGCAACTTATCAGTCCGTTATGATCCGATCAATGACCGGCTATGGCAAAGCTTCAGCACAGCTGAGCGTTGGTGTAGTTTCCGTAGAAATACGCTCCCTAAACAGTAAATTTCTCGACCTGAGCCTGCGCATGCCCCGAAATCTGCAGGACAAAGAATACGCTATCCGTAACTTGCTCACCGCACCCCTCGAAAGGGGAAAAATTACTGTGAATATTCAAGTCGAAAAAGCCATCGATGGCAAAATTGGGCTGATCAACAGTGATTTATTTCGGTCGTACCACCAAGAGCTAAATCAGTTAGCAGAGGAATGTGGTCTCGACAAAAGCGGATTACTCGACGCCATCATGCGCATTCCCGAAATAGCCAGCGGTGAAACAGAAACAGAAATAGGATGGTGGCCCGAACTCGAAAAACTTATTGCACAGGCCATTCAACAATTTAACCAGTTCCGTACCGAAGAAGGCTCAAAAACAGCCGAGGATATGCTCTCTTGCGTAAAAAGCATCGAAGAAGACCTAGCTGCAGTGCCTAATTACGAAAAAGAACGCATCGACAATATCCGCACCCGTATCCAAAATGGCCTCGACATGTTTAGCGAACAAGAAAAAATAGACATGAATCGCTTTGAACAAGAATTGGTCTATTATCTCGAAAAACTGGATGTAAGCGAAGAAAAACAGCGATTAGCCCAACATTGCGCCTTTTTTCGCACTAACCTCAAATCGGGCGCGGGCGGAAAAAAACTTGGTTTCATCGCTCAGGAAATGGGCCGCGAAATCAATACCCTGGGCTCTAAATGCAATCATGTCGAAATCCAGAAACTGGTGGTAAACATGAAGAACGAACTCGAAAAAATCAAAGAGCAAGTGCTGAACGTATTGTAAAGTGAACGGCAAACTCATCATATTCAGCGCCCCGTCCGGATCAGGAAAAACCACCCTGGTACATCACCTCATTGCTGTACTCCCTGAACTGCGCTTTTCCATTTCTGCCACTAGTCGCGAAAAACGTGGCCAAGAAGTAAACGGACGCGATTACTATTTCCTCAGCAATTCCGAATTCAAACAAAAAATTGCAAATAATGATTTTGTAGAATGGGAAGAAGTGTACAGTGACACCTACTATGGTACACTTCGATCCGAAATTGATCGTTTGCTTAAAGCCGGTAAATCAGTGATTTTTGATGTAGATGTACAAGGAGGCCTTAATATCAAAAAACAATATGGGCCGCAGGCCCTCGCGATTTTTGTACAAGCTGGCTCCCTCGAAGTGCTTCAACAACGCCTAACCCATCGCAATACCGAAAGCCCCGAAAAATTGCAAATGCGTCTCGATAAAGCCGCCACCGAAATGCAATATGCAAACCAATTCGACTACATATTGGTAAATGATGAATTGGAGCAAGCCAAACAAAAAGCTGTAGAAGTGGTTGGTGACTTCATACGAAACACATGAAAAAAACCGGACTCTTTTTCGGATCTTTTAATCCGATTCATATTGGTCACCTTATCCTAGCTGAATATTTCGCTACCCAAACCGATTTGGATGAAGTTTGGCTGGTAGTAACACCACAAAATCCCCTCAAGAAAAAAGATAGCCTGCTCGACCAATACCTCCGACTCGATTTGGTACAACGCTCAGTAGCCGATAACCCCAAATTACGAGCAACTGATGTAGAATTCAAACTCGACAAACCTTCTTATACAATTCATACCCTTGTTCATCTCCGTGAAAAACATCCCGATCGCAGCTTTACCCTCATCATGGGCGAAGATAATTTGGTAAGTTTCCCGCGTTGGAAAAATCATGAACAAATCCTGCAGCAATTCGATGTAATGGTATATCCCCGTGTTGGGCAACACCCAAGTGAATTGGCAGGCCACCCCCGCGTACAACTGGTACAAGCTCCAGTCATAGAAATTTCTTCGAGTCAAATACGTCAATACCTCAAAGCAGGCCAAAGTGTGCGCTACCTGCTGCCCGAAAGCATTCATGAAACCATTCTCAAAGAAGGCCTCTACAGCTAATTTAGGTGTATATTGTGTTTGCATTTTAACCCTCACGGCTGTCTGTAAGCTTGTGGAAAAGGGTGGATAAGCTTGGTTTTAATCCCAAACCATGGTGCATAAACCCATGTGGAAAACAAAACCGCTTTAACTTATACAGCAAGCTGCGTATAAGTGCAAACATATACACAAGCTGTACACGGCTTTAGGCTTGTCAACAGCTATGGATAAAGCCTGTACACAGCTGTGGATAATGATCTAAATCATTTCATTCTAAGGAACTTTGGCAGAATTTTGCTGTTAACAAGACTGTGTAAAGCTGTGGGTATCCACTTCCGCAAGTTAAGTTTTTGAAATATGCCAACATTTCCACAGCCCTAATAACAATAACAAACTTTTAAAAAGAATTAATGATAGTTTGGGTATGTACACAAATGAATGGAGATTTGCTGAAGATATGTTGACCGAAAAAGGATACCTCAATTTAGCTGTTGATCCCACGCTCAATTTGGTTGAAGAAATCAATCGATTGAAAAAAGCAAAGAATGCCGTTTTGCTTGCTCACTATTACCAAACCGGCGATATACAGGATGTTGCCGATTTTTTGGGTGATAGTTTAGGTTTGGCGCAAAAAGCTGCTCAAACTGATGCCGATATCATCTTATTTGCAGGGGTGCATTTTATGGCGGAAACAGCAAAAATTCTGAATCCATCTAAAAAAGTTTTGCTACCCGATTTAAACGCGGGTTGCAGCTTGGCTGATAGTGCGCCTACCGATTTGTTTCGGCGTTTTAAAAATGACCATCCGGAACACATCGTGATTTCTTATATCAATTGCACAGCAGAAATAAAGGCTTTATCCGACATCATCTGTACTTCGAGCAATGCGGTACAAATTGTGGAAAGCTTGCCTAAAGACCAACCAATTATTTTTGCCCCCGATAAAAACCTGGGTGCCTGGATCAACAAAATTACAAGCCGCAATATGTTGTTGTGGAATGGAAGTTGTATGGTCCATGAAATATTTTCACTTGAAAAAATTACACAATTGATGCATGAACATCCTGATGCTGAATTTATTGCACATCCGGAATGTGAAGCTGAATTGCTGGAGTTGGCTTCTTTCATCGGTTCCACTACGGCTTTACTTAACCATAGCAAAAACAGTTCGAAGAACAAATTTATCGTAGGTACAGAAACAGGCATCATCCATCAAATGGAGCTGGCTTCACCGCACAAACAATTTATTCCTGCTCCACCCACCACCAATTGTGCTTGTAACGACTGTCCGCATATGAAACTTAATACGCTCGAAAAAGTGTACCTGGCCTTGCAATACGAACAGCCCGAACTGCATATGGATGAAAGTTTACGTTTGTCGGCATTAAAACCCATCCAAAGGATGCTGGATTTATCAGTGCAATTTGGCTTGTAATTACGAAATTGCAGGATGATTTCTAAACTTCCTGAAACTACAGACAGTATTTTTTCGGTGATGAGTCGTTTGGCATTAACCTACAATGCCATGAATCTGGCACAGGGTTTTCCCGATTTTGATCCGGATTCGCAGTTGTGCGAGCTGGTGCATAAGGCCATGAAAAATGGCAGGAATCAGTATGCGCCTATGCCTGGTTTGCTGCAACTTCGTGAAGAAATAGCCTTAAAAACCCAAGCATGCTATGGCCATTTACCTGACGCACAAACCGAAATCACAGTTACTGCAGGAGCTACGCAGGCTTTATTTACTGCTATTCAAGCCCTTGTACATCCGGGCGACGAAGTAATTCTATTGGATCCGGCTTATGATGCATATGATCCGGCAGTACGTTTGGCAGGCGGCCTACCAATTCATGTGCCCATGGCCTTTTCAAATGGTGCTTTTCATTTCGATTGGAATGCAGTAAAGGAGGCCATGAACCCCAAAACAAAGCTACTCCTGTTGAACCACCCCAATAATCCCAGTGGTACTACTTTGAAATTAGACGACATCAAAGCCATTACCAATTTGATGCAACAGTTTCCGTTTTTAGTGCTTTCAGATGAGGTTTACGAACATATGGTGTTCGACGATCAGCCATTTTTGTCGCTCTTTCGTTTTCCTGAAATCAGGCAACGCTGTATGGTGGTAAGTTCTTTTGGGAAAACCTACCACAGCACAGGCTGGAAAATTGGTTATATCATTGGACCTGCATTATTGAGTAATGAGTTTAGAAAAGTGCATCAATTCAATGTGTTTTCGGTGAATACACCTATGCAACAAGCTTATGCCGATTTTTTAAGTGTAGACAAAAGCTATGAACAACTGCCGTCTTTTTATCAGCAAAAGCGGGATTTATTTATAGATATCCTTCAAAATAGCCGATTCAAATTTGTGCCAACCGAAGCAACCTATTTTCAATTGGCAGATTACAGCGATATCGCTCAGGATAACGATATAGATTTTACGCAACAATTAGTGGCCGATAAAAAGCTGAGTTTAATTCCACTTTCTCCTTTTATGGCTGTAGATAAGCAATACAAATTGGTTCGATTTTGCTTTGCCAAATCGGATAGCTTTTTAAAATCAGCAGGAGATCAGATATGTCAACTCTAAAATTAGCGGTATTGCAAACCGATTTGGTCTGGGAAGACAAATCGGCCAATCTTAAACAAATCGGCGATCAATTGGTCGCACTTGAAGAACAGGTCGATTTGGTGCTACTTCCTGAAATGTTCGCTACCGGTTTTACAATGAATGTGAAGCACACTTGGTCGAGCATGGATGGGGTAGAGGTTCAATGGATGCAACAGCAAGCCAAACGGCTAAATACCACGCTTGGTGGTTCTTTGCATATTTTTGAAGATGGTAAACATTACAATCGTTTTCTTTTGGTTAATGCAGATGGTATTGTGGCGGCTTATGATAAACGACATTTGTTTGCCTTAGCGGGAGAAGATGAGCATTATACGGCAGGTTTGGCACATAGCGATGTGCAACTCGGCGATTGGAAAATACGGTTACAAATTTGTTACGATTTGCGTTTTCCCGTTTGGGCCCGCAATACCAGCGAATACGATCTGCTGGTATATGTGGCCAATTGGCCTGAGCGACGTGCTTTTGCCTGGCAACAATTGCTCATTGCACGCGCCATCGAAAACCAGGCTTATGTAGTAGGCGTTAATCGTATTGGTACCGATGGTCAGGGTATTCCATACAATGGGGGTTCGGCGGTAATTGATCCAATGGGTGAAACTTTATGGACCAAAAAGGATGAAGCAGCCCTGGCTGTAATTAGCCTCGATTTGACGTATCTTCGTGAATTACGAACAAAGTTGCCCTTTTGGCGCGATCGTGATGAATTTAAGTTGATTACAAATGACAAATGAATTTGACCTGCGATGGCAGGAATTATTGGTGAAATTAGAAGCGGACTTTGGAAAAATACCCGATTTACAAACCGTGATATTTCTGGTAGGTGTGAATGTATTGGGTCAAGGTGCCCGAAAGTTCAGCAAAGAAGAAAAACAAGACTTGATGCATATTGCCATTTGTGAACTGCTTAGCCTGGCAGGATATTATGAACTGAATGGTAGGGATGTTGATGGTTGGCCTCATTACACACTACTCAAACCATTACCTGCGTTTAACTTGCTTGAACAAGAAGAAGTGTTGAAGGGCTATTGCTTACAGTATTTCGAAGAGATTGAATATATTGTTGCTGAAAAACAAGTTTAAACCATGAAAAAAATTATTGTACTCGCATTGGGTCTGCTGTTTATGGCAGATGCATCACAAGCTCAAAAATCTAAAAAAGATAAAGAAGTGCTGATAGAAATGGAAACCTCTGAAGGGGTAATGCTTTTAAAGCTTTACAACCAAACCCCGCAGCATCGCGATAATATGGTGAAGCTGGTAAAACAAGGATATTACGACGGTTTGTTGTTTCACCGGGTAATTAAAGATTTTATGATTCAGGGAGGAGATCCGGATTCTCGTGGAGCAAAACCTGGTCAGATGCTGGGTCAGGGAGGTCCAGGATATACCATTCCGGCCGAAATTGTAGATAGCCTCATTCACAAAAAAGGGGCTTTGGCTGCTGCTCGGATGGGCGATCAGGTAAATCCGCAAAAAGCCTCTTCAGGAAGTCAGTTTTATATTGTGCAAGGTCGGAGGTTTGGAGAAGGTGAACTCAAAGGTATGGAAGCCCGCACGGGCCGTAAGTATAGCGATGCTGAAAAGCAAGTTTATGGCAGTTTGGGAGGTACCCCACACCTCGATGGGGGCTACACCGTTTTTGGTGAATTGGTTACGGGTTTTGATGTGCTCGATAAAATTGCCAACGGACCTTTAGCACCTGGTGATCGCCCGGCTAAAGATGTGGTGATTATAAAGGCGAGGGTGTTGGAATAATGAAGCTAATTTCCTACAATGTTAACGGAATACGGGCCGCTGAAAATAAAGGATTTTCGGATTGGCTAAGTAGTGCAAATCCCGATGTTATTGGACTTCAGGAAATTAAGGCTATGGATGATCAGTTTAACTGGGACATCATTCGTAGGCTTGGTTATGAGGTTTTTACCTATCCAGCCGAAAAAAAGGGATATTCAGGTGTGGCTTTGTTAAGCAAAATTAAGCCCAATCTAGTGACTTATGGTTGTGGAATCGATTGGATTGATGCTGAAGGACGTATCATTCGGGCCGATTACGATGATTTTAGCTTTATTAGTGTGTATGTGCCTTCAGGTTCAAGTGGTGATGAACGTCAGGCTTTAAAAATGCAATTTCTGGAGTTTTTTGGACCGTATATTCAAGGCTTAGCCAAAAACCACCCGAATTTAATCATCAGCGGCGACTACAATATTTGCCATCAGGCGATTGATATTCATGATCCTGTGCGTAATGCTACGGTTTCGGGTTTTTTACCTGAAGAGCGTGAATGGTTTACTGCATATTTGAACCGTGGTTTTATCGATAGTTTTAGAACGTTGACCAAAACCCCTGACCATTATTCGTGGTGGTCGTATCGGGCAGGTGCCCGTGCAAGAAATAAAGGCTGGCGGATCGATTATCACATCATAACCGAAAGCCTGCGCGCACGTTTGCAGGCTGCATCCATCTTACCGCAAGTGAATCATTCTGATCATTGTCCTGTTGAGTTGATAATCAGTTAATTAATTGACTAGTACATACCATATTCTCCAACAAAAGCTCGATGTTTTTATACGACGCTACTACCTGAATCAAATGATTCGGGGGAGCTTGCTCATGCTTGCTTTGCTGCTGGGCAGTTGGCTATTGGTGAGTACAACGGCTTTTTATGCCGACTTATCTTCGTTCTGGCGTGGAGTTTTATTTTACACTTTTATTGTCATAAATGGTTCATTATTAATTGGTTGGATTTTAATTCCTTTTCTTCGACAACGTGCTATACTCAAACGCATGAGTTATCGGATAGCAGCCAATATGATTGGAGATCATTTCCCTGAAGTTAGGGATAAGTTGTTGAATACCATTGATTTGTATGAACAAAGAACTGATTTAGCAGCGTCTGACTTGTTGTTGGCTAGCATAGAGCAGCGGACCCAGCAATTGCAACCCATTCCTTTTCAATTGATGATTGATTTTGGGAAGAACCGCAAGTATTTACGTGTGGTTTTACCGGTAGTGGCTTTGTTCCTTTTCATTTTATTTGCAGCACCTGGAATCATCAGGGAGGGTGGAGAGCGGGTTATACGCTATCAAACCTATTTTGAGCCCATTGCTCCCTTCGATTTTATGGTTGAAACGGCTGGTTTAGTAGGGGAACAAGGTGATGATTTGGAGGTAAAAATTAAAACCTTGGGTAGTGAAATTCCTTTGGATGCTTATTTGGAAATGGATGAGCGCGCGTACCGGATGGAATCTACCAAGAAAGGAAGTTTTGCCTATGTGTTACGAAATGTGCAGCAAAGTGGCAAAATCAGGTTTAAAGCTTCTAAGTATTATTCGCCTTGGTATTCGGTGAAGGTTGTTCCTAAGCCAGTAGTGGATAGATTTGAAGTGCAGCTACATTATCCGAAATACCTGAATAAAGCGGATGAACGCTTAAGCAATACCGGTGATTTATTGGTACCTGAAGGTACGCTGGTACAGTGGCGCTTTAGTAGTAGTGCCGTAGATGATTTGCGTATGTTGCTGAGCAATGGTGAAAACTTGGAAGTAAAATCGCCCCGCTCGTCGGTATATGAAAGCAAATGGCGCGCAAAAGAAGCAGTAACATATCATGTTCAAATTAAAAATACGCAAAACCCACGCCCCGATAGCCTGGTATTTGGTATACAGGTAATTCCTGATGCCTGGCCAGTTATTGTGGCGAGTGAAGCGATGGATTCTGTTCAAAGGACTTTGCGTTATTTCAGTGGTGAAATTGGGGATGACTACGGCTTTAGTTTTTTACGGTTTGTATATCAAAAATATGATGCAGAAGGTAAAGCAGATGGAGATGCAGTTAGTGAAGCACTGATTATCGGTAAGTTTAGCCGTCAGCAATTTTATCATTTTTTCGACATTGGCCAGTTGGGTTTACGTGATGGGGCGTTTGTAGAATATTATTTCGAAGTAGCGGATAATGATGGGGTGAATGGGCCGAAAAAAGTGCGTTCGGAGGCTTTTTCATATAAAAGCTTAACGGCGCGTGAAACAAAGGCAGCGATTACTGAAAATGCTTCTGAAGTTGAAAATCAGCTGAAAGCGGCAGTGAATGATGCTCGTAAAATACAGCAGGAGATGGAGAAACTCCGGAGAAAACTGCGCGAACAAAAAGAGCTGAGTTGGGATGATAAGCGCACCCTTGAGCGCTTACGTCAGCAGCAAGAACAGCTTCAGGAGAAGTTGGAAGAGGCTGGAAGTAAAATGCAGGAGAATCGTGAATTGCGAAACGAGCAGGATAGCAAGCAAGAAGAGCTAATGCGTAAACAGCAGCAACTGCAGGAAATGGCAGAGCGGTTGCTCAACGATGAGATCAAAAAAACCATGGAAGAGTTGCAGAAAATGATGGAGCAGCAGGCCAATCAGGAGCAACTGAAGCAAAAGCTCGATCAGATGCAACTCGATCAACGGGATGTGGAAAAGGAATTGGATAGGATGCTGGAATTCTTCAAACAGATGGAAGTGGAGCAAAAAGCCATGGAGGTTGCTGATAAATTGGATGAATTGGCTAAAAAGCAGGAGAGTCTTCGTAAAGAAACGAATCAACCCAATAGCGATCCGCAAACATTAGAGCAAAAACAGCAACAACTGAACGATACTTTTGATGAATTAAAGGAAGATATTGAAGATCTTGAAAAGAAAAATGAAAGCCTCGAACGTCCTAATGATTTAGGAGATCTTGAGGAAGAGGCTAAAGAAATTTCCGATAAAATAGACCAGGCCAAAGAATCGCTTCAGAAAAACGACAAAAAGAACGCGGGAAAGCAACAACAGGAAGGAAGCGCAAAAATGCAGCAAATGGCCAAGCGCATGCGTGAACAAATGCAGCAACAGGAAATGGAGACGTTGGAAGAGAATATTCAAGCCTTGCGGATGTTGCTCGAAAACCTCATTAAGTTTTCGTTTAATCAAGAAGATTTGATGGATCGTTTACGTGAAAATTCAAACTATTCTCCGGTTTATGTTGAAATAGGACAGGACCAGTTTAAACTTAAATCAGAAGCAAAACTGATAGAGGACAGTTTGATGGCCTTAGCGAAGAGGATCATTCAGTTGCAAAGTACGGTGATTAAAGAGATGGGGTTGGTGAACGACAACCTTGAGAAGGCGGTTGATCACTTGGGTAATCGACAAACGCCTCAGGCGAAAACACGACAGCAGTACGTGATGACCTCAGTGAACAATTTGGCCGTGCTTTTATCGGAATTGTTGAAGAGTATGCAGGAACAGATGGCTCAAAAAATGAATGGCGAGCAGCAATGCCAAAAGCCGGGTTCGGGCAGCCAGAGCAAAATGAGTAAAATGTCGCAAATGCAAAAGTCTCTGAATGAACAGATGCAGCGGATGAAAGAAAGTATGGAGGGTCAAAAGGGTGAAAAACCTGGGGGTAAAGACGGACAAGGACGGGAAATGAGTCAAGGTTTTGCGGAAATGGTAGCCAAACAAGAGGCCATACGACGTGAACTGCAGAAAATGAGCCAGGAGATGAATAAGGATGGTAAAGGGAGTATGGGCGATCTCGACCAACTGGCTAAAGAAATGGAGAAAACAGAAAAGGAACTGGTGAATAAAGTCCTTACACGTGAAAGCATGAAACGTCAGCAAGACATCATGACGCGTTTGCTTGAAGCCGAAAAGGCGGAAAGGGAGCGGGAGTTTAGTGAAGAGCGGGAATCAAATACAGCGAAAGAAGTACAAAGAACAACTCCTCCGGGTTTTGAAGCCTACCGAAGGCAAAAGCTTAAGTCGCTCGAAATGTACAGAACCATGAGTCCGGAGTTAAACAGCTTTTACAAAAGAAAGGTTGATGATTATTTTTTGAATTTAAATCCATGAATGGCAAGGTAATCATAAACAGCAAGCCTGATGGAGTTAAGGTAGTCGATGAGTTGATGACCCATTTGGAAAATCAACTGGTCCTCGACGAAGCAGCTGCATTTAAGGTGCGATTGGTGCTTTCGGAGGCTATCCAGAATGCCATTGTACACGGCAATGAGGCTGATCCGAGCAAGCTGGTGATTATTGAATACTATGTAGAAAATGGCTGTTTGCACTGTTGTATTACCGACGAAGGAAAAGGATTTGATGTTGAAAGTATTGAAGATGCACGCGATGAAATGAATAGAGACAAAGAGGGGGGAAGAGGGGTGTTGTTTTTACAAGAATTAACGGATGCCTTTACCTATTGCCAACAGTCGAAATCGGTTAAATTTAGCATTAAGGTAGCATGATTTATTTTTTAGCTGCTGATGTGATGGTTCCGTTGCGTAATCGGATTAGAGTGCGCCAATGGTTAACAGCGGAGGCTGAACGTGCCGGTTATAGCATCATATCGCTAAATTACATTTATTGTAGCGATGATTTTCTATTACAAATGAATCGGGATTATTTGAAGCATGATTATTATACGGACATCATCACTTTTCCCATAAGTGAAGGTGTGGGCGTGGTTGAGGGAGAATGTTATGTAAGTGTTGATCGTATTCGTGAGAACGCAAAAGAATTAGGCACTAACTTTGCAGATGAATTGCATCGTGTGATGATACATGGCCTTTTACATTTGATGGGCCAGGGAGATAAATCGGAAGAAGAGGCAATAGCAATGCGTATTAGGGAAAATGAAGCCCTGACACGTAGGACGTTCCACGTGGAACATTCCAAAACAAAGAAAAACTAGAAAACAAAGTTCCACGTGGAACATAAGTATGCAAAAGCAGTACGATATTATTGTTGTAGGAGCCGGCCATGCCGGATGTGAAGCCGCTGCTGCCGCTGCCAATATGGGGGCATCGGTACTTTTGGTCACTATGAATATGCAAACCATTGCTCAAATGTCGTGTAATCCGGCCATGGGAGGGGTGGCTAAGGGACAGATTGTTCGTGAGATTGATGCCCTGGGTGGCTATTCAGGCATTGTGAGCGACCGCTCGGCCATTCAGTTTAGGATGTTAAATCGCTCTAAAGGCCCAGCCATGTGGAGTCCGCGTACGCAAAACGACCGCATGCTATTTGCCAACGAATGGCGATTGATGCTCGAACGCACCCCAAATGTTGACTTTTGGCAGGAAATGGTTAGTAGTATTGTGGTAGAAAATGGCAGGGCTTGTGGTGTGATTACGGCCATGGGCATTGAATTTCGTGCCAAAGCGGTGGTGCTTACTAACGGGACTTTTCTTAATGGGGTGATTCATATTGGTGAAAAACGTTTTGGTGGAGGCAGGGCTGGTGAGCGGGCGGCACAAGGCATTACGGAGCAGTTGGTTGCCCTGGGCTTTGAGGCTGGACGTATGAAAACGGGAACACCGCCTCGAATCGACGGGCGCAGCCTCGACTACAGCAAAATGGAAGAACAAAGGGGAGACGAACAACCGAGTAAGTTTTCGTACACCGATACGCGCCCGCTGGAAAAGCAGCGGTCGTGCTGGATTACTTATACCAATACCAATGTACACGAAATATTAAAAACCGGCTTTGATAAGTCGCCCATGTACACCGGGCGAATTCAAGGTTTAGGACCACGTTATTGCCCAAGTATTGAAGATAAAATCAACCGGTTCGCCGAACGCGATCGGCATCAGATTTTTGTAGAACCTGAGGGATGGGATACCGTAGAGGTGTATGTGAATGGTTTTTCCACTTCTTTACCCGAAGACGTACAGTCGGAGGCACTTCAGTTGATACCGGGTTTCGAAAAAGCCAAGATGTTTCGTCCGGGTTACGCCATTGAGTACGATTATTTTCCACCAACGCAATTGTATCCGAGTCTCGAAACCAAGGGGATTGCCAATTTATATTTTGCCGGCCAAATCAACGGCACAACGGGTTACGAAGAAGCCGCGTGCCAAGGCATGATGGCGGGTATCAATGCCGTATTGAAGGTGAGGGAGCAAGAACCCCTGATTTTAAAACGTTCCGAAGCCTATATTGGCGTGTTGATCGACGATTTGGTGAATAAAGGCACCGATGAACCCTATCGCATGTTTACCTCACGGGCCGAATATCGTATTTTACTTAGACAAGACAATGCGGATGTACGTTTATCGGGCATTGGACACCAATTGGGACTGATTAATCAGGAACGCAGGGATAAAGTAGAACAAAAAAGCCGTGATGCGGAGGCCATATTGCGTTTTTTGGAGAAACAAGCCGCCGAACCAGAACAAATGAACCCGGTTTTGTTAGGGCTCGATGCGGCCACTTTAAACCAAAAAGTGAAACTCGATGGCCTGCTTCTACGCCCACAAGTACATTTAAATGACTTGATAGCTGGTTCACCGCCGCTTGAAGCTTTTATTGCACCATTTGACATTGAAACCCGCGAACAGGCCGAAATAAACCTGAAGTACGCCGCTTATATTGAAAAGGAGAAAGAATTGGCCGATCGTATGGCCGATTTAGACGACATACGCATGAAAGAAGATTTTGATTATTGGAGCATTGGATCCTTGTCGAAAGAAGCTCGCGAAAAATTAGCGCAGCTCAAACCGGCTACACTTGGTCAGGCCTCACGGGTAAGTGGGGTTTCTCCTTCTGATATTGGTATTTTGATGGTTTATCTAAACAAAGGACAGGCATGGAAAAGTTAAGTGCTTGTCCGGCATGTAATGCCACCCGATTTAAGCCATTGATGGTGTGTACCGATTACACCGTAAGTGGATCTTCTTTCGAAATACACAAGTGTGAAGCTTGTGGGTTGGAGTTTACCAATCCCCGACCCGATGCTGAAGGCATTGTGGCTTACTACAAGAGCGATACTTACGTTTCACATACCGATGATGCAGCACCTGGTTTGATCAATAGGATTTACCGATTGGTTCGTGGCTTTACCTTGGCCCAGAAGGTAAAATTGATTGGACGTTACCAAAAAGCAGGCCGATTACTCGACATTGGTTGTGGTACAGGTGCCTTTGCGGCAAGCATGCAGGCCGCGGGCTGGGAGGTACAAGCCGTTGAACCCGACCCAGATGCTGCTGCCCTGGCACGCGCTAAGTATCAGCTTCATGTTCATCCAGAAGCCTGGTTGGCCGAAAGCGATGCAGAATTTGATGTAATAAGTATGTGGCATGTGTTGGAGCATGTACACCTTTTACAGGAAAGAATGGAACAACTCTTTGTACGCCTAGCAAAAGGGGGCTTACTGGTGATTGCTGTACCGAATCCCGAAAGTTACGACGCGGCACATTATGGAACCTACTGGGCAGCACGCGATTTGCCCCGACATTTGTATCATTTTCCGCCGAAAATGTTGAGAAATAGATTTGAACAAGCTGGTTTCAAGCCAATTAACACAAAGATCATGCACTTTGATCCCTTTTACATCAGCTTGTTGAGTGAGCAATATAAACATGGAGAACAGCGCTTGATTGCCGGTTTTCTCAAAGGTTTTTGGTTTTGGTTCCGTTCGCTTTGGGTGAACGATAAGGGAAGCAGTCAGATTTATATTTTCCGAAAACCCTAGTCATGAGATTCGGTAGGTTTTTGCTTTTGCTTTTGGGTGTTAGCCTGCATTTTTCCTGTGCCAATGTGGTTCCTCCTACAGGTGGTGAACGCGATACAGTAGCCCCCGAACTCATTAAAGCCGATCCTCCGAATGGGAGCCTGTTTTTTAGTCAGCGGTACATCCGACTCGACTTTAACGAGTATATTCGTTTACAACAACCCAATAATATTCGCGTTACACCGGCCTTAGACGATAAACCCACGTTCACGGATCGGTTTGGCACCCTGTATATCGATTTGGGTCCGACCCCGCTGCGTGACTCTACTACCTATACCATCAACTTTGGTGAGGTCATTACCGATTTAAATGAAGGCAACAAGCTGAGTAATTTTCGATACGTATTTTCAACAGGGCATTACCTCGATTCGCTGATAGTTGGCGGTGTGGTGCTCGATGCAGAAAAGATGGAACCCATGGCCGATATTTTGGTAGGCCTTTATCCTGAAGATTATGGCGATTCTGCAGTTTTTAATCGCAAGCCCTTTTATTTTATCAAAACAACAAAAGACGGTAAGTTTTCGCTCGAAAACCTCAAGGCAGGTGTGTACACCTTGCTGGCGTTCGACGATAAAGACAATAACCAGAGCTTTAAATTGAATGAACCAGTAGCCTATTTGGATACCCTTTTGGTTTTGGATACTGTGGCCAGACCGCCCCTTGTTATGCGGTTATTTGAAGATAAAGAGGCAAACTTTAAATTGCTGGAAAAGCGGGCATCGGAGCCAGGCTTGGTGCGGTTCAAATTTAGTAGTCAACCTGCCGACAGCATCAGCATTAGTCGGATCGATTCGGCGGAAGCAGATTTTGTGATGCAAAAGGCTGGGGATAGTGTATTGTTTCACCATCGTTCACTGCAGGCCGATAGTTTGTTGTTTGCCATAAATTATGGGGATTATATTGATTCGGTAAAAATCACGAACCGAAAGCCGGGGGAGCGAGGATTGCGTCCACCCACGCTCAGGCTGCAGAAAAACAATCAACCTTCGGTCATTGAACCTATGTACCTGGAATTGTCGCGCCCCATTGGCCATATGGATACGGCTTCTTTTGTGTGGACGAAAGATACGGTGGAAGCGGCCGACGTGCCTTTCGAAATAGAGGTTAACGGTTTGTTGCTTACCATCAAGCCGGAATTGGAGCCTAAAAAGCGGTATGAGTTGTACATACCTCCCGCTGCAGTGCGCGATTGGTTCGACATGCCGGCCGATACCTTTCGCTTTTTCTTCAACAGCTCCAGCCTAGAGTCCTTTTCGGGCCTCATCATTGAAGACACCGACAGTTTACCAGATGGGGTCACGCATTTACAATTGTTAAGCGATAAAGGAGAAGTGTTAGAAACGCGTGAAATTGTCACCGGTGAAAAGATTGTTTTTGAGCAGCTGCGTCCATTGGCCTACCGCATTCGATTGCTTGCCGATGAAAACAACAATGGACAGTTCGACAATGGTAGTTTTTTGCATCGCAGGCAACCGGAGCGACTTTGGTATATGCCTGAGTCGGTAAAACTGCGGGCCAATTGGGAAATCTCGGTAAGTTTAAAAGAGCTGCCCAAGCCCTGGTAAAAGCCCGATTAGGAAATGGCGTAAATTAACACTACCTTTGTCGTCTAACAAAATTAGAAGGGAAAACTCCCGCCATTCTGGACTTCAAATCATTTCCCCGATTTATTTGCCTGCCCGGAATGCTAAGAGGTGCTGTTGCACTGATAACCAAGCGTTTGGTTTCCTACATTCCATTTTATGACAACATTTGATTCATTAAACATTGCTGCGCCCATCATGCGTGCGCTGCAAGAAGAGGGTTACACCCATCCCACACCCATTCAGGCTCAGGCCATCCCCATCTTGTTAAACGGTACCGATTTATTAGGTTGCGCTCAAACGGGAACAGGAAAAACGGCAGCCTTTTCGATTCCCATGCTGCAAATGATGGCTGCCAAGCCACAGCAACATGCCCATCGCATTATTAAAGGACTTATTGTTACGCCAACGCGTGAGTTGGCCATTCAAATAGGTGAAAGTTTAGAGGCTTATGGCCGTTATCTGCCTTTGCGTTCAACCGTGATTTTTGGTGGCGTAAGTCAGCATGCGCAAGAAAGGGCGTTACGTCATGGTGTTGACATATTGGTGGCCACACCAGGCCGTTTGCTCGACTTGATGAACCAGCGCATCATTAGCCTTGATGGCATACAGTTTTTTGTGCTGGATGAAGCCGATCGTATGCTCGATATGGGCTTTATTCACGATGTGCGTAAACTCATTGCTGCCCTTCCAAAACGCCGCCAATCGCTGTTTTTTTCGGCCACTATGCCCGATGAAATTTTGAAACTTGCCAACAGCATTTTGCATGAGCCGAAAGAAGTAAAAGTAGACCCGGTGAGTTCAACGGTCGACATCATTCAGCAGCAGGTGTTCCACGTGGAAAAGCAAAATAAGCCCAAATTGTTGGTTGAATTGCTGAAAGACCAAAGCATCAGAACGGCTTTGGTATTTAGCCGAACCAAACATGGGGCGGATAAGCTGGTGAAAATTCTGGTAAATGCCGGAATCAGGGCCGAAGCCATACACGGTAACAAGGCCCAAAACGCACGGCAACGGGCATTAAGCAATTTTAAGGCCCAAACAACGCGTATTCTGGTAGCCACAGATATTGCTGCCCGTGGCATTGATGTAGATGAACTCGGTCATGTAATCAATTACGACTTGACCAACGTACCCGAAACTTATGTGCATCGCATTGGAAGAACCGGACGTGCCGGAGCCGATGGTAGGGCCATTAGCTTTTGCGACGAAGAAGAGCTGGCTTACCTCAAAGACATCGAGAAGCTCATTTCCAAGCAAATCCCAGTAGCCGAAGCACATGCGTATAAAGCCGATTTTTCGGTACTTCTGGCACAAATGGCGAACAAAGGCAAACAGCAACCTAAAAAACCGCAAAAGCCAAGTTCACGGGCACCCAAGCCTTTCCGTCGCCGTCGCCCGGCTGCCTAAGCACAAATTTAAGGGGTTCTTGAACCGGGATTTGCCGGACTCGCGGCAAAATTGTATTTTTGGAGGAAATTATCCGCTAATGGAAATGCTCATCCAAAAATACAATCAGCCCATACCTCGCTATACCAGCTACCCCACTGTGCCTAATTGGAACAGCTGGGACAATGCCGCACACTGGACCGATTTGGTGCAAAAGGCGTATCAGCTTTACCCAAAAGCAGAGGGGATTGCGCTTTACATTCACCTCCCTTATTGTGAGCAATTGTGTACGTATTGCGGTTGTAATAAAAAGATCACCAGCAATCATGCGGTTGAACAACCCTATATCGGGCAGCTTTTGCGCGAATGGGAGCAATATGTTGCAGCATTTGGCAATAGGCCGCTCATCCGTGAATTACATCTGGGCGGGGGTACACCCACTTTTTTCGCACCTGAACAGCTTGAGCGCCTTATTAACGGACTCTTTACCCTGGCCGATCGGCATCCCGAGGCGGAATTGAGCTTTGAAGGACACCCCAACAACACGACCGAAGCCCATTTACGTAGTTTATACACCCTCGGATTTCGAAGGGTGAGTTATGGTGTTCAAGACCTCGACCCTGAAGTACAACGACTCATTAATCGCATTCAACCCTTTGAACGGGTCGAAGAAGTGTGTCGCATTTCACGTGAAACAGGCTACAATTCCGTCAATTTTGACCTCATCTACGGCCTGCCAAAACAAAGTCTGACGGGTCTTCGTCAAACCATCTCGCAGGTGGTTACGCTAAAGCCCGATCGCATAGCTTTTTACGGGTATGCCCATGTGCCTTGGAAGTCGCGGGCCCAGCGCTTATACGACGAACAAGATTTACCCAGTCCGGCCGAACGTGTAGCGCTGTACATGAGTGGCAGGGAGCTTTTGCTCGATGCGGGATATATAGAGCTGGGTATGGACCATTTTGCCTTACCGGGCGAGGCGCTCGCTCGGGCAGCTGTCGAAAAGCGCATGCACCGCAATTTTATGGGCTATACCACCAGTAACAGTCGTATGCTCATAGGTTTAGGTGTATCGGCTATCAGCGATTTGGGCATCGCGTTTGGTCAAAACAGTCGGGAACTGGTTCAATGGCAAAGGGCTGTGGAAGCGGGTGAATGGGCTATAGTTAAAGGCATGGAGTTAACCGTAGAAGATATGCAGCGTCGACAGCTCATCCTTGATATGAGTTGCAAAAATGAAACCCACCTGCCAGCTTGTTGGCGTTTTACCGAAGCCCAACAGCAATTGATGCAGCAAATGTTGACCGATGAATTGCTGATAAAGAAAGGCAATTTTTTACGCATCAGTGATAAGGGCAGGCTAATGACCCGCCACGCCTGTAGCTTGTTTGATGGCTATTTACAACCCGAGCAGCAAGGGGTACTACGTTTCAGTCAGGCGATATAAACCGGCTAAACGGAGCCGCATGGCTCATACGCTTCGCATATTTGCCGGTACGTGGCCAGCGGATGCTGCTCGTTGTATTGAAAAGAAAAAGCAGTTCAAAAGCCTTAAGCTGCAAGCTATGGAAATAGCTGTTCAGGCTTACGGAATCCTCCCCTTATTAACGATAAAAAAACCTCCGCCCAATTGGTGCTTTTTGGTGTGGTTTAGCTATTTATTGGATTTTAAGTTTAACTGACCACATAATAGGTAGCTTCCCTGACAAGCCCCCCTGCAAGACTGGTGAAATCGCTTTTATGATTTAGCTCATCTTAAAACAGCGCTGAAGGTGCGAAATATGCTAGCGCTTATGATGTGCCAAGCGGTTGTGCCGTTTCGAGCACGATTCCAATTGCGTTTTCGTGAAGGTATTGAGCCCTTTCAAGGCTTTTTGTGAATTCGGTTTCCAAGGCTAATGCAGCTGCTACGGGCAATGCCATATCAGTTAGTGCGGTCAAGCATGGAAAAAACCACTTCAATTCACTTAAGTAGCCATTTTTATTTTGCCTAGAAAAGGGCGGACAAGTCAGCAAAAGGCAGTTTAAAAGCATTAAGCTGCAAGCTATGGAAGCAGCTGTTCCAGTTTACAAAATCCTCTGCGTCTCAACGGTAAAAAACCCGCCGCATCATACGCCTGCCTCACCCGCTTCTAGCGTATGAACCACCGCCCACAGCTGTTCCGATTCAAAGCCCTTCGCCATGAGGTAACGCGCTAATTTATTTCGCCTGCTAAAAGGGCTTTCGGCAGCGAGTTGCTGCCACTTACGGCGAGCGGCGATTTCGAGTGCTTGGGCATAGTCTTCGCTTTCGAGCTCTTTGAGCGCCATCCGGATACAATAGTCCGACACCCGTTTAGCTTTAAGTGCCTGCACTATTTTTTGTTTGCCCCATTGCTTTTGGTGCATTTTACTTCGGGCAAATAGCCGTGAAAAGCGCTCTTCATTTAAAAAGTTTTCGGCAATGAGCGCCGCAATGATGGCGTCGTGTTCTTGCCAGGGAACCTTGAGCTGTTCGAGTTTGGCTTTAACCTCGCTGTGGCAGCGTTCTTGCCAGGCACAGTAATGTTTTAGTTTTTCAAGAGGACTTTTGTCGGAGCGTTTGGCAGCCATATTGCGAAGATAAATAGAAAGCCCTGTAAGCAGTCACCCAGCATTTGCCTATTGTGTGAATGAAGGAGAGATAATTTATCTCCAGCGGCACACCAATCCCACCCATTGGCTTGTATTTTCGCAGGGTGAATGCTGCCCCTCCCCTGGCCAATCGTACTGCTCTGATTTTACTTTTTGCTGCCAACACCATTTCGGGTGCAGCCCAGGGTATTAGCATGATTGCCATTCCTTGGTATTTTATTGATCGGCTTCAAGAACCCATCGTATTTTCGCGCTTTTACAGCATTTTTACCTTCATCAGCATCCTATGGGTGATTTATGCTGGTTCACTTATTGATAGGTTTAGCCGAAAAAACATATTCTTGGCCCTAACGGCGGTATGCGGACTGGTAGTATTGAGCACGGCCCTGTATGGCTTTAGAACCGGAGCATTGGGTGTTTTTCCTGCCCTACTGGTTATGGGCGTCACCCTGCTCAACTTTAACCTGCATTATCCCAGTCTCTATGCCTTTGCACAGGAAATGACCAGCAAAGCCAATTATACCCGCATAGTAAGCTATCTCGAAATTCAAGGCCAAACCACCAATGTATTGTCGGGGGCCTTTGCTGCTTTATTGTTAACGGGTGTAGAAGCCGGTGTGCCTATTCACCTGATGGGCATAAAAACCAGTCTTAATTTTAGCATACCGGCTTGGGAGTTGCACGAGATTTTTTTGCTCGACGGCATAACCTATGCTTTGGCCTTTGTGCTTATCTTATGTATTCGCTACAAAAGGCAATTGCTTTATCAGCCCGACACCGGAAATGCTTTGCAGCGTATTCGCAAGGGTTACGCCTATTTGCTCGAAAGGCCCCAGTTGCTTTTGTTCGGCATCATGAGTTATGGGGTTTTTGTAACGGTATTGGTCCAAGATCGGATTTTGTTGCCCGAATATGTGCGCGTGCAATTGCAGGCAACAGCCGATGTTTTCGCCAGCAGCGATATGCTTTTTGCCATGGGCGCGTTGGTTTCGGGGGTAGTAACCCGCCTGTTGTTTGCGCGTATGAGTCCTATTGCTGCCGTAAGTTTGATTATGACCGCACTCTCGGTTTTGTACCTCTACATGGGTGTAAATACCAGTACGCGTTATTTGTTTGTGTTTAGTTTTATTTACGGCTATGTAAATACCGGGGTAAGAATACTTCGGGTAACCTACTTGTTTCATACTGTAAGTAACGACATGATAGGCCGTTTGCTCAGTTTTTTTAAAGTGGCTGATACGGCCATGCGGGCCAGTTTTATCGCCCTTTTTAGCCTTTCTTTTTTCCATACCGGCAACAACATACGTTATGCTTACGTCGTGTTTGGTATTTTTATCCTGATTTGTGGCTTGCTTATTATTCCTACCATAGGCAAGCTCACCGAAAACTACAGGAGTCATGTACATGAGCGTTGAACAATTGAGTCGCATCATAGGTGCCTGCTGGCTGCAACAGGCACAACCGCAGCACATCAGCCAATTGGTATACGACAGCCGCCGCATCAGTGCGCCGGCCCAATCGGTGTTCTTTGCCTTGCGTACTACAGCTGCCGACGGCGAAAATTACATCCACCACGCATATCAGGCGGGCATACGCAGCTTTGTGGTGCACCCTGGCTTTTCAAGCGCTACAGCTTTGCCAGAGGCCAACCTGCTCGAAGTGCCCGACACCCTCCTGGCCATGCAACAGCTGGCCCGTTGGCAGCGGCTGCAAAGCCGGGCCCACATCATCGGCATTACGGGTAGTAACGGTAAAACCATTGTGAAAGATTGGCTTAGCTGGTTGATGCAGCCCGATTTCCGTGTCTGTCGTTCGCCAAAAAGCTATAATTCGCAACTGGGTGTACCCTTATCGGTTTGGCAGCTGAGGCCCGACGACCAATACGGCATTTTTGAGGCAGGTATTAGTGCTCCGGGCGAAATGGCCCGATTGGCCGACATCATTCGCCCTGATACCGGCATCTTTACCCATTTGGGCGATGCGCATGCCGAGTTTTTTAGCGACCGCAGCACCAAGCTAGCTGAAAAGTTCTTGCTTTTTGCGGGGGTTAGTCGATTGGTGTTGCGCACCGATGATGAAGCGCTGGCCCAAGCCGCCGCCGCGTTACAGCAAAGCCAACCAGACATGGAAGTAATTGCCTGGAGCAGCCAGCGAGAAACCACTTACAAACTGCTCGAGGCCACAGTGGGCAAAGACAAAACCAGCTTGCAATTGCGCAGTCTGCAAGGAGAAAGCACACTCGAATTGCCTTTTTCCGATGCCGCTAGCATCGAAAATGCCATGCATTGCTGGGTGTTGCTCAAGCATATGGGTTATGCCGATGGGGTGTTGCAAGAGCGCTTTGCCCGCCTTCCCCGTTTGCAAATGCGGCTCGAAATGAAAGCTGCGCTTCATGGCAGCACCCTCATCAACGACAGTTACAGCCTCGACCTCGACTCCCTGAGTATTGCCCTGCAGCAGTTGAAAAGTTTGCCTCAATACCACCGACGATTACTCATTTTATCGGATTTTGATGTACAAAACCAGGCAAAAGGGCAGCTTTACAGCGAACTGGCCCGGCTCTTGGCGCCCTATCATCTAAATCGTATATATGCCGTTGGCCCCGATTTACATGCGCATGCGCACTGTTTTAAAGCCACAGAGCTGGTGTTTTTTAAGGATACCGACCATTTTTTACGTGAATTGCCCATGGACGAGCTGGCCAATGCTGCCATTTTGCTCAAAGGTGCCCGCAAATTTGGATTCGAAAAAATCGACCGATTATTGTCGCTCAAATTGCATCAAACCGTTTTGGAAATCGACCTTGATGCCATGCTCCACAACTACCGCTATTTCAGGGGATTGCTTAAGCCCGAAACCAAAATCATGGGCATGGTAAAAGCGTTTTCGTACGGCAGCGGCAGTGTGGAAGTGGCAAGTTTGTTGCAAAACCAGCGTGCTGATTATTTGGCCGTAGCCTTTGCCGACGAAGGGGTGCTGCTGCGCGAAGCCGGCATCAAGCTGCCCATAATGGTCATGAACGTGGAGCCGGGGGGTATTGATAAGTTGTTGGCCTATCAACTTGAGCCGGAACTGTACAGCTTTAGATTGCTTGACGAATTGCTGCATTGGCTGGAGCGCAATCCTACGGAACAAAATCTTGCTTTACACATCAATATTGACACAGGGATGAAGCGGCTGGGTTTTGCGCCAACGCAAATGGCCGAACTAGCTCATCGTCTTAATGCCCACCCGCGTTTGCAATTGGCCTCTGCCTATTCGCACCTGGTGGGTAGCGATGCTCCGGAACACGCCGACTTTACCCGACAACAAATCATGAGCTTTGAAACGGCTTATGAGGAGCTGAGTAGATTAACCAACAGCCGACCGCTTAAGCACATACTTAACACCGCCGGTGTACTCCATTTTCCTGATGCACAATTCGATATGGTGCGTTTGGGCATAGGTTTGTATGGCTTTGATCCCGCTGCCGGTGCCGCACAGCAGCAACTACAGCCAGTGGGCACGCTTAAAACCATTGTTTCGCAAATTCATGAGCTTCAACCGGACGAAACGGTGGGATACAACCGGTCCGGTAAAGCGGTAAGGCCAACGCGTGTGGCTACCCTGCCCGTGGGTTATGCGGATGGCATTGTACGGGCTTGCGGAAATGGCCGGGTGCGCTTTTATGTGAATGGGAAGCTGGCACCTACCATCGGTAGCATTTGTATGGACATGTGCATGCTCGATATCACTGGTATCGGGTGTTCAGAGGGCGACACGGTCATTATTTTTGGAAATGAAAACCCCATTAGTCGTCTGGCGGATGCCTTAAACACCATACCCTACGAAATTCTCACGAATGTATCGCAGCGGGTGAAAAGGGTGTACTTGAAGGATTGAGACAGTGCAGCGCGATGTGGGGCAGTGCATGCTTGCAGCGGAATGCGCTTGAACAGCAGCAACCCCGTTCAAAAATCATATTGCGCAGAGGCCGTACATATGGCAAAAGCGTCTAAACCGCACAAGCCAGCTGTGGTCTGCGGACTGCGGTCAAAAAAGCCGCCCAACGGCGAAAAGCCTCAAATCCGCACCGACTATGCGCGGCTACCAACCCTCACTCCTCTTCATACATCAACCGGATATCGCAATTTTTCCGATCGAACTTCACCGATTTTTTATCGCTCAAAATGGTATTCCGCTCCGCCTTTATCTCATGCGGGAGGTAGTAGCCATAATAAAATTCCATTTCGATGCGGTCTTTGATGACCAGGCTCAGGTTTTTGAATTGCTTTTTGGTAACTTTTTTCTCGGGTGCAATGGTTTTTAGGATTTCAACCATAAACTGCTGACTCGAACGCCCGGGATTGGTCTCCACCTCGCAAACCACTAGCATACGGCCCGTAAGGGTGTCAACGGAAGAAATCCAAAATTGGCCCTGAGCTTTTAATGGCTCCTCGCCAAAGGGGTTGGGTATCAACTCTTCATAGGTGTAGGTTTCGCCCTGATCGAGCCCAATACCATACAAAAAGTGGAAGTACACCAATTCTTGTAACACCAGCTCTTGTATGCCCTCATCGGTCAGGTACAACTGCTTCAACGGGGCTAGTGCTTTTTGAAAGGCATCACGACTTTCCTGCTCGGGCAGCATGTCTTCGATAATGGCAAAACGCTTGAGCAGCGCCATCCGTATGTCGGAGAGGTTGTGGATCTGGTTCAGGCTGCCTAGTTCGTCGGTACTGTAAGAAATGTAAAAGGCAGCGTCGTTGCTTTCTTGTAAGCGCGCAATGATGGTGTCGGGTAGCTGCCAATTGCTCATGCTGGCAGTTTGTGCTTGTGGTGTCCAGGCCAGTTCGTAGCTGTTTTCGGTGGAGTCGAGCACTTCAAACAGTGCGGTGTAGGTTGAGCTGTCGTGCCGCAAACGCTCCCCGTTTTCCCACCGACTACTGCTTTTGGTGATTTCATAATAAAAGGCATCACCCACCGACCAATAGGCAATTACCGGAAATTCAGCCATCTCTTCCTGAGCGCGCAACATAGCTGGCAAAAGCAGCAATACTAAGAACAGTTTTCGCATGGCTAAAAGTATGGGTTTTTATGATGTTGAGCGCCTAAAATCGAGCCTTCGGCAGCACAATGCACGAAATGTTGAATAAGCTGCTGATTCTGACTAATTTTACGGTTTAACAAGATCATGAAGATGAAACAAATATTGGGGCTGTTGCTGGCCTTAAGTTGCAGCACGGCTATAAAGGCACAGTTCATTGTGGATGAGGAAGTAAGTCGTGCCTTCGAAAAGGCGGAAGGTATAACGGAAGGCTATTTACCGGTGGGTTTAATTTTCCATGCCCAATACAATTTCGACAGCCTCGCCATGGTGTTCGAGGCCCGGCAAGCACCTTTTGAAGAACGCGTACCGCTGGTTATCGCCGAAGGCATACGTTTTAGCGAAAACAGTCAGGCAGCTGTACTTCCCTTGCTCGAGGGTTTAGCACAAAAAGGGCTTATTCGTGAGCTGAATAGCTTGTGGTTGTGTAATGGTGTGTTTTTTAAAATGCGGCCCGAGGCCATTCCTGCCTTGCAACAACTTAATCCGGCAGCCCAACTCATCCCCGATCTGCCCATGGAATTGGCTTCTCCCGGCTTTAAGGTGGAAGATTTACCTGAGGCCCCGAACAGTAGTGAGCAGGGTTTACGTGCCATTAA
Source organism: Bacteroidia bacterium (assembly GCA_046291695.1). Classification (GTDB taxonomy): domain Bacteria; phylum Bacteroidota; class Bacteroidia; order UBA7662; family UBA7662; genus PNNG01. Next base: position 109,603 of record JBKBSO010000012.1, read on the forward strand.
GGCGCCATTTATGTGGAATATGGGGTATAGCGGGCATGGTCAGATGGCTTATATTTACGACTCGGGCACCCGAAACGAACACCCGGCCCTCCGCGAACAATTTATTGGCAATAGATTTGGCCTGTCGCAAGGCTGGCGGTCGTACCACGGTAATGTGTTACCAACCGACCGCTCCGATGAACACGGCACACACGTAGCCGGTACGGTCATAGGGCTTGAAAAAGCCACCAACGACACCATTGGCGTGGCTCCGGCGGCTTATTTTATCAGCAACGACTTGATTCCTGGTGGCGGAAATCCACAAACCATCGTGCAGGCGTTTCAGTTTGCCATCAATCCCGACGGAAACCCGGCAACTACCTACGATGTGCCGCATGTGATCAACAATTCCTGGGGAAGTCCGTTAAACAGTGCGGCTTGCAATTTTTTAAACGGGACTTGGGCGGCCCTCGAAGCGTCAGGCATTGGCAATATTTGGGCAGCAGGTAATGAAGGCCCCGGTGCATCTACCATCAGCCTATATGGCGGTGTTGCGGTAGATAGCCTGCGTAATTTTTCGGTGGCCAACCTCAATGCCAACAACCCCAGCTGGCCTATCAACAGCTCATCGAGCCGTGGACCAACCGTATGCGCTCCCTCTGCCCCATTGAACATTAAACCCGAAGTAGCAGGGCCCGGAACCAATGTGCGTTCGTCGGTGGGCGAAAATGGTTATGCTGCTTATACCGGCACCAGCATGGCATCGCCCCATGTGGCTGGTGCCTATTTGCTGCTGCGTGAAGCCTTTCTTACCGCCTCGCCCAGGCAATTGGTGAATTCGCTATACCAAACCGCCATTGACTTGGGTTTGCCTGGCGAAGACAACGACTATGGCCGTGGTATGATTGATTTGCAGGCGGCTTATACCTTCCTCAGCCAAAGCTTTACGCCCGTTCCGCCATCGACGCTGCAACGCGATTTGGCGATTATGGGCATTCGCAACCGACGCGATGGCGACCGCTTTTGCGATTTAGGAAATGAAGTGGTAGAAGAACTAATGGTCAAAAATGTTGGACAACAGCCCATCAATGGTTTTGACATTCACTACGGTATCGACAACTATAACCTGCAAAGCAATTATGCAGGAACGTTACAACCCGGCCAACAGGTCACGGTGCCATTGAGCATCACCGGCAATTTTACGGCCCTCTCAGAACTTAAGGTGCGCGTGAAAACCAGTGGTGCACCCGAACGCGACACGGTAAACAACCTTTTTGCCGTGCGGATGCGGGTGCAGGATGGCCAAATGCCATTCGGTAATCGCGACAATGGCAGACATCAGGATTTTACCAATATAGGCGTGTTGAACAGCCAATGGTTGATCAATAATGTGGACCACGATTTTATCACCTGGGAACACCATATGGTACAAGGGCTGCCTGGTACAAGTACGGCGGTGAAGGTGCGCATGAACAATTATGGCCCGGCAGCAGGACAGCTCGATGAATTGTTAAGCCCATACTTTATTCCCGTAGGTGGATCGGGCAATGTGGACTTGCATTTCCGACTGGCCTACAGGAACCGCGCAGGATTTAACGCCGACAGCTTATTTGTGTACATGAGCAGCGATTGCCAAAACTGGACCCGCATTTATACCGATGGTGGCAGTTCGATGGCCACCTTTACTGGTGGAACGGAGCCAACGCAGGCCGCACACTGGCGTATGATTCGGGTTCCGCAGGTGTTGCCGGTATTCACCAAGGTGGCCTTAAAGTTTGTAACGCGCAATGGTTTTGGCGGCAATTTGTACCTCACCAACATTTCCTATGGCGACGTGCCCCTAGGTTTATTCGAAACCGAAGCCCCCGAATTTAAGCTTTATCCCAATCCGGCAGCTACAGCCTTTAACTTGCAGTTGAGCGAAGCAGCAGTTGAACGCGAAATGCGCCTGACCGATTATACCGGGCGGGAACTGATGCGCCGTCGTTTGGAAGCCGGGCAAACCGAACATCAGATTTCGCTCGAAGGCCTGGCATCGGGCTTTTACCTGGTGCATGTAGATGGGGCCGGAGGTACAGCGGTTAAAAAACTCGTGATCACCAAATAAGCCTAAAAGGCAAGAAGAGCCGATTATTCGCTTATTTTTGCCCAGATTATGATGAAAGTAGCACTCATTACCGGCATAACCGGACAAGACGGCGCCTATCTGGCCGAACTGCTGTTGAGCAAAGGATATATGGTGCATGGCATCAAACGCCGTGCATCGCTTTTTAATACCGATCGCATCGACCACCTCTACCAGGACCCCCACGAACAGGGCCTGCGCCTGAAGCTGCATTATGGCGACCTGACCGACAGTACCAATCTCATCAGGATTATTCAGGAGGTTCAACCCGACGAAATTTACAATCTCGCGGCCATGAGTCACGTGCAGGTAAGCTTCGAAACACCGGAATATACCGCCAATGCCGACGCGCTGGGTACTTTGCGCATTCTGGAAGCGGTGCGGATTTGCGGACTGACCCAAAAAACCCGCATTTATCAGGCCTCCACCTCAGAATTATATGGCCTGGTGCAGGAAGTGCCGCAGAGCGAAACAACGCCTTTTTATCCGCGTTCGCCTTATGGTGTGGCCAAAATGTACGGCTATTGGATTACTGTGAATTACCGCGAAGCTTATCAGATGTTTGCCTGCAATGGCATTTTGTTTAACCACGAGTCGCCTTTACGGGGCGAAACTTTTGTGACCCGCAAAATCACCCGCGCTGCCTGCAAAATAGCTTTGGGCATGCAGGAGAAGTTGTATATCGGTAATTTGAATGCGCAACGCGACTGGGGACATGCCAAAGATTATGTAGAAGCTATGTACCTGATGCTGCAGCAAGAGGTGGCCGAAGATTTTGTGATTGCTACCGGCGTTACCACTTATGTGCGCGATTTTATTCGGATGGCCTTTGCCGAGCTTGGCCTGGGCATCAGTTTCGAAGGCAGCGAGATCGACGAAAAAGGCATCCTCACGTCCATCGATACAGAAAAGCTGGCAGCCTTGGGCATCAAAAATTGTCCACTGCAAATTGGGCAGCAGCTGGTGGCGGTCGATCCGCGTTACTTCCGCCCTACCGAAGTGGACTTGTTGATTGGCGATGCCACCAAAGCCTACACCAAACTGGGCTGGCGTCCGCGACACAGCCTGGCCGATTTGGTGCACGATATGATGCGCAGCGATTTGAAGCTGATGCAAAGGGAGCAGTTTTTAGCGGCCGGGGGATACGACATCCTGAGCCAACACGAATAAACCGGCTATGAAGCCCGGGCTTTTGGCACTGGTGTTGGCGATTGGCCTTGGTTGCACTGCCAATAGCTTGCGGCAAAAGCAGCCATCCGAAGTTTCAAGTCAAGCGCGCGTGCAGGAAAACACTACCGAAACGGCTGCGCGGAATGCCTTACCGCCCGGACCAGCCCGCTATCAGGGCACTTTGGTAGATGCTGCCGGTGATGCACTGGTAGCTTATCGGGCAACTACCGATGCCAGGGGCTTGGAACACCTATTCACTACCGATGAACAGGGGCGATTTGCATTTTATCAGCATGAGTTCAGTCAGGAGCCTTTGAGATTATACCTTTGGCATGCTGAAGCGCTTGTGGCTTGCTTGTATTTGGCGGCGCCCATGCCGGGTACAAATCATGGTTTGCCCAATCAGGAGTTTCGCGCAACCGATTGCGATTGATTCCTGATGATTTGGCGCCAGCCTACAAAACCCCAAATGGCGAGGCCGGTAAAAACAGCAAACTGCAAGGCCGATATCCAATAGCCTTTGTGGAGGTACAAAAAAACCGATGCTACATCCACTACGATCCACACCAGCCAGTTTTCTATTTTTTTCTCGGCCATCAGGTACATGCCGGCGATGGCCAGGGCGGTGGTAAAGGCATCGGCCAGGGGCACGCTGCTGTCGGTTTGGTGCAGCAGCAGCTGGTAAAGCAGCAGCCAACTGCCTAGAAACAGCAGCAAACTTCCCAGCCGCATGCGATTATTTGCCCAGGCTACGGGCCGCTCGGTTTGGCCGCTTTGAGGCCGGCTCCAGCGCCACCAGCCGTACACGCTCAGCAGGCTGTACCACACATTAATGCCCATATCGGCATACAAGCCGGCCGTGAGGCAAATGTAAATGTACAGCAAGGTGCTCACCAGGCCCGTTGGAAACACCCCAATGTGCGCATATCGCGCCAAAATAACGCTCACGACCCCAAAAATGGCGGCCAGGCTTTCAAACACAGTCATACTCAGCATGCCTGGCAAAGGTAAGCAACGGGCAGGAAGGATGGGAGGATGGCAGTTGAAATGGGTTTCAGCTCCGGAGCGTAGCAATTAAAAATTAGTGCAAATTCGTGGTTGTTGGAGAAAATTGAGCTCCATTGGCAAAAGTGGGAAGTAGCGAAAAGCAGGCAGAGGGGGAATTATCAACAGGGCAAGGGAATGCCTAGGTGGTAATTCAAAAGCAAAAGTGTCAGGTGCTAGGAGGTGTTTGATCTTTGCTAAATTGCGGCATGGATGAAAGTGCGCTTTGACTGCTTGAGAGGCACTGTAGGCGAAGGTTTTATCGTATAAATTAAGTTTTGGCTTATTGAAATTTACATTGGCGGAGATACCGCAATCAGCGTTTTGGGAATGACATGGCCATACTATACACAATAATTATTTGATACATTGAGACAATCAACGCAATTATCTTTCGTATCATCTTTGTCAGGTTCAACCTGACATTGTTACTATGAAAAAAAAAATACACATTAACACCCCCCACTACCCCGTCGTCAAAATGCCGAAAGCTCAAAGACGCAACCGCATATTCCGCTCCCATCGTTTCGATTTACTTGAATAAGTTGGTTTGCTTTCGTATATTAAGTGGGTAAATCAACAAACTTTTTCAAGCTTTCGCAGAAAACCCGCAGTTTTGTACTTCCTTATGGAAAATTTTGATGAATACTTGCGACAGGGCGAACCCAACAAGACCGAAAAGGCCAAGGTTTGGAAAACGGCCATCGGCTTGCAGCAAGTTGATGGTTTAACCCCATCAGCCTATCTCATTGAAACAGCCCGGCAGAATATCGAGGGCGATATTACCCTTGAGGAGGTAAAGGCACGCATTGAGCAGTACTACCAACAACACAGCTTGCGCTCGGCCGACGACCGTACGGAGGAAGCCGACAAGGTATCGGCACGTATCGCCGAAATATTGAGCGAGCAAACCTTCACCTTTTCGCCGGGCGCCTATCTGAACATCCACCAACGGTTGTTTGCGGGTATTTATCCGTTTGCAGGTGTGGTGCGCGATTACAACATCACCAAAAAAGAATGGGTATTGCATGGCGAAACCGTGCTGTATGCCAGCGCCGGTCTATTACAAGAAACACTGGCCTATGACATGGAGCAAGAAAAAAAATTCAACTACAAAGGATTAAGCGAGCAGGAGATCGTAGCACACTTGGCCAGCTTTGTATCGAACCTTTGGCAAATACACCTTTTTGGTGAAGGCAACACCCGGACCACTGCTGTTTTTTTAATTCAATATGTACGTAAACTGGGTTTTAAAAAGGCCAATAACGATTTGTTTGCCAACCATTCGTGGTTTTTCCGAAATGCCTTGGTGCGTGCCAATTACGAAGATTTGTCGCGTGGCAACTACCGCACCAATGAATTTTTGATTTTTTTCTTATCGAACCTCTTATTCCAAACCCAACATCCGCTCCGCAACCGCGACATGCTCATAGCGGCACCCAACCCAGGGCCTGGACAAGTAAACGAGCCGGTTGACACTGTAAATGCTCCGGCTGACACTGTAAATGACACTGTAAACAATGTGCCTGACACTGTAAACGGACCTTTCACAGATACCTTGCTATGGCTGCTTCAGCAAAACAACCAGCTCACGACCCTTGACTTGAGTGCTCGGTTGGGGCTGAGTTTGAGCACAGTAAAGCGCAAAATCAAGGAACTCAAAAACAGCGGCAAGCTTGAGCGGCTGGGCAGCGATAAAAAGGGGTATTGGCGGGTTACATGAAGGGGATGGTTGATGCCAAGACGCCTGCCGCCAACTCAGCCACCAAAACCCCCGAGCTCAATTTGGCCGGAATATGCACCATGCCGCAAGACCGGCCACCATCCGAAGAATCAAGCTCGTATTAAGTCTTGGAGACAGTTTAACGAACTTATTATCCATCGCATACCCGTGTAGAGCCCCGCCAAGGCCGCCAAAAACAAAAGTGCCAAAGTGCTGCCCGAAGCTTTTATTGAGGCAGCTTTCCCTACTATTGGCGTAAGAAAAATCTGCTACATTGGCTTGAAGGCCATAGCTGAGGATTTTATCGTCGAATTTGCTCAGTAAATGAGATGATGATTTTGAGGTTGCAGCCGCATAGGCACTAAAGCCCGTGTATGCCGATAAACCCCCGCCGGCGTAGTGTTGTGCGAGCGAAAAAGCATCACTCACTCGATTAGAAGCAATACCAACGGCTACATTGGCCGTTCCACCTGAAGTAATCGCGGCCATAGCGGCCGAGGTCTTGCCATATCCTAAAAGCATATCCGCACCAATGGCAGAACCGATAGCTCCAGCGGCAAAATATCCCAAAGTACCCAAAACAGATTGTCCTGGTTGATAATTGTAAATAGCATTTACACCTCCCCCCAAAACTGCCGATGTAAGCGTTTTTGTAGCCTTTTTAGCAATGAGGCTCCCAACCCCAGCTCCTCCAAAACCACCCACAATACCTCCAATGCCTATACCAATATAGGTGTTCGCAGATCTGTAATCCCATTGCCCGGGGTTAAAGCTGTTGTTAGCGACCGAACCGCCTAAATACATGCCTATCGCAACGCCAACTATAATTGAAATAGGCTCATTCCCATCCGGATCAACATACTTCAACGGGTTATTGAGGCAGTAACTGTAGCGGTTGTAGGCCTGGGTGGCATCTGGGTCTACCACATAATTGTCGGGCGACAGCATGCGGCTCAGCAGCGGGTCGTACAGCCGTGCATTCATGTGGATGAGGTTGAACACATCGAGCTGTTCGTGCCCAGTAAAACCACGAATCAACCAGTCGGGCCGGGTGCCTGGGTTGCTGTAGGCCCAGGTTGTTGGGTTACGGCGGCGGCCCCAGGCATCGAAGTTTTGCTGGGAGGTGATGCGCTGGCCTGAACGCTGTGAAACCACCACACCATAACCGATACCAGTTGCGGTGTTAAAGGAAGGTATTGGCAGCAGATGGGGTGTGCTCACAAACATTTTGCAATATAAAAACAACAGCGGAATTTTCGGGTGTTCTGTGAAAAGGCATCTGCATATTCGCAAGATTGCCAGTACAGAACCGGCGTTGCTATTCTTACCACCGCTTCGGGTGGGGCAGGAAGGCTTTTTGATGGCTTCTTGCAGCCGTCTTCGTTTAATTGAGTTTATGTGCCCTGAAAAAACATTTTCTGCTTATCCGCATGATTGCCGGTAAAGAAACGGCTTTTCTTTTCTCACCGCAGAGGGCGCGGAGTCTTTTGTTAACCTCTTGCGGCAGTGATCGCTTGTTTCCACTTTTATGCCCCGAAACGGCCTTTTTTGTCAGTGCTACTAGCAGCTTTGTCTGGCCGCGAGGTAACGGAGCCTTTTGGACTGCGCTGCTCACGCAGCTTGTCCGGAGGACGCAGAGCCAAGCCTTCGGCTTATCGGCTTACTGGTAAAGATGCGGATGAACAGTAAACATTTTTTTGTCAGCGCTAATTGCAGCTTCGTCTTGCCGCGCACCTACGATGCTTTTGGCTTACTGGCAAACATGCGAATGAACAGTTAACTTTATAAAAATTTGTTCTATGGATTCTGAGCTTATCATTTACAACACCGCTGATGGCAAGGCCAGCGTGGCTTTGTACACCCGCGATGGCGACGTATGGATGAACCAACAGCAACTTGCCGAACTTTTTGACACCTCTATCCCGAACATCAGTATGCACATCTCAAACATACTGAAAGAGAAAGAGTTAAACCAAAATTCAGTTATTAAAAATTACTTAACAACTGCGGCAGATGGTAAACAGTATGAGGTGACCTTTTAGGCCTTAGCTAGGCCAAACAGGTTAAACGACCAACAACAAGTCTTTTACCAATCCACAACAAAAAAACCGCCCCCTTTCGGAAGCGGTTTTCGTTTTTATGAGCCGATGGGCCCTTACAGCTTGGCTTTCACCTCTACGCGCTCGTAGCCTTCGATGATGTCGCCTTCTTTGATGTCGTTGAAGTTGGCAATGTTCAAGCTGCTGAATATGTGTGCATTAGGGAACAAGACATGGAAAACGATTGCAGCGTTCAAAAAAGAGATTATCTTTGTATCAACAGTACTCGCCACGCTTAAGTCTGAAAAGACTGCGTACCAGGGCGAGTCTTTTGCTTTAAGAGGCGTCCCTTCACTTCTCGTGAAATACAATGCTGTAAGTAATATGTGTTGTTTCAAATCTTCTTCACGCCATGATTTACGATAAAAGAACTTACACGGTTGAGGAGCAAATTCAGCAATTGAAAGAAAGAGGACTGGCAATAAATGATGAGGCCTTGGCAAAGCATTATTTGGAGCATGTGAGTTATTACAGACTTGCCGGTTATTGGTGGCCAATGCAATCCGACAAGTTAAAGCATACATTTAAGGAGCATAGTAAATTTGAAGATGTGGTGGCACTTTACAATTTTGACCGCGAACTCAGGATTTTGCTTTTTGATGTCATTGAAAAAATTGAAATTAGCCTAAGAACAAAGCTCATCTATCACCTTTCGCATGAATTCGATGCATGGTGGTTTCAGGACACCACTATCTTTCAAGATTCGGAGGCTTTGATAGAAACCTTGGCAAGCATCAAAGAAGAGCTTGACCGCTCCAAAGATATTTTCATCAAAGAGCACAAAAAGAAGTATAAGGATGATAAACGATTTCCTCCGGCATGGAAAACCCTGGAATTAACCAGTTTCGGTTCTTTGTCGAAGTTATACGGGAATTTAAAAACACCATTGTGGCCAAAGACACAATTGCTAGAGAGCTGGGTGCGGTAAATCATACATATTTACCCAGTTGGTTGCAGTCATTAGCTCAAATAAGAAATTACTGTGCCCACCATAGCCGGCTTTGGAACCGGAACTTACCCGGCTCGCCCAAATTGCTTCCGCGACCACCTTACAGATGGGTAAAAGATGTGCCTACCGATACTTCGAAGCTATACATGCATTTGTGCATCATGAGGTATTTGGTCAACATCATAGCCCCTGAAAACTCGTTTTCTGTTAAATTACAAGAACTATTGCTCAAATATCCATCAGTAGATCCAAATGCACTTGGCATGAAACCTGGTTGGACGGATGAACCCCTTTGGAACTGACTCAGATTTAGGCGATGGTCAATCAGTCAGGAATACACCTTCCATCGCAGAAAGCGTTGGAGCGAGCTTGCCGTCAAGTTAAAGAAGTAAGGCAGTGAGTTGTCCCATAATTTGGGACAACGGAAGATTTAATCAGCAGCCGGTACATTTTATTTCACAGAGGTGGCCAATACGGAACGAGGGTATGAATATATGCCATAACCCAGATAGAAAAACGCTAGAATACTATCAATGACACCTCCCCCAACAAAAAAAACCGCCCCCTTTCGGAAGCGGTTTTCGTTTTTATGAGCCGATGGGCCCTTACAGCTTGGCTTTCACCTCTACGCGCTCGTAGCCTTCGATGATGTCGCCTTCTTTGATGTCGTTGAAGTTGGCAATGTTCAAGCCGCACTCGTAACCTTTGGCCACTTCTTTTACATCGTCTTTGAAACGCTTGAGCGATTCGAGCTCGCCGGTGTGAATCACGATGCCATCGCGCAGCACCCGTACTTTGGTGTTGCGGTTGATTTTGCCATCGGTAACCATACAACCCGCAATGGTACCCACTTTCGAGATTTTGAATACCTCGCGGATTTCCACCGTACACACCACCTTTTCTTCGTAGGTGGGCGCCAACATGCCTTCCATGGCCGACTTGATCTCGTCGATCGCGTCGTAAATGATGCTGTAGGTGCGGATGTCGATTTCTTCCTGCTCGGCCAGCTTACGCACAGAGGCGAGCGGACGCACCTGGAAGCCCACAATGATGGCGTCGGAAGCCGAAGCGAGCATAACGTCCGATTCGCTGATTTGTCCCACACCCTTGTGAATCACGTTCACCTGAATTTGGTCGGTGCTCAGCTTCATCAAGCTGTCGGCCAGGGCCTCTACCGAACCGTCCACGTCGCCTTTTACCACCAGGTTCAACTCCTTGAAGTTGCCAATGGCCAAACGGCGGCCGATTTCGTCGAGCGTAATGTGCTTCTTCGTACGCATGCCCTGCTCACGCAGCAACTGCTGGCGCTTGGTGCCAATGTCTTTGGCCACAGCATCCGATTCGGGCACAATAAAGCGGTCGCCAGCGGTAGGCGCCGAGTTAAAGCCTAAAATTTGTACCGGTTGCGAAGGTCCTACTTTGGTAATGCGTTGACCGCGTTCGTTCATCAAGGCCTTTACCTTACCAAAGTTGGCTCCTGCCAATATGGGATCTCCCATGTTGAGCGTTCCACCTTCGATGAGTACGGTGGTAATTACCCCCCGGCCTTTGTCGAGCGATGCCTCGATTACAGTACCCACCGCCCGTTTTTTCGGATCGGCTTTGAGCTCCAGCAATTCGGCCTCGAGCAATATTTTTTCGAGCAGGGCATCTACGTTCAAGCCTTTTTTGGCTGAAATTTCTTGCTCCTGATATTTGCCACCCCAGCTTTCCACCAAAATGTTCATTTGCGAAAGCTGCTCACGAACACGTTCGGGATTTGCCTCGGCACGGTCGATTTTATTGAGGGCAAAAATAATGGGTACACCTGCTGCTTGTGCGTGGCTGATGGCCTCCTTGGTTTGGGGCATCACGCTATCGTCGGCGGCAATTACAATCACCACAATATCGGTTACCTTGGCGCCCCGTGCACGCATGGCCGTAAAGGCTTCGTGACCGGGGGTATCGAGGAAGGTGATGTGCTTGCCGCTTTGCAGTTTCACGGAATAGGCCCCAATGTGCTGGGTAATTCCCCCGGCTTCACCGGCAATCACATTTTCTTTACGGATGAAGTCGAGCAACGAAGTTTTACCATGGTCAACGTGACCCATGATGGTTACAATGGGGGAGCGATCGACCATATGGTCTTCGTCGTTCTCCTCTTCAATCATGGGCTCGTTGGCATCGGCCGATATAAATTCTACGTCGTAGCCAAATTCATCGGCTACTACCGAAATGGTTTCGGCATCGAGGCGTTGGTTGATGGTAACTACCAGGCCCAATGAAAAGCAATTCATGATGACTTCACCTACCGGAACGTCCATGAGTCCCGCCAGTTCGCCTGTCGTGAGGAATTCGGTTGCCTGCAGTTTTTGCTTGCCGCCGTCCTCCATTTCGGCCCCATCGCGGAGGTCGTTGAGGTCGCGGCGTTGCTTGCGGTATTTAGCACGACTGGCCGTTTTGGTGCCGCCTTGCAAGCGGGCCATGGTGGCCTTTATCTGGTCTTGAATTTCTTTTTCGGTAGGTTCGGCTTTGGGTCCTAGCGGTTGTTGGGGGCCACGGCGCCCACCTTGTGGTTGGTTGCGTGGTCCAGCGCCTTGTGGCCCGCGACCTTGGCCTTGTTGCGGGCCTCTACCCTGCCCTTGAGGCTGCTGACTGCCGGTTTGGGTACCGGCGGCACTGCCAGCACTGCCGGTGTTGCTTTGTCCGCCGGGGCCTTCTTTGCGCTTGCGTTTTCTGCGGCCTACACTACTATCGCTGGAGCTGGCTACGGGCTTCCGCTTTTCGAATTGACTGAGGTCGATGGTACCGAGTACGGTAGTGCCTTGTAATTTACCGGCTTTGGCACGGATTACAGAGGCATCTTCGCCTTCTGGCGCTTTTTCGGGTATACTTGGAGTGATAGGCTTTTTGCTTTCTACCGGTTTTTCGGCAGGTGCGTCAGCAGCTTTATCTACTTTAGGTGCTTCCGTCGTCTTAGTTGCTTTTTCTTCGGCTTTTTCAACCGGAGCGTCGGGTATTGGGGTGGCTTCGGCTTTTGGTTCGGCGGCCGGCTGGTCTATTTCCTTTTCCTGTGGAGGGAGCACAGGGGCCGGAGCCTCAACCTTAGGCGCTTCAGCTGTTTCAACCAGCTTTTCCTCGGCCTTGGGAGGCTCGGGAGCGGGTTTTTCGGCTACCGGATCGGGCGTGGGCTCGGGAGCCGGTTGCGCTACTTTTGCTTTTGGCTTATTCAGTGAATCGAGGTCAATTTTTCCTACCACCTTCAAGCCTTGCTTTTCAGCTACGGGCTTTTCTTCTGCAGGAGCAGGGGTGCTGGGTACATTTGCCGGCGCTGGGTTGGCCGGTTCGGCCTTGCTGAGGTTTTTAATCAGCACTTCATCCTGCTCGGGTTCGCTGGTGCTAGGCACCCCAAAGTCCTTCTTGTCGAGCACGATGTCTTCTTTGCTCTGCCGCCCGATGCTGATGGCTGCGGCTTGTTCTTTGATCTTTTTGTCCTGACCAAAGTCGCGCTGCAGCACCGCATACATCTCTTCCGTGATTTTGGCGTTCGGATTCCCGTCCACTTCAAAACCTTTGGCGGCAAGATGCTCGGCCACGTGTCCAACACTGATGTTGAACTCGGTGGCTGCTTTTTTAATCCTGATACTTCCTTCTGACATTCCCTCTTGTTAGTAATGATTTCGTCTTAATGACGGTTTTATTCAAATTCGGCGCGGAGTATGGCCAGCACTTGTGCGGCGGTTTCTTCCTCCAGCTCGGTACGGCGTACCAATTCTTCTACGCCTAGGGCCAATACGGCCTTGGCAGTGTCGAGGCCGATACCCTTGAGCTCGTCGAGGATCCAGCTTTCGATTTCGTCGGCAAATTCGTCGAGGTCCACATCGCTGTCGTCTTCAACCACATCGCGGAACACATCAATTTCGTAGCCGGTAAGCTTGGCTGCTAAACGGATGTTGTGGCCACCCTTACCAATTGCCAACGATACCTGATCGGGCTTTAGGAATACACTGGCCTTGTTTTTATCGGGGTGCAACTCCATGCTGCTGATTTTGGCCGGACTTAAGGCACGGCTGATGTACAGCTGCATATTGTTGGTGAAATTGATCACATCGATGCTTTCGTTACGTAATTCACGCACAATGCCGTGAATACGCGATCCTTTCATGCCCACACAAGCACCAACCGGGTCGATGCGGTCATCGTAGCTTTCTACAGCTACTTTGGCGCGTTCGCCTGGTTCACGCACGATGTTTTTGATGGTGATTAAACCATCGAAAATTTCTGGCACTTCAAGTTCAAGCAAACGGGCCAAAAAGGCCGGTGCGGTACGGCTCATGATGATGCGTGGACTGGTATTTTGCGTTTCAACGCGCAAAACTACTCCCCTAACGGCGTCGCCTTTCTTGTAGAAATCGGCCGGAATTTGCTCGCTTTTGGGCAATATAAGTTCATTCCCTTCATCGTCGAGCACCAACATTTCTTTTTTCCAGATTTGGTAGACTTCGCCGGTTACAATTTCACCCACCCGGTCTTTGTACTTCTGGTAAATATTGTCTTTTTCGAGCTCTAGGATTCGTTGAACCAGGGTTTGGCGAGCAGCTAAAATGGCACGACGACCAAAGTCGTCGAGTTTAATTTCGTCAGAAACTTCTTCGCCTACTTCAAAATCGGGTTCGATTTTGCGGGCATCGCTCAAAACGATTTTGTCGGTTTGACCGGCTTCTTCGGAATCGTCTTCTACCACTTCACGGTTTCTCCAGATTTCGAGGTCGCCTTTTTCGGTGTTCAGGATGATGTCGAAATTTTCGTCGGTACCGAATTTGCGGCGAACCATGCTGCGGAATACGTCTTCCAATACGCGCATCATGGTGGCGCGATCGATATTCTTGAGCTCTTTAAACTCCGAAAAGGATTCGATCAGTTCGCTGCTGTTCATGCTGTCTTATTTAAAGGATATGATAACTTTTGCATATTCAATCTCGTCGAAAGGCATGCTGAGCGTACGCTGCTCGGCTTTTTTGCCTTTTTCTTTGTGGCTGTAACTGAGTTGGAGCGTGCTACCAAGCACGTCCAGCAATTCAGCTTTTAGTTCGCTGCCATCGTTTTTGCGGATTTTAAGTTCGCGCCCGATGTGTTTGGGGTACTGCCTCAGGAATTTCAAAGGCGCATCGGCCCCGGGTGAGCTTACCTCCAAAACAAAGGCGCCCAATTCCTCCAGGCTTTCGAGCTCGACGCCCAATTTGCGGCTAACTTCGGCACAATAATCAATGTCAACGCCTCGGTCGCCATCAAGTGCAATGCCTATTTTTCGCAAATCGGAACTTATTTTTACGTCCACCACAAAGTGATCACCATCAGCCAAAATGGCCTCAAGCACTTCTGAAATCTTGTTCTTTACTGTGTTCAGCATACCCAAATGAAAGAGGGGACTTTCGGTCCCCTCACACATTTACGCTGCAAAAGTAATACAATTCCCTTCGCTGTGCAAATATTATCCACAATGCTGTGGATGATTTTTTTGGAGCGGAAAAATAAAAGCGATCCATTACTCACCATCAGCGGTCGAGGCCGATACTCCGCACGACCGATATAAGGCATTAAGTAGCTTTATTACAATGCGTTTTGGTTGTACCGCAGATCCTTAGACCCCGACCGCAGCCTCGGGGGGCGCAGAGGAGCACTTTTTCCGTTGATTAGCTGCAATCTAACCAACGTATCAATTGCATGCCCCAGCAAGGTACCAGTGCAGACCCCAGCGACAGCCAGGCGCGAGGCAGCGGAGCCTTTTGCCTCATAAGCTTCGCTTATTCGTCGGAGGCCGCTGAGTATAGCGCTCTGCGCCCTTCGGCCAAACTGCGAAAGCAGCGCAGGCCAAACGGCTCCGTTATCTCGCGGCCAGCCAAAGCTGCTAGTAGCACTGAAGAAAAAGTCGTTCAAAGGCGTTAAGTTGCAAGCTACCTTAACAGCTGTTCTAATGAAGAAAGAAACCCTCTGCGCCTCCTATGTTTGTCTCAATAAAAAAATTCATCGAATTTCATACCGTGAGGTAAGTGA
>JBKBSO010000013.1:0-112270 GCA_046291695.1 Bacteroidia bacterium
CTTTAAAATTCAGCCTCAGCACTGCCATCTCCTGTCAAACCAAAAAATTACTTGCTAACTTGCGGATGAGCAGATTTTAAAATACGGCCAATTTTAATCAATATATCCTTGTTTTTTTGCCATGCGGGTGATCGGGTGTTTGTTTACCTTTTCATAGGTTTTTGGTAACTTATTACAATTTGGTTGAAAGGTCGTCGGGAGACGATCTTTTTTTGTTTTATCCATCATCACGCAAGCGATGAGAAGCTAAAAACGAATTTGTAACTTGCCGGTTCATTATGGCAAACCCTCAAAAACTCTTTCTGCTCGACGGCATGGCCCTGGTTTTCCGGGCTTATTTTGCTTTTGCTTCTAATCCGCGTATCACTTCCAAAGGCTTGAATACCTCTGCTGTATTTGGCTTTGCGCTGGCCTTGCTCGATTTGCTCGAAAAAGAAAAGCCGAGTCATATTGGGGTGGTATTCGATACCAGTGAACCTACGCAACGACACATCGACTACCCGGCTTACAAGGCGCAGCGCGACGAAATGCCGGAAGATCTCGCAAGGGCACTACCGTTTATAGATCAGTTGATTGAGGCTTTTCATATTCCGGTGATCAAAATGCCCGGCTATGAAGCCGACGATGTGATAGGCACCCTGGCCTGGCAAGCCGCTGATGCTGGTTATGAAGTGTATATGGTAACGCCGGATAAAGATTTTGGTCAGTTGGTGCGTGATCAGGTATATATATATAAGCCTGCGCGTATGGGCAACGGCATCGAAATCTTGGGTATACCCGAAATTCTCCAAAAATGGGAAGTAGAACGGGTGTCTCAGGTCATTGACATCCTCGGTCTTTGGGGCGATGCGGTTGATAATATTCCTGGAATTCCCGGTATAGGGGAGAAGACGGCCAAGAAGCTCATTGCCCAATTTGGCAGCATCGAAAAGCTGGTGGATAGCACCGATGAGCTCAAAGGCAAGCAGAAAGAAAATGTGATTGCCTACCGTGAGCAAGCCCTTTTGTCGAAAAAGCTGGCCACCATCATCACCGATGTGCCCATCAGCTTCGATCCCAAGGCCCTTACGCTTGATCCACCCAATGAGGCAGCCATACGCGAGTTGTTTATGGAGCTGGAATTCCGAACCCTACTCCGCAGGGTATTGGGCGAAGAGCCCGGTTTGCCAGAGGCAGTAGCGGGAAAAAAAAGCAGCAGCGCGCAGCTAGATTTGTTTAGTCAGCCAGCTTCGGCAAGGCTACCGGAAGCAGAAACCCCAGCCCTGGTTTACCGCAGCATGGCCGATAGTAAGGCCGCCTATATGTTGGTAGAAAGCGAGCAGGGCATTCAAGCGTTGGTGCAGTTGCTCGAACAGCAAAGCGAATTTTGTTTCGATACGGAGTTTAGTAGCCTCGATCCGCTTACGGGCGAATTGGTGGGTTTGGCCTTTAGCTTTAAGGCCGGAACGGGCTATTATGTGCCCTGTCCGCCCAACCAAGATCAAACCAATGCCATCGTGGATTATTTTAGGGGAGTGCTAGAGGCCTCGGGCATTCGTAAAATCGGCCAAAACCTGAAGTTTGACATTCAGGTAATGGCGGCATATGGCGTGGAGGTACAAGGAGCGTTGTGGGACACCATGCTGGCCCATTACCTTATTGACCCCGATACCCGCCACAATATGGATTACCTGAGCGAAACATACCTGGGCTACAAGCCGCAAAGTATCACTGAGCTCATCGGGAAAAAGGGAAAGGACCAGCTCAGTATGCGTGATGTTGCTGTAAAACTGGTTTCAGATTATGCCGCCGAAGATGCCGACATTACCTGGCAGCTTAAGGAGGTTTTTGCCCCCATGCTTCGCGAAAACCAGCTTGAGAAGTTATTCATGGACGTGGAAATGCCTTTGGTGCCGGTGTTGGCAGCGATGGAAATGGAAGGGGTGAAGATAGACATTGCTGTGCTTGCCGATTTTTCGAAAAATTTGGAACAGCAAATTGCGTACAAGGAGAAAGAAATTCACGGTTTGGCAGGTACCAATTTTAATATTGCTTCTCCCAAACAGTTAGGCGAGGTGCTTTTTGACTTGCTCAAGCTTGATCCGAAGGCAAAAAAAACCAAAACCGGGCAATATAAAACGGATGAAGAGGTTTTGAGTGCCTTGGCACCCAAGCATGCCATAGCCAGGGCTGTGCTCGATTACCGACAGGCACAAAAGCTTAAATCGACCTATGTAGATGCTTTACCGGATATGGTGAATCCAAAAACGGGAAGGGTACACAGTAGTTTTAACCAGGCAGTAGCGGCCACCGGGCGTTTAAGTAGTAATAATCCCAATCTACAGAATATTCCCATTCGAACCGAACAGGGAAGGGAAGTACGCAAGGCTTTTGTGCCACGTGATGAAAATCACGTTTTGCTTTCAGCCGACTACAGTCAGATTGAATTGCGCATCATTACCGAAATCAGTGGCGATGAAAATATGCTTGAAGCCTTTGTACAGGGGCACGACATCCACGCGGCTACGGCAGCACGTGTATATAATGTGCCTTTGGCAGAAGTGACTTCCGACTTGCGCCGCAATGCCAAAACCGTAAATTTTGGCATCATCTATGGCATTTCAGCCTTTGGTTTGAGTCAACGATTGGGCATTGGACGAAGTGAGGCCTCAGAACTCATCGAGCAGTATTTTATAACGTATCCCCGTATCCGCGATTATATGCATGAAATTGTCGATTCGGCCCGGTCAAAAGGTTATGTCGAAACCTTGTTGGGGCGCCGCAGATATGTTCGCGACATCAATTCTGCCAACGCCACAGTACGCGGATTTGCAGAGCGAAATGCCATCAATGCGCCCATTCAGGGAACGGCTGCCGATATGATTAAGCTGGCCATGATCAACATCCACCGTGAGATGAAGGCTGCAGCCATGCGTTCGAAAATGATTTTGCAGGTGCACGACGAATTGGTGTTTGATGCCTTTATCCCGGAATTGGATGCACTCAGGCCTTTGGTGGCAGAGGGTATGAAAAATGCCCTCGCGATGAAGGTGCCTGTTTTGGTAGAAATGGGTACGGGCGACAATTGGCTCGAAGCGCATTAACATTCGGGATGCATCACGCCTGCTATCGCACGCGTTATTTCATGATTCAAAATTCGGAGCGGGCTATAACCCAATGCGTCAGCTTTCGATCATGCGGCATTCGAATTTGGGATTTGTCATTCGGGCTGGCGCCCTCAGTATTTGCAACTTGCAATTTAGACTACGTCAAAATCCGTTGAGAACGGAGCTCATTATTGGAATTCACGACTCATCTCTCGCGCTATCGTGCTCGTTATTCAAGATTGGTGGGGTACTAAAGCCCACTGATTCGTTACCTACACGACATTGAATACCGAATACTGCATGCCGATGCTTTGGGGCCTTTGTGGTGCATGCTTCCCATTTTTGGGCGAAAAGGCTGAACAATAGGTTTTCCCATTTTGGGTTTCAGTTGCTTTCCGGATTTTGGAACGACTGCCGGGTTGTTCGGCGAAGTTAGGCGTGTTAAGGCTGCCCTAGCTCTTGTTTAAATGTGTTTTATTGCAATTTTGGCGGTTTTACAGCGAGATAAGTGTGAACTGTTGGGCCCGAACGGCGGTAAATGCCCCTTGAAGCACTACAAACGGAGTGTTATTCCACAATTGAACCCTACTTCCCAAATTGGAACGTATTTTTTCTTGTACTTATGGGCTGGGGGCTGTTTTTGGCCTGTATGGCTATAAATTGGATGTCGCTTTTAGATTGGCACAGTATTTCGTCATGATAAGGAAAGGAAAAAAAAAGACCATGAAAAAACTTCTACTTTTAGCCTTCGTTGCTTTGTTTGGCTTTCAGGCCGCCAAAGCCCAAGGCATTGAAGTAAGCATCAGAAACCAACAAGTGAAAGACTCGATTTTTGAGTTTGATGTTTACATGAAATCCACAGGCTCGGCATTCTATTTAGGTTATGCAGATATTGTGATCGACTCGCTCATTAAAAAGACCTTCGGTACGGATACCGTTTTCGCAAATGATGCGGTTTTTAGTTACGTTACAGGGTCCAGTGCGTTCATCAATAAAGACGACAATCCTATTGCTGCTACCACGATTGATGGGGTGGTGGACGTAGCCAATTTCAGAACAAGTTCGGGTGCCAATAAAGGTCGTTTGATTATTAACCTGAATACGGTTAATTTTAATTTTACGCAAAACGATTTTGACAACTTGGTTCCAAAGATTACGAATGATGAAAAAACGCACAAGCTCGGAACTTTTAGGATTACCAAGTTGAACTTGTATGCGTTCGCTCCATTTCATGAGTTTCATGATTCAGGCACAGGTATTAAGACAAAAGTTTATGAAATTGAATCTTCAGACCCTTGGAATCAAAGCCGTGTAACTGGAACTTTACTGAGTTCATTTGATTTTTCAAGCACACCTTCTTCTCCTGTAGATACGGTTTGGATTACCAACCAGGCCACTACCAGTTTAACCATCAACTGGGTTGAAGATGGCCAGAATACCTCAGACAGCATCATCCTTGTAATGCGTGAGTACAATTTGAACGCTCCTTCCTTAACCCGTTCAGATAGCAGTGTTGCTAATGGTTTGAAATATAGTGCAA
Organism: Bacteroidia bacterium; assembly: GCA_046291695.1. Taxonomy (GTDB): domain Bacteria; phylum Bacteroidota; class Bacteroidia; order UBA7662; family UBA7662; genus PNNG01. Next base: position 4,627 of record JBKBSO010000013.1, read on the forward strand.
ATGCTGATTTTGGAGCAAATGTAACCGACAACACAAATGGATCTACTAATTCCCGAATAGGAATTAGTGATACTTCTTATCACGTGGTGTACATTGGTGAGCTCGATGATAGTGGTTCAGTGCAGATAACAGGTCTTACCTTAGGAAAATCGTACGCCGTAACCGCTTATGCGTTTAATGGCGAGCTGGGCTACAGCAATACATTTTCTTCGGGCTATTTTGTAGTTACTTCTTCGGTGGAAGACGAGCCTTTGTGGGCTGTGACAACATTGTTTTTAACAACTACACAAGCTGACCCAACCGGGGGACTCACCGTTACTTACACCATTGATACAACGCAACAGCTTGATTGGGATGGAAAAGACTCAGTGGTTTTTGTAGCCTTCCGTTCGGCAAGCATTGGCGTTGTTCCAACTGATGGTAAGTTCTACCAGGCCAGCACTACTTATGCCAGTGGCGATACCATTGGTGCTACCGAGGCTTATGTGCTCGGAGCTTATCCGGCCCGTGACTTTAACGAAGATACTTCCTTCTATAAGCGAACTTTCGCCTTCAGCGGTTTGCAAGCCGATTCGCTCTATTACGTTCGCGCTATTCCGTTCAGGGCTAATGCAAGTGTGTATTCACGTAATTTCAGAGATTTGGCTAATAGCTTAGAGCGTAGCCGCTGGACTACTCCTGCCACACTGGCTGGTAATGATCCAACCAACCAGACAACCAAAGACACTGTTTATCAGCAGGCCGATACCGCACTCGTTATTGAGTTCACTGCGGCAGCTAACCTGAATAGCAGTGGTAATGGACGGATTGTGGTAGTTTCAGAAAATGATCCGGTTTCGGGCTCACCTATCAATGGTTATGTTTATCCGGCTAATGCTAACTTCAAACTGGCTCCCGACTTCCTGGATACCACCACAACAGCTACTTCTTCTCAGCGTGTAGTTTACGCAGGAACTGGTGGGGCGGTAACTGTAGGCGGCTTGGATCCTAACCGCAGGTACCACATAGCCGTAATCGAATATGGTGGTCAAATAAGTCGTCGTAACCTGGTGTATATTCCTGAACAAGCGCCAGCTACTTGGGCTCGTGATAACAAGCATACCTGGATTTCTATCAGTGCCTTGGCCATGCTTGAAGGACCTTATGATGCAGGCGCTGACTCGATGTTGCTCGAGCTCCGTGATGCTACCAATGATCTTCTGCCTACCAGTCAGCCATTTAATACTTCGGCCTTTGGAAATTACGCTGGAGGAGAAACCATTAATTTGGCTAACTATCCTACTGCAGTTGACTGGATATTGCTTGAACTCCGTGCCGCAAACGACACAGCAAGTGCTACCCAAGCTTCGGTACAGGATAATGGAAACGCCTACGTTAGTCGTCGTGCAGCACTCTTGTTGAGCGATGGTAAGATTGTATCACCATACAACTCGGGCAGCGACAACGACAGCTTGATCTTCCGCACAACCACCGAATCGCAGTTCTACGTGGTAGCTTACCACCGTAACCACTTGCCGATTATGTCGGATACCGCGGCCTCTATTGGATCGAACTTCACCATCGACCTTACCACAGCAGCCAATGTGATTGGTAGCAATGGATCAGGCTTCAAAGTTGAAGGTTCACGCGTGTTGATGTATGCTGGTAACGCAGACAATTCTGACGACGTGATCAACGCTCAAGACCGTGCGGCCATCAACACCGATCGTAACGATGTGGATGTGTATGCAGTTTCCGACGTTGACCTTGACCGGAACGTTACTGCCGCCGACCTTGTTCGGGCATGGAACAACCGCGATAAGACACCGGTAGCGAAGATTAACGAGTAAACTTAAGTAGAGATAGGTTTGATATGGGAGGAGTTGCTTCGGCAGCTCCTCCCTTAATTACCCGATGAAAAGACTTCTTTTATACATGGTTTTGGCAGTGAGTGCACTTGGTGCAGGGGCTCAGAATACGGTTATCCGTCCTGAGATTCTGAACCAATTTGCCATTAATGACCGCGTATATTTCGATGTGTTCCTTAGAACCACCGATGGTAGCGAAGCTTTTCTCAGCCACTCAGGCCTCATCATTACCTTTGATACTACCGCTTTTAATAATCCGCGTGTAGGTTACGACAATACCATGACCCGCTTGGCCACCCGAACCAACCGTTCGGTAAATCCACAATTACGGGTGAGCTTGTTGAACCAGCCTTCTAATCGCAAGCGGGTGAATATTGATTACAATGCGCCAATTGTAAATAACGCTTCGGATGTGGATAGCCGCTTGCCTATGATAGATGGCCGTGCGAATACCCATTGCCTGGGGCGTTTTTACATTGAAGGTTATTTGGGGACCGTAGCGGATGTGCGTTTGCAATTCAATTTTGTAAATCCCAACCGCATGACCTTTAAAACCAACTTCAGTGTGGTAAATCGTGATGGGAGTCCGGCACCCGATGGTGTAGCCATCGATACGGCTTCTGGTGTTGGGGCCTTTATTTGGGTGAAATTAGGCGCATTTACTGCCCAACCCGTAGGTCGTTCGGCAGAGTTGGAGTGGACTACCCAAAATGAAATTCGCATGAACCGCTTCGAAATTGAGCGAAGCATTTATGTAGATCGAAATTTTACCAAAATTGGTGAGGTGCCTTCCAAGGGATTCCCGAATACTTTGTCGGTGTACCGTTCGGTTGACCGCGACGTGTATAATCCCTCCGATCCTGTACCTACTTATTATTACCGCATCAAATATGTATCTGAAGATGGTTCTGAAGACTATTCTCCGGTACGTGCGGTAAATTTTAATCAGTTTAATGAAATCGACATGCTGGCTTGGCCAAATCCTACCAGTGATGCGGTGAATTTACAAATACGGAATGTAGTTGATGAATTTGTGATTGTTCGTTTGCTCGACCGCAATGGGGCCGAACTTGGTTCCAGAAGATTTACGCCTAACGAGTTAATCCGTTTCGAGGTAGCCAATGTGGCTCCCGGCGTTTATTTCCTTGAGGTAATTACCAGTAAGGGAAAGCGCACCGAGAAGATTGTCGTATGGCGTTAAAGAGAGTAATCACCTCTATCAAGGAGTGATTGATTACTAAACCAAACCATGTGCAAGGCTGGTCCGGGAGGATCGGCCTTTTTTTATTATACGCAGGCTTGGGCTTATTGGTTTTGATGAATATCAAAACAAATCAGATACGGTGCGGGCTTGTAGTCTTTGAAGCCAAGTGGGTTGGGCGATTATTTTAGCTCAGCGGTTATGCCGCCCCTAGACATAGGGCACGTATTCAGCCTGTATTTTGCTTGGCGTGGTGCAAAATGGCAAGTACGGCATTTAGCTTAAGCCGGCTGTTTTGAATTGTTCGGCAAATATCTCCTTGCTTCCGCTATTGGTAACAAAAAGTGGGTCATTTGGCCGAACCAGAAAGAGGGAAGTGAAAATCATAAAAAAGCTGATTCCCCCTTGGGTTGCTAGGGTAGAATCGCTCCACATGCTCAAGAAAAGCAGTATGCTAAACATCCAGGCGAGACGACGGAAACCCGGATAAAATGCCTTGATGGTGTACCACCAAATGGCTAAAAAGCAGCAGAGGCCAAATAGACCAAATTTTACCAGGGTTTCTAAAAACTGGTTATGGGGTTTGTTAAAGGGGATGTTGAAGCGTTGGTTTTCAAACAGGGGTTTGCCTTCCTGCACGAGATCGCCCGTTCCCACGCCAAAAAGCGGGTTTTTGAGAAACAGCGACCAATATTCCTGATAAAAGGTAACTCGTTGGCCGATGGAGGAGTAGCTAGGCTCGCTGGTGGGATACCCTGTTTGGCTTTCAATAAATTCATTTACGGCTTCATCAAAAGGCTGACGAACGGCTTCAAAGCCAAAGTACATGCCCGCACCTAGGAGCAGGGTAAGCAGCCCGGTAAGTCCCCAGCGTAAAGCACTTTTTCGGCTGTATTGGAAGTAGTAGCTAATAAAAAGGGGGCTTAGAACCACAAAACCTAACTGGCCAATTCGGCCTTTCATAAGGATGAGCCCGGCCAATAACATGCCGCCAAAAATAAAGAGTGTTGTAACGGCTTCGCTGCTTAACTCTTTCCACTTGGTAACCACGTATTCGGCCAGAATAAAAATGCTAAAGCACAAAAATAAACTGGCGCGAGGGCGCTGCTCAAAGGGGGAAGGAATATGCAGGGAGCCATGCCGAAAGTCGTTGCCGGTGGCGATGATGTAGAATACACTCACGGCTACCAATACATTGGCAATGGCAAAGCCTAAAAAGAGCCACCGCAATTGGGCGCGCGACATTTTTAAGGTGCCGATGATGATGGGAAGGGTAAAGAAATAGTGTTTAACATTTAACTCTTTTATTCCTTGGCTAATGTCGGAAGTATAGCTTAGTCCGATAACGTATAGCAAGTAAAAAGCCGGAAAGAGCAATAAATAAGGTGCGTGTTTAAACGTGCTGAGCCTTCGCTTCCTGATGTTGATACTCGAAAAGCCGATCAACCAACTTATGGCGAGCAAAACTTCCGAAATGCTCACCACCGCCTTCGAAAGGGGGATAGCAGCAATCATGATGGCCAAAAAGCCATAGCTGATTAATTCTGAATTGAAGGTAAAAGTACCGGAAGTGCGTAATTCTGTGCTCATACAACGAAAACACCAAGGTGTGTTAACGAATTTATAACCGCTAAATTACTGGCTGAAGGCATATTTCGAGCATTTTCGCAAAAAATACCCTGTACAGGGCATATCCACCAGGAGCTTTGAGCGTTTTGAGCACGATCTGCCACGAAAAAGCCTTAATTTCGCCTTGTCACTTGAGCCTTGAATGTATGTCTAAAGAAGATTCGTTTTATGCCGGTTTTAGCGAGCAATTGCTAACCGACTGGCAAGAAGTTGTGAGCAAGGAGTTGAAGGGTTCACCCATTGAAAAGTTGCGTTATCGGTCGGCCGACGGACTTGAGTACCTGCCCTTTTACACGACTCAACAGCTTCCGCAACATGTGGAAGGGCATTTGCCGGCCGATTTTCCGTACCGAAGGGGGCTCTCTGCTTCGGGTAACGATTGGGCAGCGGTGGCCCATATCGCAATAGATATGGATGTTAAAAAGGCTAATCGCCAGGCCCTGCATGCGCTCAACCATGGTGCTGATGCTCTTTGGTTCGATGGGCGTGTCGCTGATTTTGATGCATTTGAAACACTTTGTAAGGATATACAGCCCCAATACATCCGCTTAATTTTTAGCGGCATTGAGGGCTTGGTTTTGGCAGAATGGCTAGGGCGCTGGGCAGAAAACTTGCAGCTCAGTCCAGCGGCCATGCGTGTTGCCCTACTTTGGCCCGCTACGGCATGGCCTGTTGATGGCGCTGTTTTGTTACAAATGGCCCATACTTACCGCAAGCAGCTAACGGCTGTGGTTCCTTTTTTGATCAGCAGTGCAGCTATGCGCGCAGAAGGCGCGGGCCTTATAGAAGAAACAGCTTTGGCCTTGGCTGCCGGGCACGACTTATTGCACCGGCTAGTACAGGCAGGCTTATCCGTGGATGAGGCTGCGCCATTGATTCAATTCCAGCTGGCCCTCGATACAGATTATTTTGCAGAGATTTGTCGTTTGCGTGCCTTCCGACAAGCCTGGGCAAAGATAGTGCAGACCTATGCGCCTGTACATAGTTGTAGTGCTGCTGCAACTTTGCATGCCCTGGCTGGAAGTCAAGCCTTGTATAGTCTCGACAGACACACGAATCTGCTACGCTTGACCAGTATGGGCATGTCGGCTGTGATTGGGGGTGTGGCTTCGCTTTGTTTGCCTGCTTTTGATTTGCCAGTGCATGGGGGTGATGATTTTTCGATGGAACTAAGTTTACAAATCCAGCTCATGCTCCGCTACGAAGCGCGTTTAAATGAAGTAGCTGATCCGGCCGGTGGTGCCTACTTTTTAGAATCGCTTACAGAGCAAATTGGGGAGAAGTCGTGGGCCCTTTTTCAGGACATTGAGCGTGTTGGTGGTTTTATGAGTTGGCAAGGCAGTGGTGCCTTGGATGTACTTCTTAAGGCCGGTGCGCAATCGCGTGAACAAGCTTTAGGAAATCGCAAGCAAATACGGGTGGGGGTGAATCAGTATCCAAATGGAATTGAGGTTTTGGCCGATTGGCAAGCAGCGAGTCTGCACAATGCATTTGATGCGCTACGATTACAAACGGCGAGGGCTTTGCCAAAGCCACGAATTTATTTGGCCACCACCGGAGACCTGACCATGCGAATGGCACGGCTAAATTTTAGTATGAATTTTTTAGGCTGTGCCGGATACGAGCTGATGGCAGGCAAGGCATTTAGCAAGGCAGAGGAAGCTGCTGAGGAGGCCTTGGCAGCCGGAGCGCATGCATTGGTCCTTTGTTGCGATGATGCCAGCTGGCCAGAGGCTGTTGCAGGCTTAAGTGCAAGGCTCAAAGGCAACATGTTGTTGATTTTGGCTGGGAATCCTGCAGCCATGGCGGATGAATTTAAGGCGGCAGGCTTTGAATTTTTTATTCACTTAAAGGCCAATGTACTCGATACTTTACAAAGCATACAATCAAAACTGCTCCGCTCATGAAACGACCTGATTTTAGTGAAATACCCTTTGAAGCCATTGCCAAAAAGGAATATTATCAGCCAGAGCAGCAAAAAAGCTGGGAGACGGCTGAGCAGCTGGAGTTGAAGTCGGCCTACACGGCGGCAGAAGCCAGCGGATTGCCACAGCTTGGCTTTGGTGCAGGGAAGGCGCCTTTTTTACGGGGGCCTTATGCCAGCATGTACACGCAACGTCCGTGGACCATCAGGCAGTATGCCGGTTTCTCTACGGCTGAAGAATCGAATGCCTTTTACCGGCGTAACCTGGCAGCCGGTCAAAAAGGCTTGTCGGTGGCCTTCGACCTGGCCACGCACCGGGGCTATGATTCGGACCATGAGCGGGTGGTAGGCGATGTGGGTAAGGCCGGTGTGGCCATCGATTCGGTGGAAGATATGAAGCTGCTTTTCGATCAGATTCCGCTGGGTGAAATGTCGGTAAGTATGACCATGAATGGTGCGGTTTTACCCATTATGGCCTTTTATATTGTTGCCGGATTAGAGCAAGGCATCTCTACAGAACAACTTACGGGTACCATTCAGAACGACATCCTCAAGGAGTTCATGGTGCGCAACACCTATATTTACCCGCCTGCGCATTCGATGCGTATTATTGCTGATATTTTCGAATACACCTCACGGCTTATGCCGCGTTTCAACAGCATCAGCATTAGTGGTTACCATATGCACGAAGCCGGTGCCCCCGCTGATTTGGAATTGGCTTATACCTTGAGCGATGGTTTGGAATATATTCGCGCCGGACTTGCAACCGGCCTCGATATCGATGCCTTTGCCCCACGGCTCTCTTTTTTTTGGGCCATAGGGATGAATCACTTCATGGAGATTGCGAAGCTCCGGGCGGGAAGATTGCTATGGGCGAAAATGGTGAAGCAGTTTGAGCCCAAATTAGCCAAGTCGATGGCTTTGCGCACGCACTGCCAAACTTCAGGATGGAGTCTTACGGAGCAGGACCCTTTCAACAATGTTGCCCGTACCTGCGTAGAGGCCATGGCTGCGGCTTTAGGACATACCCAAAGTTTGCATACCAACGCACTCGACGAGGCCATTGCGTTGCCTACCGATTTTTCGGCCCGAATTGCCCGCAACACCCAGCTTTATTTACAGGATGAAACGGCCATTACCAAGGTGGTTGATCCTTGGGGCGGGTCTTATTACGTAGAAAAACTCACGCACGAGTTGGTACAAAAGGCTTGGGCACATATGGAGGAAGTAGAGCGGTTAGGGGGTATGGCCAAAGCCATTGAAACCGGTTTGCCCAAGATGCGGATCGAAGAAGCTGCCGCACGTAAGCAAGCGCGCATCGACTCGGCTTTGGATATTGTGGTGGGTGTTAATCGTTTCAATACCGGACGTTCGGCCAATATCGAAATCTTAGAAGTAGACAATGCCAAGGTACGTCGTTCGCAGCTCGAACGACTAGCCCGGCTTAAAGCCAGCCGCAATGAAGCTGATGTGCAACGGGCACTCGATAAATTAACTGCTTGTGCAGCCGGTGCAGCCGGTAATTTGCTCGAATTGGCCGTTGATGCCGCACAAAAAAGGGCCACTTTGGGAGAAATATCCTCGGCACTCGAAAAAGTATATGGCCGCTATCAGGCCACCATCCGTTCGATCAAAGGCGTGTATGCCAAAGAAATTATGCAGGACGAAGATTTTAAGCTCGCCCGTGCGCGGGTGGAGGCCTTTGCGGCCAACGAAGGGCGCAGGCCACGCATTATGGTAGCGAAAATGGGGCAGGATGGCCACGATCGTGGTGCCAAGGTCATTGCCACCAGCTTTGCAGATTTGGGTTTTGACGTGGACATTGGCCCGCTTTTTCAAACACCCGCTGAAACAGCAAGGCAAGCCATCGAAAACGACGTACATGTGGTAGGTGCTTCTTCCCTGGCTGCCGGACATAAAACCCTGGTTCCGCAGCTCATCGAAGCCTTGAAGGAGCAAGGAAGGCCCGATATTTTGGTGGTAGCCGGTGGTGTGATCCCACAACAGGATTATCCGTATTTATATGAGGCAGGCGTGGCAGGCATTTTTGGCCCCGGAACAGTCATCGCGAAAGCTGCGGTGGAAATCATCAAGCAGCTTGAAAACGCCGGCTAAAAGCTTGGTGTGGTTGCAGGTACTGCTGGCGGTGTTCTTTGCTGTCGGACTGGCTTGGGTCGACCGTTACGGACCTCAAGTGAGTTTCGATAGTTTGTATTATGCCAATGCGGCCGAACACCTTATACGAGGCCAGGGATTTAGCACCTTACGCTGGGGTTTTGTTGATCCGGATACACACTATGCTCCTTTGTATGCCTTGCTTTTAGCGGGTTTTAGCTGGCTGAGCACAACAAGCCCATTGGATTTGGGATGGCTGATGTACCTGAATGCTGCGTTGAATATCTGGCTATTTGCACGACTGGGCCGGCACTTTAGCCTTAGCTTTTGGCAACAATTGCTTTGGCCCCTGCTGTTTGCCCTCAGCCTTGCTTTTTTACAAGTGCATACCAGTTTTTGGTCGGAACCACTCTACTTAAGTTTTTTGTTACTGGCATTCGATCAATTGTTGAGGCCGCAAACAAGACGTCGGGTTTGGCTCTTGGCTTTTATTACTGGTATGGCGGTTTTGGTTCGTTTTGCTGGCTTGTTTGTGCTGCCTTTTTTTGCGGTTTGGCTTTGGCTGAAAGCCGATGGTCGGCAGCAGGCCCGACAGCATTTTTGGACCTATAGTGCCTTAAGTATCTTGCCTTTTTTGATATGGACGGTCCGAAATAAATGGGTTGCCAATCAATTAAGTTCGCGACGGCTGTTTTGGACTTTTGAGCCAGCTGATTTTGTGCTTGGCATCGAAGAGTTCATGAAATGGCCGGCTTGGGTGCTGCTTATTCTTGCCGGCATCTTGCTGCAACGATTGGTCGCAAATAAGCAGGTTTGGCGGCAGCTCCATTGGAGTTGGATGCTTATTTATCCCTTCATTTTTATTCTTTGGCTGATGCTGGCCAAATGGTTGGCCGATCCGGTGATTCCATTTGATGGTCGTATGTTAAGTCCGGTTTTGCCTTTTTTTGGTGTGTATACCTATTGGTTGTGGCAAGAAAAAGCATTGGCCAAATGGTCGGTGCCGCTTTTGGCAATAGCTATCTTACTTGGCGGTTGGGCTTCTTCGCGTTTTCTGAATCAGATTTATGTGCAGGGCTTTGGTTATGGCCGTAAAGAAATGCGTATAGATACAGGTCCTGCGCAGGTATTTCTGCAACAAGCTGAGCAGGGTGTACAAGTTTACACCACCGCCGAAGAGCAGCTTATGTGGTCATATTGGTTAAAGATGCCTGTGCAACGTTTTGAGTATGCCACGGCTTTGCCAGATAGCTTTTACCTGTTGCGTTATCCCGATGCTTTTAGTTTTGAGATGCCTGAAGTTCCGGTGAACATGGATACCCTGCTGCCCGGTCGAATTTGGAAGGTGTATCCACTAAAAAGCCATAATATTGCAGAATGAAGTTGCCAGAGGTAGATAGTTTGCTCAAGGGATTGCTGGCCGGTGAACGCGCTATGCTGGGCAGGGCCATTACCCTGGTCGAAAGTCAATTGGCAAATCACCAGCAGTTGGCGGCCCAGCTACTGGAGGCTGCTTTACCGCATACGGGCAAGGCCTGGCGTATTGGCATTACAGGTGTGCCGGGCGTGGGTAAAAGTACTTTTATCGATGCTTTTGGTAGTTTACTCACGGCTGCCGGGCATCGGGTTGCGGTTTTGGCCATCGATCCGAGCAGTTCACGCACCGGTGGCAGCATTTTGGGCGACAAAACACGCATGGAGCGACTGGCTTACGACGACCGCGCTTTCATTAGACCTACGGCTGCTGGAAGTGCTTTGGGTGGAGTTGCTCGCGCCAGTTGGGAGGCCATGATTTTGTGCGAAGCGGCTGGATACGACATGATCCTTATCGAAACCGTAGGAGTAGGCCAAAGCGAAACAGCCGTAGCCGGCCTGGTTGATTTTTTTGTGCTGCTGATGCTGAGTGGTGCCGGCGACGAGCTGCAGGGCATCAAACGCGGCATAATGGAAATGGCCGATTTATTGCTCATCAATAAGGCCGAAGGCGATAACCTGAATCCGGCGAAAATGGCCGCTGCGAACTACCGGAATGCCCTGCACCTTTTTCCCCCACATCCCGCCAGCTGGACGCCCCTGGTGCAGCTTTGCTCGGCACAGGATGGCAGCGGTTTGGAAGATGTTTGGCATAGTGTACAGCGTTTCTTTGACCTTACCGCTTCCAATGGCCACCTGCAACAACAGCGTGCAAGGCAGCGCATTAAGCACTTCCGCGACTTTACCCGGCAGCGCCTCGAACAACGGTTACTCAACAGCCCGCAGCAGCAAGCGCTGGCCCGGGAACTGGAAAAACAAGTGGCTACAGGAAGTATGAGTCCTTATGCGGCAACTGAGGCACTCATTCATGGGCTCGATCTTTAGGAAACAGATACGGTAGATTCAGCAGACTGACATTTGCTTATTTTCTGATTTATGCATTACTTTAGTTAAAAATCAGATGGATGTATAAAGTTTTTTGGCTGGTGTTTTTGCTGGGTTTTGGAAAGCCATGTCTGGCGCAGTTTCCCGAAAAAGAAGCCTATACCGGACCGAATAAACAGGAGTTGGGTGTGTCGTTTGGCGTATTTACCAGTGCCTGGGCCTACTTGCCTACGGGTTTGTTTAATGTGTTAAGGGTACTGGATGCGACCGCGGGCTTACAGTATCGACGCCTGTTTTTTTCGACCCTAAGTTGGGAAGCCGGGCTTCATTACCAACGTTCGCATTTTTATGCCGATCGGGGGAGGCCGCAACAAGGCGGTGGCTATTTACGCCTTCAGGATTTGAGCTACCTGGCTGTTCCGTTGCGGTTGAATTACCAAAGTCCCGGAAAAACGGGATTTTCCCTGGGCATTGGCACACAAATTCAGGGCATGTTGCAAGGCAGGCAGGAATGGGTGGCTTTGGGGCTGCAAAATCAGACCGTTGAGGTAAAAAGTGCATGGCGCGATAGCCGGGTTCGAGTTACGCCCTGGGTCCATACCGGGTTTAATCACCAATTGAATGCAGTTAGCAATTTGCGCTTGGAATGTTCCTGGGACCTGATGCGCTTTGGTTTGGGCGAACCCGCCTGGCCATTGATCCAGCTGACGTTTTTTAGCCGATTGCCTGAACCTTAGTCAAATTTGGATGATATGGTGTATTTTCGGCTCGTGTTGAACTGGTTTAAGGAATTGTGTTGATGAAAAAGTACAGAATTGGCGTTTCCAAAGGAGTTAAGAATCCTAACCGCCTTCTGCCTAAGCGGTTCGTTGTGCAGGGTTTGTTTCTGCTTTCAACCATTTGTTTTTTAACTACGGCTGCTATGGCTCAGGAAAAATCTGGGCAAAAACTCGTGAAAGAGATTGGCATTTCAGTGCACGGTCACGCACTACCGAGCTAGGTGTGGCCGGAAACCAGGTATTTTTTTGGAAGGCAATGTTTTACCCAGTCGGGTTTGGGCTTTCATTACCGACAACAGCTTTTTGGTCTTCTTAGTGCTGAAGTGGCATTCAAATACGACCATGAGTTTGTTCGGGCAGTTTCCTATGGCAGCACCTATGTTCAACAAGCCGGTGGATTTAGTTTGCCAATTCGACTTCAACTTCAAACGCCTGGCAAAGCGGGTTTGAATTTAGGTGCTGGTTATGCCGTTTCCAAAGGCGTATATGCACAGCATTATTTTAATTGTGAACGGATTTACTATGTTAATCCTTGGCAGGGCTTGGCCTGGCAATACGGCTTACATCTTTATGCAGGTGTGTTTTATCAACTCAATCAAAACTACCAATTGCGGGTAGAGGCTGATTTTGCTCCGTATTTAACCCAAATGGGTGCGGTAAATACTACTGAAATTCAATTCACTTGTTTTCGGCGACTCAAAGCAAAGACTCGCTAAAGCCTTGGCTGGTATGCAGGGGGGTATTTTCGTAATCGAATTTGTTAAGCGCTCAGCGCCTTTCGGTAAGCAGTACAAGGCAGGCGATTAACAACCTGTAAGTGCGTAATCTGCCAGTTGAGTGCACCATTTTGCACTTCTGCAACAGGTCGAAATTTAAGTTGTCAGGGGTGGAATTGCCCAAGGTTATGCAAAATATGAATGGCTAGGATGTATGCGTTGAGCGCAATAAAAGCCGCATCAACCCCTTCTAAAGGCATGGGGTTGATGGTGTAATGGAATATGCTTTCGGTTAGCCGTTGCGCTCCCTATCTTTGCCCATTATGACCCACACCCCCAATAACGAACAAGTATTGCATGCACTCAGCCGGGTACAGGAGCCTGATTTGAAGCGCGATTTGGTGAGCCTCAAAATGATTGAAAAGCTTACGGTAGATGCCTCAGGTATCAGTTTTACCGTGTTGCTCACCACGCCGGCTTGTCCGCTTAAAGACCAGATTGAGGCCGATTGTCGTGCCGAATTGGCCCGTGATTTTGGTGATACGCCGGTGCAAATCAGCATGGTAGCGCGAACCCTAGGTCAAAAAACAGGGCGAGATTTATTACCTGGTGTAAAAAACGTGGTGTTGATTACCTCGGGCAAGGGTGGGGTGGGCAAAAGTACGGTAGCGGCTAATTTGGCTGTTGCCCTTGCGCGCACCGGCGCTTCAGTAGGTTTGATGGATGCCGATATATATGGTCCGAGTATGCCCATGATGTTTGGTTTGCAAGGGCAGCGTCCGGAGATGGCCGGCGAAAAAATTGTGCCCATTAAAAAGCATGGGGTACATGTATTGAGCATCGGTTTGCTTGTTGACGAGAAGCAGGCGGTGGTATGGCGTGGGCCGATGGCCAGCAATGCTTTACGCCAGTTTTTTACCGATGTGGCTTGGGGTGAGCTCGATTATTTGCTTATCGATTTGCCACCTGGCACCGGCGACATCCACCTAACCTTGGCGCAGCTGCTCGAAGTGGCGGGTGCGGTGGTGGTAACCACACCCCAGCAGGTGGCCCTGGCCGATGCCCGCAAGGGTGCTGCGATGTTTAACATGACGTCTATCAACATTCCGCTTTTGGGGGTCATTGAAAATATGAGTTGGTTTACACCCATTCCGCATCCGGATGAAAGGTATTACATTTTAGGCAAGGGAGGTGGCCGTAGTTTGGCCGAGGAGTTTGGGGTGCCTTTGTTGGGGCAAATCCCTTTGGTTCAGGGTATTGCTGAGGCGGCCGATCAGGGGCAGCCGGTGGTGATGCATGAGGGCAATCCATCGGCGCAGTATTATGCTGATTTGGCCGGGGCGGTGGCGCAGGCTTTGGCGGTACGGAATGCGAGGGGATGAAAAGCGATGAAGGGGATCGGCGTTTTTGTTTTTTGCCTACACGCCATCACTTTGATCATCACTTATTATCCCCTTTCATCTCCCTGCCTCCATTCCCACATCTTTTTGTGTATTTTTGTAGCATGAACGATTTGTTTAACCGGGTTGACGAAGCTTTGAACGGCATTCGTCCGTACCTGCAGGCCGATGGCGGGAATGTTGAGTTGCTTGAAGTAACCGCGGAAAGGGTGGTGCGCCTGCGTCTTTTGGGTAGTTGCGAAAGTTGTAGCATGAGTGCGATGACCATGAAAGCCGGTATAGAGAAAACTATTCAGAAATCCATTCCTGAAATTGTGCGGGTAGAAGCTGTTAGTGAAAACCCTGATCAGGACTGATGAATCGTAAAGAATTGGTGGCCCAAATCAGGGCTAAAAGATCATTTTTGTGTGTGGGCCTTGATGCCGACCTTCACAAACTTCCTAAGCATTTGCTTTCGGACCCTGATCCTGTGCTGGCCTTCAACAAAGCCATCATTGATGCTACCGCCGACGTGGCTGTAGCCTATAAGCCCAACCTGGCATTTTACGAAAGTTTAGGCGTGCGCGGTTGGGATTCTTTGCAACAAACCCTCGATTATATACCGGCAGCTTGCTTCACCATAGCCGATGCTAAAAGGGGCGATATTGGCAATACGGCTGATATGTATGCTCGTGCCTTTTTTAAAACCTACAATTTTGATTCGGTTACGGTAAATCCGTATATGGGTCGCGATTCGGTGGACCCATTTTTGCAATACGAAGGAAAATGGGCCATTGTTCTTGGCCTAACGAGCAATGCTGGAGCCGCCGATTTTCAACTGGTGATAGATGCTGCGGGTGAGCCCATGTACAAACAGGCTATTCAAAAAATGGCAGACTGGGGTTCGGCAGACCGGATGATGTATGTGGTGGGTGCAACGCGGCCCGAAGCCTTAGGAGAAATAAGAAGGATGGTGCCAGACCACTTCTTTTTGGTACCCGGGGTGGGAGCGCAAGGAGGCAGCTTATCGGAAGTCTTTGCACATGGTGCAAATGCTGATGTAGGCCTATTAGTAAATGCTTCTCGGAGTATTTTATATGCTTCTAATGGGCATGATTTTGCCGAAGCTGCCCGGGCCGAAGCCTTGCGTTTGCAGGCGGAGATGGCCTCGTTGATGGCTGGATAACTTATTCCACAATAAGTTCAGGGCTATCGGGAAGGGCCGTACAGCTCAAAAAATAACCTGCTTCAATTTCCTTTTCGGTAAGTACTTCATTGAGGCGATGCAAAACTTTTCCTTTGGTAAGCTTGAGGGCACAGGTTCCACACTGTCCGTTTTCGCAACTGTAGGGCAATGAGATCTGATTGGCCATGGCTGCCTTTAAGATGGTTTCCTCGCTTGACTGGCGGTAGTTTTTGCTCCCCAGTTGCACGTTTACTTCGAATGGCGTACGTACAGACGATTTTTGCGCCATGGGTATACCCTCTGAAGCAAAGTTTTCGCGTTTGATTTGATCTTCTTCGTAGCCCATAAAAAGCAGGGCAATGCGTATCATGCGCATATAAGCCATGGGTCCACAAAGATAAAATTGCAGCTGTTCCTTGTTCGGTATAACCGCAAAGGCGCGCTCTAAGATAAATTGGTTGAGCCGGCCGTTCAGGTGCGTGTTTTGGTCGACCAAACGACTGAAGTGCCAGTGGATCTTAAGCCGGTTAGGATATTGCGTGGCCAAATTTTGTAATTCTTGGTAAAATAGACAGCGATCGGGGCTTTTTTCGGAGTAATACAGCGTGGCTTTATGACTGGTGTATTGCAGCAATTGCCTGATGAGGGCATAGATGGGGGTGATGCCACTTCCGGCGGCAAAAAATACCTGCACTGGTGCCAACTTCAGGGTAAAACGACCGGATGGCGGCAAACTCTGAAGCAGACTTCCAGGCTGGATTGTTTTGAATAGCCATCTTGAAACTTCACCATTGGGCAGTTCACGTAGCGCGATTTGCGGATAGGGGTCTCCGGGTAAACTGCAGAGCGAATACGACCGGCGTAAAATACGGTGTCCGATTTCGACCAAAAGGGTGAGGTGTTGCCCTGCGGTATAGTCCAGCCCGGGTTTATCGAAACTGATCAACAGAAAGTCATCAACCGGTTTTTGGGTAGATTTAACCTTCATCTTCAAAATATTTTCATTCATCGCCACGAATTTCGAATTTGTTTCTGGCATCGCAAAAGGCTGTTTTTTGTATTTTGTCTAGTGTAAATTCAGACCTAAAGGTCAAAATATTTTTTTTAGCTGCTCGTAATGCTCAAAAATCACTTACTTTTGTATTTACGGAGCGCGACATATTTCGCGTTTCGGAGTTTAAAGTAATTTATGAAAGTACCTTCAATTCGCTTCTCGCGCCGCGATGAGCGAGGATTTTTTCAGGAGCTGCGCAAGCGGGTCGACCATTATTTCACCGAAAACAATCTTAAAAAAACTGGAGGAGCGCGGATGGTAATCAAAGCTACAGGCATGTTGCTTTTTTACCTCACGCCCTACATTTTGTTGTTCTTTGGTCCCTACAGCACGGGTGTAATGATTTTGCTCTGCATTTGGATGGGTATTGGCCTGGCCGGTGTAGGCATGGGGGTTATGCACGATGCGTGCCACAGTGCTTTCAGTGACAAGCAGTGGGTTAATCGTTTATTTTCGGCCAGCATGTATTTGGTAGGGGGGAATGTGTACAATTGGAAGATTCAGCACAATACTTTGCACCACACTTTTACCAATATTCACCATGCTGATGAAGACATTGCTGGCAAGGCCTTGCTACGACTCGATCGTCACGACGAGCACAAGCCCTTGCATCGTTTTCAGCATTGGTATGGACCCATGTTGTATACCTTGATGACCATCAGTTTCCACATCAAAGATTTCCGTCAGGTATTTGAGTGGGCTTCGCAGTCGAGCCGTAAGGTATATATCAAGGAAGTAATCAACTTGTTTATTGGTAAGCTCGTGTTTTTCACGCTTATGCTACTTCCGTTTTTCTTTTTGCCTATTAGTTTTGGTCAATGGATTATTGGCTTTTTGCTGGTGAACTTTACTGCTGGATTTATTTTGGCAGCTATTTTTCAATTGGCGCACATTGTAGAAGAAACCGACCAACCTTTGCCGGATGAAAAGGGTCAGATGGAAAATACCTGGGCCATTCATCAGTTGCACACAACCGCTGATTTTTCGCGGAAGAGCAAAGTTTTGGGTTGGTATGCAGGTGGTTTAAACTTCCAAGTTGAGCACCACCTATTCCCGAATATTTGTCATTTACATTATCCGAAAATTTCGGAAATTGTAGAGCGTACAGCAGCCGAATTTGGGATTCCTTACCATGCACACCCCAGTTTGGTGAGTGCCACTACCAGCCATTTGCGTACTTTGCGCAGGTTAGGCCAGGGTTAGGTTCACCTTCCTCTTTTTAGCATACAAGATCCCCTTTGGTTTTCCATCGGGGATTTTTTATTGTGTGCCGTGCATGGCAATCAAGTAGGTGGTGCAAGTCCACTGTGGGGGTAGGTAATCGCCAACCACTAGCTTAAGGCAAGGGTGTATAGCGTGAGGTGGAATCTGAAGGAAGCCGGCGGCAAAACGCTGCCCCGAGTGACACGAACCTTATTGAAGACGGTAGATGAGTGGTACAAAAGAAGGCTTAGCATGGTCATTTGGAAACAATGGAAACGAATAAAGACCAGACTGACGAATCTAATCAAGCTTGGAGTAAAGAAATCCAAAGCTTGGGAACGAGCGAACTCTAGGAAGGGTTACTGGCGCTTGGCCAATAGCCATATACTTAAAACATCCATCACCACAGAGAAGCTACGCGTAGCAGGCTTTACATTTTTCTCCGACCAATACCTAAAGGTTAGAATCAAAACTTAAAGAGCCGCCGTATACCGAAAGGTACGTACGGTGGTGTGTGACGACAGGTAGGGAAATAATCCCTACCATCCTACTCGATTTAAGGTTCCGTGTAATTAGGGTCTTGGTTTATGGTCCAAGCAGGAAGCTGCTGATGCGGCTGATGGCTTCGGGGCTGAGGTGTGCCGGCTTGGTGTAAGCTTCGGCAGCGGGTTGGCCGGCGTCGGGCATGAGCAGGTGGTTCAGGCCGGGCAGGCTTTCGAAGTTACTTTTGGAGTGTCCGAGCAGCCGCATTTCCCATAAGCGTAAATCCTCTTGCGAGCTTTGAAAGTCGTTTTCGCCACGAAGAAAGAGCAAACGGGCATTGGAGCGCCAGTAGCCGGCAGCCGGGTCGAATTGCTGAAGCCGTAACCAATACGGCGCTGGCAGTTGTAAGGGGAGTAAATCGGGTGAAGTATTGGGGTCGAGCTTGGGATTGGTAGCCAGTTTGCTTTGTTTTTCGAGGGCTTTTACTTGTTGCTGCATTTCGCCAAAGCTCATTTTACTGCTGAGCAGCTGGATGTACTGGTCGAGTAATTGCTGGGCGAGGGGGCGTGGACTGCTGCCGATGCTTACAATGGCTTGGATGGGAATACCAGCGGAGGCGGCAATTTCGCCGGCCAGCATGCCGCCCATACCCAGGCCGATGATGCTGATGTTGTGGGTGTCTACTTCCTGTACGCCACGGAAGAGGGCAAGTGCAGCCCGGGCATCTTCCAGAATTTCATTTTCAATTTTTAATACACGTAAATCTTCCATGAGCTCGGGGCCATAACGAAAGCTTCGTTTGTCGTAGCGCAGGCTAATGATCCCTTGGTTGGCCAGGCCTATGGCCATATCGCGAAACATGCGGGTAGGGCCAATGCTATGGTCGCGATCCTGAGGGCCGAGATCGTGTATCAGGAGTACTGCGGGACAGTTTACGCAGGATTTAGGAATGGTAAGGATGGCCGGTAGTACAACCGTATCGTGCCTTACACGCATGCTGAATTCGTGGTAGTTGTTGGCATGCTCGTAAGGGGGTGGTAAGTACAGCTCTTCATCGGTTAGGGCCTGCATGCGCAAGGAGCTGATTTGCTGTTGGGCATTGAATTCGAGCTCCATACGCATAGCTGTTTTTTCAAAGTCGAGACGACGGTAATGAAAAAGACGCGAAGCCGCTGTTTTTTCGCTGGCTGTGCCTATGCTTAATAGGGGGCCATGACTTATTTGCAAGCCCTGCCAAATCATGGCCAATTGAACCGAATCGAGTTTTTGCGCCAGGCTGGCATCGAAAAGACGCACTGCGCCGGTCCAGTTTTTTTCCTGCAGTCGTTCGAGCAATTGACCGCTCAACCTGGCCCTGCTCTCAGGTGTTTGCGCCGAAAGCGTGGTATTTAAAAGCAAAAGCAGGAAAAGGAAAGCACTACGCATACACAAAGAACGTAAAAAAGGCCCGAACCTCCCGGCCCGGACCACGTCTGTATGAAGAAGTTGGGTTGTTAGAATTCTTCTATTTTGCCGGCACCATGGATGCGTTTAATGACCACATCGGGTTTGCCCCGATATACTACATTGCCGATGCCGTTGATGGTAACCTGTAATTTTTGTGTAACGTTCACTTCGCTGCTGGCAGCTCCCGACAGGTTCAGCATCATGTCTTTTACCGTATATTCCGTTGCCTCAACACTGGCGGCACCGCTTACATTGGCTACCACCGTGGCTGCTGATCCTTTTATTTCGAGACTACCTGCTCCGGCGATGTCAATTTTTACCACCGATACATTCAAGTCGAATGCACCGCTGGCAGCGCCTTGCATATGAATAAATAGTTGTTCATTGTTAAAGCCGCTTACTTCAGCACTTCCGGCTCCTGCAAGTTTAAGGTAATGTAGCTCAGGCAGACTGATTTCGATGCCATTCACGCTTGTGATGCCTATGCCCAATCTGCGTTTTGAAGCCCCAATTTCGAGTATGCCGTCTTCGATGCTGATTTCTATGTTTTGTAATTCATCTTCGGTGCCTTCTATCTTCAGTTCGGCGGCTCCTTTTTTAATGACCATGTCGTAAGGACCTTTGATGCTTACGCCTGTAATGCCATTGAGGGGCAAGCTGGTTTGGGCGCGACTGATGCCGACCAAACACAACAACAAGGAGCCAAGCACGAGTAAAAAGGGTAAACTGGGTTTTTTCATGTTGATTGGTTTACAGTAGGCAGACGAAGCTTGACTCCGGCAGGTTGCATGGCCACACAAAAAAAAAATAAAAGTTAGAATTCTTGCATAACCCAAGGCAACATGGCCCGCCAGGTCGGCCAGTCGTGCGTCCATTCTTGTCCCCAGATACTGAGGTGGTGGGCTATGCCTTTGTTATGCAAAAGTGTTGAAAAATCGCGGGAGGCACTGGGGTCTTCGTAGGCTCCGCTGCCTGTGGCAATGAGTATTTTTCCAGTTCGTATGGCTTGCAGGGTATTGTGGTCTGACAAGTTGGGGATATAGTGGGCCGGGGAGTTAAAGTACACGCTATCGTTGTAGAAGCCGTCGGTATACTCTTGCAGGTTATACACGCCGCTCATGGCCACTACGCCACGAATGATGTCGGGGCGTTTGAGGAAGAGGTTCATGCTGTGCAGGGCGCCAAAGGAAGCCCCGCAGGTGATGATGGGGGTATCGGCAGAGGTGCTGTTTCGGATGAAGGGCACTACTTCATCGAAAATATACTGGTTCCATTGCTCGTGGCGGATGGCTCGGTGCTCTGGATGCATGTTTTTATTGAGCCAGCTTTCGTTATTTATACTATCAACGCTGTACACCTTTACTTTTCCGGCTTCGATGTGATTTTTTATTTGGTCGAGCAATTGGAAGCGTTCGTATTCGAGGTAGTCGGCCGCGGCCGTAGGGATGAGCAGGAGTGCAGGGCCATAATGGCCGTAAACAGCGATGGGCATGTTTTTGTTGAGTGCCGGGCTATACCAGCTGGTTATTTCGCGATGCATGGTTCTGGTTTTCAGATTTGGAGCCTAAAAGCTAAGCAATTTTTGGGAGATGGGGAATTTTCTAAGCAAAGTGGGGGAGGGTTCGCTTTGCTCACGGGGAGCGCGCTTCGCGCTGGGGAGTGCTTGTTTGGTTAAACCGTTTTCTGAATCCCGAATAGCGTGTGCGCCAGTACAAGCACCGAATCCCAAATCTAAATGTTGA
Source organism: Bacteroidia bacterium (assembly GCA_046291695.1). Taxonomy (GTDB): domain Bacteria; phylum Bacteroidota; class Bacteroidia; order UBA7662; family UBA7662; genus PNNG01. Next base: position 25,689 of record JBKBSO010000013.1, read on the forward strand.
GCGGCGTTCCCATTGGGTTCTGCCGCACTTCAATTGAAGCCAGTGAACCCTGAGTAACCAAGAAATTAACGATTTACTTTAAACTAAAATTAACCGAAGCTTGAAAGAAAAGTGACAACCTAAATCAGGCAAGGACACAACATAAATCATAAAACATAAATCAATGTCGTTTAGTTAACGAATCATTGAGTTGAGTGAAAGATACTGGGTTGAAACGGCTCTTTCTGGGTAATCAAGCGAGTTGCGAAGCAAAAGCGGTCAGCAATCGAAAAAAGTTTTGCATTGCACAGCAACTTTGGTGTTCTCTCTGGCTTGTTTGCTGCACAGACTATCCGCGTTATCTGCGTAATCTGTGTTGAAAACCTCGGCCATCCGGGGGTAAAAAATTGAACTTACCTTGCTTAACTAAACGGCATTGAATCATAAATCACCCAACATCTCCGCCGCTTTTTCGGCAATCATAATGGTGGCCGCCTGGGTATTTCCGCTTACAATTTGGGGCATAATGCTGGCATCGGCAATGCGTAAGCCCTCCAGGCCATGCACTTGCAATTGGGCATTAACTACCGCTTGGTTGTCACTGCCCATTTTACAGCTGCCCACGGGGTGGTAAAGCAGTTCCACGTTTTGGCGGATGTACTGTTCTATTTCTTCATTGGTTTTTAGTGGATTTTGGGGCAGAAAGGCTGTTTCGCGCCAGGGATCCATGGGCTTGGCCTGCATGATTTCTACGGCCCGCTTGAAGCCTTCACGCAGGCGATGCAGGTCGTTGCTTTGTGCGAAAACTTGTGGGTTGATCAAGGGCTGGAAAGGGTTGCCGGGATGGGGTTTTACTGTGCCACGTGAAGCTGGCCGCAGCAGTATGGGAGCCAGTGACATGCCGTTGCCTTTGGGTTTGCTGAAGCCGTGATTTACAAAAAATGCCGGGGCAAAATGCAGTTGGATATCAGGGGCGTCTAATTGGGGTTCGGTGCGTAAAAAGCCGCCACCTTCGGCCAGGTTGCTGGTGAAAGGACCGGTTTTTTTGAAGATCCATTGTAATAAGTTGGGCAGGGTTTCTGCCGAATCGAGCGAAGCACTCTTCTTGGTGCGGTAGATAAGCGGTACCACCGGATGGTCGTGTAGATTTTGTCCAACGCCTGGCAAATGGTGCAGGGCTTTCATACCCAGCTTACCGAGCATCGCGGCATCGCCTATGCCGCTGCGTTGTAAAATGAGTGGACTGTGAATGCTTCCGGCGCAAAGGATGATTTCACCAGAACAACGCACTTCCTCCTGCTGCTTGCCGCACACCAGCATAAGCCCCGTGGCACGCTTGTTTGTAAATAGTATTTTCTGCACTTGTGCCCCCGTACGTAGGTGCAGGTTGGGGCGGTTTTTTATGGGGTGGAGGTAGGCATCGGCCGGACTGTGTCGTTTGCCCCCCCGTTGGTTGACCTGGTGAATGCCCACCCCTTCGTCGGCAGCACCGTTCATATCGGCCAAAAAGGGTAGGCCAGATGCGTGGCCGGCTTGCAGGTATTGTAAGCTCAGTGGATGAGGCTGCAGGAGGTTACTGATGTGCCAGGGGCCCGATTGGCTGTGGTAAGGGGCGCCAAAGTTGGCGTTGTTTTCGGCCCGTAGGAAATAGGGGAGTACCGAGCTGTAATCCCAGCCGACATTGCCTGCTGCCGCCCATTTATCGTAGTCGGTAGCATGCCCGCGGATGTAAATCATGGCATTGATGCTGCCCGAGCCGCCCAAGGTTTTGCCTCGTGGCACAAAAAGTTGGCGGTTATGGGCATGGGGCTGAGGTTCGGTGTAAAAGCCGTAATCGACTTTGGATTTGTACAGCCTGTAAAAAGCCGCCGGAATACGGATGAGGGGATGGTTATCGCGACCGCCAGCTTCGAGCAGCAACACTTGCCGGTTGCCTTGGGCACTGAGGCGGTTGGCAAGCACACAGCCAGCCGAGCCGCCCCCAACAATGATGTAATGGTATTCCATGCAGCAATTTAGCAATTTTTCCAAATAGCTGACTAGTGCTGAATAGCAGTATAGGATAGTGGTATTTGGTTCGGGTAGGCGCCAGCCCGAATAAAAGCCCTGAAAAATCAATATAAACAAACAAACTGCAAATCAGATGGTTAGTGTATGGATGAAGGGTAACTTCGGCAGCATAGGGCGTCAACTTATTGCAAGCAGTACTTATTTATCAGCCCAGTCGCGGGTACGTATTGAGCATTGGATGCTGGTAATCGCCATTGCGGGCTACCTGATTCATTTGCTGCTCATCGCCCTGGTACATTATGGCTTTTTGCCTTGGCAATCCGAACTCTTGAAAAGTCCCATTGCCGCCATTTACACTCCATTTTCGTTTATATTGCTGTATGAGGTGTATTTGCTGATCTTTTTTTTGCCAAAATCCATCACCACTTACATTGGCAAGCAATACGAAATCATGGCGCTGATTGTGGTCAGGCGGTTATTCAAAGATTTAGCTAAGCTAGAATTAACAGCAAATTGGTTTGAGAGCGCCAACGACTTGCAATTTACTTACGATGTCATCAGCTCATTGTTGCTGTTCGGATTGATTTACCTCTTTTACAGGAAGAATGCATTTCGGACGTCCGATGCTTCCGAGATGCCGACGATGCATGCAGGGCGGATGCACCGTTTTATTAGGCTGAAGACCAAAATTGCACTGCTACTTGTTCCTGTTTTGGTAGGATTAGCATGCGTATCGCTTTACCAATGGACAAACACTTTGGGCGTCGATTATCAACGAGGCATCGCGGTGATCTCGAATGTCAATCAAGTTTTTTTTGGTGATTTTTTTACTGTGCTGATCGTGGTAGATGTGTTGTTACTGCTCGCATCCCTTTTTTATAGCGATGAATTTCACATCATCATGCGTAATTCAGGATTTATCATTTCCACCATTTTATTAAAAATGTCTTTTTCGGTAGAAGGATTGGTTAATAATGTACTTATTGTTAGCGCCGTTTGTTTTGGCTATTTGATGCTTGTTTTGCACGATTTGTATCTGAAAAACCCGCCTCCCAAAGCAGTTTAATGCCGCTTTTGGCCCAATGCCATACAGTATTGAAGGATGTATGGGCTGGTTTTGGTGGCGAGTACGTAACTTGCTTTTCTAAAACTTGGGTATGAAAAACAACAATACGCCTGTGGCCTGGATTACTGGTGCCTCTTCGGGCATTGGTCGGGCTTTGGCTTTGAACTTGGCCAGCCGTGGTTATCGCGTGGGACTTAGCGCCCGCCGCACCGAATTGCTGCAAGCCTTGGCCGATGAAATAAGCGGCAAAGGCGGTGAAGCGCTGGTGCTACAAACCGACGTTACGAAAGAAGCGGATGTGGCCGCAGCCGTACAGCAAATTGTTAACCACTGGGGCCGGCTCGATATGGCTATAGCCAATGCCGGCTATGGGGTGTATGGCGATCTTGAAAAACTCAGCGCTACCGATTGGGAACGGCAGTTGGCAGGTAATGTGGTTGGACTGGCCATGACCGCCAAATATGCTCTGCCCGAGCTGCGCAAAATGCAAGGTCGTTTGGGACTGGTGGGTAGTGTGGCGGCTTTTGTGCCCAATCCAGGCATAAGTGCTTACGGGGCTTCGAAGGCCGCTGTGCACAGCATTGGGCTCAGTTTGCAATGCGAACTGGCTGGCAGCGGGGTAAGTTGCACGGTGCTGCATCCGGGTTTTGTGGTGTCGGAAATTGCCCGGGTAGATAATGCGGGGCAGCACCATCCCGAAAGGCCCGATCCACGACCGGCGAAGCTCATGTGGCCCACCGATAAGGCCGCTGAGGTGATGGTAAAGGCCTTGTTGCGTCGCAAGCGCAACTATGTATTTACCGCGCACGGTCGCCTGGCCGTTGGTTTACAGCGCTGGCTACCCTGGCTCATGCGGAAAATGATGAGCAAGGCGCCCCGGCCGATGGAGGTGTGAAAATTTTTATATGGTCCAGAATTGCTTAGCGTAAAATCACATTGAGTGTACGTATTTTTTTTTGTATATTTGTACGTATAACGTGGTCAGATATGGAAACGAAACTCACTTTGAAGTTGAAAAGTGCTGTGATAGCAAGGGCAAAGAATTACGCACGTGAGCATCAAACCAGCATTTCTAGAATGGTAGAAGCCTATTTGGATAGTGTCACTGCAAATTCAGAAAGTACCCCGCCATCCATTACGCCTTTAGTCGAACGATTGAGTGGCGTTATCGACTTGCCGGCTGATTTCGATTACAAACAATCTTACAGAGATTATTTACAAGAGAAGTACAAATGAAAAAGCTCTTTGTCGATACCAATGTTGTAATTGATTTGCTATCTAAACGTCTACCGTTTTATGACGAAGCTGCTGCGTTGTTTTCTCAAGCAGACATCCAACGTTTAGAGCTGTCTGTATCGGCATTGACTATCGCGAATGTTAGTTATACCTTATTGAGGCAAATGGATGCGCAACGCACAAAAGCGGTGTTACGAAATTTAAAGCTGATTGTGAAGGTATGTCCATTAGACGACCGTATAATTGAAAGAGCGTTAAATGATGATGATTTCTCAAATTTTGAAGATGCTTTGCAATATTATTCGGCTATTTCATGGGAGCAGGAGCTGATTATTACCAGGAATTTAAAGGATTTTAAACATTCAAAATTGCCAATTTTAACTGCTAGGCAATTTCTAGAAATGAATCGCCTTTTCTGATCAGGTATTTCTTGGTACTGTTGCTAAAAATTTGGCAAATGAATTGCAGTTAACTTTGATCATGACCCACGCCCAACAACTGCAGCAGGCCTTTAGCAGCTTTTTTCCGGCTCCGCTCGAAGCTTGGGAGCAATTTGCGGCGGCTTGTGAGCTGGTGCATTTCGAAAAAGATGCCATCATGAAGCCGGCGCATGCGGCCGAGCGCTACTTTTATTTTATTTTGGAGGGTAGTGTTGGGCTGTTTTTGTGGAAGGAGAACAATTATGTTTGCCTCGATTTTGCTTTTGAGCAGCAGTTTTGTGCCGATTATATGTCGTTGCTCACCAAGCAACCCAATCCGCTGCAGCTGATGGCACTCGAAAAATCAAGCTTTTTACGCATGCCAGTGGCCGAATACGACGCACTTACCCGCTTGCCCATGGGTCAACTCATCCGTTTGGTGGCCGCCGAAATGTCGTTTATCGACAAACAACAGCAGCAAATTGAGCTGTTGACCATGCCGGCGCGTGTACGCTACGAGGCCTTGTTGCAAAAATTCCCGAACATCCAAAACCGCATTGCGCAGCACCATTTGGCTTCGTATTTGGGCATTACCCCGCAAAGCTTAAGTCGGATAAGGCGGGAAGTGGGGGGGAAGGGCTCCGCTAAATAGGTTCAAAGTTCAAGGTTCAAAGTTTGTCGGTGCCTGATTTAGGTTGGCCGTTTTGAATGTTGCGGGAAGCTTGGTACCGGCTTGGATGAATTTGCTTGTTTTTTTACCAAATGGTAATGGAGCGCTGGGGTGCCGCAACGAATTTTGCAGCATCAAACCAAACCCCATGCGTTGTACCAAATTTGTATTCGTACTCATGTTTAGCATCCTTACCAAGTCAGCTGTTGCGCAGCAGGGGCTGCCGGCCGACAAACTCCAAAAAATCGTTGAAAAAGCCGCCCAAAGCAACAAAATTCATGGCCTGAGCTTCGCCGTAAAAACCGACAACGGAAGCTGGTTCGGGGCAGCAGGCGATTTAGAAGTAAACAGTCCACATTTTATTGCCAGCACCACCAAGCTGTTTACCACTGCCATTATCCTGCAATTGCGAGCCCAAAACCAATTGCAGCTCGAACAAAGACTCGACCGTTACTTCGATTCCGGTTTTTTGCAAGGCCTTCATGTGTACCGTGGCCGGGAATATGCCGCCGAAATTACCATTGCCCAATTGCTGGCACACAGCTCAGGTCTGCCCGATTATTTTCAAGACAAAGCTGCCGATGGCCGCAGCTGGGAAGCCCGCCTCAAAAGTGGTGATGATTTTGAGTGGAGCTTTGAGCAAGCCATGGAGCAAACCCGCCTAATGAAGCCGCTGTTTGCGCCTGGAACCCCTAAAAAAGCCCATTACTCCGATGCGAATTTCCAACTTCTTGGCCGGATCATTGAATTGGTGAGCGGCATGAGCTACGCCGAAGCCTGTATGCACTACATCATACAGCCCCTGCAGCTCCAGCATACCTATTTGTACAGCCAGCCATCCGATACCTTGCCTGCGCCTTTGTATTATGGCCCTGCTGTTTTAAACATCCCACGGGCCATGACTTCTTTTGGGGCCGATGGGGGCATGGTCTCCACCACGGCCGATATGCTGCTGTTTATCGAAGCCTTTTTTACCGGCCAGCTGTTTCCCGAGGATTATTTGGCTGAGATGCAAGACTGGCGCCCCATCTTTTTCCCGCTGCAGTCGGGTATGGGCATTCACCGCTTTAAGTTGCCGGGCTTGTTTAATCCCTTGGGTAAAATGCCCTGGTTCATCGGGCATTCGGGACTTTCGGGGGCATTGGCTTATTACAGTCCTCAAAAGCGCATGTTTATCGTTGGTACAGTGAACCAGGTAGCCCATCCCGACCAATCTTTCAAGCTGCTGCTGAAGCTGGCCAAGGCGTGCTTGTGAGCTTCTGATTGCTTTGGTGTCGGAAGCGCTGCGGCGGCTATGTAAAACTCCTGCGTGGTGTCCCGTTACCATTATGCCAGTAAATCCTAATAAATTACTTCCATTATACCTCCATATAAAACTCAATTTATGTCGGGAACTTAACTCACCTGCTAAAGTATTGCTGGTGATGCAGCTAGGGTCTACGAAACTGTTGATCCGGCAGTCGGCCATGGTGGGGTTTGATGCCTAGTCAGGGTTCCGGGTTGAGGCTTGGATTGCATAAAATGAGTCGATAAAAAGCCAAAGCATCTTTAGAATTCATTCCATTTCAAAGAGCACGGTTCCGAAAACTTGAGGTACTGTAAAGCAACAAAGCTCCCTGTGCTTCCCGCTACTATTTTTATCGGGTTAAACTGTCTTTGAATTTGGTATTTATCTTCGACTTTAAGATGGGGTACCTTAATCAGATATGCTGTTTGTTACCTATAAAACGTTCGCTATACAGATGACTATGCAACAGATTCTAATTCAAAACGCTACTATTGTAAATGAAGGCCAGATTGTAAATGCCGATGTTTTACTCGAATGCGGGTATATTCGCGACCTAGGGCCAAAACTAACGGCTCCTGGAGCTCAAACCATTGATGTGAAAGGAAAGTTATTGTTGCCGGGCATTATCGACGGACAAGTACATTTCCGCGATCCCGGATTAACGCATAAAGCCGATTTACATACCGAAAGTAAGGCTGCCATTGCCGGGGGAGTAACTTCTTTCATCGACATGCCCAATACGGTGCCGAATGTACTCAACATCGACTTGTTAAATCATAAGTATGCGTTGGCAGCAGAAAAATCGCTTGCCAACTTTGGGTTTCTCCTTGGGGTGAATGGTCAGAACCTCGATGAAGTAATTAAACTGGATACTTCGGAGCTTTTGGCGGTTTCAGACGATGGGCTTTATTTTACCGGGAAGGGAAATTTGCTCGCCGACAACCCCGAAACCATGGAGCGACTATTTTCGAATTGTAAATTACTTATAGCCATTCACGCTGAAAAGGAGCAGCTGATCGAAGCCAATGAAAACGCATTCAGGGCCAAATACGGCGAGCACGTGCCGATGTTGTGTCACCCACTCATACGGTCAGAACAGGCATGTTTTGAAGCCACCAAACGTGCCATTGCCCTTGCTAATAAATACGGAACACGTTTGCACATTTTGCATTTAACCACAGAAGCCGAAACGCATTTATTCAGGAACGACATTCCATTGGAACAGAAAAATATTACCACAGAGGTTTCTGTACACCACTTGTGGTATAATGACCAGGACTACGAGCGCCTGGGTATGCTTATTAAGTGGAATCCCGCCATAAAAACCGAAAACGATCGACGAGGGTTGCTGCAAGCTTTGATTGACGACAAGATTGATCTGGTGACAACCGACCACGCTCCCCACACCTTGGAGGAAAAACAAAAAAGTTATTTTGAGGCCATGTCTGGAGCGCCTATCGTGCAACACTCGTTGAATATTATGTTGGAGTTTTACAGACAAGGGTTGATTTCTCTCGAGAAAATTGTAGAGAAAATGTGCCACAATCCGGCCATTTTATACGGCATTGCTCAGCGAGGATTTATTAAGCCCGGTTATTATGCTGATTTGGTGTTGGTTGATATGAACAAAGCCTACACGGTTGAAAAGACAAACATCCTTTCGAAATGTGGGTGGTCGCCGCTGGAAGGAACTACTTTTCAAAGTCAGGTTACCCACACCTTTGTAAATGGACAATTGGTTTATGCCGAAGGTGAGTTTAACGCATCGAGCCGGGGAATGGCGCTGAGGCGAGCCATTCGGTGAGCCTTACGCAAAGAAGTGCGTGCATCGGGCAAAAGAGATGGCAGTTTGCAGTAGTGAAGCTGGAGGAGGACAAGGAGTCTGCAGTTTTTGTGCTATTTTTTGAAAACATTGTGCTATTGGTCCGCTTCTGGATGTGCTAGGTTTGATTTTCCTAAAATCAGAACGTATGAGTACAATCATTGCACGTCCGAACCTCAAAGAGAAGTACGACAACTACATCAACGGCCAATGGACGCCGCCCAGCACAGGACAATATTTTGAAGTGTTGTCGCCAGTAGATGGCAAAATCATGTCGAAAGCGGCACATTCAGCCAAGCTCGACATTGAAATGGCAGTGGATGCCGCGCACAGTGCATTTGAAAGTTGGGGTCAAAGTTCAGCCACTGAACGGAGCATCATGCTCAATAAAATTGCCGACCGCATGGAGGCCAACTTAGAATACCTTGCTGCCGTTGAAACCCTCGACAATGGCAAGGCTATCCGTGAGACCATGGCTGCCGATTTGCCTTTGGCCATCGACCACTTCCGCTACTTTGCTGGTGTAATCAGGGCCGAAGAAGGCAGCATCTCTGAACTCGATAAGGACACCGTTTCCATCATCGTGCACGAGCCTATTGGTGTGGTGGCACAAATCATCCCTTGGAATTTTCCCATACTGATGGCTGTGTGGAAATTGGCTCCGGCCTTGGCTGCTGGTAACTGCGTGGTGCTGAAGCCAGCCGAAAGTACACCCATTTCCATCATGGTGTTGATGGAGCTGATCGAAGATTTATTGCCTGCCGGGGTTGTGAACATTGTAAATGGCTTTGGTGCCGAATTGGGTCGTACCCTGGTTACCAATCCTAAAGTTTCGAAAGCGGCATTCACAGGTTCAACTGCTACCGGTCGTTTGGTGATGCAGTATGCCACCGAGAACATCATTCCGGTAACCCTGGAACTGGGTGGTAAGTCTCCCAATATTTTCTTCCCTTCGGTGATGGATGCTGACGATGCATTTCTCGATAAGGCGCTGGAAGGGGTGGCCCTTTTTGCCCTTAATCAGGGTGAAGTATGTACTTGCCCTTCTCGTTTGCTTATTCATGAATCTATTTACGATGCTTTTATCGAAAAGGTAATAGCCCGGGTAAAGGCCATAAAAACCGGCAACCCATTTGATAGCACCGTAATGATGGGCGCGCAAGCATCACAAATCCAAAAAGACAAAATTTTGTCGTACATCAATTTGGGCAAGCAAGAAGGCGCCGAATTGTTGTGTGGTGGTGAAGTAAATCACCTCGGTGGCGATTTAGAAGGCGGCTACTACATCCAGCCTACCTTGTTCAAGGGGCACAACAAAATGCGCATCTTCCAAGAAGAGATTTTTGGACCGGTGCTGGCCGTTACCACTTTTAAAACCACCGAAGAAGCCATTGCCATTGCGAATGACACCATGTATGGCTTAGGGGCCGGTGTTTGGACACGCGACGCGCATGAATTGTACCAGGTGCCTCGTGCCATCAAAGCAGGTCGTGTGTGGGTGAATCAGTACCATGCTTATCCTGCTGGGGCACCATTTGGCGGCTACAAGCAGTCGGGCATTGGTCGCGAAAATCACAAAATGATGTTGGGTCATTATCGTCAAGCGAAAAACCTGCTTATTTCGTACAATAAAAACAAACTCGGCTTCTTTTAGTCCGTTACTCACTAACTCCCGCATGGTACTTATGGCCATGTGGGAGTTATAAAAGATGCTTCTATATGGAACCAATCACCCGACTTGCAGCAACCCCAAAGGCTTTGGCCTTGATTGCACAATTGCGCGAAAAACACGGCCCGCTCATGTTTTATCAGGCCGGGGGCTGCTGCGAAGGCACCCAACCCCAATGTTTTGAGCGAGGTGGATTTTATCTTCGCTATGGCGATGTTTGTTTGGGCGAACTGGCTGAGACCGAATTTTGGGTCGATAAAGACCTGTTTGAGTATTGGAAGCACGCACATTTTACACTTGATGTTACCGACGCCATCGGAGCCGGAGGCTTTTCATTGGAAACGCCTTTGGGAAAAACTTTTGTGGTGCACTACCGATTGTTTACCGAAGCAGAGTTATCTGTTCTTCCGGATATCAAACGGAACGAATAATCAAACCGATGCCGTCATCATCTGGTACTGCCGAGGTGTTACGCCTTCGTATTTTTTGAAGAGCCTGATAAAGTAATTGTAATCGTAAAATCCTGCAGCATACGATACTTCTGAAACATTGTGCTGTGGCTGACTCAATAGTTTTTTGGCATGCTTGATTTTTTCGCGGATGATGTATTCTATGGGGCTCATGCCCATTTCGCGCTTAAACGAGCGGTAAAAGGAGGTGGTGCTCATGCAAGCCTGACTGCTTAAGTCTTTTAAGCTGATATTTTCGTGTAAATTATTTTTGATGTAGTCGATTACCGGGCCAAGCATGCTGTTGCTGTTTTGTGGGCTTTCGGCGAGAGTGCCTGCCGATTGGGCCTGCACCAAACGTACAATGAGCTCTTGTAGCGCTATGTCGGCCAAGGCATCTTTGGTAATACTGGTGCTCATGCATTCGCCTATGAGCTTGTTGATGGTCCCTGCCAGGTCGATGTTGTTGTAAAAAAAGTAGTTTTGGTAATCGAGCACCCAGGGGTTGTTTTCACCAGTTTTGGGATAACGTTCGTTTAGGAAAGTCAAAGTATTGGCAATAACCTCTTGGTCAACAGCCAAGGCAATGCATTGGGTTGGATTGTGGGTATTGGCTTCAGGAAAGTCGATTTTCATCTCTATGCCCTTTGGCACTACTACCGTTTCGCCAGGCAGGTAATCGAAGCCTGGTTGGTCGAATAAATGCATTACTTTTTTACCGCGCAGCATGCTAGTAACCACCAAATCACTGAAAGCTAACGACACTTGTTCGGCCTGCTCATAGGTTTCGAACACATTCAATTCGCAATGACTCAGTGAAAAAATGGAGCGATTTTCAACAAGCGTTTTGAGCGAGCGTTCGTCGCTGAGCGCAACTGATTGGAGCAGGACTTTATTGGACATGCGGTAATTTCAAAAGGCAATGTAGATAAATTCATCTGATATTCCAAAAGTCAAAAACATTGTCGCTTTCACACGGCGCGTTTTGGATTGTATTTCAGGTTCATCTAGTTATGGCCCTATAGATGGCCGCTCCTTTAAAAATTTCTAGGCTCGTTGCCCTTAACGACATCTGTTATGAGTGATACTGCCATAAACACCATATATAACGGCCATTTTCTGCACACCGACCCGATACCTGTTTGTTTTTAGGGCATGGAAGTCTGATGAAAAGGGAGGACCTCAATTGCCTGATGACTCCAATTAGAAGCTCCGAAGTACAAGGAGGACCTCATGAGCATGTCAAACTTTATTTTGATATATTACGAATGGATATGAATGCATAATTAGCGCAAATGGACTATTCAACCAAAGAGAACCTCTTTCAAAACTTCCTGAACCAATGGAACCACCAATTCCAACAAGTTCCGCATGTCTTGGCATACTTGTCAAGTTATCCCGAGGTGGTTGCGAAACTAGTCGATTTTGAAATCTTGGGCGAATCTGAGCTCGAGGCTTCACAATTGGAGTGGGTGGCACTGCTGGCGCAATTAGAGCACCCGGTTGATACCAGCTTCTTCAAAGATTATTGGGTTCCCATCCAAAAAGACGGATACTATTTTTTTATCGACCTGTCGTCAGATGCATTGCCCCTCTTTGAAGCCAAGTATTTTTTCTTTGAGCCCTACCGATGGTACAAAAAATACATTATCCGCGATTTATCGCAATTTCTGCTGAAGCTCGACCATCCGAAATTCGACATGCAAGCACATTTGTCTCAACTCCACGATGAGAACTTGGATACACTCCTTCAAATACAAGCTGAGCAAAATACATTAGGTTTTGCAGGAAAGCTGAAACCATTGCCGATAACTCAGTCCTGCATCTTTTGCGAAAACCAAGGGAGTGAAATATCCTACAAAGATGGCGGCCTCACCATTACTGGCATTCATTCCATCATTGTAGCCCTGTTGCCACACGATTGTGCCATTTCATTAGACGCTTTTAGTGCCATTTATAACGAAGATGATCAAGTGTGCGAAAAGGTCAAAACCATTGGCGCCCTGGTGTATTTGCTGCAGAGCGTCGGCATCCATAGTATTGATTATTTTTCAATCACATTTGAACCCGAGGGCCATGGCAGTGCCACTTATCACAATAACTTGTTTACCATCATTCATAAAGACAACAGCACCCTGACTGCTTTCATCGAAAATTACGAACGGTTCAAAGGGGCTTAGATGAAACCTTATTCCGGTTAGCTGACCCCATTAGTTTGATGATCATTCTGGTTAACTGTCCCGCATGATTTGCTTTCACCCAGTCGAAAGAACCGGCAAGCTTTCACCCCATACTGACCCACCTCTTTCGCTATAAAAGAACGATGCTGGTGGCAGCTTGAGACTCCCTTCAAATAGGATAGGGAATCAAAAGTGTTTTCTATTTTGAAAGAAGTATCTAATTAGGTACGTTTACGCTTGAATTGCCTCAAGTTTAATACCCCTTGCTTCATTGCTACACGCCTAAAAGTATGAGCCCAACCACCAAAATCCCCCGAATCTTAAAAATCAACCAGATTAATGGCATGACCATCTCAGTGATTTTTAGCAATGGCGAATCGCGGAGCATTCGGTTTAATGAGCTGCTCCAAAGCCTTTCGCTGAAAGCCTCCAATCCTGGCCATGCGCTTCAACAGGCCAACAAACTGAAAGAGGTAACCTTGGCAGAAGGCACTTTGCGCTGGCCAAACATTTTAACGAGTATTACCGGCAAAAACGGTCAAAAACTAACTTTCCCTTTTGAGATTGGGGCGGATGTCCTTTACAAATACAGCACCCCTGATACGCTGCCAGCTGCGGCACGTATTGGTCGCAAGCTAAAAGTGGCGCGCAAAAATGCCGGTTTGAGCCAACAGGATTTGGCCCAACGCAGTGGCACCAGTCGTTCGTACATTTCACGGCTCGAAAACGACCGGTCTGACATTGAGCTAGGCACGCTCCGAAAAATTGTTGAAACGGGTTTAGGCAAAAAGCTCGAAATCGACATTGCCGATTAACGCCTGGCCAATAGCCATGGTTAAAAATTCACCCCATGCTGCCCCACCCATTTCACGGCGAACGGACCTTGGCTGGCGGCTGCTTGTGGGTTGCCGTTCAAAAAGGGGCACATCAATACTCGAACTCGAGGGCTTCCCTAATAAATGGCAACATTTAGCTTGCTTAACTGCGTGCGTATTCCAGCCTAATTCCCCATTCCGTACAAGCTGAGCCACTTTGCTGTTCAGGGGTTTAACCGCTTAAATCAGCTCGCATAGCTCGTATTTTACACATCTACCCGCAAGGTTTTGCGCTAAAAATGGCTACTTTTACCGCTGAAGTCAGGTGGCACCCTGCCCTGTCTTTAGTCGATCCCAAAACTGATTTTATGCAAGCCACCCATGTGCGTCTCAACAAATTCATCAGCGAAAGCGGACTGTGTTCGCGGCGCGAGGCCGATCGTTTCATAGAACAAGGGCAAGTGTTCATCAACGGGCGTAAGGCGATTGTAGGCGATCAGGTGAAGGTAGGCGACCGTGTGCGTGTAAATGGCAAGGAGCTGGAGCCCCGCAAGGCCGACAACATCATCTTCATTGCTTTGAATAAGCCGGTAGGTATTACCTCTACTACGGAGGAAGGGGTGCGCGACAATATTGTAGCGTTTGTGAACCACACCAGCCGTATTTTTCCCATCGGTAGGCTCGATAAAGATTCGCAAGGCCTCATCTTCCTTACCAACGATGGCGACATGGTGAATAAGATTTTGCGGGCGGGCAACAAGCACGAAAAAGAGTATGTGGTTACGGTGAACAAGCCGCTGAGCCCCGAAGCGATTGCGGGGATGGCCAAGGGCGTGCCCATGCTGGGGGTTGTGACTAAAAAGTGCAAGATTGTACAGGAGTCCCCCCATGTTTTTCGCATCATTTTAGTGCAAGGCCTAAACCGGCAAATCCGGCGGATGTGTGCGCATTTTGGCTATGATGTGGTAAAATTGGAGCGTGTACGAATCATGAACATCGGATTGAAAGGCTTACCACCGGGCGATTGGCGGGATTTGACAGCGCAGGAAATGGATGAAATCTACCGTATGGTGGAACACTCATCGGCTGAGGTGGCCAGCAAGCCTAAGCCCAAACCGAAGGCAGCATCGAAAAAGGCAGGATCGGCGCCAGCACGAATGGCAGGTCCACGGGCTTCTGGCCCGGGCAAGTCCCCTGGGCACAAGTTTGCCAAGTCAACCGGGCGCAGCCACGACAGCAAGCGGGGACCAAAGGGCAAGACCAGCCGAAATTCGGGCCGTCGTTGAGGTGGTGTTAATAGGGGAAAGGAAGGCCTTTGATCGCATTGTGCGCAGGATGTTGGTTTCCCACAAATGCACTTCATGGTAAGGGCGAAAGTCGGCTAATGGCAATTATCGCGAAAGCAGCCTAAGCTTGTAGAAATTGAAGGAGAAGGCAGTCCTATTACGGTTTGCTGTTAAGCAAGAAAAGCATGAGACGAACTCGGATTAAGTGATGGCTATTTTTAGGGGCATGTAGCCGCAAGGAGGGGCGTGGTCATTGTGGATTGGAGGAAAGGACGTACTGGGGTGCGTAGCCCTGGCCTTGTAGTACATACCGGCCATTGACAATGCCGGCAAGTCGTTTTTGCTAATGGTTGATGATCAAACCTTCCTATTTTCCCCATTAATTTTTGTAAAATCCGTGTGACTAAGCGCATTTAAAAAGGCGAGCAGTTGTTTATTAAACTCGATAGGATGTTCGAGATTGGATACATGCCCCGCATTTTCAATAACATGAAGCATTGAACCCTGAATTGCAGCGTGCATAAATTCTGATTGATCAAGTGGGGTTACTTCATCTTCTCGGCCACAAATAATCATAGCGGGTATGGTAATTTCATGCAAGGTAGAACAAGTCTCAGAACGCTCGGCCAAAGCGGTTAACCCCATGGTGATGATATGTTGAGAATTAGCAAATACAACCTTACTCAGGGTCTCAACCAATTCCTTTTTATTGTTTAGTGAATCTTTATGGAAAACACTTTTTATAAATCCTTCATTGAATTTAGTTACGCCATTTTTGCCGATTTCATCTATGATTGAATACCGTTTTTGCTTTTCTTCAACCGTATCGGCTATGCATTGTGTGTCGCATAAAATCAATGCCTCAAAGCGCTCAGGGAATCTTTTCTGCGCGTTGAGTGCGATGAAACCTCCCATAGACAATCCGCAAATAATAGATTTTTCAATATTTAGTTCATCCATAAAGGCGATTAAATCATCACCAAACAAATCAATGCTCAGGTTTGATGTTTCATCCTTTGATTTACCAAAGCCCCTGATGTCGCAGGCAATTATGCGGTGATTAGTTTTGAAAAAATCCAGTTGCTCTTTCCACATGGATTTATCGAAAGGATAACCATGTAGGCAAATGATGGGCACAATGCCTTCCCCTTCATCATCGTAGGATAAGTGGAAGTTATTTAAAGCGAGCGTTAAATTGGATCCTTTAGAGCGCGTTTCCATGGTGTTTTGTATTAAAAAGTTTCTTTGGTAATATTCCCGGTGTTAACGCCTAAATGGATTAACTGCTTTTCTACATCTTTTACCATGGGAGGGGGGCCACATAGATAGAATCGCTGATTAAAGTCGGTTACAATTTTTCTTAAAAAGGCTTCCGTAATTCGGCCATGATGATAGTTATCGATTTTTTCATCGGATAATATGTTTATAAATGCTGTGCCTAACAATGCCGTGAATTCGCTTTCAAGGATAATGTCGTTTTTTGTTTTGTTTGCGAATATCAAGAGGTTATTACCAATCTCGTTTTTTGCTTTGAGGTTTCTGAAAATAGAAATATAGGGTGTTATTCCGGCGCCTCCGGCGATAAACACGCCTTCGCCCTGATACGTAATTGAGCCGAATACATCATGAAGGATTAACTCATCATCCTGTTTTAAGTCTAATAATTTATTTGTAACGCTTGATTGTTCGGGGTATGTTTTTATTGTGAATTCTAGGGTATTATTTGTTGGTAAATTCGTAAAGGTAAAGGGTCTTTCTTCTTTTAACCAACCACTCTTGTTGATAGCCAGGTTGGCCGCCTGACCGGGTTTAAAATCGAATCCGACAGGTTTGTTGGTAGAAATGCGCAAAACATCATGTGTTATGTTGGTGATTTTTGCTATTTTTAGAATATGATTTCCCATGAATGTGTTGTTTAGCAGAAATGCTTAAGTGCTGAGTCGCCTTCAAATGTAGGCGCATGCAGGCAAATCCACCTTACATAATTTGCGTTAATAATTACAAATTCCCAAGCTTGAGCTGTTGATATTTGTGGTGTTGGCTGCTTTTTGGTTTCATGCCGGCTTATGCGCCAGATGGTGGTTATTGGGAAAAGCCTCCAAAAACGATGGGCCTTATCGACTTTTGGCTAGCTGTTTAAGATAAGCTGCCGAATTTGGTAAATCAGGCAGTATTTGAAGTGCTGGTTTGGTGCATTTCGCATGCTTAGGTGTACGGCTTTGTAAAATACGTATCTTGCTGGCCGAAACAGAGCTCCTGGGGCATTCTGGTGATAAAATGGTCAAAAAAAATGAAGGAACAGTCGGACTTAGAAAAGTATTTCAGGAATAATCAGAATAGATTAATTCACAAGTACAATCACTATTTTGACGTTTACGAAAGACACTTTAGTCGATTTAGAGACACGAAGGTCGTTATCTTGGAAATAGGCGTTTCACATGGAGGAAGCCTTCAAATGTGGAAGCGTTATTTTGGCGAGAACTGTATGATTTATGGTATCGATATCGATCCGCGATGCAAGGCACTCGAAGAGGAAAATATTGAAATATTTATTGGTTCACAAGCTGATAGAAAGTTCTTGAATGAAGTGAAGAAAAAAATAGGTCAAGTAGATATTTTGATTGATGATGGTGGACATAAAATGAAGCAGCAGATCATTTCTTTTGAAGAATTGTTTGGCATGGTGAAACAAGATGGTGTCTATTTGTGCGAAGATCTACACACTTCCTATTGGTTAAACTATGGCGGAGGGCATAAAAGGAGAGGTACTTTTATAGAGTATAGCAAAAACTTCATAGACTATATAAACGCATACCATTCAGAACAAAACAGTTTACGCGTAGACGATTTTACCAAATCGGTACATTCGATTCATTATTACGACAGTATGCTTGTTATTGAAAAAAAGGAGGTAAAGCCTCCTGTTGCTGAACAAATTGGGAATCCTTCTTTTGTGGATAGTCCTGAGCAGGGAGCGAGATTTAACAAGCTGGACTTTAGAATAAAGTACTTTTTGGTTAAGAAGATTAATGAACTACTCAGGTGGTTTAACCTTCCTGGCTTCATCTGGAGATAAAGACTGAAAGCAGCGGTTTGGGTTAGTTTGGTTTGCTGGTTATTTCAACGATTAATAAGTCATGCTAGTCAGCAGTCCGGTATTTTTTATCCCTTAATGGCCTGGCTTTTCAACGAAAAGGGTTTTATGGCTGTTGGACGATTAAAGCTGTTGATTTGAAGCAGTGTGCCTGGTAATCGCTTGTTTTACGTAGCGCTATGAGCTGCTGTATGCGGGGCTGCAGCGCGAAAACCTACGGTTTTATGGCTAGGATGCGGATGATCATAAGTCTATAAAGATGCTGAAATACAGGAATGTCCATTCGCTGTTCATCATGTGGTACATATAGCCGGCTCCGGCTAACGGGTGAGAAGTTTTGGGTTTTACCCAGTCCGCTATTCAGGATTTTGCTGTTCAGATAACAAAATCAGGCAATTTGGTCACAAGTTCAGGCCAATTGGTCACATTTGATTTTGGAGTAGACCAGCCCAACTTAAGTTTGTGGCATAAAATTTACTAAGATGAAAAAAATACGGATAGCTCTTGGACTTACAGCTTTTCTTCTGGTGGCACAATTGTCAGCGCATGCGCAAATGTTACAATTACTTCCTCCGTCTGAGCTAAATCGCGACGATTTTAAAGGGGGTTTTTATGTGGAGTTTACACCACTTGGCAACTTATTTTATGAAATTGGCAATCAGCATATGCGCAATCAGCTAGAAGTGTTGGGTTTGCCCAATGGTGACCGATTTAGGCTAGATATGTTCGTGCGTTCCTTTGGTTATTGGCGCAAAAAATGGATTTTTCAGTTTGATTATTTCACTCGACAATTTACAGGAAATCCAGCAGTACGCAGCCAAGAACTCGGGGAAAATCAATATTTTTTCAATTCGTTGCAAAACCGCGCCATTCAAATGAATGTAGGGTATCGAATTTCGAAATTTAATGAGCGGAACGATCTTTACTTGAAGTTAGCATTCGGACAACATTGGAATACCATCGGCTTAGGCATTACAGGAGCAAATGCCACGGTTGACATGACCAGCCTAGCGACGGGTCCGGTTTATGTGGGGCTTCCATTACTTCGGCAATCCTCAAACCATCTCGATTTTTCAATTGAAATACGGTCAGCAATCAAGCGAAGGCTGGAAGTGCTTGATGGTTTGAGCATTGGTTGCCGATATGGATTAGGCCAAGTTCCTTGGCAAGCCCTTAATTCACCCACCATCAATGCCATCAACGACCGATCTGTGATCATCTATTCGAAGATTAGCATCGGTTTAAGATTGAATAAGGAGAAGTAGTATGCTCGGTTTAGTTTGTGGATTTTTATTCGCGTTTACTCCAATCGCTGAACCTGCCACTGCTTCATATGGTGGTCAAAATGACTCGGCCACCATTGTGGTGTACCGATTAAGAGATTTTCAGGGAGCACTTTACACGCTCAAAGTGAACCAAAAGTTAATCACGAAGAGCTTCAAGATGTACCAATATATACAATTTAATGTGCCGGCTGGAGAGGTGGTTTTCGAAACTTCGGGGAATATTTTGGTTGAAAAGAAGCGTTTCACCAAGCAAGTGAGCGCTGGTAAAACCTATTACCTTGAAGCAGTGGTTGATTACAGTTACGCATCAAGCACACTCCTGCTTTATCAACGCGAGGAGGAGGAAGCCTTGGCAATTATGCCCAAACTCACGGAAAAGGGAAAAAGATGGTAACATCAGCTCAACACAGACTTGCCATTACTTGCACAGTGGTTTTATTCAGCACCTTGCTGGCTTATTGGAGTGGACTGCTTTGGTTGAGCTCCGATCATCCCGACCTGCAGGGCGAATGGCTGCCAAGCGGTTTCATCAGTTGGTTGGCAGGTTGGCTGACCTTGGTTGCGAGCATTTTGCTGCTCGGCTGGCTGAATTACAAATTCATTTACAGGCGTATTCAATCCAGCAAGTTTCCCCACTGGTGGTACCTGGCCTGGCAAATAGGCTTGTGCTGGCTACTTTTTGAATTTTTGCAATGGCGTACAGAGCACGATTCCTTGTTGTTGCCCGAGAACATGGTCGTAAGTTTGGTGCTGAGTGCGCTCATTTATTTGATGGCCTACATTGCCGATGCTTTTGCCGCAAAGCGTAGACATCGGGCCTTGGAACAGGAAAAAGTTGCCGCCGAATTACGAGCCTTGCGCAATCAATTGAACCCTCATTTTTTATTTAATGCCCTCAATACCATTTACAGCGAAACGCTTAGCGGGAACAACCAAAATTCAGCGCGATTGGTGCATGATCTGTCGGGTATATTGCGGTTTGCCTTACAGCAGTCGCAACACGATTGGGTGAAGGCCAGTGAGGAAATTGACTTTTTGGAAAAGTACATTGGCCTGCACCGCGAGCGCTTACCGCAAAATGTACGCGAAATGCTCAAATTTACAGCTGAAACGGACCATGATTATGCCTTGCCACCTTTGTTGTTGCTGCCATTGGTTGAAAATGCCATTCAGTATGGCATGCACGGCGTTGATGCCCGGGAACTGAGCATGCGATTGACCATTGAAGATGCGGTTTTGGTGTTCGAATGCGTGAATACCATTTATCCCGACTTGCAAGCGCAACGTAAGGGTACCGGTCAAGGCATTAACAATGTGAGGCAGCGGCTTGAACTCTTGTACCCGGGCCGACACAAGCTTCGTATTACCAATAAAAACGATGAATTTAGGGTGCTGCTAAAAATTAACTTAGCTTAGATGATGAAAATAACAGCCATAGCGCTCGACGATGAACCCGCTGCCTTGGAGGTCATCCGCATTCATGCACGGATGATTCCATTCTTGGATTTGAAGGCCAGTTTTTTGTCGGCCGAAGAAGCTTTGGGTTATTTGATGATGCATCCGGTTGACCTGGTATTCCTCGACATAGAAATGCCCGACATGCATGGTACCCAATTGGCGGCAAGTTTGCAGCAGCTCGGCAAAAATTTTGTTTTCACCACCGCCCATCCGCAATATGCCATTGAAGGCTTTAACTTACAAGCCTTAGATTTTTTGCTAAAGCCGATTTCATTTGATCGTTTTTTTCAGGCATGCAATCGGGCCTACCGCAGCCTTGCACTCGAAAAGGGGGATGCCTCTGGCTTTTTCGTGAAAGATGGCTACGATTGGGTGAAGGTGGAGATGGATGAGGTGAGTCACCTGCAATCGGATGGTAATTTGTTGCACATTTATCAACGCAATGGCATACGCATCAGCACCCGAATGACGCTGCAAGACATGCTCAACACCCTGCCCGGCGATTTATTTTTGCGCGTGCATAAATCGTATGCCGTGGCCATCGAAGCCGTCAAAAAAATTGAACGCCACCAGTTAACCCTCGAAGGAGGTCTGGTTCCTCTGGCGAGTAGTTATCGCGAACAGGTGCTGGGACGATTGATTTCGGGGCAGTCGTAATGCATGAATTTCTTTGCCGTAAAAATTAAACCACTTAGGAACAGGCTGTCATTTTCGACTTATTTTTGGACGCTATTTTTATGGACTTAAGTTGGTTTTACGGCACCGAAGCCTGGTGGCTGGCCCTTTTTGCGTTTTTAGCCGGATTTATGGATGCCGTGGTGGGTGGCGGCGGACTCATTCAGCTGCCTGCCTTGCTCATTCAATTGCCGCAACAGCCTTTGCCCATGCTCATGGGCACCAACAAGTTGGCGGGCATAGCCGGCACTACTACGGCTGCCTGGCAATACGGTAAACGCATCAAGTTCAATTACCGCTTACTGGCTTGGGTAAGTGCTACAGCTTTTGTAAGCGCCTATGCAGGGGCCAAACTGTTGCATTTGTTCGATGAAGCCTTTTTACGGCAACTCATGTTGGTGTTGCTGGTGGGCATGGCGCTGTATACCTGGTTTAAAAAAGATTTGGGCATGGTGGCGCGTGAATTTTTGCCGGGCAAACGCAGTACGCTTTATGGTGTGCTTTTGGGTGGCTTGGTAGGTTTTTACGATGGCTTTTTTGGTCCGGGTACGGGCAGCTTGTTGGTTTTGGGTTTTGTAGCCCTGCTGGGTTTTGAGTTTGTACAAGCTTCGGCCTATGCCAAATTGGTGAATGTGGTGACCAACATAGCTGCTTTGCTGGTGTTTTTGGGCCAAGGCAATTACCTGCCCGAATTGGCCCTGTTGATGGCGCTTTGCCACATTGGCGGCAGCTTCCTGGGCACCCGACAGGCGCTTTTGAGGGGAAATGGCTTTGTGCGCCGGGTGTTTTTGCTGGTGATGCTGGTAATGATTGTGCGCTACGGGCTTATGATCATGTGAGTGGCTATGGGGTATTAATACCCTGAGGGCGGGATGCCGTAATCATACTGGTCTGCCTTGTGGCGGGTATTTTTGATTGCTTGCTGCCTATTTTGAACACAGGATACTCGTTGTATGCCAATTTGTTTTTAGCTTAGGCGTCAGAAGCATAAATGCTTTAAAAAATCTATGAAAAAACTATGCTTGGTTTTGCTCCTGTGGGTTGGTCTTCAGGATGTATTGGCACAACAAGTAATTCCACTTCCCTTCTTGGTGAAATCGGATATGTGTGTGGTAAATGATTCGCTGATTTATGTTTCCCGCCTGGATTCGGGACTGTTGGTTTACCCCGGATTTGGTTCCTTTCTACCGGTAAGCTTTCAGCTTCCGATTACCCGTATTTATGCGCTGACCTATTTGAACGGCGATTTGTGGGTGGGGACGGCCTCTGGTTTATTTCGGGTGAACAATGGGGTGGTAAGTCAATTTAGCCCAACCCTGTCTAATTTTGATGCCGATACAGTTTTCAGCTTGGCCGTTACTACCAATGCCGTAGTGGCTGGTACTAATGTAGGCTTGCTCGTGCAGCAGACAGGGGCCTGGCAGCGCTTCGACACCAGCAACAGTGCTTTGCTGTCGAACCGGGTAACTAGGGTAAAGACTTGGCAAAATGAGATAGGCATTGTGGCTGATGGAGCGGCCTATGTAGTGAGTGGCGGGCAGCTGCAAGCCCTTAATTTGCAATTGCCCGGTACAATTACCGCAGTGCAGCCAACACCGTTCGGACAAAATATCATCGCCACAACCTTACAATCCTACCGTCAAATTCCAGGTGTGACCCCTTCGGCCTTGCCCTATGTGAGCAATGCAGCAGACATTACCATTGTAGGCAATGAAGCTATCCTGTATGGTCCCAACATCATTTCGGGGGTGAATAGTCAGGAGGCTTGGTTTCGAAATGCCGCCTTTGCCGCTTCCATGATACCTACCGGGCATGCCGGACGCATACAGACTTCAGCTTCCGGAAAAGTATATATGATGTCGCGTATGAATATACAAGTCATAAACAGTGTAAATTTTGTAGATGATGGGGCCAATTCCTTTAACCGGAAGGAGCTCGACATCAATCAGGTACAAGCTCTTTATTTGAATGGCGGAGATATGTTTTGGGATAGAGGTGCCACCAATAACGCGCGTTACAATGTGCCGAAAGTTACCGATAGTCTCATGCCCAAGAAGCACAGCTTATTTGCCATGAGTCCCTGGATTGGGGGCATGCACAGCGGACAGCTATATCAAAGTGCACAGACCTACCGCCAAAGTTCGGTTGGAGGCATTTCGTACCGTTCAGGACCGCTTGATAGCTTGGGCGAACGGTTGCCGCAAGAAGCTGACTATGACCGGTTGTGGAAGATTAACCGCTTAGAAGTGGAGTTGTTTAAGTATGCGTGGCAACAGGGCACCGTGCAAAATGGATATTATGTGCCGCGTTCCGACTTCAGGGAGTGGCCGGGTAACCGGCCAGGTGGTGGTGTTTTAGCGCCTTATCACGATGAGAACGGTGATGGCATCTACCGCTGGCAGGATGGTGATTATCCTTTGATTAAAGGTGATCAGGCCATTTGGATGGTGTTTAATGATAGGGATCCGCGCCGCACGCTGGAATTACCTGCTCTGGGACTCGAAGTGCATTGTATGGCCTATGCTTATGTGTGCGACAGCGCTTCTGGGCTAGATTCCGTAATTAATTATACCACATTTTTGGACTATAAAGTCATCAATCGTTCGAACAGGACCTATAGCGATACCTATATTTCCATCTGGGCAGATGGGGATGTGGGAAATCCTACCGATGATTATGTGGGTATGGATGTGCAAGGCAATGGATTTTACTTTTACAATGGCGATGACGATGACGAGGGCATACAAGGCTACGGGTTGAACCCGCCTGCACAAGGAATTTATCAACTCAAAGGGCCATTGGCACCCGTCGGTGATGGCATTGACAACAATCGGAATGGTCAAATTGACGAAGCAGGCGAGGATGTGGCCTTCAGTAGATTTATTTATTATAATAATGATGGTTTGCCGAATGGAAACCCAACTACTGCAGCGCATTTCCACAATTACGCTCGCGGCATTTGGAAAGACAATACGCCGATGGTGTTTGGTGGTTCGGGTTACCCGGGTACGATGGGCTCTACTACTACTCCGGCTAACTTTATGTTTCCTGCTAGCAGCGACCCTACCGGCTGGGGCATTGGCGGAAACACCCAAAGCCCGGTGAGCGCACCCTTCAATTGGTCGGAGCTAAATCCTGGTCCCGGAACCAGTGCTAATGTGCCTTCTGATAGGAGGGGGATGGCAGCTATGGGGCCATTCAATATGGGATCGGGCGAAACGCAAAGCATGACCTTGGCCCTAATTTGGAGCAGGGGGAGCAATGGGGCTCAAAGTTCTGTACAAAAGTTGCTTACCCAAGATGCTCCGCTTATCAAACAATGGCACGCCCAAAACACCTTTCCCAGCTGCCTCGATTTGAGTACTGTAAATGTGCGGCCTTTGACGAAGCCTGCCTTACAGGCGAAGCTTTATCCCAATCCGGCACAGAGCAGGGTGCATGTGGCCTTTGAGCGTGCCGAGCCTGCGGAGGTTCAGTTTTTCGATATGCAAGGACGCTTGGTGTTTTCGACATTGCTGGAAGCTGGTTATCAACACGAGCTGAATATCGAAAGGCTGAGTCCAGGCATTTACTTGGTGCAATTGCGGCAAAACGAGGCCATCAAACAACTGCGCATGGTGAAGCACTAGGTCCTAACAAGCGAAAAAACTGTTAAGCGTCTGACTAAGCCATTGGTCAGGCGTTCTTCATTTCTCGCTTTTTTTGCTGTTGTACTTATCATGCAAGCCAATACCCTGCATGATTTGCGGAAGGTACTTTTGAATGCGTTGGCTGCGGGTTTGCGATTGTTTGGCTTGGTTGAAGTGAAACAGATAGCCTTTTTGTCGGCCCGGGGTTAGCGCGTAAAAAGCGGCTTCGAAGGCGGGGTCGGCCTCAAACATGCTTTGCAGTTCTGCAGGGAAAGCGATATCGGCCACCGATTGTTTGGGCACAACCAAGCCCGCCTTTTCTACTTCAACAGCTTGATACACCAGGCTTTTAATGGTGCTAAGATGTTGCTCGAGCATGGTTAGCCCCTTCAGCCTGATGAGGCGGCTTTCGTGTGCATTTGGTCCGGGTTTTTGAAGCAGTCCGCTATCATCAGCCAGCAAAGCCCCTTTCATGAAACCCAGGCTCACCGCCTCGCGCAATGCGCCCAAAAGCACAATGTTTTTGCCCTGATGGGTGTAGCAGGGCACGCCCCATTTGATGTTTTCTTCAAGTCCGCAGTCGCGTAAAACCGCTCTGCAAGCCTGCAGCAAGTCATGCCAGGGGTGCACCTTGCATTGTGGACTGTCGTAAAAATCGCAGCGTCCGCAGCCCGAACGCAGGTAAGCTTCAAAGTTGGTGGGGAGTTGCGGGTGGTTAGCGGTCATGAACACGGTTTTGTAATGGCCAAGATGCGTCTGCAAAATACGAATCTCGGGGATAAGACGTAAAAGGCGGGGAATGGCTTAGTCCAATGGGTAGCTGGCTGATTATGAACATTTATAATTCATCGCTCGGGCAAAGCCCTCGCCATTCAGTATTCTATACCGTTTCGGTAAGCATTAAAGGGTGCAATACTTGGTAAATTTACGTTTTTTTACCTCCTAATGGCCGTGGTTTTCAACGTAGATTACGCAGATACCACAGATAGCTTGTGCGGCCAATAGACAAGGAAGAATGCCAAACGCGCTGTGCATTGCACAAATTTTTGGATTACTAACCGCTTTTGATTAGCAATGCGTTGGATTACGGAGAAGTAACCGTTACAACCAAGGTTTTTTCAACCAACGCATTGATTCATTAACTAAACGATATTGAATGCCAAAACTTTGCGCCTTCCGTACAGGTCTTTTCTTCGTTTTGTGGTTCTCACTTCACACAATAATCCCTGAAGACATTAAGATACCAGAGGCTTAATCAGCTTAAGGGAATATGCAGCAAAAACCGGCTGTCAAGCGTATTTTGCTTCCTTTACAAGCATTACCGCTCCAAAATTCGCTTTAAATTCGCCAGGTTTTCTTGTTGGGCCTTGGCAATCATGGACCGGCCAAGCCAATAACCCATGAGGTTGCCGGGGTAGGGGTCGTTGCCGTAAAATTCACTGGTGACCAGGGTTTGATTGGGCGTAATGGCCTCGTAAAGCGTGGCAGCCTTGGCTTCGCCTTCCCAGGGACGGATGAATTTGAGGTCTACATCCATGCGGCTGTCGGTAAGTCCGGTGATGGTTTGGTAACCTTCTCCTACATTTTTATTGTCGCTGTTCCAATACTGCTGGGCCCCTACAGTGCCGTCTTCGCCCGTAATGAGCGGACTTAAATCGGGATCTTCCATCACCCAAATGCTGTAATGCTTTTGGTTGTCGAGGATGCGCACATAGTCTTTTACCACTGCGGCAGGGGCCTCGATGGTTTCGGCTACGCTTACGGTATAGGTTTTTGGGGTGAGAGCCGCAGCAATCAAGAATAGGGCAACCAGACTAATCAAGGCAATGCCCACGATTTTGAGAATTTTCATGCTGATGGTGTTTTAGGGAATCAAATGTAAAAATATATATTTGTAAACATCTTATATATAGGGTTTTTATTTCATGCTGTCAGCCTGAGTGTTGGTTTCGATGCGCAGTTTTGTGATCTCGTAAACCTGGCGCATAACCAGATTCAAAGCACCCAGAAGGGGTGCGATGTTTATAGAATATCGATTAATCTTACATCAACCGGCCCAGAAAAGGTCGCAGGGATTGTTTTTTGCTCCGCAGATGTGCTGTTCCTATGCGTCGTATCGGGACTTCCGGTTAAAAGAACATCATTTTGACCTTGCTATATGTCTCCTCTTTGCTGTTTGTTTAACTTATCCGGGTCTTGACGTGTGTCAAATACATCCGTTATGAGTATCCCTTCTTGTACAGGTTTGTACAGGATTTTGTAATTGCCCCTTATCACAATCGATGGCCTTCTCCCAGCTGCACGAGGCCAGGTTCTATTTGTCCTGAGAGAGGCTGGTCCTTTAATTGCTTAGTTGCTGAAAGGATGTCTTTGGTTATACGTTGGGCAAGCTCCCGACTACCTTTTTGTTTGTAGTAGGTATAAATAGCTGAGAGCATCTGAATCGAAAAATCCGACCACAGTATTTTCATGCGGCTACCAGTTAGCCAGGTCTTTTTCAAGTTGTTCTTGAGTAACTACCCTGCCGTTTAAATAATCGTCCGAGGCTTTTTTTGCTCTTTTTACCAAATCTTCAACAGAAATTTGATCGAAGGATGTGGTCGGGTCATCCTGCTTTTGTAAATCACCTATGGCTGATTCAATCATAGCGAAACGCTTTTCATCCTGAAGTCCGATGAGATATGCAATCGCTTTAAGTTTTCTTGCTTGAAGATCCATAGCAGTGCTTTGTACAAATATACAATGGCTTTTTCGAAAATGCTTGAGCCAATTGCATCATCAGCAACTTGAATGCATCGCCCAAAGGCTCATTTAGGGGAATTGCCGAATGATCACGTTGATTTACACAACTAAACTTTATCTCAACAAAAATAAAATTCAGTTTATTTTGAACTAAACAAAAAAAAACTTTCTATAACTTTGCCCCATGGACATCAATGATGAAGTAAAGCCGCAACTTTCCCCCGAAAAGCAAGCCTACTTGCAAGAGTTTGGTTTATTCTTCGAAAAACTGGGTCCAGGCCGTATTGCCGGGCTCATTTTGGGCTATTTGCTGGTCAGCGACCGGGCTGAGGTGTCGTTTAACGAGTTGGTAGCCGGGCTCGATGCCAGCAAGGCCTCGGTTCACAACCAGCTGAAAATGCTGGAGCAAATGGGTTTTGTAAAAAGCCTGCGTTTTACGGGCGATCGCAAAACCTATTACCGCATTGGCGCCCGCGATATGGGCGAAATGACTGTGAAGCGCATGGGCATGACCGTGGTGTTTGTATCGCTTATGCGCAAAGGCCTGGAGCTCAAGGAAAACCAGCACGACGATGCCGCCAATTTTTTGCGCGATACAGCCGGTTTTTACGAATGGCTGCATGGCCGCATGCAAGAGTTGCTGGCCGAATGGGAACAAATCAGAGATCAACAACCCCCTATATAAACCATGAAACCCCTATTTACAACCCTCTGTTTGTTGTTTGGCTTATTGGCCAGTGCGCAAACCCCCGATGCCGCCGACATCATCAGGCGCATGGAAGACAAAATGCGAGGCGAAACAGCCGAAATTACCATGAAAATGACCGTGGTGCGGCCCCGTTTTACCCGCGAAATGAAAATGAAAAGCTGGAGCAAAGGGCAAGACTACTCGCTCATCCTGTTGCAAGAGCCCGTACGCGACCAGGGCACAGCCTTTCTCAAACGCAAAAAGGAAATTTGGAACTACGTGCCTTCGGTCGACCGCATGATCAAACTCCCGCCCAGCATGATGTCGCAAAGCTGGATGGGCAGCGATTTTAGCAACGATGACCTGGTGCGCGAAAGCTCCACCATCAACGATTTTAAACACCGCATTTTGCGATCTGAAATCTACGAAGGCCTCGATTGCTGGGTGATTGAAATGGTGCCTTTGCCCGGCAGCTCGGTGGTGTACAGCAAGGTGGTGGTGTGGGTGAGCAAGGTTGATTATTACCACCTGCGCACCGAAAACCACGGCGATAAAGACGAAAAAGTGAGCATTGTGGCCATGAGCAATATCAAAAAGCTGGGAAATCGTACCCTTCCGGTGCGCATGGAGCTTACTCCGCTCGACAAGCCGGGGCACAAAACCATTATCGAATACGAAGCAGCGGTGTTTGACGCCCCCATCAGCGAAAGCTTTTTTTCGGTGCAGAACCTCAAATCAGTCCGTTAATAAGGAGGTATGATGTTACTTAAATTAGCCTGGAGGAATTTATGGCGCTCGCGCAAACGTACGCTCATTACAGTGAGTTCGGTGTTTTTTGCGGTGCTGCTGGCTGTGATGGCCGAAAGTGTGAACCGGGGCTCGCATGACGCCATGATTCGCAACAGTGTAAGTTATTTTACGGGTTATTTGCAGTTGCAAGACTCGGCTTATTTCGAGGAGCCTTCGCTTGATTATTGCTTTGGCTGGGACGAAGCCGAAGCCGCTCGTTTTGCCATTCCCGGTGTGAAGCAGCTGATTCCCCGCTTGCAGGGTTTTGTACTGGCAGCCGGTGGCGATAGAACCCGCGCGGCCTTGGTGTTGGGCATTGATCCAGAAGCCGAACAAGTTCTTAATGGCTTACAAGACCAATTGCTCAGCGGGGCTTTTGAAGCCGGTGCAGTGGTGTTGGGCGACCGACTGGCTGAGCGCCTGCAACTGGCCCCGGGCGATAGCATTGTGCTGCTGGGTCAGGGGTACCAAGGTCAGCAAGCGGCGGGTATTTATCGCATCAGCGGTCTGATAAAGCCAACTTCGCCCGAATTGCGCAAGCAGGTGGTGTACCTGCCGCTGGCCGATGCCCAGGAGCTTTTTGCTGCCTACGACATGGTGAGTTCGGTGCTGGTAATGCCCGACCAACCCAATCGGCTCAGCGGCTTGCAAGGGCAGTTGGCCGATTTGCTGCCGTCCGATGGGTTTGTGGTGGTGCGCAGTTGGCAAGAGCTGCTGCCCGAACTGCTGGCTGCTATTGAGTTCGACAACGCCAGCAACCGCATCATTTTGGTGATTTTATACATCGTCATCGGCTTCGGTATTTTTGGCACTGTACTCACCATGACCCTCGAGCGCCGCAAAGAATTTGGCGTGCTCATCAGTGTGGGCATGCGACGCGGTCGGCTGGGGCTCATGGCCCTTTACGAGAGTCTGCTCATGGGACTAGTAGGTGTAGCCGCCGGATTGGCAGCGAGTTTGCCCTTGGTGGTCTGGTTTTATTATCACCCTATCCCCATGGGCGACGAATTGGTGGCCATTTCGGAAGAATTTGGCATTGAACCCCTTATTTATTTTTCGGCCGATGCTGGCATTTTTAGATCGCAAGCCCTGGTGGTTTTGGGCATGTGCCTGCTGGTGGCCTTGTATCCGGGCTATTACATCAGCCGATTAGACGTACTTAAAGCCTCCCGCTCATGAAAAAATCAACCAACAAAACCGCAGGATTGGGCTTTATCCTTCGGCTCAGCTGGCGCAATATTTGGCGCAACCGCGGTCGCTCGCTCAGCTTAATGACCGCCATTTTTCTGGGACTCGTTGGCGGCACCTTTGCCATGGCCATGGTTACCGGCTTTATGGAGCAGCGCTTCTACAACGCCATCGAAAAGCAGTACAGCCATGTGCAGTTGCACAGCAAAAGCTGGCTCGATGAAGGCCAGGCCGGCATGTCGTTGCCCGGTGGCGAGGCCTTCGCCGATTCGTTGGGAAGCTTGCCCGGGGTACGGGCCTACGCCATTCGCAGTCTGGCGCAAGGTTTGGTAGCCTCGCCCACGCTCAGCCAGGGGGCCGAAATCAGGGGCATTCAGCCTGAGCAGGAAGAAGCGCTGGTAGGCTTGTCGCAACAACTGGTTGCCGGGAAGTACTTCAACGATACGTCCGAAAACCAATTGCTGCTCGGTGCCAAGCTGGCCAAAAAGCTCCGGCTCGAAGTAGGTTCTCGCCTGGTAATATCTTTCCCCAATGCGGAGCACGACATAGTTTCGGCTGCTTTCCGGGTGCAAGGCCTTTTCAGAACCGCCAATGCCGGCTTCGACCAAACGGCGGTATTCGTGCAAAAGCACCAACTCGACGGCTTGCTGGGCGAAACAGCACCCGCCTATGAGATGGCTTTGCGCTTGCACGAAGCCGACAGCGTGCTGGCCCTGGCCGAAGCCTGGCAAACGGCCTTCCCCGAATTGAGTGTCCGCAGCTGGCGCGAACTGGCACCCGAGCTGGCCTATATGCAAGACAGTGGCTCGGTGGTGAGCTACATTTTTGTGTTCATCATTCTGCTGGGCTTGTCGTTTGGCATCCTCAACAGCATGCTTATGGCGGTGTACGAACGCATGCGCGAATTGGGCATGCTCAAAGCCCTGGGCATGAACAAAAGCCGCATTTTTTTAATGATTATGTTCGAAACCCTTAGCATGTCGCTGCTCGCTGGCCTCACTGGCCTGCTGGCCGGCTCGGTGCTCGTAGGCATCACGGCCCGTACTGGCATCGACCTGGGGAAATACGCCGACGCCCTGGCCGAATTTGGCTATGATGCCGAACTCTACCCTCAGCTGTCGGCTGGTTACGCCCTTAACATCACCGCACTGGTGTTGATCCTCTCCATGCTCGCAGCTTTGTATCCGGCCATCAAGGCCCTAAAACTAAACGCAGCAAATGCGATTAGAAGTTGAAAGTTCAAAGTTCAAGTTTTCAGAGGTTTATGAAAAATGCTCGGACAATTTAGCTCAAACTGACTGATTCCACTTTAGGCTGCCCACTTTCAACTTCTCACTTCTTTAGACTTCACGCTTCGCCCTTCACTCTTCAAACTTCACTCATCCCATGTCTCCTGTCCTCAAAACCCAAAACCTCAGCAAAACCTACTCCGAAGGTCCGGTTGCTGTACACGCCCTGCGCGACATCAGTTTAGAAATCATGCCCGGTGAGTTCACCGTCATCATTGGTCCCTCGGGATCGGGCAAAACCACCCTGCTCAACATGCTCGGCGGGCTCGACAGCCCCAGCAGCGGCAAGGTGTGGGTAGCCGGCACGGATATCAGTGATTTAAACGAAAACCAGCTGATCGATTTCCGACTGCACCACATCGGCTTCGTTTTTCAGGCCTATAACCTCATTCCGGTGCTCACGGCCGAAGAAAATGTGTCGTTCATTATGGACCTGCAAGGCCGGCCTGACAAGGAGATCAAGGCCCGTGCCGCCGAGGTGCTGGCCGAAGTAGGCCTGGCCGATCGCGCTAAAAACCGTCCCGCCGAACTTTCAGGCGGTCAACAACAGCGGGTGGCCGTAGCCCGGGCGCTGGCCTCACGGCCCAAATACGTGCTGGCCGATGAGCCCACTGCCAACCTCGATTCGCAAACGGCCTTCAACCTGCTCGATACCATGAAGCGGCTGAATGTGGAAGAGCAAATGACCTTTTTGTTTTCGACCCACGACCAACGGGTCATCGATCGGGCCAGCCGGGTGATTACGCTGGTGGATGGTTCAATTGCTTCGGATGAACGCCGTTAAGATTCAAGAATTAAAATTCAATATTCAAGATTCCAATGTTACGGTTTGCGATTTTGTTAACTGCTCATCTACATCTTTGCCAGTAAGCCGAAGGCTTGGCTCGGCGCCCTCAGGACAAGCTGCGCTAGCAGCGCAGTCCAAAGGGCTCCGTTACCTCGCGGCAAGCAGAAGCTGCTAGTAGCACAGACAAAAGGTTGTTTCAGGGCAAAAAAGTTAAAATATACGATAATGGCTATCGGTTTTAAGAGAATAACAAAAACCTCTCTGTCCTCTGCGGTGAGAAAAGGACCGCCGGTTCTGTACTGGCAATTTTGCAAATATGCAGATTTTGTTACATGCTGCCGTGCAGTTGGCTTAGTGATGTTTTTGGCCTTTTTGAACGGCTTTGCGGCACTTGGGCAAGACAGCATTCCTGAGCCGGAGCGCAACCGAACACGCCCCGAGTTGCATGGTTACCTTAAAAACTTTCCCATGCTGGTGCTGGCCGCCGACGGGCGCAGTGTGCAGCAATCGGACAACATCTTGCACAACCGCTTTAATTTTCGTTGGGCCATCAACCAAAATTGGGAAGTGCAAGCCGCACAGCGTACGCGGGTGTTTTGGGGACAAACGGCTACTATCCCGTTTTTTCGTGATTTTTTGGAGACCGATTTGAATGGCCCTGTTGATTTGAGTCATGTGATTTTTAACAGCGGCAATGTACTGCTGCACACCATCACCGATCGGGCTTTTGTGAACTACAGCAGCGGTAAATGGCAGGTACGGGCTGGCCGGCAACGCATTAACTGGGGCATCAACCTGGTGAGCAACCCCAACGATTTGTTTAACAACTACAGCTTTTTCGACTTCGATTACGAAGAGCGTCCCGGTGTAGATGCCTTGCGCATCAATTGGTACCAAAGTTCGCTATCGCGTTGGGAACTGGCCATTGCACCTGGTCGCGATTTGATGGTGCCCAACAGCCCCATCAAACTACAAAACTCGGTGGCTGCTGTGCTTTACGCCTTCAACCGCAAGGGCTATGATATACAATTGGTAAGCGGTTATTTCCACAATCGTTATGCGCTAGGTACAGGTTGGGCTGGCAGCATCAAAGGCTGGGGTTTTAAGGGTGAACTTAGCTGGTTTTACGATTTGGAGTCACAGCCGGGTTTGGAACGGGGCAATGTGGTGGTGGCGGTATCGGCCGATTACCGTTTTGCCAATAATTTGTTTTGGATCAACGAAGTGGTGTACAACCAGCAGCGGGGGGCAGGTATGGCTCCTATTCTACTCATCCGTCCGTTGCGTGCCGATAACCTCAGCTTCAGCGATTGGAGCGTGCTCAGCACCCTGCAGTACCCCATCGGCATGCGGCACAGCCTGAGCCTGGCCGGATTTTATTATCCCACCGAAAGCACCCTCTTCATCTCGCCCAACTACAGCTATTCGGTGGCTCAAAACCTCGATCTTACGGTCCTCAGCCAGCTGTTTATCGCCCCGGCTTCCAGTCTTTTTGCCAATGCCGGCAGTACCGTAGCCTTGTTGTTGAAGTGGTCGTTTTGAGATGAAGCTTTTGTCATTTTTTAACCTCATCATCCGCCTTTCAATTATTGATTAACTTTTAGTGATTAAGTCCGTATTGATGTTTTTTATACTGTTCATCCGCATCTTTGCAAGTAAGCCGAAGGCTTGTCTCTGCGACCTCAGGACAAGCTGCATGAGCAGCGCAGTCCAAAAGGCTTCTATACCTCGCGGCCAGCCGAAGCTGCTAGTAGCACTGATAAAAAAAACGTTTCAGGGCACATACGTTCAAATAAACGATAACGTCTGCAAGGGGCTAACAAAAGCTTCCCCGCCCTCTCTGCGGTGAGAAAAGAAACGCCGTTTCTGTACTTGCAATCATGCGGATAAACAAATTTTTTATGATCTTAACATCATGATGATTGGAGGTGGAACCATAGCAGCCATGATTGCCAGTGTGGAGCAAAACGGCGGCATGCTGCGTTCTGCGCATCGCAAAAGTTTGAATAAGGAGGCATTGGTGCGCGGTTTGGGTCAGGAGGGAAGGAGCATACAGGGGCCTGGATTCAAATCAGAATCGGCTCGTCGCGATTTTTTGGAAAAACTTGCCATGGAAAAACGCCGCGAAGACCGACAGTTGAAGATGATTTTACTTTTTAGTTTGTTGGTCTTATTCGCCATTTTAGCTTGGGTTATCGGTTGATTCCTTGAGTGTTTTGGTCAATCACCTCTGAACAAGGGGTACGCCGACTTGAAAAGCAGTAGCCCCGATGAGCCAAGTTCAGCGACCAATCGGGGCGAAGCAGGCAGGTTTATTCTTTCTGTTTGTACATTTTTGAAAATCTTAAGGTTGCACTACCAATCTGCTGTGGGCCATATAGCTGCCGTGCTTGGAGCGGGCTTGCACCAGGTACATGCCGGCTGGAAGCTGCAACGAAAGCTCTTGCCTTCCGCCTTCGAGTACTTGCTCGAGCAGCAACTTGCCTTGCATATCGTAAATACGTAGCTGGTGGCGGCTGTTTTCGGGCAATTCAAGCCACATATAGTCGCGGGTAGGGTTAGGGTAGAGCTTTATTTTTTGGGGTGCATCGGCTTTTTCTGCAACAGAACTGCTCCCTCCACCAGTGGTGTTGGCAAAGCCATTGACAACTACCCGGCTCATGCGCAGACCCACCCACCACACATCGGTGCTGAAGAAGTGCGCTGAACGAATGTTGAAATTCGAGATGCCGACGGGTACGGGCAGTACTTCTTCTTGCCAGCTTTGTCCGCCATTGGTGCTGATAAATACCCGGTTGTAGTCGGCCAGGTTGAGGTTCCATGGATATTGGGCCACAGCCAAAAGATCGGCACCCAACGCTTGGAATTTGAGTCCGGCACCCGAAAGCGTTACAGGCGTACTGAAGCCAGCTTGTCGTACCCAATTGTTTCCTCCATCAGTGGTTTTGTAGGTGATGAATTGCTCGCTTGGACTACGCATGAGGATGTAACCAACTTGGTCGGTGGCCATTACAAAATCGACCAACTCTTCATTGTTACGAGGGAAATTACTGATTTGAACTGGTGAATTACTGGTTTGAACCGGGAAAGTCAGCGACGACACCCGGAACTCGGTACCATGATCACGGGCAAAACGCATCTGAGCAACGGTTGGCAGCACATCAAAAATATTCGTTACGTTTTGGCTAATGCCAAAGTTGGTATTAGAGTGGCCAAAATCGTTACTATACATACCATTTTGAGCCCTTCGTGTGAGCACATGGCCTTGCGCATTGGCTTTGAAGCGGTAAACATGGTTGTTGCCTCCGCCTCCGGCACTTACCCAGGTGCGACCGCTGTCGAGGCTCCGAAACACCGAACCATTGAAGTTGCCCAGTAGAAAGGTGGTATCGTTCAAAATGTGGCAGGCGGTATTGTAATTAGAAGTCGCAGGCGCCACGCCACGTTCGAACCAGTAGCCGCCGTTGGTGCTAACCATGTAGCGACCACTTTCGCCAACCATAATTCCTAATTGGCCTTTAAAGTGAATGTCGTAAATAGGACCCAGGTTATTGTTTTCCAGCGATTTCCAAGTTTGCCCGTAGTCTTCGGTATAATCTACAAACAAGCCTGAACCGCTGAGTAGTTTGTTGCCCATATAACGCGGGGCTGCTGGGCCGCTGGCATTCGGCGGTTGAGGAATTGCGATGAGCGTTGTTCCCCCATCGAGGGTATAAAAGACACCTGCACTTTGCTGGAAGGTCAGCACTCCTTCGCTGGGATTTTTGAATACAACGTTCGCCAAACCCAGGTTGATCGAGCTTCCAGGGATGGTCATGGGAGTCCAGTTTTGACCACCGTCGGTGGTGCGATGGGTTCCCATGCTGCTCCAAGCGAAGAACAAGCTTGGACTGATGGCCTGAAAATGATTGGTGTTTTGGGGCACAAACCGACCGATACCTGTGCTGGCACCAAAATCACGGCCGCCATTGGTATTTAATTGAATTTCGGTGCCAATGCTTACGTAATATATACTGTCTCCTACAAAACTCAGCCGTTGGTTAGCATTCGAAATAGAAATGCCACCACTGTATACCCAGTCAACCCCATTAAAGCTGTGGTAGTAGTGCCAAAGTGAAGAAAGTGAAAAACGCATCAAATAACCGTTGAACACCCGATGAAAGGTATTGAAGTTTTGGGTTTGGGTGGTAGAAAAGGGGATGGTGGCTTGCTGAAAAGTGTTGCCAGCGTCGGCGGAAAAGTGTACTTGTCCGTTTCCGGTGACCACAATCACGCTATCGGCTGTGCGCTCAATACGTTCCAAAATACTTTGCCCGCCAATAGAAGGCACTTTCCCAACTCGTTCCCAAATGCGGGTATTCATGTTAAAGTGAATTATATCGGTACTGCTCATGTCTTGCAAATCGATGTTGGTAAAACAGCGAAGCACCGAATCATTCAAAACATCGGCTCGGGCTACGTTCACAGATTGAATGTGAAAGAAAGGTGCGTTTCCTTGGGCGCCGGCTAAAATTGGTAGGGCCAGCAGCATGCTAAATAAAAATTTCATGGCTTTTGGTTTTGATGATTAAAAGTCTGAAATAACCAGTGTTTTGCCATGAAATCCAACCCAATATACCCTGTACAGGGTATGAAAATACCAACTAACCAGCAGGCCTGGATCGGAAAGTGCAATGGCTAGCTTAACGGCTGAAAAACCGCTCTTTGAAATGAAATAGGACCGCATGGATAAATGGTAAGCCATTTCTCATTGCCCAACCCTGTTCGATACGGCTTCAAGTGTTAGGTAGGTGTAGCTTTTCATGCCACATGTACTTTTGTCTTATCCATTCAGACGCTTTTCCATGTGTTTCAAAGGTTTTGTCGGCTTTTTGTAAGCTTTTGGCTTTCCCTGTTCGCTTTACAAAATCATGGCAATCAATGCTTTATTCACGACTAATTTGAGCTCAGATCATCAATAAAGATGAAAGGAAGGATAAGTCATGAAAAAGCTCATTAGTTTGTTGCTGGCTATGCAGCTGGCAGCTCCGCTCCTCGCACAACAAATTTCACGAATCAGTTTTGATTCGGTTTTTTCGCGAACCTCTAATCCCGAACTCAGCAGCTATTATCCGAAATTGCTGGAGCGTTTTTTTGCCGACGATAGTTTGCATGCCTCTGAATATGCCTTGCTGTACTATGGAGCTACCAACCAATCGTTTTACACGCCTTATGGAAGTTCAGCCAACGAACGTTTATTTAATGAGCACTACCGCGATGCAAATTTTGCCTTGGCTATACCTTTTGGCGACAGTGCCTTACACGATAATCCCATCAACTTGCGTATGCTTTTTAGGATGTTGGTGGCTCATCACGAAATGGGCAATCAGCTCATGGCCCATCGTTTTGCAAAGCGATATTTTGGGCTGCTCCAGTCCATATACGACAGTGGTGATGGCAAATCCATAGAAACTGCTTGGGTGGTTATTGCCGTATCCGACGAGTATATGGTGTTGCACGATTTGGAGTTGCAGTCGGTAAAGCAGAGCCTTATACGCGAAACCGATGTGTTGCAGCTCGACACCCGTAATCAGCCAGCTGAGGAAAAAATTGAAGCGCTCTACTTTAATGTGAGCATGCCCCTGCGCCAGCTTAGCAAAATGATGGCCCAGGAGTAGTTAAATAGCCCGAGGTTAACCAAATTAATATACATCATGAAAAAGTTAATCAGTTTGCTGCTGGGCCTCATTACAGCCCCGGCGCTTTTGGCCCAATCGTCGGAATTTAAGTTGTATGCCAATGGACTTATTTACAGTGAAACCGCCATGGTTAGGCTCCGACATGTGGTCGATTCGTTAAACATCAAGTTCAGGAGTTGTGAGATTAATCCGCATTACTTGAGCATTGCCCAGGCTAAGGGACACCATGTTCAGCTGAAAGCAGGCAACATGGAACAAGCCATGAAGGATATGGATTCGCAACAGGATTTTGAGGTTTTTTTGGCGAAATATCCAAAGGTGATTATAAAACGCGATGAGTTATTTATCAAGTCTGTGATTGAGCAGGAAGGCAAAGTACAGGAGCTACAAGTACAGCACTTTGACCTAAGCGGAGGTTATGGTAGTCGCTGGCGAAGTGAAAGCAGTAGCGAAGTGGAACGGCTCGGGGCAGGACGTTGGGTGTACATCCATTATCCCAAAACCAGCTATTCGGAGGCATTGCTAACGGCTTTTTATTTTTTGGAAGATTTCTACCAAAAAACTATTCCGCTAAGCTATGCGCGCATGATTGCATATGCCGATTGTGTGATTGATACCACTTCGGCCAAAATTCAGCAAGTAGGAGGTGGTGAGCAAGAAGTCTTGCCCGAAAATTGGCAGGCATTGGATGAGGAAGAAAAATTGAACTTGTTAAAAGCCTTGCGAAGCACCCGGGTGATGGGCATGTGTAGTCACGACGACCGACCACGTGTGCATGCAGTCAGCATTGCCTTGTTGTCGGCCGAAACCTATCAGTGGGAGGTATTTCTCAAGGCCCATCTGGATATCATGAACGATCGGTTTGAGCGGGCCAGCGACGGCAGTTACGCTTGGGGGAAGCGCAAAACCTACATTAAAGAATTGGAGCTGCTGGACCTTGAGCTTACCCCCTTAATGCTGGGGATCAGCTTGCGCATCCAAAACCCGGCCGAGCATCATTATTTTGGCAGCATTCATCGTTTGGGTCGTGCTTTGGCCGAAAGCAGCAAGCGTGCCAGTCTTGAGGAAGCCATGTTTACCGCTATTGCCGACAGTGCGCTTGACGATTACAACCGTTTGCTGATTTTTTATCTCTTTAAAAATTATGTACATTATACTGATGATGAGGTAAATAAGCAGCAGTCGCGGCGATCCTTGGCCGAGGCACTGGGCAGTTTGCCTGAGTGCTACCGTACACAACTCAGCATCGATTATTGAAATGGGCTGATGTGATTATGCTCCGCTATTTTTGCGCCTGGCCGTGTGTAAGTGTCGGAACCAGCTGTATGTTTGTTTATCGGCTGCCTTGGGTGTAAAAGTTCAAAATGCCGTCCTAAGCTTTTACTTTTGCCCCGGGCTTGGTTGGCGGTAAGCACTCAGCCAAGATTGTCTTTTGAATGATGGAAACGCATACCCGTTTATTACGCAAGGTGGTTGACCGATACGTTCGCTTTAGCGAGGCCGACTGGCGCTATTTCGAAAGTTGCTTTGTTTATCGGGAGCTGCCAAAAAACTACTTGCTGGTAGCAGAAGGGCAAGTAGCGCGGGAGATGTACTTTGTTTTGGGGGGCTTGCTGCGCTTGTTTTACAATAAGGATGGCGATCACCGCACCACATTTATTTTTCGTGAAGGCTTGTTTGCAGGTAGCTACGATAGTTTTTTGCAGCAGAAACCAGGTATCCAACTGCTCGAAAGCCTAGAGCCCTGCCAATTGTTGGCCATCAAGCGGGAGGATTGGGTTGAAATTCATACACGTATTCCCCTCATGAATGTGCTCACGCGTATGATTGCCGAAGAGCGTTTTTTGAATGCGCAGCGGATATTGGCCTCTTTCCAGCTCGATTCGCCCGAGGAGCGCTACCGCAAGTTTTTAGAGGAGGAAGCTGATTTGTTGCTACGTGTACCCCATCACATCATAGCCTCTTACCTGGGCATTACACCAGTATCGCTCAGTCGTATCCGTAAACGTATTCAGTAAGTTTTCTTTACAAAGGTTAATGATTAATGAGCGGTTGGTGCAGCAATTTTGTGCTCATCAAATGAATGCACCATGAAAAGAAAAATCGAAACCCAAATCGTAATCAATGCACCGGCCGAAACGGTCTATCGGCTCTTAACCCAATTGGATAACTACAAAAACTGGAACCCTTTTATCATCGAAAGCAAAGGCAAAGCGGTAGTAGGTCAACGTTTGGTAAACGTCATGCGCAATGGCAACGGAAGCATCCGTTTTCAGCCCATAGTCACACGTGCCGAAGAAAACACAGCCTTTGAATGGTTAGGGTCCTTAGGTATTCGCGGCTTGTTCGACGGGCGACATTACTTTGTCATTGAGCGGATAAAAGACAATCAGGTTAACCTGATTCATGGTGAATATTTCAGTGGTGTATTGTCGGGCTGGCTTTTACGTAAAATTGATGAACAAACACGCAGTAATTTTATTGCCATGAACCAGGCCTTGCGTGCCGAAGCCGAGCGTTTGGTGGCCCGAAGCTGATCAGTTGTCTTCTTCGTCGGTTGAAACGGTCTCGGCCGCCTCTTCGGGCAATTGTTCACGCTCAAAACGCCAAATTACTTTTTTTCCTTTGCGCAATTGCAGCATATCACCACGTATGCGCCAGTTATCGTGCTCCTCGAAGGCTTTCCAAAAGGCTTGGTCGCGCCCATGCTGGCAAAGCATTTTGGTGCCGGCTAGTTGTGCTTTTTCTAGTTTTTTACCCACGTTCAGCTGTCCGTTGAAGCGATTGCAGCCGTCGGAGCCAATGAACTTGCCATTGGCAAGCAGTTTAAAACTGGCGATGGGTTTTTCCGAATCTTCGGTGAGGCTAATCCAGTTGTGGTTGTACAAGGCATAGGGGTCGGTGCCCGGCTGAATGGCACAAGAGGAGCAAAAGAGTAAGCTCAGGGCAATTAGGATTCTCATGCAGCCAATATCGTTATTTTCGATAAAAATGAGTTGTTTTGTTGCCAAATGCCTGCTATGAAAAAGTATTTACTTGCGATGTTTTGCCTTTTTTGGGGGCACGGGTTATGGGCGCAAACTGATTACAGCTTTTGGGAGCAAAATGTGGGATGGGATGGGCAAACCCATTGGAGTCACTACATCATCCGTTCGCCGCGCCATATGGGACCTAACGCCTTGCCTATTCCCATTCAACGTGAACCCCGGCTCGACAGTAGTTGGCAGTTTGAATTGGTTGGAGAATTTCATCAGGCGCCGGGAGATTATACCCAAAATCCCTATGTTTTTATCCGCCTTCCCTTGGCGCCCGGCCGTGTGGCCCTCGATTTAACATGGCGACCTATGGAGTGGTTTCAAACCGATGAGCAGGTGCGCGATTTCCGTCGTGCTCGTGGGGAGGGTGGTCGGGGAAGCAGCCCAGGTGATGTGTGGATTACCACTGTAGTCCAATTGCTCCGTCAAAACGACGATGGGAGCGGATTGAACCTCACCCTCAATGTGGCAGTAAAAACCACTGCGGGCAAAAATCTCGAAAATGCCCGACACACCAATACGCCAGGATACATTTTTGATTTACATGCCGGCAAAAGTTGGAAGCGGCAAGGCAGCTTGATCAACCGCATCAGCTTGTTTGGCAACGGGGGCTTGTGGGTATGGCAAGAAGGTCTTGCGCAGCAGAACGATGCTTTTAATTACGGTATCCGGGCCGAATTTGAGCATGGTCCTTGGCGGCTAGGAACCGGTTTTACGGGTTATATTGGCTGGATTAACAATGGCGACCGCCCCTACGCCGCCCGTGGCGATTTGCAATACCACACCAATCGTTTGTTCTACTTACTAGGTTACCAGCATGCTTTTCAGGACCTGACTACCCATATGCTGCGTGCGGGCATGGGCTTGAAACTTCCAACCCGGCCTTAACCGGTACTTCGCAAAGCGCCAGCTATGGCATTTACACTCAGAAGTAGGGACATCAGCAAGGCCTCTTTTTGAGGATCGGTTTCGGGCAGTTTACGCCATTCGCGCAGTAGCTGCAACTGGGTTTGGTGCAAGGGCCAGAGGGCTTCTTCGCGGAGCAGGTTGGAGTAATGGTGGTTGATACGCCTTTCGCTGAACGGTTTACCGAAAATGCTGTTAAGTTGTACACGGCAACGCTCCAATTCATCGAAAATAAGGGCACTCATGCGTTCGCGTAAATCGGCATCTTGTACCAGCAGGGCATATTCACGAGCTACTTTTTCATTGGTAGCGGCCAAAGCGGTATCGATGTTGGTGAAGATGTACTTAAACAGAGGATCGGAGCTTACCAGCTGTTGCAGTTGTTTCCAGTTCTTGGTATCATGGAGGGCCAGTTGTTCGAGTGCGCTGCCCACGCCATACCAAGCGGTTAAATTAAATCGACTTTGGCTCCAGCTGAATACCCACGGGATGGCCCTCAGGTCGCTCACGCTGGCTTTTCCAGTGCGGCGACTTGGACGAGAGCCGATCTTGCTTTGCTCAATGGCGTCGATGGGTGAAGCCTCTCTAAAATAGGGTACAAAGCCGGGATGGTTTACGAGTGCTTCATAAGTCTGGCGTGCCGACTGGGCCAGTTGCTCAAACAAATCGGCAGCTGGATGTACTTTCAGCTTTTTTTGACTATTTAAAAGGCTTTCGGCCCAACTGCCTGCCATCATCAGTTCAAGATTAAAGGCTGCATTCAGCCGGTTAGCATATTTCTGGGCGATGGTTTCGCCTTGTTCTGTAAGACGTAAGTGACCCCGTATGCTGCCGGGAGGGAGTGCGCCAAGAAAGTAATGCGCGGGTCCGGCACCTCGGCTGATAGAACCGCCTTTCCCATGAAAAAACAGAATGTTGCAGCGGTGCTGATCGCCTATATCGGTTAAATTGCGCTGTGCTTTGTGTAGAGCCCACTGACTAGCCAAAATGCCGCCATCTTTGTTGCTGTCGCTATAACCTATCATCACCATTTGTGAAGGTGTTTGGTGCGGATAAAGTGCATGCAAGGTGTTTTGGGTAATGGGGTGGCTCAAAAAGGCAGTTAAAATATCAGGGGCGGTATTCAGGTCTTCAATGGTTTCGAAGAGGGGCACTACCTGCATTCGGCAACAAAGGCCGTCGGCATTGCGATACAACAAACCGGCTTCGCGGGCCAACAAGTACACGGCCAGCAAATCGCTGAGCGAACGGGTCATACTCACGATTAGCCCACCCAAGCCTGTACTGCCGTATTGCGAGAGGTGGTTTTGCAACACCCGGTAGCAGGCTACCACATCGGCGCTTTCGTTTTTAAGTTCGGTATTGCTTCCGCTAAACGGTCGTAGTCCACGGAGTTCAGCTTCAATAAACTGCAGGCGCTCGGGTTCTGACATTTGGCTGTAGCGCATGTCTGAACCGCTAATGGCCATCAATTGGTCGATGGCCCTTTCGTGGAATGCGCTGTTTTGGCGAATGTCGATACGGGCCAGCTCGAAGCCAAAAGTTTCGACAATACGCATGGCTTCATGCACATCATAACGGGCGGCACGCTCGGCATTATGCGCAAGGAGTGCTTGCTGTAACAACCTCAAATCGGCCAACAATTCTTCCGAACTTTTATAACAGCCCTCGAATGCTCGTAAG
The DNA here is from genome assembly GCA_046291695.1 of Bacteroidia bacterium. Taxonomy (GTDB): domain Bacteria; phylum Bacteroidota; class Bacteroidia; order UBA7662; family UBA7662; genus PNNG01. Next base: position 69,505 of record JBKBSO010000013.1, read on the forward strand.
CTTGTCGCATGCCCGCGTACCACCTCTACCGGCAATTTGTGGATACAAAGATTAACGAATTGGCGAAAAGCTTCGCCGCGGTTACGCTGGTAAGCTTGTTCACCCAGCTCGCCCAATTCCTGTTTCATGGTTAAAAAACGTTGCTGGAACCATGCCGGACATTGACTGCTGTGCATACTAAAACTGATGCGGCGCACCAAATCGACCAAGGCACGACGCACCACAATGATGGCGTGCAGCCGGAAATCGCGTAGGGTATCGGCTGTAAATTGGGCCGAAACAAAGGGGTGTCCGTCGCGATCGCCGCCAACCCAGTTACCTAGCCTTAATTTGGGAAAGGCCTGCTTGCCGTGGAGGAGCATGGGGTCGAGCCCGGCTGATTTCCAGGCAGCAAGGAGGTTACGATCGACTACGCTCAGGAGTTCGGGAAACACATTGGTGAGGTAGTGCATGATATTTCGTAATTCATCACTCACATCGGGTTTTTCGGTGAAAATTTCACCGGTACGCCAAATTCGGTCGAGTGCCTGCTTAATGGCCGAGCGGTTAAATTCTATTTCTACACCGCTATACATCTTGTTTTCGCGTTGTACCAAAAGCAGGTAGAGGTTGCGGTGGTGTTCGAGCATGGTGGCTCGCTTGGCTTCGGTAGGATGGGCCGTGAGCACCGGTTCTACCACCGTATTACGGAGCTGCTCGACCATTCGATCGACACTAACATCCGCTTTTTGCAACACATGGAGCTTTTGCGACCAGCTGCCATTGATACTGGCTGGTCCTGCCTGATCGACCCTGCGCCTGCGGTGTTGAATCGCACCGTTTGTTTCGGCCATATTCAGCAGGTGAAAACATATCGAATAAAGTTGGAGTAATCTGTCGTCGAGCTTCGTTTCAGCCTTGTGGTGTGCCTGCCAGGGTAGGTTTTCGGCCAGCTTCGAAGCCTCGCTTTCGTGTAGCAGCTCGTAAAGACATTGCAGCAAAAAGCGGAGGTCGGCATATGGCTTACCAAGCGTTTTTTCCGTTTGTTCGAATAAAGGAGAAAGTGAGATTTCAGACATTTTTGGGATATATTTTATAAATCGCATTTTTTGCTTCTATTGGTTTTTCGAGCAACGCGAGTTGAACGAATCTGCCAGTGTAGTCGGAGCGAAGCACCATTTCCTTCCCATTGAGGTCAATGATGGCCAAGGGCTGCCCGATAACCACTTGTTGGTTATCCAATGCCAGCCAATCGCGCAGCCGGCAATAGGCGTCGGGCGCGGCAAGTAGCTCGGGATTGATGCAAAGATGTATGACTTCATCGTCGTGCTTATGGGCTTGCTGTTCCCTTTTTTCGAGCCATTGGGTAAAGCTTAGCCAGGCTTTAGCCAGCAGCCATTGAAGCAAGAGAAACAGGTTGTACAACAGCAAAGCGACGAGCACGAAAATTCCTATGAACAACAATATGGTTAAGAGTACCAATCCGTCATTCTTGCCCTTGCCGCTGTATTTCCGGTAGCTTAGTCCAGGTATGCCTGTGCGTATGCTAAAACCACTGCTGCCTATGCTGCCCCACTTGCCACGATAGCTGGTGCTCACTCCACTTTTGCTGAGGTTGAGTCCGAGCCCTTTGCCCATATTGATTCTGCGCTGATAGCGGATCGACATAGGCCGAATATACAAAAGAATGCCTTCTACGATTTTATGCATTTTATTAAACCTGCATAAACCGGATTTCAACCCTTGAGTTTGGTGTTCAGGTGGCCTTGTCAATGACGAGCACAGACTTTTTTCGCTTCCACAAACGAGCCTGCCTAGCGTCTTTTTTGCTACCGGGTAATTGGTTGCATTTACCCGGGTTTTAAGTCAAGCAAGATTCACGTACGGTCGGGATTATCTTTAATGTCTGATAATTTTTTAGGGATACGAAACAGCCCAAAGGGTCGGTACCATTCGTCATCTTGATCATGTCTTTAAGGAGACAAATAGCATCTCTATCTCCCCTTTACCTTTAGCCGCCACCTTGCCACGACTTTCAAACTCAAATGCTTGATCTTCTTTCAACAGCTCATAGGTGCTCTGACTTACATTTACCTTACCCACCTCGCCTGACGATTCTATGCGTGATGCCGTATTCACTGTGTCACCCCATATGTCGTATTGGAATTTTTTCACGCCTACAATGCCTGCCACTACCGGCCCGCTGTGAATACCCACCCGCATTTCGAAAGCAGGTTGGCCCAAGGCTTCCTTTTCGGCCTTGCGCTTTTGGATGAAGGCTTGCATGTCGAGTGCCGCCAACACGGTGTTTCTCACCGAATTGGCTGTGGGGACCGGCAAGCCCCCTGCGGCCATGTAAGCATCGCCTATGGTTTTGATTTTTTCGATGCCATGCCGTTCCACGATGGCGTCAAAAGCCTCGAAACAATGGTTAATTTCGCTGACCAGTTCGGCAGCCGTCAACTTTTCGCTCTGTTCGGTAAAATCTTTAAAATCGGTAAATAAGATGCTTACCAGCTTAAAATCGCGGGCTACGGAACGTCCAGTTTCTTTCAGTTCAGTTGCAACATCGGCCGGAAGGATATTAAGTAGCAGGCGTTCAGAGCGGTCTTTTTCTTTTTCAATGATATCCTTTGCCCTACTTTTCGACCTTAACCGACTAAACAGGCCGGTGGCCAGTAACAAAATAGTAATCGCAAAGAAAATTAAGACATTTCTAAAATTATCCCTTTTGTTTAATTCTGCTAGGTGGGCATGTTCTTTGGCTAGTTTTTCTTTTTCGAAATCGAAAGAAGCTTCTAACCTTTCCAAACTTGTTTTGGACTCTGTTGTTAAAATTGAATCTGCTAAAAAATTGAATCGCTCATAAGCATTCAATGCCTTCTCAAAGGCACCTTGCTCTCGAAATGTTAGGCTAATTCCTTTCCAAGCATCACGTACAAACTGCATCATTTCTACTTTTTCACAAATCGAAATGGTTTGCTGATAGTAATATTCGGAGGAATCTAACTTGCCTAACAATCTATAGACTTCTCCATACGAATTATAAATATAACCCAACAACCGACTATTTTTGTCATTTATAGCCACCTGCTCCGACCTTCTGTACCATGCTATTGCTTCGTTGTATTGAGTACGCAAAAGCTGAACATTCCCAAGGTTATACATTACATAAGAGTAGGCAACTGAAAATTCGGGTTTCGCTTCATTTATTAGAGCTGCTTTTTCAAGATAATAGGCTGCAGAGTCAGGCATTTTTAACCGGATGTATGCATATCCAATATTGTTTAAAGTCATGCCTAAAGGCCCATCCCAGTCCGTTGTGCTTCTAAACTGTAGGGCCTTATTATAGGATTCAATAGCTTGTTGAATATTTCCTTGACTCTCTTTTAGCAATCCTAAAGAGTGGTAAATAAACCCGAGTGCAACTGAATCGTTAAGGCTATCGGCTAAAGCTAAACCTTCAAATAAATGATAACTACAGAGCTTTAAATTTCCCTGGGTGGCATATAAATTCGACAAAAAATAATGCCCATAAAATATGCCCAAACTAAACCCTGTTGGTTTTGAATCATTAATAACGTAAGCTAAGTCGAGCGCTTCAGTAAAAAACTTTATGGCACCTCGTGGATTGTGTGGCAAATTCGCCCGTGATTTTTGAATCAGCAACACAAATCGCAATGAATCCCCTACGTTCGTTTGAAGTAATTGCTCAATGCTATCGAGGCTACGATTGATGTAATACGCCTTATGCTCATCAAGCTTGCTTTGGCCAAACGAAAAACAGTTTAGAAAAGCTAGTTGGACTAAAACTAAAACCCATGCTAAGCTGCATCTATTTGCCATAACCTATGCTTTGAACAAGCATTCGAATATACCTTTTTCTATCATACATTCATGAAATCCTTTACATGATTAATAATTAAGGCTTTGTCATGCGACTTGTCTCGGACGTGGAGGGAATCAGGTATGCGGGATTCACCCTTCTATTCCCACATATGCGAGATGATTTACGGTCGGTCAGTTTTTAATTGTGCAAACCACTGCTCCACTTCGCCTTTGCCTTTGACTTCAATTTTGCCTCTACTCTCGAACTGCAGCTCGGGATCATCCTTCAGCAGGGCGTAGGTGGCCTGACTGATGTTCACCTTGCCCACGGCTCCACTGCTTTCCATGCGACTGGCGGTGTTCACCGTGTCTCCCCAAATGTCGTATTGAAACTTCTTGATGCCCACAATGCCAGCTACTACCGGACCGGTATGCACGCCAATACGGATTTCGAAATAGGGGAGGTTCAATGCAATTTTCTGCTTTTTACCCGCTTCTACGAATGCGGCCATTTCCAGGCTGGCCAGCAATACGTCGTGCGCATGGGTTTGGTTGGTTGTAGGTAAACCCCCGGCCGCCATATAGGCATCGCCAATGGTTTTGATTTTTTCGATGCCATATTTTTCGCATATCCGATCGAATTCGGAGAAGCATTCGTGTAAGTCTTTTACCAATTCCTTTGGACTGAGCTGCTCACTCATGGCAGTAAAGCCTTTAAAGTCGGTGAACAGTACCGTAACCTGGTCAATCAGCCTGGCCTCTGCACTTCCCTTTTCTTTCAGTTCTCTGGCCGTTTCTTCTGGCAAAATGTTCAGCAATAGCTCCTCACTGCGGTCTCTTTCTGTTTGAATAATGGCTTTAGCCCTACGGGTGTATTGCAGCCTACTCCATAAGCCTACAGCCAATAGCAAAATGCCTAATGCTCCGAAAAGATAGATATTGCGTGTTTGAGTAAGCTTTTCTTCGCGCAAAATGGCATTCAAACCTGCTACTTCCAGTTCTTTTATCTGTCTTTCTTTTTTTTCACTCTCGTATTTTTCCTGCATCTCCGAAACTACTTTCAGCTTTTCGGTATTCATCAAACTATCTTTTAATGCTAGGTGTTTTCTTAGTTCTAACAATGCGTTTTTTAAGTCGCCTTTTCCCTCAAACGCAATGCTGCTTGTTAAGCTGATTGTGCTGGCAAAAGCAAGATTTTGACCCTCACGCATGTATATTTTCGCCGAATCGAGGAAAAATAAAGCTTTATTGTAGTCCTTTTTATCGTTAGCAATGCTGGCCAGATTCATATAAGGAAGACATAAATCGTCATGAACGCCTAATATTTTGCTGACGCTTACGGCTGTAGAAATGTAGGTGCTCGCACTGTCGAGGTAGGCTGGGTTGAGCGTTGACTGATACATCATACCGAATAAAGCCGCAATGTTGTTACAGGCATTCATTTGATTGGTTAGATTGTTTGCGGCGCGCGCATCCCCCAAGAGTATTTTAAAGGTTTCGAGGCCGGCATCGGTGTCGCCTAAGTAGATTTGTGCTATGGCTTTATTGGTAAAAAGGGCGTCTTTCGATTTGTTTGATGGCCATGACGGGTTCCAAGCGGCCAAGCCTAGATTCGCTGTTGAAATGACCTCATCATTTAGTTCGAGACTTAGGTAGATGCCGGTTAGGTTTGCATAAAGCGACATCAATATTTGACTATCGCATTTCGGACTGAATTGTTTGAGCCCTAATTGGACGCAGTGCAGGGCACTATCTAGTTGTCCGAGGAGATCGTAACGGTTGCTTTTCCACGAGTTGACCTGCGCAAGCCGACAACTATCCTCATTTTTCTTCAAATGGTGCTCAAGAAGCTGGAGCGCTTTGAGGTCATTTAACGCATCAGGGGAAGTTACTTGTTGAAAGTGTGCATAAAGACTATCGTAAGGCGGTTGGTTTTTAGACTGCGCGGCGAGCACATTGCAGCCCGTGAGCATCCACATCAGGAGTGCTAGCTTGTTTAGGTGTCTTATTTTTGATGAGTTGTGCATAATGTTAGGCTCGCTACGGCAAATTGGCTAAAGCATACTGTTTGCTAGCGATTTTTTATGGGTTTTGGTGGTTATTTCTATTGGTTTTGTTTTGCAGCGCATGGACTATGATTTGCGCGAACCAGCCCGCAAAAGTCGGGATGGTTCGCTAGTATTTATTTTCTTTGCGCGAACCACATTGCTATGTGGCCTTTGCCTTTCACTTCTATTTTGCCGCGACTTTCAAAAGACAGCTCTGGTTCATGCCGGAGGATGGCATAGGTTGCTGGCTGATGTTTACCTTACTCACTTCGCCTGATGATTCCATCCGTGAGGCTGTATTTACGGTATCGCCCCAAATGTCGTACTGGAATTTTTTTACGCCTACGATGCCAGCCACGACCGGTCCGGTGTGGATGCCTACGCGCATTTCAAAGGCGGGTTTGCCGGCTGCTATGCTTTTGATATTCCTTGCTCTGATGAAATCTTGCATCTCCAGTGCTGCCAAAACGGTGTTTTTCGCCGATTCGGCAAAAGGCGCTGGAAGTCCGCCTACCGCCATGTAAGCATCGCCAATGGTTTTGATTTTCTCCAAACCGTACTTTTCAATAATGGCATCAAAGGCGGTGAAGTTTTTGTGGATTTCACTCACCAGTTCGGTGGGACTCAGCTGTTCGGCTACCGAAGTGAAGTCGATAAAGTCGGTAAAAAGCACACTTACTTCATCGAATAGTTTGGCTTCGGAATGCCCTGTTCCTTTAAGTTCTTCCGCTACTTCAGCTGGAAGGATATTGAGCAACAGTGCATCTGATTGTTGTTTGGCCTTTTTGGTGCGGTTCAATCCCATCAGTACCGAGCCAGCCAGCAGGAGGGTAAGCCCCATTCCAGCCACAAATAGGTTCCTTTGGGTCGATTTGCTCCTTAACTCTGCCTGTTGCAAGGCCTTCTCATTATTGAGTACGTCAATTTTGACCAATTGTAGTTGTTTGTCTTTTTCGGCTAAGGTTAATTGCTGTTCTTTCTCCTGCTTTTCGGCCTTTTCCTTTAAAAATGCCAGATGTTGCAACTCCTTGTCCTTATTGGCTAATTCCAATTCACCTAATCTAAGGGCCAATTGCTGCTCCTGTTGCCTGTTAAGGAGTTCTTGCTTTTGCAATTGTTCTGTTGTGAGCTCTTGTTGAAAGCGCAACTCTGCTTCTCTTCGCTCAAATTGGTACTGTACGTCCCTGTTTGCGATTTGCTTTTTGACTTCATCGCTCGAAATGCTATCACGTAGTTTGATATAGGTTTTGTATGCTTCAAAAGCCGCCGGGAAATCACCCTTTTTTTCGTATAGATTGCTTATTAGCATCCAGTTGTAACGCTGCCCGGCCGGATTTCCGATGTCGAGGTTGATTTGCAAGGCTTGCTGAATGAGGTTATGGGCAGTATCGATCTTTTCACGAGGGTCAATGCCCATTACTACCATGGCCGTGTCGGGTGCATGCATGTACATTTCTCCAATATGGGCCAACATACTGGCAATACTAGCCTTACTGCCTGTAGCCACAGACATGGCCAGGGCTTGCTGGTTATAGTTATGTGCTTGATGATAATCGCCCCATTGCTCGTGAATTTTACTCATGCTGGAATATCCTTGGGCAAGGTATGATTTGTAATCCATGACTTCACAAATCTGGATCGACCGTTGGTAGTAATCTAATGCCAATTCCAGCTTTTTAGCAGGATCAATACCCAGTTGAACACAAAGACTATCTTCTAATTTTGAATATAAATTACCAATGTTGCCGAGGTTAGCGGCAATGTAATAGTGGTTTTTGGCCGCTTCACTCATTTCTAATGCCTTTTGGAAATAGTTGAGCGATTTAAGCGGGTCGTTAAAGGTTTTATAAATGGTGCCTATATTGGTAAAGAGTGACGACATGCCCGATTTATCACCTTCTTTTTCTCGGATGGCAAGCGCTTTGAAAAAATAATCGAGGGCCGTTCGATAATCCGACATATGATCGTATATGATCCCCAAATTGCTGTAGTTTACTGTTAGTCCGTTGGTATTGCCTGTTTTTAAGTTGTACGCAATGGCTCGTTCATAATATTCAATGGCTTTGGCATATTCTGATAATGCACCGTAAGCTGTGGCCATATTGCCAATGGTTTGAACAACGCCTTCAGGGTTGTTGAGCAACTCATCTAAATGGACCGCTCGCTGGTAATACTCCAAAGCCTTGTGATAGTCGCTCAATCTCAGGTAAAAATTCCCGGTAATGTTGCTGCACATGGCTTCACTGGTAGAGTCACCCAAGGCATGATAATGCTTTATGGCATCAAGCATATAGCTAAGGCCTTGCTTGAAATCTGATTGGTTGCCATACAAAGTGCCTACCGTGTTGTTATAAACCGCTTGACCTTTGTTGCTGCCTATTTCACGCGCCATTTCCAATGCCTTAGCGTAGTACTCAATCGCTTGTTTAATATCTGACTTGTAGAAATAATAAAATCCCATTGACGAAAAGCTGCTCATTATGCCCGCTTTATGTCCTAATTTTTGGTTAAGTTCTACGGATTGCCTTGCCAGGAACAGGGCAGTATCCGCATTTCCGGTTCTAGCGTAAAAGAGGGAGCGTCCATGGTAAACCCTGGCAAGGCCTTTTCGATCCTGTATTTCCTCAAACAACCCGAAAGCATTTTCGAACCATTTATCCGCCTTTTCCAAATGCCCACGAAGTAGGTTCGTGTACCCCAAGCTGTAGGCATTATGCCCGGCTCCAAAAGCATTGTTGAGTTTGATATTCAGTGCAAACGCCTTTTGATAAAGCGCCATAGAAGTATCGTACTTGCCTTGGTTTTCAAGGCATTGCCCCGTGTAGTAATAAGCTTCGGCCAAAAGCAACTCTTGGTTCAGCTGTTGCGCCAAACGAATGGCTTGCCGGCCATATTTAATGCCTTCGTCAGGCCGTGTCTGATCGTAGGTCTTAGCCAAGACGCTGAGCAAATGCAGCTTATGCAGATCGAGTTTATCATACCGCTCGTTTGCCTGTAGGAGGCTGTCGACAGGATATGTTTTGTTGTGCGCTGATGGTCTTTGTGCATGCACGCGGGTAACAGCGCTCCATATGACAACTAACCATAAAACTGCTATGCCGTAGGTTTTCATGGTTTAGCCTGTTTTTAGTTGAACAAAGTACATCTCGACCTCTCCTTTGCCTTTTACTTCTATTTTGCCACGACTTTCAAAAGACAGCTCTGGTTCATACTGGAGGATGGCATAGGTTGCCTGGCTGATGTTAACCTTACCCACTTCGCCTGATGATTCCATCCGTGAGGCTGTATTTACGGTATCGCCCCAAATGTCGTACTGGAATTTTTTAACCCCAACAATGCCGGCTATTACTGGGCCGGTGTGTATGCCTAGGCGCATTTCGAAAGCTGGATGGCCCAAGGCTTCATTTTTAGCTTTGCGATTCTTAATAAATCCTTGCATTTCGAGCGCAGCGAATACGGTATTCCTCACCGAATCGGCTGTAGGAACCGGCAAGCCACCCGCAGCCATATAGGCATCGCCGATGGTTTTGATCTTTTCGATGCCATACTTTTCCATGATTTTATCAAATGCCTCGAAGCAGTGGTTGATTTCGTTCACCAGCTCATTCGCACTCATCTTTTCGCTTTGCTCGGTGAAGTCCTTAAAATCGGTGAAGAGGATGCTCACGTTATCAAAATTCCTTGCATCGGCACGGCCTTTTTCCTTGAGCTCTGCGGCTATTTCGGCCGGGAGGATGTTGAGTAAGAGGTTATCGGAGCGGTCGCGTTCTTTGGAGATCATATCGCGCGATTGCCGTACATATCGCCACCGACTGTAAAAACCACCCGTAACTAAAAGTAGAAAAAGGGAGGAGCCAATGAATATGTTACGACTTTGGTTCTTCCTTCGTAACTCGATTTGGTGGATCTCGGAAGTCATTCGTACTTCCTCTGCTTTGGCAATGCTATCTTGTAGCATCATCTTGGCAAATTCCATTTGCTCTAATTTTCGGGTGATTTCCTTGGTATTCAGACTATCTTCTATTGTCCGAAGTTTTTCCATGTAAAACAAGGCTTCATTGCCTTTGCCCATGGCTTTATACACATCATAGAGGCACTCACATGCGTTCTTTTGCTTGTCTAAAGCGCCTTCCTCTTCTGCTAATGTCAAACTAATACGGCAATATTCTGCGGCCTTAATGTATTTTCCTTGCTGGGCATATAGCCTGCCCATATCGCGCATTGAGCTTGTAATGCCCCCTTTATCTCCAATGGCCTTTCGAATAACTAAACTTTCTTGATGGTAAGATAAAGCCTGTTCAAAAAGATTTTGTTTGCTCTGTATTTCGCCCATGAAGCTCAAACAGTTTGCGATGCCGCGCTTATCGCCTACGGCTTTGTAATTGATCAAGGCCTTTTGATAATAATCCTCCCCCTTTTCAATTTCTCCCCTTTTTAAGTAGATATTACCCATATTAAGCTGACCTTCGGCAATACCTACTTTGTAACCAGTCTCTTGCAATAATTTGAGGCTCCTCTCGTAATATTCTAAAGCGCGCGGAATGTTATCAATTTGATTATAAACATCCCCAATGTTTCCTAAACAATTTGCTACACCAATTTTAGACCCGAATTCTTCTTCCAGTTTTAAGCTCGCTTGAAAAAATTCGATTGCCCTGGCATAATCTCCTTGATAAAAAACGAGCTTCCCAAGACTTAACAGTCCGTAGGCCATGTCATGTTTCTGACCTAGCGTTTCACTTAACTTTACCGCTTTCAATAAAAAATTATAGGCCAAAATATACGCTCCTTGAAGGGTATGTACAGCCCCAATGTCTGCAAGCGAAAAAGCTATACCATCATGGTCGCCAATTTCATTAAACACGGCCATGGCTTGTTCATAATACGCCAACGCCTGTGTGTATTCGCTTTGATCTTGTAATATGCCGCCAATATTACCAAGTACAGTAGCTATGTTTTTTTTCTGTTGTAAGGCTTTATACAGGGCCAACGACTTATGATAATTTTCCAGGGCCTGCGTTAAATTTCCCATATATGAGTAGGAAGCTCCTTTAAGATTAAAACTCACCGCCTCTGCATAAGGAAGATTCTTCGTTTTGGCATATTCCAGTAGTTGATCAGCTAACATTACTGCTGAGTCAGGGTTGGAAAATACATATTGTTCCCAGATATAGGTTTGGAATGCAATTACCCGACTCGTATCTGTTTGGGTATGATCTTGCCAGATGCCAAAAAGGCTGTCAGAACGGCTTTGTGAATTACTGGTTAAGGGCAGCAACAAGCATAAAACGAGCGTTTTTCGCACTAAGTTACATTTTTGTTTAGCTCAACAAACCACATCTCTACCTCGCCTTTGCCTTTAACCAGTAGCTTTCCTCGACTTATTAAAGTGAAGCGTACATCGTCTTTTAGCAATTCGTAGGTGCTATGCGATACATTTACTTTACCCACTTCTCCATTTTGTTCCATACGTGCGGCTGTATTTACGGCATCACCCCAAATGTCGTATTGAAACTTTTTAACGCCCACGATACCTGCTACCACAGGCCCGGTGTGTATGCCCACGCGCATTTCTAAGGCAGCCTGCCCCAGTGCAGCTTTTTGAGCTTTGCGTTTGATTACAAAATCCTGCATTTCTAGGGCAGCAAAAACCGTTTGCTTTACGGCATCATGAGAGGCAACGGTCAAACCACCTGCGGCCATATACGCATCTCCTATGGTTTTTATTTTTTCAATACCAAATTTTTGAATAATGTTATCAAATGAAATGATGTAGGTATTGAGCTCGTCAATTAAGGCTTCAGGTGAAAGCTGTTCTGCCAGATTGGTAAAATTCACAAAGTCGGTAAACAGCACATTTACCGTATTATAAAGCCGAGGTGTAGCACTGCCTTTTACTTTCAATTCCAAGGCAATAGACTCCGGTAGTATATTTAGTAAGAGTTTATCACTTTTTTCCTTTTCTTCATTCAGCGCATCACGCTGCAGCAAAATCTCTTCCTTTTGCTTAGATAAAACTTCGTTATTTGACGAGATTACAGCATTCGCTTCTTTCAGCGATTCTGTATTTGCCATTAACTCTGCTTTTTGTGATTCGATGAGTTTGTTTTTTTCGAATATTTCAGAGTAGGCCTTTTCTTTCGATACTTCAAAAACCATGGTTACAATAAAAACAATCAAACCAAGCCCCGCAAAACAGGCGATAAAAAAGAAATCGGCCCAGCTCTGGTTATAAAGCACAGGAAATCCATGCCCAAAGTAATTCATAAACCCATACCCCATAAATATGAGGGAAATAACCAGCAGCCATAAGGTGCTATCCCGGCTGGTTGAAAGCAATAGAAGAGAACAAACCGGTATGAGCACAAACCAAGGCAAAACAGGGGAGTTTACCCCACCCGAAAAATAGGAGCACATTAAAATGGCCAATATGCAATTGAGAATGTACAAATTCGCTATTAATCGATACCCCCATTGCCGCTTCATAAACAGCAACAACAGCAAAGCAAAAAACAGAAAATTGCCAAACATCACATAAATGCCCATGTAGAAACCTATTAGGTAACTCACGGTAACGTAGAACAGAGAAAAGAAGGAAGTTATGCTTATAAAGCTTTTCAGCCTTTTTTCACGGCCCCCCTCAACCTTGGAGGTTTCAGGTTCACGACTTAAGCTATTGGCGAACAGTCCCATTACAGTCATTTTATAATGCTTTTCCATGCCAGGCCTTTGTCGAAGCGCTTTTTGTCGAGTAGCTGAAGCTCTTTTAACACCAGCGGAGTTTCATACTTCCATATTTTGCACATTTCGGCTTTGAGTCCACTACTCATGATGATGTTATTCACAGCCCTTCGGGCCGCTTCATTGGCGCCTTCCATGGTGGCCAAATCTGTATTGGTTTTGATGTAATCAGAAGCCAAAAACAAATTGGGGATGGCGGTGTAGCTGTTTGGGCGTAAGGTCCATGTATTTACCTGATTAACCAGCAACGGCTCCTTATTCGACAGATGATGTACTTTGTTGGCTTCAGGTGTTGGTAAGGTCTTTGTAAAAAGTGGCGAAGGCTCATCGGAGCTTGGATAGATGTCGCTGTCGAGATGAACAAAACGCAACATATCGTCCCGCAGCCTTTCGTGTCCCAACGATGAATTGATTTCCTGCTTGAGCTGCTTCCAGACCTCTTCTTTAACTTCATCGATCGTACAATCTTGAGCTGCCTTTTTGTTAAAATTCCCAGGATTGGTCCAGTCGGAAATATCAACGGATAATACCCCTTTTACTGTACCATCGAAACGGCTACCAATATCATAGTCCTGCCAAAATTGAATTTGTGAAATGGAGGTTAGTGCCCAGTTCGAATTGGCATAAATGGTGTGCCCACGGTGCATATTAAATGGTTCCGTGAGGTAAAATTGAATGCCATTCATCCATTCTACATTAGGAGCTAACTTGATGATGTTTTTTAATGAGGCATCGGCTTTTAATAATTCAGGGGTAATGAGCTTTGCCGCCACCTCTACTGGCACTGCTAGTAAATAATAGTCACCGGTAACGATTTGTGTAACCGTGGGATTGTCCACATCTCTGATTAATGCGCCCGAAATTTGGTTGTCGGTAAGCAGGAGTTCAACAGTTTCTTTTCCTTTAACGTATTTTACCCCTTTTTCGGTGAGATAGCTAAGCCATGGATTAAGCCAAACGTCGTTGGTGGGGCCGTTTAATACACAGTCGGTATTGCCTTTGGTAGGATTAATCATCAAATACAAAAGCTGCAGCAGTACAGTGCCTACAGTTTTGGTACTTGCTTTTTGTGCCTTTGCAGCCACTAAGGAGCGTGTAAGGCCTTCTACCAAAAGCGATCGGTAATTGTTGCTGAACTTATCGGCCTCCATAAATTCCCACCAGCTGATTTGTTCATATTCGTTCAAAAAGCGATCGCTACAGGAAGTCATCAATTGCCAGATACGGTGCGTAAATGCATGTAGTTCAGCTTCGGTAAGCTCGGTTTTTGATTGTAAATAACTTTCAAAGATTTTAAAGACATCTTTGTAAGAACTGGGGAAATTTACCGGCAATACAATGGGTAATTTGCCTATTTGTAAGGTTTCAACGCTTTTGGTTGGAACCAGATTATCGAAGCAACTTTTCCCTTTCTCAAAGGGAATATGCTTCATGGTATCGGTAATATGCTTGTAAAAGCCAGGAAAAAAACGAAACCCATGTTCTCCAGGAAGTGGCTTATAAAAAGGAGATATCGCCGTTCCGGGCACATCTACACTTCGGGCTTTGCCACCTGCATAACGCAGCTGCCGTTCATATACTTCAACTTCAAAGCCGCGGTTTATCAACTCGTGCGCTGCACTCATGCCGGCTACACCTCCACCTAAAATAATTACTTTTTTCATTGATGCGATTCGGTTTTTGGTTTTTCTGTTTCAGGCGTTCTGGAAGAATTCTGTTTGGTTATTTCGGGTGATGCTGTATCCGTTCCTTTTGCAATTTTAACCTCCGCAAATGCAATTGCTTTTGTGGATCACGGTGCTCATGCGCATAAGAGGTGAAAAAATGATGCGCCTCCAAAAAGTTGATCTGCAAGTCGAGCCACTTACCATGCTGCAAGTCAAAATTCATAGCGGTGAGCTCATCGCGTAACTGATTGGCTGGACCTTCGTAATCATCCGTTCCTAAATAATCTAAATCAGCATCACACAACACCATACCCATGAGGTCTTTGGGCGATTGGGGGATCTTGGTCGCCATAATCATATCGCAAATGTGCTCGATATCGGTACTCGAAAAGCCATAATCGGGCAAGGTATCCCGCACAATCTCGCAACTGGTGGCTTCGTGGTTGGTAGGACTTATCAAAAAACCACTGTCATGAAAAAGTGCTGCAATTTTCACCAAGGCTACCTCATTAGGTGCTAAACCCTCATAGGAGCCGATGAATTCAACACGTTCAATGACCGACAGAACATGGTTGATGCTGTGGTACTGTAATTCGGGCTTAAGCTCCTTCTCCAATTTATCGAGCCAAATGGGCGCGATGCGGTCAAATTGATCTGACATGCTATAGTTCATACTTGTTGGTTTTTTTGTTGAATATCAGGGTTTTGGCCATGTATAAAGATAGGGCCTGTGGCCGATTCTACAAAATACATCGCCACCTCTCCTTTGTTTTTAACGGCGATTTTGCCTCGTAAAATGCATTTAAATTCGTCCTTCACCAGCTTGTAAGTTGCTTCGCTGATGTTGATTTTTCCGGCCTCGGAGTTTTGCTCCATACGCGCGGCCGTGTTCACGGTGTCGCCCCAAATGTCGTAGGCGTATTTTTTAATGCCTACTATGCCAGCTACCACGGGCCCAGAATGGATGCCGATGCGGACTTGAAACTTGCCAGGCTGTTTTTGCATGTAATCGTTGATGTCGAAGGCAGCCCGCACCACAGCCTGTGCATGCATTTTAGTTGGCTGGGGTAAGCCACAAACGGCCATGTAGGCATCACCAATGGTCTTGATTTTTTCGAGGCCATGCTTTTCAATGATTTCATCGAAGGCGGTGAAGTTTTTATGGATCTCAGCCACCAACTCAGTCGGACTCAAGGCTTCGCTGATGCCCGTGAAATTCACGAAATCAGTAAAAAGGACGCTCACGTTTTCGTATAAACGGGCTTGTGAGTGTCCTTGGGTCTTCAGCTCTTCAGCAATTTCAGCCGGAAGGATGTTCAGCAAGAGTTTGTTGCTTCGATTGCGGGCATTCCTCAGTCTTCTGCCTTGGAAAACAAGCACAAAGCTCACCAGAAGCAAAATAAGGGTGCCGCCGAGAAACAAATTTCGCTGCCGTAGTTTCACGCTGTTTTCTACCTGCAATAGCTTGATTTCTTGTTCTTTTTGCTCGGTGTCGTATTTGGTCTTGAGCTCGCTGATGATGGCAACCTTGTTGGTATTCAAGAGGGAATCGTTCAACACGCTGTGCCGCAAACGCAACTGAAATGCCTTCGAAAAGTCGCTACTGGCAGCGTACGCCAGCGAAAGCTTGTCGTAGCAGGCCACCAGTCGCCCCAATTCGCCCAACTCCATCACCAGCGAAATGGCCTTTTCTAAATACACAATGGCGCTGTCGAGCCTTTGGGTGCGCAAGTAAAGGTTGCCCATGTTGTAGTAGGCATTGGCGGTTTCACTGGCCATGGCGAAACGGGTGTATATGTCGAGGGCTGCATGAAAAAAAGGCAGGGCCTGCTCGTAAACCTCCATGCCTTCGAAGCAGAGGGCAATGTTGTTTAGGTTTTGAGCCACGGTGATCTCGTCGCCGGCAAGTCTGCCAAGTGAGTCTGCTTTCAGGTAGCGGTTGAGGGCTTCGGCATAGGAGCCGCGGTTGTAGTACACATTGCCGATGCCGATGTAGGCCGCCGCAGCAGCATAGAGGTTGGCACTCAGCTTAGCCAAACGCAAGGCGCTGGAGTAGCCTTGTAAGGCCGCTGCCTCTTCCTGGTAGTCGGCGTTTAAATCGCCTAAGGTGTTGTAAATCATGATTTGCAAGGCGGTATCGTTGATCATCTCGCTGTAACGAATGCCTTCATAAAGGGCGGTAAATGCCTTGGCCTTGGCTCCCATAGCTGAGTGAGCATAGGCCAAAAGAATGTAGTCGCCAGCTGCACGCTTGTATTGATTGGCGGCTAGATCAATGGCCAAGGCCTTTTCGAGATAAACGAGCGCAGCATCATTAGCCCCCTTGGTCATGAGTACCGAACCGAGCCGGATGTTGGCACCGCGGATGCCCGGCTCGAAATCGAGGCGCTGAGACAGTTCCAAGGCTTCCTCGGCCAACGCCCAGCACGAATCGAGGTTGGTGCGCTGACAAGCGGTGGAGCGGTTGAGCAGTTCCAGCACGTAGCTCGTGTCTGCCTTTGCTGAACAGCTCAATGCAGCCAACGAAAATAACAGACTAAAAACGACGCTTTGACGCAATAAACGCATATAGGGCTGGAAGGAGGGATTTAGAAAGTGTGGTAACTATTACATTCAAAAGCATATTCCTCAGAATGCACGTTTTCTGAAGCAGAAATGTAGACTTTTTGGTACCCATTCGGATCATACGGCATAACCCCAAAGGCGGCAAGGGGTGGCAAGCCATCTTGCTCACTCAAGCCACCATAAAGCACTTGATCTTCACTGAACAGCGTAAGCAGGTTTCCATAACCACCTTCCGAACTAGTACCGTCTAAATTATAGGCTGTGTTCACGATGAGCCCCACGAATGCTGAATCTGTTGTCTCACTGTTGAAAATTAAAATGGTTGCGATTAGTTGTTCCGAAAGATCCACCGCAGGTACCACCGGAGGTCGGCCTTGGTTTGGGTTGCCTCTGGCGCTGTTACCAGCTGCATCGGTAATGGTGAAACTTAAATTGGTTCCTTCGAAATTAGGCTGAGCCAGATTCTGGTCGTGTATCAATGGCAGCATGATGCTAATCCGGCCCGTAGGACTGGTAGGCTCTACCAAAGTGCCACTGTACTGAAAATGGACTTCAGTGGCACCGGCTCTAATGGGTGACATGCTGAATTTGTTGGGGTCAATTTCATCAGTGGCCATCACATCGATGATGCAGAAATAGAAATGATAGGTTGTTTGTTCGTAATCGGGACTTACCCGGATACCGCGCGGGTTCAGGTTCGTTAGTTCTGCCATGTGGGTAAATTAAAAGTGAAAAGAAAAAATAGGTTTAGTTTGGTTTTGTAAAGCTAGAGCAAGGAAACCCCTAAGATTTGAACTATTGTATCATAAATGGGGTATTTTTAGTCATTTTGTTTTGTTTCGAACTTCTGAGGGGTTTAACCCAAAGCTTGATTTGAACACCCTGGAGAAATACGCCAAGCTACCGAAACCGTATTTGTATGCGATTTCAGAAACCGTAGCCCTACCATCTTGTAAGTCTTTAAGGGCCAGTTTAAGCTTGTGGTGCCGGATATAGTTGCTCGTCGACATGGAGGTAATGTCTTTGATTTTACGGTGCAATTGCGCCCGGCTGTAATGCATAAGTTCGCAATAGTCGTTTACGTCGGGATGAGCATCCGATAGTTTGCTTTCGATCACACTGTGCAGTCGTTGTAAAAAGCTCTCTTCCATACTGGGGGCATGGGCCGGCCGACTTAGTTGGTCGAGCGATTTTTTTGATGCATAGGCAAAGGCCAACTTTCGGTTATTCAATAAATTTTGTACCAATAACAGTATGAGTGTCTCATTTGCTTCGTGATTGGCCATCCCGTCGAGTCCGGCTTTGCTGGCTTCGAGCTGTTGCAGTTCGCTTAGATTTTGGGTAAGCCAAAACAAAGGGATGTGGGCTGTAAGTTTGTTGTGTTTCAAAAAGTCTATACAGGCTTTGAGTTGTTCATTCCAATCCGATGAGAGTAAAATTAAATCGGGCTGATGTTCCATCGCCAATTGCATCATTTTGTTGTTTTTGCTAGCGAGAATGATTTTAAACTTCTCCTTGAAACGGAGCAGCATACGGGCCGAAAGTGGCTGCTCATCATGAAAAATAAGCAAAAGAGGCTGCTTCTTTTCCAAGTCGGGTTGGTGGTCTAAAATTTCATAGGTATCCACTTCTTTTACCCATTCATTCATTTGAATGAGCTCGGGAATGAGCTGCTTGTCGATGGAAAACTTTTGAAATGGAATACTGGCAGCATCGCTAAACACAGGGAAATAAACCTCCACCGTAGTGCCCGATCCCTTTTGGCTGAAGTAATTCATACTGCCCCCAACCAAATCGAGCAGTCTTTTGATGAGGTACAAGCTCAAACTGGTGCTTTGGTATAATTGCAAATGTAATGGGTCTTCATAAAAAGGATTGGTAAGGAAGGGGATTTTATCGGCTACAATACCTACACCATTGTCGCTGATATTCAAACAAATCAACGATTGCCCTTTTACCGCCTGCATACTAACCCTTATGTCCGACATTTCTTTGTCGCTGTAGCGTATGGCATTGGCAACCAAAGTGTAAACTATACGCTGTAGCTTGGCAAAGTCGAAATATACCGGCATGCTTTCAATGGCGGTATGAAAATGGAGCTCTATGTTCCGTTGGGCTGCTACTTTTTGGAAGGATTGTAATACACCAGCCACAAATTTTACCACATCCGATTGGTGAAAAACGAGTTTGTTGTCGCCCACTTCAAGTGCAGCAATCTCTTCAACTACGCCTACCAACGAATGAAAACGATAAGCATTCTGGAGGACAAGTCGCAGCTGCTCGAGTTTCTCGGGTTCTTGTTCCAGCTCCAGCAGTTTTTCAAGTGGACCAATCAGCTGATGTAAGGGAGTGCTGAATTCTGCGCTCAAATTAAGTCCGGCCCGGGCCAGTAGTCTGATGAGTTCCTGTGAACTGATGTCGCCGCTGCCAATCATGATACCATGGCAATGCCGGTAAACAAATCTACCACTTTGTAAATCTGCTTGTAATTCATCACCAGCACGGGAATTTTATGGGGGTTGGTGATAACTGCCTGGTCGAAATGGGTTCCGAAGAGATTTTTGTAGCCATCTTCTTTGTGGTTGATGATGGCAATCAGGTCGGCCTGCACCGCATTTGCATAAACCAGCATATCGTTCAGGTAGTTTTTCTTGGGGGTATTGGCCAGCTCAATATATTCGAGATTGTGCTTATCGAGCATTTTTTTGGTGTACTGTAGGTTCAGTTCTGTTTTTTTCTTGAGAAACTCATCCTCATATTTTGCGCCAAAAAGATGTACCCGCGAGCCAAATACTTGAGCCAGGTTAATCACCGGATGCAGGATTTGCTTTTCTTCAACAATGTAGTCGATAGGCACAACAATGTTTTTTATTTCGGTGCGCATGGGTGCATCCTGCACAATGATGTAAGGCGATTTTGATTTGGTAATAACCTGTAAGGCTTTGCTTCCGAATAGGTATTGCAGGCCTTTTAAACCGTGTGTGCCTAAGTATACCAAATTTACTTCCAGTTCAGCAGCAGCTATCCCAATGTGCTCAACAGGCCCCACTCGTACTTCAGTTTTGATGTTTACACCCGGTTTTAGATGCTTCTGTGCAAGTTGGTTGAGTGTGCTAAGTGCCCCTGCCCGGTCATCAATTGATTTGACCATGTGAAGCAGTATAATCTCCGACTGTGCTTTTTTTGCCATGATGAGGGCATGCGCTAAGGCAGCTTCGGTTTGTGGACTGAAATCGATGGGGACTAGTATATTTTTCATAAGAAATGGTTTAATAGTCCAAATCTAGTGACTGAAAGCAGCTGAAATTTGAACTATTGTCTCATTGGTTTGACAATAGTAGGGCTTTTTCGGTAGCCAAGAAAAAAACTGCTTTTCAGCGGCTTAGCAGGGCTTGCCTTGGTTGGCGGTAATTGGTTTGCTAGCGGGAAGTGGGTGGTGGTGATTGCCGGCAGTTGAGGCTGTATTACGCCAGCCCTAATGGGTATCAATTTACATTAAAGCAGGATGGAGGAAGTCGATAAATTGCGTCGTCTCATGTATCTTCGCCCATGCCAATGTTGCCAGTTGACTTTAGAGCGGCGCTTGAAGCGGCCTGCTTTCCCGGGCGTGTTATACACCATGAGCTTGAAGCCTATGGGCGCGATGAAACCGAGGACCTTTGTTATATGCCCGATTTGGTGGCTGAACCACACAGCGCCGAGGCAGTGGCCGCTGTTTTGGCCTGCTGCAACCGGTTTGGTGTTCCGCTAACCACCCGGGGTGCAGGCACTGGTTTAAGTGGAGGCGCGCTACCGGTGCAAGCTGGGGTGGTGTTAAGTACGGCCGCTTTGAATCGCATCCTGCGCATCGACGAGCAAAATTTGCAAGCTATTGTAGAGCCGGGAGTCATCACCCAGCAATTTCAGGAGGCCGTAGAGCAGCTGGGACTTTATTACCCGCCTGATCCATCGAGCCGGGGAAGTTGTTTCATTGGGGGCAATCTGGCTGAATCGGCCGGAGGGCCCCGTGCAGTGAAATACGGTACTACCCGCGACTATGTGCTGAATCTGGAGCTGGCCTTGCCCTCAGGCGAGCTCATTTGGACCGGCGCCAACGTACTTAAAAATGCCACGGGCTACAACCTAACCCAATTGGTGGTGGGTAGTGAGGGCACTTTGGGGGTCATTACCAAGGCCGTTTTCAGGTTGATTCCCTATCCGAAGCACAATTTGTTGATGTTGGTGCCCTTTAAAAGCCTTGAATCGGCCTGTGCGGCGGTTTCGGCGGTTTTCCGGGCGGGTATTGTGCCCTCGGCCCTGGAGTTTATGGAGCGCGAAGCCATTCTATGGGCAGCCGAATACCTCAAACAGCCGATTGAATTGCCGGATGAAGTACAGGCCCATTTGCTCATTGAATTGGATGGCAATTTTCCGGAGCAGCTTCATCAGGAAGCCGAGCAATTGTACAGCCTACTCGAAGATTTCGACACCGATGAGGTCTTACTGGCCGAAAGCAGCGAACAAAAAGAAATGCTCTGGAAGCTGCGACGGAATGTGGCCCATGCTGTAAAGGCTACCTCTGTATATAAGGAGGAAGATACGGTGGTGCCTCGCGCCAGCTTGCCACAACTTATCCGCAAGGTAAAGGAAGTAGGTGAAAAATACGGTTTTCAATCGGTTTGTTACGGCCATGCCGGCGATGGGAATGTGCATGTAAACATCATCAAGGGCGATTTGAGTGAGCAAGCCTGGCAACATACGGTTAGCAAGGGTATTCGAGAAATTTTTGAAGAAGTACACCGGCTCGGGGGCACTATCAGTGGCGAGCATGGTATTGGCTTGGTGCAGCAAGCCTATCTCGACATTGTATTTGATCACACCCAAATGACGCTCATGCAGGGCATCAAAAGGTTATTCGATCCTAAGGGAATCCTTAATCCGGGTAAAATGGGAGTTTAAGGCCGCTTTTGTGCTTTCAACTCTTTGGTTTTCTTGGCTAACATATCTATGTGCAGCCCTTATCTTTGTGCCGAAAAAATTAAGCTTTGAGTTATACCGATCAGTTTGAGCAGGAAGAAAAAAAAATGTCGTTTTTCGATCATCTCGAAGAATTACGTAAGCACTTATTGCGTTCGGCCATTGCCGTGATACTCTTGGCAGTGGTCGCCTTCAGCATGAAGTCGTTCATTTTCGACGGAATCATACTGGCCCCGAAAAACACCGATTTTTTAACCTACCGCTTTTTTTGTCGATTGGGTGAGATGTACAGTTTTTTGGGTGGGTTGTGCATCGATAAAATAGGTTTCGTAGTCGCCAATATCGACATGACCGGGCAGTTTATGCAGCACATCACCATTTCGTTGTACGCGGGCATTATCCTGGCTTTCCCTTACTTGGCCTTTGAATTATGGCTTTTCATTAAGCCCGCCCTGCATACCAATGAGCGCAAAGCCGCCAGGGGCATGGTGTTTTACATCAGCATGCTGTTTTTTATTGGCGTTCTCTTTGGCTATTTTGCACTGGCTCCGGTAAGCATATTGTTTCTGGGCTCTTATCAGGTAAGCGCTGAGGTGGCCAATCAAATTACCCTTAGGTCTTATACCGGAACCCTGAGTACCCTGGTGCTGGCTTCAGGCTTTATTTTTGAATTGCCTATGCTGGCCTACTTTTTAGCTCGAGTAGGTATCATTAGTGCCGATTTTTTGCGCAAGAGTCGACGCATGGCCATGGTTATCAACATGATTTTGGCAGCCATGATCACACCTTCGGATGTGGGTAGTATGATTTTGATGGCGATACCCTTAGTTTTGTTGTACGAAATCAGCATTGTGGTGGTGAAGCGTGTTGAACGCAAACGTTCCGAACTCATAAACAGTTAAAATGACTTACTTAAGTAATCATGTGCATCTGGGCGGCGATCATGCCGGCTACGAACTTAAAAAAAACATCGCTGAAAAATTGGCAGCTGCCGGGGTTCACATCACCGACCATGGCCCCTTTAGTGCCGAATCGGTAGATTATCCCGACTTTGCACACCCTTTGGCCCAAGCGGTAGCGGCCGATGGCCATAGTTTGGGTATCCTCATCTGCGGCAGCGGAAACGGAGTTTGCATGACGGCCAACAAACATGCCGGCATACGCGCCGCGCTTTGCTGGGAAAAAGAACTGGCCGCCCTGGCACGTCAGCACAACAATGCGAACGTACTTTGTTTGCCTGCCCGTTTTTTATCAGAGGAGTTGGCTTACCAAATGGTAGAGGTATTTTTAACTACCGCTTTCGAAGGTGGTCGTCACCAGAGCCGCGTAAATAAAATTCCATGCTAAAAAAACTGTTTCTGGCAGCATGCCTGCTGGCCGGCACTTCGCTGTATGCGCAGGTAGAAAGTAGTTTGCTACCAACTTCCATAGCGCGCGATACCCTTTTACTTGATTTGATGAAGCTTACCGGCCCTGAAATGGCGGGTAGGGCAACCGGGCATGAGGGTTACGACCGGGCTGCCGAATATGTAGCTAAAAAACTCACGGAAATGGTTCTTGATCCTGTGCCCCTTATTTCGGGGCAGCACGATTTATACCCGCATTACCAAATGGTGCCCTATAAATCGGAGCAACTTATAGGTGCCAGCGTGGTTTTCGGTAAAAAGAAGTTGCTGTTGGGCAAAGATTTGTTTACAGGTACAGGCCTATCAAACGGTAGTTTAAGTTCCGATGAATTGCTTTTTGTTGGCTATGGCGAGGCGCAGGACCTGAAAGCAGCCGACATTAAGGGTAAGGTAGTGCTTGCGGTACCCGGTGAAAGGACAGCAGATGGCAGCATCGACATGGGCAATTGGCGCCAGCAGTATGCCAACCTGGCCAAGCACAACCCACGGGCCATTATTCTCATCGACCCAGACTTTAAAAAAGAAAAGGATGCCATGGTTGCTCGCCTAACCCGTGAGCGCATCAGCTTGAGCCTTACCCTGGAAGAACGTGAAAGGGGAGACGCAGGCAGCAAGGTGCCCCTTTTTGTATTGTCGCCCAAGGCTGGCAAAAAGTTGATGAAAGCCTATGGCATTAAGGCTAAAAAACTGTTAGCGGCTGCTTCCAAGAACAAAAGGGGTGTGGTGAAAGCATTTGAAGGCCCCTTGCAGCTTGTGGTGGAGGTACGTCACCGTCGCATGGAAGTACCTAATGTGGCCGGAATGGTTCGTGGTGAGCAATTACCTGAAGAATATGTGATTTTGAGCGCCCACCTCGATCATCTGGGTGTGCACGACGGAAAATTACATCCCGGTGCCGATGACAATGGCAGCGGATCGGCTGCACTTTTATCTATTGCCCGCCAGTATAGCGAATGGCAAATGCAGGGTATCCGACCGCAACGGAGCATCATTTTCCTCTGGCTGTCGGGCGAAGAAATTGGCTTGTTAGGCAGTAAATGGTTCACCTCCAACGATAACTTTCCCCTCGAAAGCATCATGAGCAATCTGAATATCGACATGATTGGACGACACGACAACAAACACAAAGCCGAAGACAATTATCTTTACCTCATTGGCGCCGATCGTATCAGCAAGGATTTACACGACTTGGCCGAGCTCATCAACCAGCAGTGTTGCGAAATCGATTTGGATTTAACCTACAACGACCCGAAAGATCCGAATCGCTATTATTATCGCTCCGATCATTACAATTTTGCCAAACATGGCATTCCCAGTGTATTTTTCTTTAGCGGGGTGCACGACGACTACCACCAGCCTGGCGACACCCTCGACAAAATTGATTTTGACCGGCTCAAACGGAATACCGAATATATATTACACCTCAGCTGGGAATTGGCAAGCCGCAGCGCTAGACTTCGCATCACAAACTGATGGCACACGAACGTGTTTTTGCACAAAAGGCAGCCGAGAAGCCTTTTGATTTGGAGCATCGCCGCAAAATCAGTTTCAATATGGGGCGTTATGATCAGGCTGTATTGGCAGGAAAGCAACGTTATGCCGATTTGGATTTGGCGCGCGATAGGGCCAACTTTATCAAGTGGAAATCCATCGAACAGTTGGAGCCTTACCTGCTTCAGTTCGAAAATCAATTTCATTTAAATGGGGGAAGGGTAATTTGGGCCCAAGATGCGGATGAAGCCATTCGCGAAATACTACGCATTATGAAACGCGTAAGTGCCCGCCTGGTGGTGAAATCGAAAAGTATGGTCACCGAAGAAATTGGCTTGAACCATGCCCTAGAAAAAAACGGGGTAGAAGTAGTAGAAACCGATTTGGGGGAATTTATCCAACAGATTGACGGGGAGCCACCTTACCACATTGTAACCCCGGCCATGCACAAATCGAAGGAAGACATTGCCGATTTGTTTCACCGCAAGCTGAATACCGAGCCTGGTTTATCCCCCGAGGAGCTTACCTTGGTAGCTCGTAAATTACTGCGCGATAAATATACCCGAGCCGAGGTAGGCATCACCGGAGCAAACTTTATTGTGGCCGATACAGGAAGCATTGCTATCACCGAAAACGAGGGAAATGCTCGCCTGAGCATGAGTTTTCCAAGGGTGCACATTGCCATAGCCGGCATCGAAAAGGTGATTCCGTCGGCTGCCGACCTGGATTTGTTTTGGCCCCTATTGGCCAGTCACGGCACAGGCCAGCAAATTACTGTGTACAACTCTCTGGTAAGCGGACCTCGCCGCCAGGGTGAAAGCGATGGCCCGGAAGAAATGTATGTGATTTTACTGGACAATGGCCGAACCGATGTAATGGCGGATACTGAGATGCGGCAGTCGCTGTTTTGCATCCGCTGCGGGGCTTGCTTAAATGCTTGCCCGGTTTATCGCAACATAGGCGGACATAGTTACGGCACTACCTATAGCGGCCCGATTGGCTCGGTCATCAGTCCACATATGCAAGGTATGGCCGAGTTTAAGCACTTGAGTCAGGCCTCATCGCTTTGCGGAGCCTGCACCAGTGTTTGTCCGGTGAAGATCGATTTGCATGAGTTATTGCTGGTGAACCGTCGTCAGGCCGTGGGGCAGGGGCTGCAACCGGCCAAAGACCACAAGATGTGGAAGTATTGGCGTAAGGCCATGCTTAGCAGGCGTTTTATGGACCTCACCGGCGGTAAGCTGAAGAATTACCTGTTAAAATACCTGTTCAAGGCCAGTTGGGGAAAGCGACGTGCTTTGCCGGAAGTGGCGGTCAAATCATTCAATAAACAATGGCGTGAGCGCCATCCAGCTCATTAAAGTATGGAATTTAAACGCGGACATTATACCGATGCAGACCTGTTGGGTTTGTACGATGCCATTTTACTTCCCCGCATGATAGAAGAAAAAATGCTCATTTTGCTCCGACAGGGCAAGGTGAGTAAATGGTTTTCGGGCATAGGCCAGGAAGCCATTGCGGTGGGGGCTACCATGGCCTTACATACCGATGAATACATCATGCCTTTACACCGCAATTTGGGTGTATTTACGAGTCGACAAATGCCACTGCCGAGGCTCTTTGCACAACTGCAAGGCAAAGGCTCCGGTTTTAGCAAAGGGCGGGAGCGGTCGTTTCATTTTGGTAGTAGCGAGCACCATATTGTGGGTATGATTTCGCATCTGGGGCCGCAATTGGCCATAGCCGATGGCATTGCCCTCGCGCACAAACTTGATGGGGAAGGCAAAGTATCCTTAGCCTTTAGTGGCGATGGTGGCACCAGTGAAGGCGATTTTCATGAAGCTTTGAATGTAGCTGCGGTTTGGGAATTACCGGTGATTTTTGTGATCGAAAATAACGGCTACGGCTTATCGACTCCTTCGAATGAGCAGTTTCGTTGCAAGCAATTTATCGATAAAGGTATCGGTTATGGCATGGAGGCCGTTCAAATCGACGGCAACAACCTGCTTGAGGTACATCGAACGGTTTCGGAATTGGCGGCATCGATGCGCGAAAACCCACGCCCGGTGTTGTTGGAATGCATCACTTTTAGAATGCGTGGGCACGAGGAAGCTTCGGGCGTTAAGTATGTACCAACCGACCTGCTCGATCATTGGGCCACCAAAGATCCTGTTGCCAATTACGAGACGTATTTGATGTCGGAAGGCGTGCTAAGCTCCGAAATCAAGGCTCAAATCACCCAAAAACACCAGCAAGCCATCGATACGGCCTTACAACAGGTATTTGCCGAAGCCGAAGTGGTGCCCGATTTGGGTACTGAAATGGCGGCGGTGTATGCGCCTTATGAAGCGCGGCCCAATCCGGCTCCCGAAAATACAGGGCCTGAAAAGCGATTTATCGATGCCATAAGCGAAGGATTGGCGCAAGCCATGGAGCAACATCCCGGATTGGTGCTTATGGGTCAAGACATAGCAGACTATGGTGGGGTGTTTAAGATTACCCAGGGTTTTACCGAGCGTTTTGGCAAAGCGCGGGTACGAAACACCCCGTTATGCGAGTCAGCCATTTTGGGGGCCGCACTGGGTCTTAGCATCAAAGGTCGTAAGGCCATGATGGAAATGCAGTTTGCCGATTTTGTGACCGTAGGCTTCAACCAAATTGTAAACAACCTTGCCAAAATACATTACCGCTGGGGGCAGCATGCCGATGTGGTGGTGCGTATGCCTACAGGGGCCGGCGTAGGAGCGGGGCCATTCCACTCGCAATCGAACGAAGCCTGGTTTTTCCATACCCCGGGCCTGAAAATTGTGTACCCTTCGAACCCTTACGATGCCAAAGGCTTGCTGCTGACGGCCTTCGAAGACCCAAATCCCTACCTGTTTTTTGAGCACAAGGCCTTGTACCGCAGTATCAACGGCCCTTTGCCGGAGGCGTATTATACACTCCCGGTAGGCAAAGCACGCACAGTACGTGCCGGTACCGAAGCCACCATCATTACCTATGGTATGGGGGTGCATTGGGCGCAGCAGGCCCTCGACGAAATGCCGGAAGTAGATGTGGAACTCATCGATTTGCGTACTTTACTTCCTTGGGATGAGGAAACCGTATTAAACTCGGTAAAAAAAACAGGCAGGGCCTTTGTGTTGCACGAAGACTGTATTACCGGAGGCATCGGAGCCGAGCTCGCTGCCGTAATTTCCGAAAAATGCTTCAAATACCTCGATGCACCCGTGATGCGGCATGGTGCGCTCGATACCCCAGTACCCTTCGCGATCAGCCTCGAAAAGCAGTTTTTGGGAGTGGAGCGCTTTAAAATCCAATTAAAAGAACTACTAAGATTTTAATCTTGTGAACTTATCCCATAAATTAGCAAGGTTAATTGACCATGTTGCGATGACGAAATTTTATAGATTACTCTTTTTTGCCCTTTTTGTAAGTGTTGCCGCCTTGGCACAACCTACGGTTTTGCCACCCGGTGTGTCGGTTTCTTTCTTCACTTCCTTCGAGCAGCCAACCCCTTTCGATAGTATGACGGGAACGGGAACTCCGGGTTGGGAGATAGATGCCAACTATCGTTTTCCCACGAATGCAACCGGTGGGCAGGCCGCAAGAGGAAGGGTGTCGCAAGCAGTGCCCCAGGCTACCCTCACCTCTGAGCCCTTTTCTACAGTAGGTAGTTTTAAGGTCTGGCTCGATTTTGCCCACATCTGTAAAATTGAACAGATTGACTCGGCAAGGGTGGAGATTTCGGTAAACGGTGGTACTTCCTGGACCCCGCTAACCGGTGCCAACTGTTTGTATTTAGGCACCTCTGGCGACTTCAGGGCTAAAGGCTCCTTTTCGCAATTCAGCTATCCGGTAGATTGGCAATTGGCAAATTTAGCTGCAGTGCCTACAGCTGCCTGGTGGAAGCAAGAACGATTCGATATCTCCAATATCGCTTCGAATCAGGCCGATGTACGTATTCGCTTTAGGATGCGCGACAACAACAACAACGGCATGGGTCCTAACCCGCCACTTGGCCCTGGCTATGGCTGGTTGCTCGATAGCGTATTGGTTACGCGTGCCTTCTCCGAAGTGATTCCCCCGCTCATTACGCATACCCCCATTACCGGCATGCAATTTAATATCACCCAAACCATTTCGGCTACCGTGCGCGACAGCTTTGGTTGCGACTCAACGGGGGTTGGTGATGTATGGGCCTTTTACAGCGTTAACAGCAGTCCTTACGACTCCATGCAACTCAATCGCCAGGGAACTACCCTAACGTGGTCGGGTTTGCTGGATACCAGCCGGGTAAGCGATGGCGATACTGTGCGATATTTTCTTCGGGCGCGCGATTCGTCGCCCCTGCAAAACGTAAAATATTTCCCCTTACAAAGCACACCGGGCGACACAGTCATTACCTATTTGGCCTCGTTTTTCCCAACGGTTACGCATACGCCAATCACGGGATATCAGTTTTCGGCCGGCCCCTTTGCCATTCAGGCCAATATTTCCGATGCCTCGGGTATCGATTCGGCCATTTTGCACTACCGCCTGAACAGCGGGCCTTGGCAGTTGAAACGGATGCCTTTGATTTCGGGTATCACCTATCGCGATACCATTACCCCAATAGATGGTGATACGGTTGATTATTACATTGAAGCTGTAGATAATTCTGCACGCCGTTTCCGCACCATTCGTCCGGATACCGCTGCCTTCTGGCGCTTTTGGGCCTCAGGCGACCCGGATATTTTCTGGCCAAGCACCTCTGCCCAGTGTGATGTGTTTTTAGGAGCGATATTTAATTTAGGTCCTTTTAATGTGGGCGTTCGTGCTTTAGATGGTTCTGGAATCGACACCGTATTCCTGTATTACCGGGTGAATAGCGGCAGTTGGGATACCGTAGGCATGGTACGCAACCCAGTAACCACGGATTATTGTAACTGGATTGGTACCATACCATCAACCAGTGATAGCGATACCGTATCGTATTATGTGCGTGCCATTGATGCTTCAGTGCGCGCCAATTTCCGCATCGATCCTGATCCGGCTTCACCACGTCAGTTCGTATCGTTGGGTGGTATCCGTTTCCCCTTTAACGACAACTTTGATGCCTCCGATGTGTGGCGACCATGGATTGCTACGGGTTCATTGACGGCACCAAGCCTTACTCCAGGTGGCTGGGTGCGTGGCGCTCCGGCCAAATCAACACTTAACAGTGCACGATCGGCACCGAACGCCTGGATGCCGGGGCCTATTAATGGCAATTACCCTAACAACGTCTGGTACATACTTGAATCACCGGTATTTGACTTTAGCCAGGCCGAAAATGCGATCCTATCTTTTTGGCAGTGGCGCGATATCAATAACGGCAATGCCAATACCTTGCCCGGTATTCCGGGTGCAGGAGACGGCTTCTGGGTAGAATATTCTACCAATATCAACGCTACCACGCCAACTTGGCAGAAACTTGGAACGAGCTTTGCGACCGATACTAACCAGACCAATTGGTATAACCGCCCGAATATAACAGGTTTGCAAGGTGCAATAGGTGGTGCCTGGGATGGAACTACCTCAGGTTGGGAGCGCTGTGAGCGTCGATTGGTTGAGCCTCAATTCCAGGGGGCTAATGGCGCCGTAAGTGTTAAATTCCGCTTTGTATTCCGTTCTAATGCGAGTATTCAGGCGAATGGGGTGTTGATTGATGATTTGACCTTACGCTTACCGCCACAGCGCGACTTAGCACTTACAACCTTGGCTTCCAATGCATTTGGACAAGAGATAAGCATGGCAAACAACAACTTCCAGATATTGGCTGGTGATTCCGTAGGGGTATTCTTACGCATGCGGAATTTTGGCTTGCAAACCATTGATACAGTGATTCCCGTGGTGGTGGAAATATTGGGTACTACTTACCGCGACACCTCTTATTTGCAACCTGGTCAGATGTTACCCAATGCCTTTAGTTCACAGGCGGTACGTTTAAATACCATTCCTTCGGCTCCAGCGCGTTGGTTTACCATCAGGGCGTATTCACTTTGGCCTGGTGACGAAAATCTGGAGAACGATACGGTGGAAGTGGAAATGTTTGGTGTGCCTAAGTTTACTGTGCCCGCGAGCGATAACTTCGATACTCCCGAAAACAACTGGCTTCCCTTGGCTACAGGCATTAACGCCATCATCTGGGAGCGTGGTAGTCCGACAGGAGGCCAGTTGAGTAGCCCGGCTACAGCGCCCAATGTGTGGGGAACCATTTTGAATGGTGCACCGCCTACTGGAAGTAGCGGCTTCTTGCTGTCGCCGTTGTATGATTTTAGCAGCTCAGTAAATACCAAGTTACGCTTTAAGATGAACCGTAGAATTACAACTGGCGGAGGCATTCGGGTGACCTTTACGGATGGCATTTTAAACCAGGGTTGGCAAACCCTGGGTGCGGTAAACGATCCTGCAGGTGTAAACTGGTACAATGCGCCTACCATACCCATCGGCGGGGTAACCGGGCCGGGTTGGAACCAATCGTCTACCAGCTTTGTGACCCATGAATTGGAATTGCCACCGGCCTTTAACTACCGTCAGGGTGCAGGGGTACGCTTCCGATTTGCTTTTCAGAATGCGAACAGTGGTGCCTTCGAAGGGGTAATCATTGATGATTTTGAGATATTGCCACCACCTCCCATAGATATTGGATTGTTGGGCATACTGGCGCCAGTGTCTTGTCCGGATAGTATCCGCGCATTTGATTCGGTACGTGTAATTATCCGCAACTATGGTGGCGACACCATCAACCAGATACCATTCAACTTTAATTTCAATAATGGTCCGCTGGTATTGGCTAACGATTTTATATACAATGACCCCATCCCACCTGCGGTAACCCGTATCGTGGTACTGCCTGCCTTTGCGGCACCTCAGCCTCCCGGAAACTACGATATGAAGGTCTTCATTCGTTTAACTGGTGATGCCCGTGCCTCTAATGATACGGCTGTACGTTGTATAAGAACCATGCCGCCGGTTGATTTGGTGGTGGTGCAGCCCATTGTTCCGCCACCGGCCATTTGCTACCCAAGTGGTCCTCAGCAAGTGAGGTTTGTAGTTCGTAACCAGGGCCATAGTCCTACCACAACCTTCACAGCAGGCTACCGTATCGATACCCTGCCTTCGGTAACCCAGCAGTTCACGCGCACCATTAACTTTGGCCAGACGGATACCTTGGCACTTACGGTTCCGGTGAACATACCCAATGGTTGGAGTCGCATAAAGATGTTTGTAAACGATCCGCTTGACCCTCGTAGGGGCAATGATACTACAGAAGTAATAATCTTCGGCCGCGAGCCGATTAGGATCACCCATGTTAACGATTTTGAACGCTCGCTGCTGCCATACTGCGATTCATCTGCGGTAAACGCCATTATAGAAGTGATAGATAATCTTGTTCCGAGTACCAATCCAAGCAACAAAGTATTGTTAATGGGTACGCGCTTTCAAGGTACTAGCTTTAACGTGAATGTACCCGCCAACCCTTGGGTCGAAACTTGGAATCCCACCTGGTTATCGCGTATAGCTTTCCCGGTTGAAACTGTAGGAATGGACAGTATCCGCATTCGGTTTAGCCTTTTGCAATTGGCAGGGGGTGCAGGTGCAGCCGACCGTATTTCGTTGTTTAGGGTAGTGGCTAATGGCCGTCAAATAGGGCCAACCTTACAGCCCACCACAACCACTCCGGCCAGTAATCCGTACGTGCAATACGATTTCCGTCTCGATACCGTGTACACTCCCGGTGAGCCACTGATCATTGAATTCCAGTCAAAAACACGTTATCCTGTACGAACTGTAGGCCCACGCAATGGTAATCTGATCGACGATTTGATTATTTATAATTCCCGCGCACACAGTGCTGAGGTGTTGGATGTAACCTATAACCCGCCATTCCCTAGTGCGACTACGCCAGTATCGGTAACGGCCTTAATTCGGAACAATGGCAATTTGGTAATGAATAATGTGCAGGCCAATTTGGTGGTGAATGGTACGCTTTTGCAGACCACTACGCCAAACCTGAACCTGCCCTTTATGAAAGACAGCGCCTTTACCTTTACCACCACCTTTAACCCGAATTTGGGCAATAATGATGTGTGTGTGTACACGGCTAATCCCAATGGTCAACCCGATGGTTTCCCCAGCGACGATACTTTGTGTACCATTGCCGTAGGTTTTCCGGTAATTGATTCGTTCCCATATTGTAACGATTTCGATAGTAACCTGCCTGAATGGCTTAGCAGGAATCCGTTTACACTGCGATCAGGAGGTAATAACTGGATCTTCGGCACACCGAATAAGGGTTTCATCAATGGGGCAGCGAGCGGGCAAAATGCTTGGTTTATAGGAGAAGATAGTTTGGTTAGGCCTTACGATTCATCAGCCCTGTATACTCCAATTTTCCAGGTGAATCAGGGTGAGTGTTACCGCATAAGTTTCAAAACCAAATTCTTGAACGATTTTTGGAATAATGACACGCTCCAACCTCCTTTGTTAGGAGATGGAGGTACCTTGGAATATTCTACGGATGGTGGCATTAACTTTACCAATTTTGGCAGACTTGATACGGTAGCATTTGAGTGGTACAACAATATGGTGCAGTCGCTTCGGGATTTTAATTCTACCCCTTGGAGTTTGGGTTACGGCTGGACAGCGAAATCGCCGGACAACTGGACTACCATGCGTCAGATATTCAACACCACCAACAATACCTTGGTGCTTTTCCGCTTCCGTTATGGGTCTGATGATGCCTTCCATGGAGAGGGGTTTGCGGTAGATGATTTCTGCTTTGAACTGGTGCCTGGCCCTTGTGGCTTAGTAAGCGTAGAAGATTTGGATGCCGATGCCTTTGAACTTCGCCAGAATTATCCGAACCCATCAGCTTACCTGACGACCATCGAATACCGCTTGCCTGCTCCAGGCAAGGTGAAGGTGTTCATCAAGGATATGCTCGGTCGTGAGATTTACAAATCGGAAGAAGGCCAACGCGAAGAAGGTTGGCATTCAAAAGAAATAGATCTGACCCGCATGCAGGCAGGTGTTTACTTCTACACCGTGAACTATAATGGTATTGAAAAAACCATGAAGATGATTGTAGGTAAATAATGTACTGCGATTATTGAAAAAGAGGAGGTTTCGACCTCCTTTTTTTTATTTTAGGTTTTATGATTCAAAAGCCTTTTCTATATTTGCAGTCCGTTTGCCAGCATGGCCATAATCATGCTTTAATAAAAAAGACTATGAAACAAGGAATTCATCCTGATAATTACAGAGTGGTAGTGTTTAAAGACATGTCGAATGAGTACACTTTTCTCGGCAAGTCAACCGCTGAAACCCGTGACACCATTGTATGGGAAGATGGCAAAGAGTATCCATTGATTAAGTTGGATATTTCTTATAAGTCGCATCCTTTTTACACCGGTAAGCAAGTATTGGTAGATACTGCTGGACGTGTTGACAAGTTCAACCAGCGTTACAGACGCAAGTAATTGCCAAGGTTAATAAATTATGACCCCGCCAATTTGGTGGGGTTTTTTTATGGAGTTTAGGGGCTGATGGGTTATTTTTGATGAAAGCTTTGTGATGATGAAAAGAATACTTTTTGGATTGTTGATGATTTCGTTTGGGTTGAGGGCGCAAACGGTAGATACGGTTACAGTAATGACCTATAATTTGCTGTTTTACGGTGCCACGACCAGTTTTTGCACTACGGGCAATAATAATTTGCAGTCTAAGAATGGATATTTGAGAACCATCATGAACCATGTGAAACCCGATATTTTGGGGGTACAGGAAATGGGGAACAATGTGGGTACTACGCTTACTTTTTTGAATGAGGTGCTGAACCATGGGGGAGAGACCCGTTGGGCGCGTGCGAATTTTATGAATACCACCACTTCCAACATTGTGAGCATATTGTATTTCGACAATAATAAGTTTGGGATTACCAGCCAAACGCCTGTACAGACCGCTTTACGTGATATCATGTATTACCGACTTTTTTATCGCGAGATACCTCCGGCCGGGGATACGGTTTTTTTAAACGTGGCTGTGATGCACCTCAAGGCGGGTTCATCTGCTGCGGATGTTAATCAGCGTGGTGCTGAAACCACCAGCTTGATGAATTTTTTGAACAGTCGGAATTTGCAAGAGAACTTGATTGTCATGGGCGATTTTAACTGTAACAGCAGTAGCGAAGTCGGTTATGCCAATTTGGTAACGCATCCCAATCCTTACATTCGATTGCTCGACCCGATTAACAGGCAAGGCACCTGGTGGAACAATGTGGCCTTTGCCGACATTCACACCCAATCGCCGCGTACGGTTTCGAACGGTTGTCATGTGGGCGGTGGTCTCGACGATCGTTATGATCAAATTCTTATCAATGAGTTGGTGCGAGCCGATTCGGCGCGTATTCGTTATATACCGGGATCACACCGGGTGATTGGAAACGATGGGCAGCGTTTTAAGGGCAATTTGAATTTACCCACCAATTTATCGGAGCCGGCGGGTGTGATTACGGCCTTGTTCGAAAATTCTGATCATTTGCCAGTGGTTTTAAAATTACGGGTAAATGCAGGTTTTGGGGTGTCGGTAGCCGAGCAGGTGCAAGCCCAAATGACTTTTCACAGCAGTGGTTTGGTAAAGGAGGAGTTGGTGTATTGGGGTAGCGGTTTGCAAGCGACGCGGCTGCAGTGGGAAATCAGGAGTTTAACCGGACAGCGAGTACATGCAGGGGCCTTACTACTTGAGCGGGGAGATTTTTCAGGGAGTATTCCTTTAGCCGATTTGGCTGAGGGTATGTATTTGTTTGTGGTATCTGGAGCCGATGGTTTTCAGCGGGTTAGCCGTTTTGTGAAGCGTTGAGGATATCTTTACTGTAAGCTTCATTGGTTTTGTGGATAAGTTCGAGCAGGGCATCGCGGCCTTGTTTATTTACGGCAGAAGTTTGAAAAACAGGCGGCATTTCAGTCCACCATTGTAGCATTTTACGTCGGAAAGCGGCAATATTTTTTTGAACGCCTGAAGCTCCGAGTTTATCACCTTTGGTAAATACGATTACGAAGGGGATTTCGAGTTCACCCAGCCAAACAGCAAAATCGAGGTCGACCTGCTGTGGTTCGTGCCGAGAATCGATCAGCAAGAACACATACATGAGGTTTTCGCGGTTTTGTAGGTATTTGCGAATCATGAGCTGCCATTTTTCGCGCTCGGTTTTAGAGACTTTGGCGTAGCCATAGCCTGGTAAGTCGACCAGATACCAATTTTTTTGGATGAGGAAGTGGTTTACTGTTTGTGTTTTACCAGGGCTTCCCGATGTTTTTGCCAGGCTTTTTTGGCCGGTGAGCATATTGATCAGCGATGATTTTCCTACGTTAGATCGTCCGATAAAGGCATATTCGGGCCATTTGGCCGGCGGCATATCCTTCACCATCACGCTGCTTTTAATAAAACTGGCCTCGAGTTGCATGTTGCAAAGGTAATGTAAGCCACCTGCCAAACAAAGCGGGCTTGCTATTGTCTATATTTGCAGCAATTATGAGTACACAGGAAACGGTGAAGCCTTACCCAGAGCGGGAAGGAGGCAAGAAGGAGCAGGTAGCGAGCATGTTCGACAGCATTTCGCCCCGATATGATTTGTTGAACCGCGTTTTGTCGTTAGGTATTGATACCATATGGCGTAAAAAGGCCATCAACATGCTGCGTGCCGATAAGCCTGAGCGCATTTTGGATGTGGCAACGGGAACGGCTGACCTCGCCATTGCTGCATTGCGTATCAAGCCCAAGCAGGTTATAGGTGTAGATATTTCGGCAGGAATGTTGGCGATGGGCGACGAAAAATTACGACGCAAGAAGCTAGAAGACCGCATTAAACTGGTGTTGGGTGATTCGGAAGGGTTGCCCTTTGAGGAAAACAGCTTTGATGCAGCCACTGTGGCCTTTGGCGTGCGAAATTTTGAGCATTTACTCGACGGGCTTAAGGATATAAACCGTGTGTTAAGGCCGGGCGCCAAATTGGTGGTACTCGAATTTTCGCGGCCTGATAAGTTTCCAGTAAAGCAGTTGTACCATTTTTATTTCCGTTTTATTCTTCCGGTAGTAGGCCGTTTGGTAAGTAAAGACAATGCTGCTTACACGTATTTGCCCGCTTCGGTACAGGTTTTTCCTGAGGGAAAGGCATTTTTATCGTATTTGGAGCAGGCAGGATTTGTAAATAATCGGGAGAAAAGACTAACTTTCGGCATATGTTCGATTTACGTTGGTCAAAAGGGCTAATCATTGCCCTCGTTTTACTTGGCTGGAGTACGCTGAGCCTGGCGCAGCGGAATAATCCATACTACGATAATAAGAAAATCCATTTTGGGTTTCACGTAGGATACAACAGCAGTACGCTCCATATGGGCATCAACTCGCCGCGTTATTTGTTTAACGATACGCTGGAGTACATAGAGCCCAGTTATGGTCCCGGTTTTCAGTTAGGGGTTATTGGTGATTTGCGCATGAATGAGTACATGACCCTGCGCTTTACGCCTACTTTGATGTTTTCGCAGCGGAACATTCAGTATTATTTCGAAAACCCCCTTTATAATATCCGTCGGGCTATTCAAGTGGCCAATGTAGATTTACCCTTGGCCATTAAATGGCGTTCGGAGCGGATAAATAATTACCGTATTTACCTGATAACGGGGGTAAAGCACAGCATCGATATGGCCTCGCAGGAGCGCGTGGTGGAGGATGTAGAAAGGGTAAAGTTGAGGCGACATGATTTTTCGTATGAAATTGGAATAGGCGCCGACATTTACCTGCCCTTCTTTAAGTTTTCGCCAGAGATTCGATTTGCACAAGGATTGCGAAATATTGTGGTTCCCGAAACCCATGTGTATACTTCGCCGCTCGAACATTTGCGGGCACGTACCATTATCATTTCTTTCAATTTCGAATGAGCATGCTTGCTTTTGTAAGCGGAGCAACTGCCGGCATCGGGGAGGCCATTGCGCAAAAACTGGCTGAGGCAGGTTACCGACTCATCCTTGCCGGAAGGCGTGCTGACCGGCTGCAAGCGCTTGCGCAACAATTACACGCAGCATACGGGACCGCTGTTTGGCCGCTCCAGTTCGACCTGCAGGATGGGGAAGCTTGTAATAAGGCCATTGCCAGCTTGCCGGAAGCGTGGAGGACCATCGATGTATTGGTGAACAACGCCGGGCTTTCTCAGGGTTTACATCCGGTACATGAAGGCGACTGGGCCGATTGGGATCGCATGATCGACACCAATGTGAAGGGCCTTTTGCGGCTAAGCCAGTTGATTAGTCGCGCCATGATTGCCCGAAATAAGGGGCATATCTTAATGGTAAGCAGCATAGCCGGCAAGGAGGTTTATGCCAATGGTAATGTGTATTGTGCTTCTAAACATGCGGTAGAAGCCATTACTAAAAGTATGCGGTTGGAGTTAAATCCATATGGTATCAAGGTGAGCAGTATAGCTCCCGGTTTGGTAGAGACCGAATTTTCTGAAGTGCGCTTTAAAGGCGATGTTGCCCGTGCAGCCCAAGTGTATCAGGGGTTTACGCCTTTAAAAGCCGAAGATGTAGCCGAAGCGGTGTTGTTTATGTTGAATAGACCGGCCCATGTAAATATTGCCGACCTGACCATATTACCTACGGCGCAGGCCAGTTCTACCCTGGTACAAAAACAGCTTTAAAATTTATTACGCCACATTTGCGAAGCCACCGGTTTTACGGTGCGCACATTGTATTTGGCGTTTTTCTTGGTGTTGTACTTGTTGATAATGCCGCCTTCTACACTAAAGTAAATCAACTGCCCGATGGGCATGCCGGCATACACCCTTACTGGCTGGGTGCACGAAATTTCCAGCGTCCAGGTATTGCAAAAGCCCACATCGCCTTTGCCTGCGGTGGCATGAATATCGATGCCTAATCGGCCTACTGACGATTTGCCTTCGAGGAAGGGCACATGCTCGTGGGTTTCGGTATATTCTTCGGTAACGCCCAGGTAAAGGGTTCCCGGTTGTATTACGAGGCCTTCAGTGGGAATGATGATTTCTTCGATCGCATTATCAGCGCGTGCATCGAGCACATGGTCTTTGTAAACGGCCAGGTAGCGCCCCAAGTGCACATCGTAGGAATTGGTTCCCAGGTTTTCGCGTCGGAAAGGTTCGATGAGGATGTTGCCGTTTTCGATTTCTTCGAGTATGCGCGTATCAGACAGGATCATATGGAAAATAATTGAGCTGCAAAAATAGGCTTTAGGGAGGAAGTACGAAGCCAAAAATCTGATTTTTACAAGGATAGCTGCATCAAGACAAGTTGCTGGCCATGGCGGTGATTATATTTATAATTTATTCATGTTTTTTTTTGCTTAAAAGCATGGCGGTTTGGCGAATGAAAGCGATTTTTAGGGTATTATGCAGGTAAAGCAGCGCTTTGAGGAAAAACGTATTTTGATGCTTGGATGGGAATTTCCGCCCGTTCATGCAGGAGGGCTTGGCATAGCTTGCTACGGACTGACTAAGGCCATCCGCAATTTTATCGACATTACCCTGGTAGTGCCCAAGTCTGATCCCCGGATGCAGCTCGAGGGTGTTAGAATTTTCGGACTCAATGAGATTAACGAAAACTTGGGCATTACGGAGCCTGAAATGAACCGATTAACAGGCGGATTGCCGGAGTTAGAATATTACCAACTCAGCGCTGTAGCTTGTGAATCGGTGCGCAAGGGTTACCAGGCCCAACAGGGCTTAAAGCGTACCAGTTTTAAGGAGCTTTTTGGCGATGAGGAAGTATATGGGCCACGTTTGTTGGCCAAAGTGAGTGCCTATGCCGAAGCGGTTGCCGAAGAATTTGGCGATGGAGGTTTTGATTTAATACATGCCCACGATTGGCTTACCTATTTGGCAGGAGTGCGCTTAAAGAAAAAAACTGGTAAGCCCTTGCTTATACACGTACACGCGCTTGAAACCGATCGCGCCGGAAGGGATGCCCGTAACACCATGTATTATGTAGAGCGATTTGGGATGCAGATGTGTGACCGGATTATTGCCGTAAGCGAATATACCAAGCAAAATATTGTAGAGTTATACGGCATACAGCCCGAAAAAATAGAGGCCATTCATAACGGTATCGACCCACAAGATGTGTTCAGGGCCGAACACCACGTGCCCGAAAAAATTGTGGCCTTTGTAGGGCGGCTCACCCACCAAAAAGGACCTTATCATTTGCTGGAAACCGCAGAAAAAGTGATTCGCCGCTTTCCCCATGTTCGATTTGTGGTGGCCGGGACCGGTGAAAAAATGAAGGAACTTATCGATTGGACTGCCTTTAAGGGCCTGAGCCGACATTTTTTGTTCACCGGATTTGTTGCACGCGAAAAAGTAGAGCAGTTGTTGGCCGTTGCGGATGTGTACTTTATGCCTTCAGTTTCGGAGCCTTTTGGATTATCGGCCCTCGAAGCAGCCCAGTTTAATGTGCCCTGCGTCATCTCCAAACAATCGGGGGTGGCCGAAATGCTCAAGCATTCACTGCAAGCCGATTATTGGGATACCGATGCCTTTGCCGAGCATATCATTAAGCTGTTGGCCGACGAAAATTACCATCGCGAAATGGTGGAAGCCATGCAGCAGGATCTTGAACATATTTCCTGGGACGATGCGGCGACCCGTGTCATTAAAGAATACCGTAAATTCTTACTAAACGAATCCTAATGCCTGCTATCTGCCTTAATTTTCAGCTACATCAACCTTATCGGATACGTCAATACGACTTTACTTCTATTGGTACCCATCATGAGTACTTCGACGAGGTGATGAACAGGGGAATCCTGGATCATATGTGCGATAACTGTTACTTGCCTGCCAATGAGCTGATGCTGAGTGTGATTGAAAAAAATCATGGCGAGTTTCGTATCTCTTTTTCTATTAGTGGCAGTTTGCTCGAACAGCTCGAAGCCAACAGACCCGATGTACTTGAAAGCTTTTTGGAATTGCATCAAACAGGTTGTGTTGAATGGATTGCAGAAACCTACTATCATTCGTTGGCCAGCCAATACTCTCGGAGCGAGTTTGTACGACAAGTGGAAATGCACCGGAACCAGATTGAAGAAATTTTCGGCATCCGGCCTCAAATGTTTCGCAATACAGAGTTGCTTTTTAGCAACGATTTGGTGAATGAAGTGGTGCGTATGGGCTTTGCCGGTATATTGGTGCCGAGCACCGAAAAACTACTGAAACAGCGTAGCCCAAATTACATATACAAAACTCCGCTTTCCAATAAACTACTCTGTTTGCCCAAAAACAGTAGCCTTACCGCCGAAATAAGCCGTCATTTTTATACCCGTGCGCATGAAAAGTACCCCTTGACCCCACTAAAATTCACCGGCTTGCTGGATGGGTTAGGTAAAGAGGCCGATTGCGTAAGCTTGTTTATGGATTATGGGGTGTTTAGCAAGCAACAGGAAGCAGAACACGATCTGCTCGACTTTTTTGAAGCCTTTCCGAAACTGGCCGTGGCACATGGTCATCCGTTTTATACTCCCTCAGAACTTCTGAAACAGGGCATCCCGAATGGTAAATATGATGTGCCTTACCCGATTACCTGGTCGTATCCCGATTATAACCTGGGTTACCTTACCCAGAACGACATTCAACAGGAGGCCATCAACCGGCTGTATGAATTGGAAGAGGCGGTACTGGCAAAAAATAATCCCGATTTGCTGATGGACTGGTCGCGCCTGCAAGCGAGTGACCACTTTTTTTACATGACCCATAAATTCGAGGAGCAAGGGGGAACCAATATCTATTCGCCCTACAAAACCGCTTATGATGCTTACAACTACTACCTCAATGTGCTTACCGATTTGGAACTTCGGGTGAGGAGGTAGATTTCGCATTTTTGGGCTTAAAAAAGCCATTCCTCGCTAGCTGGTTTTCCTATTCATTGAGCCGTTATTTGTGCACAACTAACCCATGAGAAATACTAGCTTTACCATGGCTCAAAGGGCTGAGCGGCCGTTTGCACCGCCTTGTCCCTTCATTTTATATACATAAGAATTAGCATTGTGCTCAAATCGCCCGCAGACAGCCATCTAAGATGCGTTTGGAGGCAGTATGATGAAAAAAACCGCTGTTGCTGGCAGCGACAAGTATCGGTTTAGCCTTGGATGAGCAGAGGTTGTAAGCCGCTGCTGGTATCGAACTGCAATCTAATGAAGTACATACCCATGGTAACTCTGATATTGACATGGTGCAATGTTCCTGACCCGGCTCAATGTGCATTTGTTTACTAAGTTGGCCGGAGATATGGCTCACTTCAATCAGTCCAGCTTTGTTGCGATGATTATTGAACTGCATGTGTATATCATCATGAGCAGGATTGGGGAAAATGCGGAGAACAAAGTCGGCATCCTGCGATGAAATGCTGCTCATCAGGCCGCGGTTGAGGGTGAGGTCGAAAGCCGTATTGGCCATCCGAACCCGTGTATCAGCTTGGGACGCGCACCGTCCATTTTCCTACAAAAGT
Organism: Bacteroidia bacterium; assembly: GCA_046291695.1. Classification (GTDB taxonomy): domain Bacteria; phylum Bacteroidota; class Bacteroidia; order UBA7662; family UBA7662; genus PNNG01. Next base: position 111,738 of record JBKBSO010000013.1, read on the forward strand.
AGCACCCGCACTTATGCCGCTTTGTCTAGAAGCCAAGGATTTCTTCAAAAGCTATTCGTCACCCCAAGAATTCATGCCGAATTGCTGACGGAGCAAGTTTCTCAAAATATGCTGCCAGTCGGGCAGGTCGCTGGTATCGATAAAGCTCGAGGCTTCGCCCTGCTGGCATAATGGGCAAGTATGAGCCATGTAAAGGCAGCTGTCGTCATCAATGTAAATATCTACATCTACTCCCGGGCCAGGATGAAGTCCACAGCAGCTACAACTCAGCAACTCGGTACCAATTTGATCAAGCAAGCCATCGTCATCGCCCAAGAGTACCTTGAGTTCGGCCAGCGGAAGGTCGAGCCGAATATGATAACGCCTTTGGAATGCCCGTGCCCTTTTCATAGCAGCAAATTAGGAGGCAACTTTTAAATTGCCAAGCCAAATACAATTGTTGCGCGAAAAATGATAATCTGCTCATCCGCAAGATTGCAAGTTAGAGCTTGAAAGTGCTATTGCAAGCCTCTGGAAGAGATTTTCGCCAAAAT
>JBKBSO010000014.1:0-101974 GCA_046291695.1 Bacteroidia bacterium
GGTGCTCAAGCCCGACCCCGATGGGGTCGTATCTCGACATCCGCATCGTAATGAAAAAAATAGTGTGCACCAAGGGCATCGTTTAAGGATATCAGTCTTTTCAGGGCTCTTTGTAAAATTGGTTTTATGATGTAACACGCTGCCAAATCAGCGCTGAAGGCGCGCCATACAACAGGGCAGGGTGAAGCCCTGTCATAATAGATGCCTATGCAATTTGAGCGCTGAAGGTGCGAAATAGGCTAGCGATCTTGATATGCCAAGCGGTTGTGCCTTAGCGCGCAGGATTCCAATTGCAGTCAAGTTATTGAAAACCACTGCAATTTCCTCAAAACGCCATCTTTTCTTCTAGCTTACAAAAGGTCGAACAAGTAAGGCAACATTAAAAAACACCCCCGTCTTTCTCCGAAAAAAAAAGCGTTTTAGCGCACATAATGTGGAAAGCGAAACTTTTCGCTTTGCTCAATGGCGTCCATGATTTGGTTCACAATGTCGGCCGCCGGTGCTTCGTAATCGATGTCGAGCGGGGCTTTGATATCCACCGTGAGTTTCACCCCTTTTTTCTTCAGCTTGAGGCCCTGCTTGTTGAAGGCCCGACGGAAGCCGTTGATCACCACCGGTACCACTACCGGGCGGTTTTGCTTGATGATATGAGCCGTGCCCTTGCGGCCTTCGGCATAGGGCTTGGTGGTGCCCTGCGGAAAAGTAATCACCCAGCCGCTACCCAGGGCCATGTCGATTTTTTGGGTATCGGCCTTGTCCACCTCACGCTGCACATCCTGCCCCATGCTGCGCCACGAGCGCTTCACGGTGATGGCCCCGGCCAACATGAACAGCTTGGGCAACCAACCGCTTTCTTTCATGGTTTCTTCGGCCGCCACATAATATACTCTGGTTTCGGGCCAAAGCAGGTAAAAGGGATGGTTGAGTCGGTCGAACATCTTCCATTTAGCGGCGCAAATCACGTGCAAAATGGCCGCAACATCCCGATAATAGGTTTGATGATTAGAAACAAATAGCACATTGTGATCGGGCAATTCGGCCAACACCCTACTGCCACTAACGCGCATCCGGTTGTGAACATTTAAGCCAATATAGGAGATAAAGCCGGCGATGGTATACACCAAGCGCTTTACCCAAACGTAGTAACCAAATACATCGCGTTTCATAGGAGGCTGCAAATTAGCAAATTTGCCCGAAACACCTTAACTGATGCAACCGCCGTTTTCGGCGCCTGACTGTGGTGCCACAAAAAGCAGCTTTCCGTCCTTGTTTTCGGCCATCAAAATCATACCCTGCGACATGATGCCTCGCAACTTGCGCGGTGCCAGATTGGCCAGCAAGGTTACTTTGCCGCCTACAATTTCTTCGGGACTAAAATGCATGGCAATACCACTCACCACAGTGCGCTTTTCGAAGCCCAAATCAACGGTAAGCTGCAGCAATTTGTCGGCTCCGGCTACCTTTTCGGCAGCCAGCACTTCGCCTACCCGCAAGTCGAGCTTGGCAAAATCGTCATAGGTAATTTCGGCTTTAAGGGGAGGATTTGTGTTTTCGGTTTCCATTTTTTCGGGGGTTTTTACCAACTTGGCGCGCTGGGCTTCCATTTGCTCGTCTTCAATATTGCGGAACAGCAATTCGGGCTGCCCCAACTGATGGCCGGCTTCCAACGGGCGTACCGTTTCTTGCTCTCGCCACCATTTACGTCGTGTGGCCGTTTCGGGCTCCCACTGTAACTGCTGCAACAAACGCCCTTTGGTAAATGGCAAGAAGGGTTCGCAAGCCAAAGCCAGTTGTGCGCACAACTGCAAGGCATGATCAAGAATCACCGCCACGGCAGAAGCATCGGTTTTGTACAACTTCCATGGCTCTGTTTCGGCTAAAAATCGGTTTCCGGCTCGGGCAATGTTCATCATGGTGGCCTGTGCTTCGCGGAAGCGGAAATCACCCAATGAGCGTATCATCTCCTGCTGGTAAGCGTTTACTTCTTGCTGATTGGTGATGACCGCATCGAGAACTGCAGCACGCTGAGCCGTATCGGGCTTGAGCTTACTGCCGGGTACCAAACCATCAAAATATTTGTGGGTGAGCACCATTACGCGGTTCACAAAATTACCCAAAATGGCCACCAACTCGCTGTTTACGCGGCTTTGGTAGTCTTTCCAGGTGAAATCGCTGTCTTTGGTCTCGGGAGCAATGCTGGTTAAGGTGTAGCGCAGCTCATCTTGCTTGCCAGGAAACTCCTGCAAATATTCGTGCAGCCAAATGGCCCAATTGCGCGAGGTGCTCAGCTTATCGCCTTCGAGGTTTAAAAACTCATTGGCAGGCACCTGGTCGGGCAGGTTGTAACCCCCATGCTCGTTCAAAATCATGGGGAAAATGATCGTATGGAATACGATATTGTCTTTGCCAATAAAGTGCACCAAACTGCTGCTCGGGTCCTGCCACCAGCTTTTCCAGGCATCGGGTTGGCCTTGTGCTTCAAAATACTCGCGGGTGGCACTGATGTAGCCAATGGGCGCATCGAACCACACATACAACACCTTGCCTTCGGCACCTTCTACAGGCACCGGCACGCCCCACTTGAGGTCGCGGGTCATGCTGCGGGGCTGCAATCCCTGCTGTATCCACGAGCTGAACTGCCCTTTTACATTGGTTTTCCAATGCTCTACCCGCTTGGCATAGTCCTTAAAACCCGGCGCTTCGGCCAGCTCGTCCATGGGTAAAAACCAGTTTTTGGTCTTGCGCTTTACAGGTGCCTTGCCGCTGAGGGCCGAGTGGGGCTTGATGAGCTCGTCGGGACTCAAACTGCTGCCGCACTTTTCACATTGGTCGCCATAGGCATGGTCGTGACCGCATTTCGGACATGTGCCTACAATATAGCGGTCGGCCAAAAACTGTCCGGCTTCCTCGTCGTAGTATTGCTCGGTTTCAATTTCCTTGAAGCGGCCCTTGTGGTAAAGGGTTTTGAAAAAATCTTGCGCGGTTTGGTGGTGGATGGGCCTGCTGGTGCGCGAAAAATGGCTGAAGTCGATGCCGAAATCCTGAAACGAATCGCGGATGACTTCAAAATATTTGTCGACCACCGCCTGGGGCGTGGTATTTTCTTTCCTGGCCTTGAGTTCAATGGCCACCCCGTGTTCGTCGGTGCCGCAAATAAACAGCACTTCTTCGCCCTTGGCCTTTAAAAAGCGGGTGTAAATATCGCCCGGCAAATAGCAACCGGCCAGGTGCCCTATGTGAATGGGGCCGTTGGCATAGGGCAAGGCAGCGGTAATCAGGTGTCGTTTTTTCATGCGGGCAAACCCTCCTCCTGGCGGGCGCTCAGCTGCCCAAGCACCTGTTCCATGCTCACCAGCTTTTCGAGCAAGGCAGGCAAGTCGGTAATGGCCACGCGTTCCTGCTGCATGCTATCGCGGTGGCGGATAGTTACCGCAGCATCTTCGAGGCTTTGGTGATCTACCGTAATACAAATGGGGGTGCCCAGCGCATCCTGACGGCGATAACGCTTGCCAATGCTGTCTTTTTCGTCGTACTGACAAGCAAAACGGAATTTCAGCAACTGCAAAATTTCGCGTGCTTTTTCGGGCAAACCGTCTTTTTTCACCAAAGGCAAAACGGCGGCTTTCACTGGTGCCAGGAAGTAAGGCAAGCGCAATACCACACGTTCGCTGCCATCGTCGAGCTTTTCTTCGGCATAGGCATGCGAGAGGGTGGCCAAAAACAAACGGTCGAGACCAATAGAGGTTTCTACCACATAAGGCACATACGATTCGTTGGTTTCCGGGTCGAAATAGCGCAGTTTTTTGCCGCTGTGTTGCTCATGGGCGCCCAAATCGAAATCGGTACGCGAGTGGATGCCTTCGAGTTCTTTGAATCCGAAGGGAAACTCAAACTCAATATCGGCGGCCGCATTGGCATAGTGGGCCAACTTGAGGTGGTCGTGAAAACGGTATTTGTTTTCGGGAAAGCCCAGGGCCTGGTGCCAGCGCATGCGGGATTGCTTCCAGTATTGGTACCAGCCCATTTCGGTGCCGGGGCGCACAAAAAACTGCATTTCCATTTGCTCAAACTCGCGCATGCGGAAGATGAACTGGCGGGCCACAATTTCGTTGCGGAAAGCCTTGCCGGTTTGGGCAATGCCAAACGGAATTTTCATCCGGCCGCTTTTTTGTACGTTTAAAAAGTTTACAAATATGCCTTGCGCCGTTTCGGGGCGCAGGTAAATTTTGCCTGATTCGCCACTCACCGCCCCCATTTCGGTGCTGAACATGAGGTTAAACTGCCGTACTTCGGTCCAGTTGCGGGTGCCGCTGATGGGGCATACAATTTCTAAATCTATGATCAACTGACGAAGGGCTTCCAAATCGCCGGCTTCGAGGGCCGATTTCATACGGCTGTTGATCTCGTCGATCTTAACCTGGTTGCGCTGCACATTGGGATTGGTAGCCCGGAACTGCACCTCGTCGAAGCTTTCGCCAAAACGGTTGCGGCCTTTATCGGCTTCCTTCTGAATTTTAGCTTCAATCTTGGCAATCTGCTCCTCCAGCAACACATCGGCGCGGTAACGCTTCTTAGAGTCTTTATTGTCAATGAGCGGATCATTAAAAGCATCTACGTGTCCCGAAGCCTTCCAGGTGGTGGGGTGCATAAAAATGGCGGCATCAATGCCCACAATATTTTCGTGCAATTGGGTCATGGCCTTCCACCAGTAATCGCGCAGATTTTTTTTGAGCTCGGCGCCCATCTGTCCATAGTCGTAAACAGCTGAAAGTCCGTCGTATATCTCACTGGAAGGAAAAACGAAGCCATACTCCTTGGCATGGCTGATGACGTTTTTAAATTGCTCTTCGGGAATCATGCGGCAAAGATAGCAGATTTGCGTTTCGGCAAAGGCCTGATTTCTCAGCTGTTTGAGGCAAAAATCTAAGTTTTCGGCTGGGCTTGCCATTTGTGCCCTATATCTTTGTCAAAATTTTTTGGCATGAGCACAATTCCCATGGTTGATTTGAAGGCCCAATACGCCCTTATTCAGGAAGAGGTAGATAAAAACATACGTGAAGTTCTCGACAGCATGGCCTTCATCAATGGCCCGGCGGTAAAGTCCTTTCAAGCGTCCTTACAACATTACCTGGGTGGCACCGAAGTGATTCCCTGCGCCAATGGCACCGATGCCTTACAAATTGCCATGATGGCCCTCGATTTACAGCCCGGCGACGAAGTAATCACCGCAGACTTTACCTATGTGGCTACTGCCGAAGTTATTGCGCTACTCAAGCTCAAGCCGGTTTTGGTTGATGTAGATCCCGTTACCTTCAACATCGAACCTTCGGCCATTGAAGCGGCCATCGGGCCCAAAACCAAAGCCATAGTACCCGTGCATTTGTTTGGTCAGTGTGCCGATATGGCGCCCATACTCGCCCTCGCCGAAAAGCATGGGCTGTATGTAATTGAAGACACCGCCCAGGCCATAGGCGCCGAATACCGCTTTCCCGATGGCCGAACCGCCAAGGCCGGCACTATGGGCACCATTGGCTGCACCAGCTTTTTCCCGTCGAAAAACTTGGGCTGCTATGGAGATGGAGGTGCCATTTTTACCAACGACAAAAAACTGGCCGATAAAATCCGTATGATTGCCAACCACGGCCAATCAGTGCAATACTACCACGATGAGGTGGGCGTAAACTCACGCCTCGACAGCCTGCAAGCCGCTGTGCTCAATGCGAAGCTGCCGCATCTCGACCGTTACAACAACTCGCGGGCTACAGCTGCGGCCTATTACAATGCCGCCTTTTCTGATGTTAGCTGGTTGAATTGTCCGCAAACGGCACAGAACAGCACCCATGTATTTCACCAATATACCTTACAACTACACAAGGATATCGATCGGCAGGCCCTACGCGATCACCTTTCAGCCCTGGGCATTCCCTGCATGATTTATTACCCGGTGCCATTACATGACCAAAAGGCTTATGCGCAAGAAGGCCACTATCCGGTCACCGAAAAACTTTGTGCAACAGTAATTTCCTTGCCCATGCACAGCGAGCTCAAGCCCGAAACCCTCGATTTTATCATCGAAGGGGTGAAATCATTTAAGCCCTAGTAGCCGCTTTCCATAGCGGCGTACATACGCTCAATCAGATCAACCACCGCTAGCCCTTCTTCGGCCCGTGTAGTTGGAGCTGCCCTGCCACGCAACACATCAATCACATTCGCGAAAAGCAGGTGGTGATTGGCCGCTGAGCCCTTGTATGCTCCGTAATCGTTACCCGGATTGGTAGGTGCCAGCTCCGGGAGGCTGTAGTCGCGGATGTGACAATACATCACCTTGTCCATATACTGACCGCCAAGTTTTACGGTGCCATTTTCGCCAATGAGCGTAATGCTGCTTTCGAAATTGGCATCATACACCGATGTACTGAACTGAAAACTCCCCATGCCTCCTCCTTCAAGCTCGAAGTGCAACATGCCGCTGTCTTCAAAATCGGTAAGTCCGGCATGATTAAAGCTATGCATCCGTCCACTGATATTTTTCACATCGCCCAACAACCAGTAGAGCATATCAATAAAATGCGAAAACTGGGTAAAGAGGGTCCCACCGTCGAGCTGCTGATCGCCATGCCAGCCTTTTGGCAGGTAGTAGCGTGCATCACGGTTCCAAAAGCAGTTGAGTTGCACCATATAAATTTGTCCGAGCAAGCCCCTATCCACCACCGATTTAATCCATACGGCCGGAGGCGAATAACGGTTTTGCATCACCGGAAAAAGCCGCAGATTTCGCAATTGGGCTAGTTCGAGCATATGTCTTACCTCTGTACTACGCAGTCCCATAGGTTTTTCGACCACAACGTCTGCACTCAGTTCGAGGGCCGCCAAGGTATGGGCATAGTGCAGTCCATTTGGTGTAGCCACAGTAATCACCTCAGTCCCTATACCCGACTTTTCGAAATCTACTAGGCTACTGAAGTGCGGACAATGAAAATCCGAATCGGGTTTAATCGGATCGATGGTGGCCACCAGCTCGGCTTCCGGATGCCGCAATAACATACTGGCATGCCGTTTTCCGATGTGTCCTGTGCCAATCACGGCAAAGCGTATGGGTTTATTCATGCCAAATTTTTACTTGCCCATCGAGCAATTGGTACTGCCAGCCCGAAGCCTTACAATTGGCCAATCCTTTTGCATCGAAATATAGTCGCTCGCCATGCGCACTCATCCAACCGGTTTGACGGGCCGGACAACCCATCACCAGGGCAAAAGCCGGCACCGGCCTGCTCACCACAGCTCCAGCAGCCACAAAAGCATATTCGCCAATGTCGTTGCCACAAATAATGGTGGCATTGGCCCCTATGGTGGCTCCTTTTCCAATACGGGTTGGCAGGTACTCATCACGCCGATTTACCGCTGATCGCGGGTTGATTACATTGGTAAATACGCAGCTTGGACCCAGAAAAACGTCATCTCCCACCACCAATCCGGTGTAAAGGCTCACATTATTCTGAATTTTGACGCCATGGCCTACCACCACCCCCGTAGCGATAAATACATTTTGGCCCACATTACAATTGTTACCCAAGGTACAACCTGGCATTAAATGGCTAAAATGCCAAATGCGGCTGCCCGAGCCCACTTCACAACCCGGATCGAGCACGGCCGTTGGATGTGCATAAAATTCAGCATTACTCATCAAGGGTCGAAAATCGTAAAAAGCGCCCAGCCAAACAAACAACTTCTTTACAGCCTGGCTAGTTTAAGCTGTTCGGCAAAGTGACAAGCCACAGCATGTCCGGCGCTCCAGGCAGCCTGAAAATTGAAGCCGCCGGTTAAAGCGTCTATGTCTATCAACTCACCGGCTACATAAATATGAGGATGCTTGCGCAATTGCATGCTTCTAAAGTCAATTTCAGCCCGACTAATTCCGCCCGAAGTCACAAACTCTTCTTTGAAAGTTGTTTTACCTGTAGCGAAAAATTCGTGATTCTTGAGCACTTCTACCAACCGGTTTATTTGCTTGTTGTTCACTTCACTCCAGCGCTGGCCCGGCGAAATTGCAGCCTGAATCAGCAAAAATTGTTTCAGTCGCGCGGGTAAATCAACCTCAAATCGGTTACTCAACAGTGTAGCACCGGCGTACTGTCGATAATCGCTAAACAAGGCTCGGAGGTCTTCAGCCGACTCGTTGGGTAACCAATCGACCAGAATTTTAAAACGATACTCCCTGGTATGCAGTTCACGGGCGGCCATTGCCGATAGCTTAATCACCCCAGGGCCGCTTAATCCCCAATGCGTTATGAGTAAAGGGCCGCTTTGTTCTTGTTTAAACTCAGGCAAGCGAATACGGGCATTCGCAACACTCAAGCCCATCAATTCGCAAATTGGGTGTTTGGGCAGATTAAAAGTAAATAGGGAAGGAACGGGGGGCACAATATCAATGCCCAAATCCTGCAACCACCGATAGCCTTCGAGCTTAGGGTGTCCACCGCTGGCCAGCAGTACACGCTTTGCACGATAAGCAAGCTGTTGTCGGCTATAAAGCACTATTTCCTGATTACGCATTTCGAGCTTTTCGACATCCGTTTGCAAGGCCAGTCCAACCCCATACTTCCTGGCCTCGAGCATGAGGCAATCGATGATACTGCTGCTACTATCGGTGACCGGAAACATGCGGCCATCGGCTTCGGCTTTGAGCTTTACCCCACGCGACTCGAACCAATTGACCGTATCATGGGTGGCAAAACGGGCGAAAAGTTGCCGTAATTCCTTTTGTCCACGAGGGTAAAACTTCAGCAAATCGGGGATGTCGAAACAAGCATGGGTAACATTACAACGCCCACCGCCCGAAATCCGCACCTTAGCTAAGGGTGCCTTGGCTTGCTCAAGGATCAGGATGCGGCTGCCCGGTGCGAGACGTGCTGCATTTACTGCCGCAAAAAAACCGGCAGCTCCCCCACCTACCACAAGCAAATCGTAAAGCATGTGCGAAAATACACATTCGGTCCTTGTCAATCTGAATCGGCCGTACTCAATATTTTTCCGAATTGCTCGTTATTGCCTTATCTTTATCCGGTTAAGTATTCAAGCATGTTCAAAAAAATTGGTTTGGCCTTCCTTTGTGCGCTGTCATTAACGTCTGTTCAAGCGCAGATTCAGCCCACCGACAGTAGCTTTTTTAATTTCGACCTCGAAAATGAGCAGATTATCGCCACGCTCGATTGTCTGGTTCATCTCAATCTTTTCGAAAAAAACAAGCCGGCCCATCCCGTAAAAAAGCTGAATAAATACGGTTTTAAACCCGGTGAAGTGCCTCAATATCCCGATTCGGTAATAGATTTTAGAATTCGGCATATTCCTTCGCCCATGCAACTCGAATACAATGCACATGTAAAAGGCTTCATCGATTTATACGCCAACCGAAAGCGAACACTCACTGAACGGGCCATGGGCTTGTCGGCTTATTACTTCCCCATTTTTGAAGAAACCCTCGAAAAGCATAACCTGCCCCATCAGCTGAAATACTTGGCCATAGTTGAATCGGCCTTGAACCCTACGGCGGTAAGCCGGGCAGGAGCTACCGGTTTGTGGCAATTTATGTACCCTACGGGTAAAATGTATGGACTAAATGTCGATTTCTATCTCGATGAGCGTCGTGATCCATGGCTCGCCTCTGAAGCAGCTGCTTTGTACTTCAAGGATTTGTATCGGATTTACAAAGATTGGCTCTTGGTTTTAGCCGCTTACAATTGTGGCCCGGGTAATGTAAACAAGGCCATGCGTAAATCGGGTGGAAAAACCAGTTATTGGGACCTTATGCCTTATCTCCCGAAGGAAACCCGTGGCTATGTGCCTGCCTTTATAGCCGTTACCTATGTGATGAGCTATGCCGAGGAGCATAATTTACGTGCCATACCCATGATGAATTTACCGACACATACTGATACGGTGATGGTTCCTGGCCCGGTGCACATTCAATATTTTGCACATTTGCTCGATCTTTCAAAGGAAGAAATGGCCCTGTTAAACCCACAGCTGAAGCAAGCATACATTCCACAAGGCATGCAACAATATGCCTTACGTATCCCGGTGAATAAAGTATCTGAATTCGAAAAAAAGCGGGAGTTGATGTATGCTTACCTCAACCCCCAACGTTTGTTGGCCAAGGCCGAGGACGATAGCAGCAGGCTCCTTCTGGCCGATTCCCTTCAAAGTTTACTCGCAGTGGCCTACGAAGAGCCCAAGGTATCTATCATCCGTCACCGTGTGAGCTCGGGGGAAACCCTGAGTGCCATCAGCAAAAAATATGGGGTAAGTGTGCAGGAAATCCGCCAATGGAACAAACTCAGTGGCAATATGCTGCGCGTTGGTCAAACCCTGCGCATCGAAAAACAGGTAAAAAGCAGTCCGAAACCACAAATTGTTCTTGCCAAACCAGCCGAAAATACAAGCCTGGTAGCTACTGCGGATAGTAGCAGCCGGCAGCAGCCCGACCAAAGCCTTCAAACAGCCGAAGCCATTGTAGAAAAAGCGGCAGCCCGCCAAGCCGAAATATACATTGTTCAGCCCGGCGATACGCTTTGGAGGATTTCGCAAAAATACTCAGGCGTGAGCGTTACCGACATTCAAAAGGCTAACAACCTCCAACAAAATAGCAAACTCAAACCCGGCCAGAAACTGAAAATTCAATTGGGTTAATGCGTTACTTTCTGCTTTTACTCGGATTTAGTGCTCTGCTTTCAGGTTGTGGAACTGGAGAATTCAGCGAGGCGTCATTGCCCGAAGCTGTAGGCAAAGCGGGTGAGCTGGTGATCATTTGTGATGATGCTGTTTGGGAAGGACGTACCGGGGAAGAAATCAAAAAAACCTACGCCAGCTTACAGCCCGGCATGCCACAGGCAGAAGCTTGGTTTAAGCTCATTCGCTTCGACGAGGGTAAATTCAACAGCATTACGCGCAAATACCGCAACATTCTGTTCATTACCACACTCGACAACCAATCCAAAACTTCGCGCTATATCAAAAACCTGTTGGGTGAAAAACAATACAGCCAACAACTTAGCGACAGCAACTTTTTATTTGTGGAGAGTAGCAACCGTTGGGCTCGGGGACAACAAATTTTTTACCTGATCGGCGAAAACGACAAAGCCCTATCAAGAGGTATTGTTCGCAAGCGAAACGAGTTACTTGCTTATCTCAACAAAAAAGAACTCGACCGGATGAGCAAAAGCATTAGCTCAAAAAGCAGGAATAAAGCCCTTGAAAAAAGCCTCAACGACAGTATGCAACTGCGTTTAAGCCTCCCCCCCAGCTACCAAGCCAAGGTCATAGGATCGGGTTTTAGTTGGATTGGGCGCGAGGATGCAGACAAAACGCTGAGCATTTTTATCGGTACTCAACCCTATCGGAGCGAAGTTCAATTCAGCAGCGAAGCCTTACTTACTTTTAAAGACAGCCTGAGTAAAGCAAACATTCTGGGCCCCTTGCCGGGTAGTTGGTATACCACCGAATACCTTATGCCTCCAGATACTTTTGTAAGTTCGTTTAACAACCAATACGCGCTACAAATGCGTGGATTATGGAAAGTAGAAAACGATTTTATGGGAGGGCCATTTTTTCACCTAACGGTGTACGATAAGCCGCGTGATCGCCTTATTAGCCTAGAGGGCTTTGTGTATTACCCCAAGGAAAAGAAGCGGGAATTATTAAGGGAGCTCGAGGCCATCATCAGTACCCTGGTGCTCGAATAAGCTCAGTGAGATACCGGAAACCAAATTTGGAGCGGCCTGCTCGTAGCTATGCCATCAATGTGCCCCATATGTTGAGTGCTTGCATCCATATAATGCATATGTAGTCGTTCGCCTTTGTGGGTAAACACCCCTTCGTGCTTTTCAGAATAGAAGCCTAGTATTTCAATTTCGGTGTGTAGGTAGCTAAAATGTCTTTTGGCCTTTTTATGCGCTTCGTGCGAATGGGTGGTTTCTCCGGCCGGCTTCATGATGATGTGCATATCGAGCTCGTCGGCTTGGCCTGTTAGTCGAAATACAAAAGGCTCATTTGCCGGAATACCATGTGCTGTTGCAGCCTTGCGCACCAAATTGGCCAGCTCCTGCGTACCCTTAAAGGTTTCAGCCAAAGGATGGGATTGCCATTCCGCTACATAGGCATACACCATAAAAGGCGCCTTGGCTTCCCTGATCTCTGCAAGTTCTATTTGGTTGTGGATGGCTGTGGAATGCCACAAACGGCTGTTCAGCACCAGCAATTCACCTTGCAAGTCGTCCATTGGCCCCAGCGCATAGAGGTTCGGTTTGTTCAGAAGGCTGTCGAGGGCAATATGTGCCGATAAATCTGTACCCATCATTACCTTACGCGCCTCCCCAACGGTAAAAACTTGCTGCGCATGTAGGGATGGGGCTGGCAACAAGAGTAGCATAGCCAAAAAATACCTCATACCTCAAATAACGAAAAAATCAAAGCCTCCCTGTAGCGCATGCTATAAAGGATTTTTAATAGCTTGTACTTGCCTTAGGGCTTTTTCCACTTAATCGTACAACCCACGGCTTTGGTATTACCATTGCGTACATGCAAGCCTTCGGATAAATCGTACAAAGCCTCTTCGGCATAGCGTTTACTCACCTTTTCGGGGAATTCGGTATTGTCGTCGATAGCACCAATATAACGTACCATCAGCTTTCCTTCTTCTTTATTGAGTATATAAACATGTGGTGTGCGGCTTGCACCATAGTCGCGGGCCACATCCTGGGTGTCATCCACCAAATATGGGAAGGTATAACCGAATTTTTTGGCGCGTTTTTTCATCTCTTCAAACGAATCTTCAGGTTGAATTTCCGGGTCATTCGGATTAATGGCAATTACCGGATAACCCATCGGCTTGTACTTTTTATCGAGCTCAATGATGCGTTGTTCGTAGGCCTGTGACCAGGGACAGTGATTGCAGGTGAAAATCACAATAAAACCACGCGCCTCTTTGAAATCGCTCAATGAAACCTTTTTACCATCGATGTTTTTGAGTTTGAAATCTCGGGCCTGATCACCGGTTTTGTATTGTGCGAAAGTCAATGTGCTGATGAAAAGCGCCGTAACGGCCAATATTAATTGCTTCATGGTATTTGTTTTATTTGTTTAACGAATTGCAAGAGTTCTTGTTCTGAGATTTGTCCTTCGTAAAAAATCCGTCGGCCTTTGAACAAAAAAAGTGTAGCCGGAATCGATCCCGTCCAGCGTGCTTCTACACGATCGATCCATTCATTCGGATCGCCCCCGTCGAGCAGCAATACCTGCGATTGTAATTTGCGTTTTTTAACAAAGGGAATTACCTTTTTTTGGAGCTTTGAGGGAAAATCGAGGCTCACCAAAATCACCTGAAGCGGGTCGCTGCCCTTCTGTCGCTCGAGCTTTTCGAAATACGGTAACTCGGCCACACATGGGCCGCACCAGGTAGCCCAAAAGTTCACCACACGTACGGTATCGTCGGAAATGGCCAATAAAGCATACAATTGGGTGCGGTTGATTAATCCTACTTCCTGGGCATTGCTGCTTCCAAAACTCATAGCTAAAAAACAGAATAAAATGAATCGCATGTTTAAAAAACGGCTATTTGAAGGAATTATGCAAGTTGCAGCGGCGCACCTAAGCAAATTAACTGCTCAACGTGTACATACCAAAACCGAACCGTCGCTAGCGTTACGATCGCACCTATTTAAGTAAAGGCGCTCATTTGAGTTGTACGCCTGCACAATTTAACGCATAACGCCACGCGGCCCACTGTGCGACCCAATCCGGTAGCTCAATCCTGTACTGAAAACAATGGGAACTAAACGGGTTACTTGACTGCGGCCAGGACCAAACATCCAATCGGCCCGGAAATTTAACCGCAGATTGTCGGCACCAATGAGCATTCCCTGCCCGATTTGTCCGTACATAGCCCGGGGATTGTTTACCTGAAACGCATACCAATCGCGGTTATACTCGGTCACCGGTTGGCCTGTCAATTCAAATCCATAAACATGACTTATGCCCAAACTGCCTACGGTTACAAATTCAAAAACACCGACTTTGAAGCTGAGTTGCTGTTCTACATAATAGCGGTTATAGCGATTTAAGCCAATAAATTCCTCACCGCTCACGTTGCGCACCCCACCTTCGCCCATGCCTATCCAGCTGCTTCCGCGAACATTCTCCCCAGGCAATTGGTAAAAACCGCCAACCCCAACGCCAAAGCCACGAACCCTACCGAAGTGCTCTATGGTTTCCGACCAACTGTCGCCTCCGCCAAGCCAGTGGCCGCGTATGCCAAGGAAATCGGTGGCAGCTATTTCTCCTGAAATTTGCCAGGTGGTTTGAAAATCGACGATGCTCATGCTGCCGTTGAATTGCATATCGCCGGTTTCAGTCAAACTGGACAGCATATTGGTTTCAGGGCCTCCCATATACATGGGGCGCTCACATGCCGAAAAAAACAAAACGGCAAGAAGTACTATTGATAAACGAAACATAAAGCAATATACTACGGCAAATCTATACTACAATTAACACCCATAAATTTTGTGTTAAATTTAGCGGCTTATCCGCATGGTTGCCAGTACAGAATCGACCTGCTTTTTTCTCGCCGTACAGGCACAGAGCACGCTATTAGCCTTGAATAGCTAATGCCGTGGGTTGCATCAGTAGTGCGTATGACCAGCTTTTCTTTAAGTGCACTAGCTGCCATGGCTGGCCGCGAGGCAACGGAGCCGTTTGGACTACGCTGCTTTTACAGCTCGGCCCAAGGGCACAGAGAATCGGCCTCGGAGGCCTTCTTTAGATACCGACAGCATCGTCGATACCGGCGAACAAGTGAAGTTCGATGCCAAAAGTCTCCCGACTTGTCCGTTTTTAGTGCGGTTTAGCTATTTATTGGATATTAAATTCACCTGACCGCATAATAGGCAGCTTTTCTGATGCGACCCTTCAGGGCTGGTGAAATCACTTCTATGATTTAGCACACCTTAAAACAGCACTGAAGGCGCGAAATAGACTAGCGCTCCTGATGTACCTAGCAGGTATGCCATTTAGAGCACGATTCTAAGTGCGGTGTCGTGAAGATATTGCGCCCTTTCAGGGCTATGATTTATGTGTGCGTTCCAATAACCGGGGCTGCACCCCGGCCTGTTAGCTGACGCCCTTTCAGGGCTTTTCGCGAGTTCGTTCATACCGCCAGCGAGCGACACCGTGGTTGACGTCATACTCCAATTTTGAATCTTGAATCAATGTCGTTTAGTTAACGAATCATTGAGTTGAGTAAAAAATTCTGGATTGAATCAGCTCTTTCTGTGTAATCAAGCGCATTGCGAAGCAAAAGCGGTCAGCAATCCAAAAAAGTTTTGCATTGCACAGCAACTTTGGTTTTCTCTCTGGCTTGTTTGCTGCACAGACTATCTGCGTTATCTGCGTAACCCCGACACTACGGTCGGGATCTAAGGATCTGTGTTGAAAACCTCGGCCATTCGGGAGTAAAAAATTGAACTTACCTTGCTTAACTAAACGACATTGAATCTTGAATAGCGATGGGCCCTAGCCGAGCGATGAATTTTGAATTTCAAATTCACTCAAATCGCCATTTTTTTATTTAGCTTTCAAAAGGGCGGACAAGTCAGGAAAAGTCACCGTAACCTCGAGTGTACTTGCAAAGATGCGGATGAACATATAAGCTTATATTAATCGATGGCCTGCTTCACCATTAAACACACAAAGGCCTACCCTCGCGAGTCGGCCTTTTGATAGCGGGCTTTGATCAGTCCGGCGCAAAAAGTGTGGCCAAAGGCCTACAGATCGAACTTGATGCCCTGTGCCAAGGGTAACTTGGTGGTGTAATTGATGGTATTGGTTTGCCGGCGCATATACGCTTTCCAGCTGTCGGAGCCCGATTCACGACCACCTCCGGTTTCTTTTTCACCACCAAAAGCACCGCCAATTTCGGCGCCCGATGTGCCAATATTGACGTTGGCTATGCCGCAATCGCTGCCCGAAGCCGATAAAAAGGCCTCGGTTTCACGTATGTTGAGCGAAAATATGGCCGACGACAAGCCCTGCGGCACATTGTTTTGGATGGCAATGGCTTCCTCGAGCGTATCGTAAGGCATGATGTACAAAATGGGCGCAAAGGTTTCGTGCTGCACAATTCTGAAGTTGGGCTGTACCTCAGCAATGCATGGTTTTACGTAGCAGCCCGATTCGTAATCGCTGCCACTAAACACACCACCTTCTACAAGCATCTTGCCACCTTCTTCTTTCACGGCCTTGAGCGCATTGAGGTAAGCTTGTACCGCTTGTTGGTCGATGAGTGGCCCCACATGGTTGTTTTCATCAAGCGGATTGCCAATGCGCAGTTGGCCATACGCTTTTACCAAACGCTGCTTCATTTCTTCGTACTTCGAACGGTGAATAACAAGTCGGCGTGTAGTGGTGCATCGCTGACCTGCTGTGCCCACGGCGCCAAATACCGCTCCGATGATGGCCAGATCGAGGTCGGCATGTTCGCTGATGATGATGGCGTTGTTGCCACCCAGCTCAAGTAGCGACCGACCCAAACGTTGGGCCACAGCCGTACCTACGGCCTTGCCCATGCGGGTAGAGCCGGTAGCCGACACCAGCGGTATACGGCTATCGTTGGTCATGAGTTCGCCCACTTTGTAATCGCCAATCACCAAGCACGAAAGTCCTTCGGGGGCGCCAAAATCGGAGAGTACGCTTTGGATGATGTTTTGGCAGGCGATGGCCGAAAGCGGCGTTTTTTCGGAAGGTTTCCAAACACAAACATCGCCGCATACCCAGGCAATCATGCTGTTCCAGCTCCAAACGGCCACCGGGAAGTTGAAGGCCGAAATGATGCCCACCACGCCCAGCGGATGCCATTGTTCGTACATGCGGTGCCCGGGGCGCTCTGAGTGCATGGTCAAACCATACAGTTGGCGCGATAATCCAACCGCAAAATCGCAGATGTCGATCATTTCCTGTACTTCGCCCAGGCCTTCTTGCAGGCTTTTGCCCATTTCGTAGCTTACCAGTTTGCCCAAGGGCTCTTTAAACTCACGAAGCTTATTACCCATTTGGCGCACCAACTCCCCTCGGTGAGGCGCCGGCACATTGCGCCACTCGGCATAGGCCGTCTGTGCCTTGCGAATAACCTTTTCATAATCGTCTTTACCGGCTTGTACCACACTGGCAATGAGTTCGCCATCTACAGGCGAATAACTTTCGAGCCGAGCACCTGTAGGTTTCCAGCTGTTGATGCCTGTACTTACACCTTGATTGATATCGTTGATGCCCAGTGCCTGAAGCACGGACTCCATGTCTTTTCTTAAATTGTTGTTACTCATTGTGCTAGAAATTCAAATTCCTCACAATATCGTAAGGATTTAGCTTGCGAAGGTTAATTGACCAGCTTAAATACTCGTACCAGGCAACATTTCTACCCGGCTCACTCCAATTTGGACGCAAGATGGGCGCTTGTAGCAGGTTGTAGTTCAACCGGATATTGCCTCCAAACACGCTGATGGCTATGCCTGCTTCGTATAAAAAGCCATCGTGTGGCGCTATGTTGGGGTTGCTTGCTGGTCTAAAACCGTCTGACTGACGACGAAAACGCTCTGTAGTGTAAGCGGCATTGGCATAAATTTCGAGCGGAAGGCGCGGCACATGGAACCCAAAATTATAAGCAGCCAGGCTAGGGGTAGTCGATACCTGCATCAGGTTAAGCGCCCTAAAATCCATAGGCGAACGGAAACCGGCATCTCTCAGGGTGACTTGCTGTATGCGGTTGATTTGGCCCATGGCCCGACTGCGATTCAGGAAAATCTCGTCGAAACGATAATCAGCAGCTCCGTTTACCGCCCCGCCATAGGTGTTAAAACCAAGCGGATTATTTACGTCTCCCATATATGCCACACCGGCAAAGAAACGCTGGTCGATGGCCCCCTTGTTCTTACCCGTTAAATAATACCAACGGTGGTTGAGCTCGCCGCTAAGACGAATGTTGGCAGCCGACCATCCCTGATCGTTTTGCCTACTGCCCCCTTCTAATTCCAAACCAAAGCTCCAGGGATTGCGCAACCGCTTGTAAGCTTGCGTATAATTAGCCCTGCCCAGCCACAAATTGTTTTCACGGAAGGCGGGTAAAATGAACCCAAGACTTTGGTCCCAAGGCACGCGTGAGGCGGTGAAGCGAAATACCCGCGAGCGCGCACTTACTTCTGTATCGCGCAATTTGGCTTGTAAGCGAAGATGCGTAACGGTAGAAGCCGCGTATCCCGCAACAGGCCTGAAATTACCATAGCGTTGAATGCTGCTTCCCAATTGCCAGCTTTTTATAAGCCCACTTTCACGGTGCCAATTGTAGCGGATCATGGCCTCACCTGTAAGTTGTTGAGAGCCAAAAGCCCACATGGGTAAAACGGCATATTCCAAATCTTGCGGCACCAAAATGGGACTATACAGGCCCAAACCGAGCATATAACCATCGTCATCATTCAGCCCCATCACCGGCAATACAAAAGCCTTGTGCCGATCGAAAGCCAAGCCCAACACAGGACGGAGTGCCGGGAGTGCTGGCGCTTTTTGCCGAATGCTCACTTCCGTACGCGGCCGCATATACAGGGGCATACGACTTTCGGGATCAATAGACCAGGCAGCTAAACCTGGCAAATCGGGCAAATCGAGCATGCGTCTGCAATTATGCCCGCTTTGCCAATAAGTCGCTATTATCTGCCCTGCTGTGTCGAGGGCGTGGATCGGGTATGGCAGCGCATCGCCCTTGCTTTTCACCGACAACCGCCAGCCATCTTCCGATTTTAAGGGAGGCCCCAGGCGATAATCGAGTCGGCCAACCCGCTGCAGCCGATGCTCAAACCACCAGTCGATGGGTTTTTCAGGGCCGGCTTCGAGCAAACTCAAGCGCATATCGTCGGGGCCCGGATGGCGAAACTTCCAGCTTTCGTAATAATGCTGCAGCAAACGGTCGAACTCTTTGCGGCCCAAATAGGCTTCGAGGTATTTGAGCTCCACTGATGTGCGCTTGTACACCAGGGTACCGTAGGTTTCCAAATCGTAATCGGTGGCATGACTGTGCCACAAGGAGCGGTCTTTGCCCCTTTTCCTGCTGAAGAGCCAAGCGAGCATGTCTAAATCAGGATTACCGATAATTTTCGACAGCCCACCAATTTCCGGCGATTGGCCCGGATAGCGCAAAGCCATATAGCGCGATTCGTAAAAACTGTTGAAGCCCTCATCCAGGAAAGGATGGTCGCGCTCATTGCTGGCCAGGATGCCGTAGAACCAATTGTGGCCTACTTCATGGGCAATCACCAAATCGAGCATTTCGGCCGAACCTGCACCGGCAATGACGGTAATGGTGGGGTACTCCATGCCTCCTCCGGCTGTAAGCGCGCCATCAACGGCTGTACAAACATCATAAGGGTAATCGCCCAGCCAAAGCGAATAGTAATACACCGAGCTGTCGACATAAGCTGCGGCATCCTTCCATAAATCGGTTTCGCGACTAAAAAACACGCTTGTTTTTACTTTGCGGCCCGAATGCGGCAAGGCCACTTCCGATTGTTTTACATAATAGTTTTTGCCACAAAACCAGGCAAAATCATGCGCGTTTTGAAGACGGTAATGCAGGGTTTTGTAGCTGCTGCTGCTTTCGGGATTGGGCAAGGTGGGAAAGCTATCGAGCCCGGCCGCATAGGCTGCCAAAGAATCGAGATATGCGCTTTCGGCAGCGGTTTGTAAGTTGCCGCTGGCTGCCACCTGGAAATTGTCGGGCAGCGTGATGAACACGTCAAAATCCCCGAATTCACTGTAAAACTCGCCCATATTGAGGTAGGGCATGTAGTGCCAGCCATCGCGATCGTACACGGCTGGTTTGGGGTACCATTGGCACAATTGGTATTGGTTGCGGGCGTATCCCAGTCGCGAAAAATTACCCGGAACTTTCACCCGAAAAGGGGTGCTGAGCTGCAGGCTTTGGCCGGGTTGCAAGGGACTGGCCAGGTACATACGGGCTACGTCAATGGTGTCGGAAAGCAATTCCCAGCGGACTTGTTGACCGTTTATCTTAAAATCGAGGCTGTCGATAAAACCCCGTTTTTCGTCGGGGGCGTTAAAAAAGCTCCAGCTTCCGCTGCGGGCTTCGGCCTTGGCAAAAACGGTGTTGTTGTCTTTGTAAGCGTTCGGCCAAAGGTGGATGTACAACACCTCCAGGGCTTCGGGTGCATTGTTTTGGTAGCGAATGTCGATATATGCCAGTAACATTTGTCGGCTATCGTCGAGTTTTACCTGTATGTTATAATCGACTTTTTGTTGAAAATAAGGTTTTGATTGGGCTGTTGTAAGCAAGGTAGCGAAGCAAAACGTAAGACTTAGCAGGCTGTATTTCATGCAAATGATTTAGGCATTGCAATATATCACTTCTAGCCAATAAACAGCAAAAGGCGGCGATTTTAATCAAGCTCCAAACGACCGGAAGCAGTAAAATAATGGTGTCGGGTTGAAAGCATGTACAGGCTTTTGTAATTTGGCAGCATGGATGCCATTCGCTTGATATTTCTGATCCTCTCGACCATTGTGTTGTTTCTGTACAGTTTGCAGGGATTTAGTCACGAAATTCAGACCCTAGGTGCTGGCAAGCTCGAAAAATGGCTCAAACGTACTACCGGGAATCGCTTTAGCGGCTTTACACTGGGAGCCATCTTTACCGCCTTGGTACAATCGAGCAGCGCCGTTTCGAGCATGGCCGTAGGATTGGTAGATGCCGGCATCATGGGCCTGCAAGGCAGCCTGGCCGTATTGCTTGGGGCCGGCGTGGGCACCACCTTCACCGCCTGGATGGTTTCGTTTAAAATCACCTTCATTGGCCCGGTATTTTTGGTGTTAGGCGCAGGCATGAGTGCTATGAAAGGCCGTCTGAAAGCTAGTGGTAAATCGGTTTTTTATCTGGGCTTCATTTTCTTTAGTCTCGATTTGATAGGTGAATCGCTCAAACCCTTGCGCGAGCACCAAGACCTTATCTTTTATCTAAGCAAAGCATCTGGCCTATGGGCTGGTATGTTTACCGGGCTGGTGGTAACCGCCTTGGTACAATCGAGCTCGGTAACTACCGGCATGGTTGTTTTGCTGGTTCAGCAAGGCTTATTGCCTTTTGAAGGTGCCATGGCCATGATTTTGGGAGCCAATGTAGGCACAACCACCACCGCACTCCTGGCTTCAATCCAACTCAACGGCAATGCCAAACGGGCTGCCCTCGCCAACTTTGGCATTCATTTTAGCGGAAGCCTGCTGGCATTACCTTTTTTCTACCTCATCACCGATTGGTTACACTTAAAATACCAAGACCCTGCTATGGGCGTAGCCATGGGGCATTTGTTACTGAATGTAGGAAAGGCTGCTGTATTTTTACCCTTTACAGGGCCCATAACCCGGCAGTTGGAACGCTTATGGCCAGAAGATAAATCAAGCTAATCCCAATTTTAATGGAAATTACGGGATTATATTCCCAGGATTAGTATTAATTTTGGGATTATGATTGTTCGTTCACTATTCCAGGAAGTCAATAAGCGTATGTTCAGCGGTAAGATTATCTTACTCATTGGACCACGTCAAGTAGGTAAAACGACCTTGATGCAGCAATTGCAACAAGCAAGCAATCAAAATAGCATTTGGCTAAATTGCGATGAACCCGACATCCGTAAACAACTCGAAGGCGCAAACAGCACGCAACTTGCCAACCTCATCGGATCTTCAAACTTAGTGTTTATTGATGAAGCACAGCGGGTTAACAACATCGGCATAACCCTTAAGCTCCTGGCCGACAATTTTAAGTCGGTTCAGGTCATCGCCACTGGTTCCTCTGCATTCGAACTGTCGAATGAGCTAAATGAACCTCTTACCGGCAGGAAATGGGAATACCAGATGTTTCCGTTAACAGCGGCAGAAATGCGTGAACACCACGGACAATTAGCAGAAAGCAGGAATCTGCATCAGCGATTAATTTTTGGAGCCTATCCAGATGTGGTACAAAACCCGGCAGATGCAGCTGAAATACTCCTCGAACTATCCCAAAACTATCTTTACAAGGACGTACTGGGCCATGAAGCACTTCGTAAGCCGCTTGTTCTCGAGAAACTTTTACAAGCATTGGCCTTGCAATTAAGCAATGAAGTCTCCTTTAATGAGCTAGGTCAACTGATCGGCATTGAACACCGTACGGTTGAAAAATACATTCAATTGCTCGAAAAATGTTTCATCGTTTTTAGTCTTCCTGCCTTCAGTCGAAATCTTAGAAACGAAATCAAAAAGAGCCGAAAAATCTACTTCTATGACAATGGTGTTCGAAACGCCATTCTCAAGAACTTCAATCCGGTTGATTTACGAACAGATATTGGTGCGCTATGGGAAAACTACCTGATTAGTGAACGAAAAAAATGGCTGAGCTACTCCCGATATTGGGTAAACAGCTATTTCTGGCGTACACACAACCAGCAAGAAATTGATTTGATTGAAGAACATGCCGGGAAATTACATGCTTATGAGTTCAAATGGAATGTACGAAAAAAAGCGCAGCTGCCTTCCAATTTCGCTAAAGCCTATCCCAACAGCAACTTTGAACTGCTTCATCCCGAAAATTACTTAGATTTTATCGGCGCCTGAAGCTCCGGATGCTCGCGTAGCAAGGCTGCCAAACCAGCCTCTTGCTGGTGCAAAAACTGCTGATGCGCCGCGCTTTCGGGAAAACGAGGTCGATGTCGGGCAGCCAGACTAAAGCGATAGGCTTTTTCGGCAAGCTGGCGTGTAGCTTCGGGCATACATGCCTGGCAAAACTGCTCAAATACGTACTGCGTGGCGGCATGGTTCGGATGCGCCAAATCAATATCGTACCAGCGATAATCGCGAAGTACATCAACCACATATTCGTAAGCAGGGAAATAATGACAGTGTGGTAGCTCTTCGCACAAACGATGCACGGCTTCGAGCAAACGTGCTTTTGAGCGGTTGTTTTCAATCATGCCATCACGTAAATGACGCACCGGACTTACCGTTAGCAACACCTGTAAACCAGGATTTAAACTTCTGGCAGCTTGAATAGCCAAGGCCAGCGCCGTGCTGATTTCACTAACACGCAACAGTTCTTTGCGAAAGCCTTGCGCCGGTGCTCGGTGATTGTTGGCTACCGGGCGTCCGCTATCTACACGAAGGTAGCGGAAGGCCGAACCCAGGGTAAGTACCAGCCAACTGCTCTCGCGCAAAAAATCATGGCCGGCGGCTATGGCCTCGTTAATTTGGCGCAGCGCCTGCCCGGCTTCCAGGGCTGAAAAGTCGCTGTGATGGTCCCAAGAATGCCAAACACCATCCTGCTCAAAAACATCCTGCGCATTGAACTGGCGCTGCTCCACCAAATGATGCAAATGGCGGGCGATAGCCGTTGGGTCAAACAAAATTCCGGTCGGATTGGGCAGCACCTTAAACATTCGATCGGCGAGGGCTTCTCCTACATGGGCGGTAAAGCATGACCCCATGAGCAACAAAGCTTGCTGGTGGGTGATGGGCTGTCCGCCAAAACGGTATTGCAAGGGTGCAACAAACTGCATAAGGCTGTTTTGCTCAAAAATCGGCAATCGCTGCTAAACGACCAAAGTCGGACTGCGCAAAGCCACTAACGTGGAAACTTCAGCGGATTGAGATGCAAAAACGCATAGCCTGCAGCTTGCAGTTTTTCGCTGCTGATGATGCGGGCAAGAGCTTTTTTCGATTTTTCGGCATTTATAAATAGTGGTAAACCCAAAGCAGCCAAATCGGCGCTATAAACTTCGGATTTAGTCGGATGCTCAGGCGCTACCACATTGTAAATGCCACTAGCCTGTTGCCCAATGAGGTAGATACAGGCGGCCACCGCATCTTCGCGATGAATAAAATTAACCGGGGCGTCAGGATCTGATAATTCACGCTCGCTAAAGTAGCGGCCGATTAAGCGGTCGGAAGCTGTTAATCCGCCTAATCGCAAGATCAATGCCCCACTGCGTGTTTCAAGAAGTGCCGTTTCGGCCAAGCGCACCGGATGATCGTCTTTCACGCCATCCGTTTCGGCATAGGTACCAGCTGCATCGGCATATACACCAGTGCTGCTCAGCATTACAAAGCGGGCATTTGTAGCCAATGTTGAGCCCAAGCGACCCATTCGCCCGGCATAAGCTAAAGGCCCGTCTTGCTTCACTCCTGGCGGAAAAGCGGCAATCAAGCCGTCGTATGCCTCCAGGTCAGGCAACTGCTTGAGGTCGGGATTCAGCCCGATCACGGGTATGTCGGGGTAATGCTGACGAAACTGCATGGCATTGCGGCTTCCGGCATGTGCTTCATAACCCGCTTGCTGCAAAGCCCTGATGAGCGGGATGCCCAACCAGCCTGCACCTTGCACCAGCCATTTTTGTTTATAATTCACCTTTTTGTTGCTGTCGGTCGGAAAACCGAGCGTGGTTTACATATGGATCGGACGATTGGCCGTGGCAGCCAAACAAGCTTCGCGGAACACTTCGGTGTAGGTAGGATGGGCGTGGCTCATGCGCGAAATATCTTCGGCACTTGCCCGGAATTCCATAGCCACAACAGCCTCTGCAATCATATCGGCTACCCGTGGCCCAATCATATGTACGCCTAAGATTTCATCGGTGTCTTTGTGCGCATATACCTTAATGAGACCATCCACATC
Organism: Bacteroidia bacterium; assembly: GCA_046291695.1. Lineage (GTDB taxonomy): Bacteria > Bacteroidota > Bacteroidia > UBA7662 > UBA7662 > PNNG01. The sequence goes on from JBKBSO010000014.1 coordinate 24,752, forward strand.
GCCTGAAGCCCGAGCACGACCGCTGGCCTTAAACGGAAACTGTCCGGCTTTGAAAGCAATTCCCTGATCTTTCAATTCCTTTTCGGTGTATCCAACCCCGGCTACTTCGGGCCAGGTGTACACCACATTCGGGATAAGCAAATAATTGATGTGAGGCTTTTGTCCAGCGATGTATTCCGCTACAAATACCCCTTCTTCTTCGGCTTTATGTGCCAACATGGCTCCCCTAACCACATCACCAATGGCATAAATGTGCGGTACACTGGTTTGTAAATGATCGTTTACCGCCACACGCCCGCGCTCATCGGCTTGTAAACCAGCTTTGTCAAGGTCTAACTTATCGGTGTAAGGCCTACGACCTACTGACACCAAGGTATAATCGGCCTTTATTTCTTTTATTTCATTGGTTTTTAGGTCTTCATAAGTAACCACGGTTTGCTTCCCTTTGGTTACCACCGAAGTCACTTTGTGGTCAAAATGAAAATCGAATCCCAATTTAGCCAAAGACTTTTGCAACTCACGTCCCAGCGCAGCATCCATGGTTGGGATAAGGCTGTTGGTAAATTCAATAACGGTAATTTTGGTGCCCAATCGCCCGTAAACGGAGCCAAGCTCCATCCCAATTACACCCCCACCAATCACCACCATGCTTTTGGGCACCTCTTGTAAGTGGAGGGCTTCGGTAGAGGTAATGATGCGTTTTTTATCTATGTCGACACCCGGCACTGAAGCCGGTTTAGAACCTGTGGCAATGATGATGTTCTTGGCCGTAATACGCTCACTGCTGCCATCGGGCTTGGCAATGATGATGGTGTTGGCATCGGCAAAGCTGCCATGCCCATGGTACACCGTAATTTTGTTTTTCTTCATTAAAAAAGCGATCCCGTCCACATTCTGCTTCACCACATCATTTTTGCGGCTGATCATTTGTGGTAGATTTACTTTTAATCCGCTTAAATCAATGCCATGCGTCTTAAAACTGTGCTCGGCATTGTGGTAATGCTCAGAGCTGTCGAGCAACGCCTTCGAAGGAATACAACCTACATTTAAGCAAGTGCCTCCCAACGTATTGTATCGCTCAATAATGGCAGTTTTTAAACCCAATTGCGCCGCGCGAATGGCAGCAACATAACCTCCGGGACCTGAACCAATAACAGCTAAATCGTATTGCATAATTTTGAATTTGCGCAAAAATAAGAGAATTGCACGGCTTACTGAATGAAATTCTGAATCAAAGGGTTCCACATTACATACGGTTAAGCTTGTTTATAATGCAACATTGTTGCGAAAGCTTGTGGTGTTGCGTCAATTTTATAAATTGCTCCGGTGATTACCGAGACCAATTATAGCCATACGTCGGAACGTTTACTCTTTGGGGTTGCCGAAGCCTCTGTGTATTTGGTAAAAAGCCAGGATTTACACCAGGCAAGCCGCCAGGTAGTCGCCATTATGGGTCGTGCGGCCGAAGCCGATCGCTGTTACATTTTCCAAAACACAAAAGTTGATGGAAATTTACTCATGTATCAGTTGGTAGAATGGGTAGCGCCAGGCATCAGCGTTCAATTTTATGGTGATCATTTGCAAGCGATTTCCTACGATGTTCATCCCGACATTCTCCATAAGTTCAAAGCCGGCGAAGCTTTTCATGGCCCGGTGGCCGGCCAGCCCGAACCTTTCCGGGAAATCATGGCCTCACAAGAAATCCTTTCCTTTTTATTTCTGCCTATTTTTAACCGGGAGGAATTTTGGGGCTTTATTGGCTACGACGCCTGCCGCCAAAGTCGGGTATGGGAAGAGTCTGAAATACGATCGCTGCAGGCCTTTGCCAATGCCTTTGGCTTTTTCATCGAAAACCTGAGTTTGCGACAAAATATCGAACTTAAAAACAAACAATACAGCCTGGCCATACAAGGCTCTAAAGATGGTATTTGGGAGCTCGATTTGATTAGCAGCACGTCCTATGTGAGCGATTTGTGGCTCGAAACTTTCGGCTATGCCAACAAAAACGTGGATTGGACCTACGAAAATTGGTTGGAAAAGCTGCATCCTGACGACCTTGACCGCGTACAAAAAAGTCTCGCCCACTTTTTAGCAAGAGGACATGGCACCAACGATGTTGAATACCGCATGCGCCATGGCAACGGACACTACGTTTGGGTTCTCAGCCGGGCGGCAGCTGAATGGGACGAAGCGGGCAACCCCATCAGGATGGTCGGGAGCGATGCCGACATTACCGAGCGTAAAATCCATGAACGCATCTTGGCAGAAAATGAAAGCCAATACCGCAACCTGGTAAACAACCTTAAAGAAGTAGTGTTTGAAGCCGACAAAGACGGCAAAATCACTTTCCTCAGTCAATCTTGGGAAAAGCTAACCGGATTTACCGTAGAAGAATCATTGGGGCAGCAAGGTTCGTTTTTTTTAGACGAACAAGAGCAGTTGCGGTTGCCCGAGCTCAAAGCCGACCTTGATCAGGAAAAAACGTATAGAACCTACGAACTCAAATACAAGCATAAAACAGGAAAAACCGTTTGGGCCGAAGTCACTGCCAAACGCATTTACGACGACAAAGGCAAGCTGCTAGGCACAACAGGTACTTTGGTAAATATCACGGACAAACGCATGGCTGAAAAGGAACTTCAACTCAGCGAAGCCAAATACAGGTTGATATCCGAAAACATTACCGATATCATTACCCAGCACGATACCAAAGGTCTCATCCGCTTTGTATCGGCATCGATGACCGAGCTATTGGGGTATAAACCTGAAGAAGCCATTGGCAAAGTTCCCCTCGATTTTATTCATCCGCTCGATCAGCAGCATGTTCAGCAAAATGCCTATGAGAAACTGTTGGCTGGTATACAGCGCATCAACATCAACTACCGCATCCGGCACAAAAACGGCCACTATATCTGGGTAGAATCTCTCACCAAATACATCAGGGATGAAGAGGACCAAGTGATTGCCATTCAGGTTTCAACGCGCGACATCAGTGAACGTAAACGTGCCGAAGAAGAAATTGCACGCGCACTCGAGAAAGAAAAAGAGTTGATGGAATTACGGTCGCGCTTCATCATGATGGCATCGCATGAGTTCCGCACCCCCCTTGCCACTATCCAATCGAGCCTCGACATTCTGCGGATATACCTAAATAAGGCAGAAAAAAGCCTGAAAGAAAAGTCATTTCGGCACTTTGATAAAATGACTGCCGAAATTGAGCGATTGGGCGAACTCATGAACGATATTCTACTTTTGGGCAAACTCGAAGCAGGTAAAACCAAGCTCAACCGGAAATCCATCCACCTGGTGGAACTCTGCGAACTGGTAATCGATCATCATTTTTCGCATGCCAAAGATGGGCGTGTTCCTGAACTCATCGTACAAGGAACAAGTCGCTTGGTATTTATCGATGATCAGCTCATCAGCCATTGCATCATCAACTTGCTGAGTAATGCCCTTAAATTTTCACCAAAAGCTCCTGCGCCCCAGCTCGAACTGGTCTTTAGGCGTAAGAAACTACAAATCATGGTTAGGGATTTTGGTATTGGCATCAAATCAAACGACAAGAAAAAAGTATTTGAGGCTTTTTTCAGGGCCGAAAATGCCCAAAACACAGCCGGCACCGGACTGGGCTTGGTAGTAGTGAAAGAATTTGTTGAATTACATGGCGGCGTAGTGCAATTCCGAAGCAAAATAAATCAGGGTACAACCTTTATCATTTCAATTAACGTATGAACAAAGTTTTAATCATTGAAGACGAAGTACAACTTCGTGAAAATATAGTAGAGCTGTTTGAGTCGGAAGCCTATTGGGTAGAAACCGCAGAAGATGGCGTCAAAGGTTTTGAGAAAGCCATTCGTTTTTTACCCGATTTAATCGTGAGCGATGTAATTATGCCCGAAGAAGATGGCTTTTTATTGCTGAATCGATTAAGGCGAAATCCGTCTACAGCCTATGTGCCGGTAATCCTGCTTACTGCCAAAAATATGCTTGAAGCCAAACTCGAAGGTCTGCAGCTAGGTGCCGACGATTATCTGGTAAAGCCTTTCTCTGCCGAAGAGCTGCTGGTGCGTGCCAAAAATCTCATTAACAAGCATCAGCTCTTGATGAACAAGTCCTTAACCCAACCCACTACCGATGATATACAGCCTAAAAATGAGCGGATGATCAAGGATATCATTCAATTTATTGAAGAGAATTTAAGTAATTATAAGCTCTCGGTGGATATGGTTGCTGAGCATTTAGATTTAAGTAAATCAACCATTCAGCGAAAACTTAAACTGGCCATCAATAAAAACCTAAACCAACTCATTCGCGAATATAGGCTGGAAAAAGCTCGAAAAATGATTGAACGCAAGGCGGGCAGTTTGTCGGATATAGCTACAGCAACCGGCTTCAACAGCCTCAGTTATTTTAGCTACAGTTATAAAAGATTTTATGGGGTAGCCCCTTCACAAATAAAAAGCTAACTATTGTTCGGGAAGCATTTGCAGTAGTTTGTAAAGAGCCGCAACCAAAAGTAAAAGCAACCCAGCTATAGCCCCCATGCTCAAATAAAATCCCGGTCTGCTTTGGTTCTTTACTGCCCTGAACATCAATCCTTGCCAATGACAGCTCTGGCAGTGGTATTTCCGCAGAAAAGGATTGGTGGCTGTTTTATTTACTGGCAGAATCCTACCCTTTTTATCACAAGCAGGACAGATACGCGGCCCAGAAAATACCGACATAGGTTTTGGTTTAGGGTTACAGACAAGAAGCCGCAAGCTAAAGAAAATATCAAATTCATTTTCCAATAGCAGTTAAAAAAATCATGATATTTTACAAAACCCTTCCCATTCTTTTTGCAGCAGCTGCTTTAATGCTTCAACTTCCCTTTCCGTTGGTGGTGATACTTACAGCCGTCTGGATGATCATATGGTGGATTAAGCAGCCTGTACCTGTAGCCGTAACGGCGCTGTTGCCTTTACTTATTTTTCCATTCTCCGGGGAATTGGGACTAGCAGAAATCAGCAAATCCTATGCTGATCCGGTGATATTTTTGTTTCTATCGGGCTTTATGCTGGCCATCGCGCTCGAAAAACACGAATTGCATAAACATCTGGTTAGTTGGCTGGTACGCATGGCCCCACTGGGTGCTGCCGGGCTCAGCATAAGCTTGCTTGGAAGTACCGCCCTGCTGAGTATGTGGATCAGCAATACGGCTACCGCGCTGATGATGTTGCCCGTGGCGAGCTCCGTTTTGCACCAACTGCTTCCTTTTTGCACGAGTCTATCTCGTCGCCTAGCCCATCAGCGCTTTGGATTGGCCCTGATGTTGGGCATTGCCTATGCCGCTAATATCGGCGGTACCGCTACGCTTATCGGCACACCTCCAAACGTAGTGTTTGCCGGTATCAGCCAGCAATTAACAGGCTCTTCTCCCGGCTTTGGCAGTTGGATGCTGGTGGGGGTCCCCTTTGCCCTTTGCATGCTGGTGATTGGCTATTTCGTACTATTTAAATGGCAATACAAATCCGATTTGCGCTTTGAATGCCACGAATGGGACAGTATTCGCCATACACTGGTGCAAACCAATGCCTTGAACAGCAATCAAAAACGCGTGGCCTTCATTTTCACGCTCACGGCACTTGGCTGGATGGGCAAAGACTTTCTTCGCTGGCAGTTTGGGGTGGATGGACTCAATGACACCAATATCGGACTGGGCGGAGCCCTATTGATGTTTTTAGTACCGGCTAAAGACCAAAAAACAGGACTACTTATTTGGGACGATATGAAACAACTCCCATGGGGAATTCTGCTCTTGTTTGGCGGAGGTATTGGCCTGGCCAAAGGGCTCGAAAGTAGCGGGCTGATTTTGGCCATAGGCGAGGCGGTCAGGCAGATTTCGTTGGAGCATTCACTGCTACTCATTCTGCTATTAAGTGTACTCAGCCTCCTGCTCACGGAACTCATGAGTAATGTAGCCCTTATTGCTGTTTTTTTACCCATTGTAATTGGCATCGCACAAGGCATGGCCGGAAATATTGCCACATTTACCATACCGGTAACCCTTGCGGCAAGTTGCGCCTTTATGATGCCCATTAGCACACCCCCAAATGCCATTGTTTTTGGCAGTGGCTACATCACGGCTTCTCAAATGTTACGAACTGGCATTTGGATGAACCTAATGGCTATACTACTACTCGTATTCCTGGTAGCACCTTTGGCTGCCCGTATTTTTTAAGGGCTTTTTAATCCCAATTGAATAAACAATTTGTACATTAGTAGTTCCACGCTCATGCTATGAAATACGCTTTTACCCTATTGTTCAGCTTGTTGTATGCCGGTTCACAAGCCCAGGAATCCATTTCCACCTTACCGGCCCTAACAGGCGGAAGTGTAATCAATGGCATCATATTTCAACTCGGCGCAAATACAGCCTTAACCATAGATACCGTTTACGTGCCGCTTACCGGGCCGCTGAATTACACAAGTAAGATGAATCTTTGGTACACCCCAAACCGCATTACCCAAGCCAATGTGTCGCCCCCTCAATGGACCCAGCTCCTGCAAGAAGTTGAGGTTCTGGTGCTCAACACCCATCCCCAGCCTGCCCATGGCCCGCGTACCGGCGCCTTGGTTATTCCGGGAGGCATTAGCATGATGGCCGGTGATACCATCAGCCTATGCGTAGCTCGACCCACAGGCAGCCTGGGAAACATCATCTACAGTCCCGACACCAGCAGCAATCCACAACCCTTTATCGTAAGTGATGCTAACCTTAGCCTGCTAACCGGCGCAAGCTTTGGTTTTGCCGGAACTTTGCCAATCCTCAACATCACCAATACCCGCTACAATGGTGGTGTAGCCTACCGATTACCTCGGCCTCGCGATATGCGTACCACAACCATACTCAGCCCCATTACCATTGCCGAAGGAAATAATTTTATGAGCATCCGGGTGCAAAATGCAGGCACCGATACCATTTTTAGCTTCGATGCCGGCTATTCCTTCGACAATCAGGCGGCTGTTATGCAGCTTAATGTGCAACCTAATCCGCCTCTAGCTCCCAACGACTGGATGGATTTATCGTTTAATACCCCTTGGAATGTGGGAATCGTTGCTAACCACCACATCAAAAGCTGGGTAAATAATGTAAACAACCTCGGCAACGACCTCTTTTCGGCCAACGATACCCTCCAAAAAAGCTTCTGCAAACCTTATGAAGGCAGCTTTACCGTGGGCGACAGCCTCAGTGATTACCTCAGCCTGCACGATGCATTTAACGACTTTAACCAGTGCGGCATTTCCGGCCCCATTGAACTTCTCCTCAAAAACGGGGATTATCAGGGGCCCTTTTATGTGCCCGACTTCCCGGCAAACCAGCGTAATTACCTGATTCAAATCCGAAGCGCGTCCGAAAACGCCCAGGACGTACGCTTTTTAAACAATGGCCCAAATACTTTCGATCGCTCTCATTTGGTGATTAGCACGCAACATCCGGTAAGCATCCGAGACATCAGCTTTCTCAAAACACAAAACACCCTGCTGGCTGAACAAGCCTGTATAAGCTTTGTGCATTCTCAAACCCGGGGCGTTGTAAGGTCTTGCCGCTTCAACGACGAAACCCTGTCGAATGCGAATACCAATTTGGGCATCTGGCACAGAGGGAGCTACTCTATATTCGAAAGCAATGTATTTAACGGCTTCTACCATGCAATTTTCCTCCAAGGTGATGAATATCCCATGACCCAACAGCAAAACGCAGTAACCAAAAACGAAATCAACAACTACCGCTACAGGGCCATCTACGCACTTAACCAATACAATGTGCTGATCTCCCATAACCTCATTCATCAATATGCAGGGAACAATGCCGCGGGAGCAGCCATTCATGCACAAAACTTATTTCGGGGCCAGATTTCTGAAAATCAGATTAGCGGGGAAATCGGCAATTTTGCCTTTTTCCTCAACAACCTGAATGCCGATACCATCAATCCGCTCCTTAATCCCAATCGGATTTTCAACAACATCATCAATGCCCGGCACGCTTCGCGGCTGCAAAGCAATACGAACCAACTCATTTACCTGGTCATGAACAGGCAAACTGCCGTGAGCTACAACCCCGCCGATGCCATCGAAATCACCCACAACACCATCCGTTACGAACACAATCCTAACGCAAACTTCATAGGAAACGCCGCGCTTTTCCTCATTTCCTCTGCTTCAACCGCTTCCGATACCGATGTTTATTCCCTGCTTCTGGCCAATAACATTTTCGACATACGACCCAGTTCTGGCAATATTCCTTCGAATTTCCGCATGCTGCAAGCCAACAATCAGGTGCTTTTGGGCGTCATGACCAGCAGCCATAATAATTACCTGTTTAGGGGATCCAACACCCCACCCATGTTCAGGGGCGGCATGCCGTTGGCCAACTACAATAGCGTTAGCGACTGGAACCAGGCCACCGGGCAGGAAGTTCTTTCCACCACCTTCGACCCCATTTTTTTGACCCCTGAAATTTTGGTTCCCACCAGTGTGGCACTCAATAACCGAGGCGTAAGCGTGAGCTTTGTACAAACCGATATCATTGGCCAAGCACGCGATAGCCTTACACCCGACTTTGGTGCCTTTGAGTTTGATGAAGCCTATTTTTCTGTGATTAACCACCAGCCTTTAGGCGATACCCTACCCTCGGCAGGACGATATGTATATGCTACCATAGCCGATACAGCCGGTGTACTCGAAATGGGCGCGCAGCGCTTATTTTATCGTAAAAAAGGGAGTGTTAACTGGGAGATGGACAGCCTTCCAATAGTAAATGGCACCGTGCATCAGTTTTTTCTCGATTACAGTCTGCTCGGTCCGGCCCAGGCTGGCGACACCCTGGAGTACTATCTGGCCGTAAGAAATAATTCAGGTACCGTAACCACCTTTCCGTTTGGAGGCATAGGACTTAGACCACCGCAGCGAATCCCACCTTCACAGCTCATCAGTTTCAGATTATTGCCGGTTATGGGCGGTACTTATCTTGTAGGTACTAATCAGCCAAACACAGATTTTACCACCCTTACCGATGCTTTTCACGCCTTGAATACACGGCTCATAATATCTCCTGTAACGCTGCTGCTTACGGATAGTGTATACGGACCTAATGAAACATTTCCGTTACAGCTGCATGCTTTACAGCGATACACTGATAGTGTACAGGTGGCCATCAGGCCGTACCACTTACAAAACCAAGTAGTCATTAGGGGGCATGCAGCAAACGGATCAGCCATTTTAATTTTAGACGGGCTTAAACATTTTGAACTGAATGGTGCGCATATCAACGATAGTGTCGCCCGAATTCGATTAGTAGATAATGGTCAAAACAGTAATACTTCGGTCATCAGGCTTGATGCTTTGCCTTCAAAACACGTTCACAACATTAAACTAATCAACCTCGAAATCGAGGCGACTCATCAAAACACCATACAAACTGGCATTCAGGCCACTTTGCCTTCAGGGCCTGCCGGAACCTATCATCACCCGGCACTTGCTGATATTCAAATCAAAAACATTCGATTCCAAAAACTATCGCATGGCATTAGTCTTTCCGCTGCTCAACGTGGAGGACGTAGAATTAGCATAGAAAATTGTGTTTTTGGCGACAGTCTTGAGGTTAGCAAGCAAATCCGGAGAATAGGTATCTCCCTAACAGGTACTACACACAGCCTCATTAAGCGCAACATCATCACCAACATGCGCGATTCTACCTCCGCCACCCTTTCTGGCATAGTAGTTTTGCAAAATTCGCATTATACTCGGATTGAGGCCAATAGGATATTCAAAATTCATAACAAGAGCTATGCGCCAACCCCGGTAGGCACTGGCGGGGTAGAAGGCATTCGTATGAACAGCGATTCCATCATGGCGATCAATAATGTTATTTATGATTTACATATAAATAACCGGGGCTTAACCTCCTTCATTGGCGCGATAGGAATACGCATAGGATTTGGCAGAGGACTTGCTGTGCACCACAATTCAATTTATTTATCTGGTCATTTTGAAGCCTTTAGCGGCGAAAACAACGGGGTGATATTGGCAGCTGTCCAGATAAATTCAAACATCATTTCGGCCCAAATCACCAACAATATGTTTGCGCTGGCTTGTTCAGCATCTCACCCTTCATATTTTAATGCCATTTGGCATTCGGGTACCAGTTATGCACCACTGTGTATTACCGACCACAACGCCTATCTACTAACCAATACCTATATGCACACTGCTGTACGCACCAATTCACAGTCGGCTGCTCAAGTGTTCTCAAATATTGGTGACTGGCGTACCGCTATGGGTAACCATTTGGATGCAAATTCCTATCCCCAACAACGGAAAGTGGCACCACCTAACTTTGGAACAGGAATACCGGTACCTGCTCCAGGCACCATTACAGGTATGGAATCGGCAGGAATGGATTTGTTCAGCAACAATGTAGTGCCCACCGATTATTTTAATCAAACCCGCCCTGCAGGCAGCGGCACAGCACCCGATATGGGTGCCTTTGAGTTCGATGGTATTGCTGCAACCGAACCTTACCCACCCATCATCGATAGTGTTATCATCACGCCAAGCGGCAGCCAGTGTACTACAACTCCCCGAATTGTTCGGGCCTACGTACGCGATAATCCCGGTGGTATTGGCATTGATTCAGTTTGGCTGCGCCGAAGCATAAACAGTCAGAATAGCCCGATTATAGGCTTACAGCTTGTGTCGGGCAATGCACAAGCTGGTGTTTACGAAACCACACTGCCCGGCTCTTTCAACTTCCAAACCATAGATGGTGACCTATTTGCACGCGATTCGTTAACAAACCTGGTGGTAGAACAAGATGTTTTCCGCTATATAGACGACTACATCAGCTATTCGGGCGGAAATGATGCGTTGATTAATCCGGGCGATACGGTTCAACTAACAGGCGTAAGCGCGCGTCAACAAACCACCCAAATATTGGCTTACGCCAACCCCATTGCCCAACTTGCAACCGCAGGCGTAATGTTCAACCTGGTAAATCTGAAAGAACCGAGCCGGGTTAAAGCTGTTTATCTGCTGCCAGCAGCTCCTGGTAACCAAAATGTGCGGGTTTACTATCGGGCCGGTGGTAAAAATGGGTTCGAAACAGATAGTTCAGCTTGGCACCTCGAAGGTAGTTACACCATCAACCCAAGCAGTAATCAACAACCTTTTTTACTTACATTAAACGGCATTAGTATCCGAGCCGGTGAAACCATGGGGATTTATCTGCAATATGTTGCCAGGTATGGCGAAAACAATTCCAATCCCCAAAATGTGGATGTGCGCATCGAAAACAATGAAATCATGCAAACGGCTTGGGCACGTTGTTGCCCACCGGTACCCTTTTCAGGCGAAATAATTTATGAACGCGACTACAACTTCAGCTGGAAAGATTTGGCTGGCAACTTGCTTAGCGACAGCTTGGGTTTGGTCGTGAGCCCAAACCAAACAACAGCCTATCAATTTGAAGTTAACGACGGTTTTTGTAGTCGAATCGACACGGTTCATGTAGTACTTAGAAACGACATCCGTTACGACATAGGTGTAAGTCGCATTCGTTTTATGCCCGACCAGTTTCCAACACACAACAATCCGGTTTCTGTTGAAGCAACCTTTAAAAATTACGGCCAACTTACCGCCACTAACTTCGATGCCTGCTACGCTGTCAATGGCGTCGAAATCAATTGTAATGTTATCAATACCTCATTGGCGCCAGGTGATAGCCTTGTTAGCATATTTTCACAATCTTTTACCCTAACCACCACCATAGGCAGCAGCAGCCTAAACCTTTGCAGCTATACAAGGGCCGTAAATCCCACCGATTTTAACCCTTCCAATGACACGGCCTGTAATCTTTACTTGTTTGGAAACGTCAATGAGCAAAATCAAATTGGCATAATTCATTACCCCAACCCTACTTCCCATACGCTAAACATCGAGTGGAACCAGGCTTTAAAAGCAGAATTGGTGGTACACAATACCGTAGGACAAATCGTACATCGGCAACAAATCAACAGCGAAGGTGCTGATAAGCTTGAGCTGCATTGTAGCCAATGGGCTACCGGCATGTATACCTATAGCCTGTTACCCACGCATGCTCAACAGAGCATCGTACGCAAACGGTTTATTGTACAACATTGATATTCGAACTTGATTGGGGCATTTTGACGATTATATCGGTCGTTCTTGTTAGTTTTAGGGCATGTTAAGTCTTCGCTACCTTTTATTAGTCTTGGCTTTATTCCTACCTGCCTTACTGAACGCGCAAAGTCGCCAACTTTCGGTGTATAAACCTAATGGCACCTTGGCACAGCGTTTTTATGAAGGCGATATGATTTCGTTGCAATGGAAGCAGGAGCAGTGGATTCGCGGAGTACTCGACAAGTTATATGTCGACAGCCTGGTGCTTGATGGGCTACCCATTTCACTCCAAGACATCTCTGCTGTACGGGTAATGAAAAGCGCTTTGCTTACGCCTGCCCTTAACCTGGGCATCGCAGGAGTGCTTTACCCGGGCATTGTGATTATCAACGGCTTAACTTCCGACAGCCGACCTTTACTTACCACAAGGGCCGCCTGGAGTTCAGTGCTATTGCTTGGCGCTGCAGGCGCACTCACCTATGCGGGTGGTTTACGCACCTACCATACCACCGAACCGGGTAGGTTGCGGATCACCGATTTTAACTTTAATGCTTTGGGAGAACAAACGCCATGACCTTAAATCACACAGATCCGGAAAAGTTACTACACCAGGCCACCGACGAAAGTGGTCATACCATTAGTCCACAATTGCCAAAAGAAGTTCGTAATTTTTTGATTGATATTGACGGTACCGTCACCGAAGATGTGCCCAACGAAGAGCCCGAACGGATGAAAAGCTGCGAGCCTTTTTACGATGCTTTGGAAATGGTAAATAAGTGGTACGACGAAGGACATATCATTACCTTTTTCACTTCTCGAACTGAAGATTTACGCGAAATCACAGAAGAATGGTTAAATCGTCATGGCTTTAAGTATCACGGTATGCTCATGAATAAGCCCAGGGGAGGCAACTATCATTGGATAGACAATCACATTGTAAGGGCTACCCGTTACGAAGGTAAATTCACCGATTTGGTTCGCATGACAAAAACCATTGAGGTTTTCAAAGATTAACTTCAAAAAGCCATTAAAAAACTCTTTTTTTGTACTGTATTTGGCAATTGAGTTATGAATAAAATCACAGCAGGTTACAAAATGCTTATGATTCTGGCCAACGTTGATGGTCAGCATTTGGAGCAGGAACACTCCCTTATCATTGAATATCTGGGCAGCAGTTTCGACCCCCGTACGGTTGATGCGACCATCAAAGCCGAACAGCTCCGCATTCAGGCACTTCCTCAGGAAAGCCAAATGATCGAGTTTCGCGAAGCCATGAACTATTTCTATTCGCACAGCACTTCGGCTGAGCGTTCAAAATTTTTACAGCTTGCCATGGATCTCATCAAAAGTGATGAACACATCACACGCGAAGAGAATATTTTCATTAACAAGCTGTTCGACGCCTGGGGCGAAACAGAATAAACGGGTGCATTGAAACAGCCCTTGATACCCCCTTCAGAACGCTGGATTTGGCTGTTCTTATTTGCCATGGCCTGGATGGCAGGAATGCATTTGTCGCTCTGGGACCAAGATGAAAGCGCTTACGCAGGATTTGCCTTCCAAATGATTGAGTCAGGAAATTGGCTGATTCCTGATTTCCTATGGAGCGAAGTACACCGAAAACCTCCGCTACATTTTTGGGCCATAGCGCTGAGCAATTTGCTATTTGGATTCCATGAATTTGCCATAAGGATTCCATCCCTCTTAGCCATTTTCGGCACGGTGCTATTGGTACGTTATCAGGCTGTGCAGGTATTTGGCGAACAGGTTGCCAAAACAGCAGCCTGGATATTGGCCGGAAATATTTTGCTTTTGCAATTAATCAAAATTTCGGTAACCGATTCAAGCTTGTTGTTTTTTGAAACACTGGCAGCCCTATCGCTGATCAATTTTTTACATCAAGCCAAAGCTCGATATTGGTGGTTATTGCTCCTAGGAACTACAGGTGCTCTGTTGGTCAAAGGCCCTCCTGTGCTTATTTTGCTCTTCGGCATGCTGGGTTTATTTCTGGTTTTTTCTCACGAAAGAAGAAAAATAATCGGTTTACACCCTTGGTTACTTTTTCCCCTTGCAGCATTACCCTTATTCCTGTGGGGCTGGTTCGCATGGCAAAGCGACGGCGGCATATTTATTCTTTGGATGGTAGATTGGTACACCATTCGGCGCGTATCCTCCGAAGTTTTTGGCCAAACCGGCCCACCCGGCTACCATTTTGTCCTTATTTTATTAGCTTTTTTGCCCTTTATCCCACTATTCTTTAAAAGTGCAAAAAGCCTTATTCAACAATATAGCTGGAAGAAACCTGAATACAGCAATTTTATCCTGTTGGCCTGGCTCATAAGTGGCTGGGTTATTTACGAACTATTCAAATCAAAGCTCCCCACTTACGCCATCGCCGCCTACCCGGCTATCGCCATCCTAGTGGCACGTCAATTTGTAAAATTGCAAGCCGGCGCATTCCTCAATGAACTTAGCCTGAAAGCCGGTTTGATCGTTTTTGCTGCGATCAGCTTTGGCGTCGGCATCGGCATTCCATTGGCCATGGAGATAGATTATGATGGGGCTGCACTTTTTAGCGACAATATCATCATGCTCGGTAGGCTCTTGGGTATAATCCTATTTAGCATCAGCGGGGCAATTATCGTAATGCTCTTAAAATCACGTTTTGCTATTGCTTTCAAACTGATGCTCAGTTATAGCCTATGCCTTTTGTTTGGGCTTTGGTTTGTATTTGTGCCTGCCATTGAAACACCGCGTTCAGGAACAAAAGCACTAGCCACTTGGCTAGCTGAAAATATCCCGCCTGAAAAAACTGTGCTTCTGAGTAAAAACATGACCCTGCCTAGTCTGGCTTTTTACTTAAAACAACAAAATCAAGCTTTTGAAATTGCTAAAAGCCCTGATGTTTGGGCCAAAGCAATTGAAGAGGAACAGACTTATTTGGTTTTCAACAGCGATAATATTGCCCTACTTCAAGAAACGGTTACCTCCGCCAAGCTGCATTTTGATATCGTGTACGAAAAAGAAGCTATTATCCTTGATTTCGGGAAACGCACTACTTGGTTTGTAGTTAAAGGATCAACCCCCAAATGACTGAAACGGAATTCGTTGCTGAATAGAGCGACCGAGCGTGATTTCATCGGCATATTCGAGTTCCCCACCAATCGCAATCCCACGAGCGATGGTACTTATTTTTACTTCCGGCCAATTTTGTAGTTTGCGTGCCAGGTAAAATGCCGTGGTATCGCCTTCCATAGTAGCCGAAAAAGCTAATAAAACCTCACCCACTTCACCCAAAGCTAAGCGTTCCAGCAAACTGTCTATTTTGAGCTGCTCCGGACCAACGCCATCCATTGGGGCAATTAATCCGCCTAAAACATGGTACAAGCCATGATACTGACCCGTTTGCTCAATGGCAATAACGTCACGCATATCCGCCACCACACACACCAATGACTGGTTACGGCTGCCGTTGCTACAAATCTGACATAGGCTTGCGTCGCTGATATTGTTACACTTTTTACAATAGGTAATCTTGGTAGCAAGCCTACTAACCGCTTCCGCCAATTGCAAAGCCTCCCCTTCCTCTTGTCGCAATAAATGTAGCGTAAGCCGTAAAGCTGTTTTTTTTCCAATGCCCGGAAATCGCGAAAAAGCATTTACGGCATCTTCAATAAGTCGGGAAGGATAATTCATCCGCCAAAAATAAGATGAAAATACCGCAATGCAGCAAGCTCAAATAAAACCAAGCATTTACCAAAAAACAGCTGTCTTCTCCTATTTTTGTCTGAACTACCGCTCCGCACAGAACTACTCACCTTCCGCCAATCTGTTGATGACCCCTTCCAGTATTCTGTTTATTATTGCCGCCTACTTTTTGGTGCTCATCCTCATTTCGCGCATTACCGGCCGAAAGTCCGACAATGCCTCTTTTTTTCTGGCTAACCGAAATGCACCTTGGTATCTGGTGGCCTTCGGCATGATTGGGTCCAGTCTTTCAGGAGTAACTTTTATTTCTATTCCAGGTACAGTAGGCAGTCAGGCCTTCAGCTATATGCAGTTGGTACTTGGTTATTTCCTTGGCTATCTGGTTATTATTAAAGTATTATTACCGCTGTATTACCGCCTCAATCTTACCAGCATTTATGCCTATTTACAAAGCCGATTGGGCTTTTACAGCCATAAAACAGGTGCAGCCTTCTTTTTACTCTCAAGAAGTATTGGTTCCTCATTCCGTTTGTACCTGGTGGCCATGGTACTCGATAGCTTCGTACTGCAGCAATGGGGCATCCCCTTTTGGCTCACAGTAAGCCTAACCATCTTGCTCATTTGGCTCTATACCTTTAGAAGTGGTATCAAAACCATTATCTGGACCGATACCCTTCAAACTGCTTTCCTAATAGGGGCCGTCATCATTTCCATCAGCATCATTGCCGGCGATTTAAATCTTAGCCTTTCTGAACTGCCCGCATTCATTGCCCAGAGCGATTACAGCCGCATTTTTTTCTGGGATGGCAATAGCCCCATGAATTTCTTTAAAATGTTTTTCTCCGGTGCGTTTATTACCATCGTCATGACCGGGCTCGACCAAGACATGATGCAAAAAAACCTTTCGTGCCGCTCGCTTGCCGACGCCCAAAAAAACATGTTTTGGTTTAGCCTTGTACTCATAGCCGTGAATCTGCTCTTTTTGAGTCTTGGGGCACTGCTATACCTTTACAGCGAATCCAAAGGCATTGCCATACCGGCAACCAAAGATGAACTTTTCCCGATGCTGGCCATACGCCATTTTGCCCCCATCGCCGGTTTTACCTTTGTACTTGGCTTGGTAGCAGCCGCTTATTCCAGTGCCGATTCGGCCCTTACCGCCCTCACCACCTCCTTTTGCGTCGATTTTCTCGGTTTCAAAAAGACGGAAGGCAGTGTACGTACGCGCATGTGGGTGCACATTGGCATGTCGATTTTTATTGGCTTGCAGATTTTACTCTTCCGCTCGCTGCACAACGACTCCCTCATTACACAACTTTTTAAAGTAGCCGGCTACACCTATGGCCCCCTGCTGGGCATGTTTAGTTTCGGCTTATTCACCCGTTGGCAAATAAATGACAAATGGGTACCGCTGGTAGCAATAATATCGCCGCTGCTCTGTTATTGGCTCAATATCAACTCCGAAAAATGGCTAAACGGCTACCAATTTGGATTCGAATTATTAATCCTAAACGGCGCCCTAACTTTTACCGGATTGTACTTGTTAAAAACAGCCGAAAAGCATAACTTAACCACATGAGTAACGATAAAGACGAACTAATCAGAGGAGCTTTTGAGCAAAAAAGCTGGACTGAAATAAAGGCTGCCTCTTCCTGGCAGATTTTTAAAATTATTGCTGAATTTGTAGAAGGCTTCGAAAAGCTCTCTAGAATAGGGCCATGCGTATCCATTTTTGGCTCGGCACGTACCAAACCAGATAATAAATACTATCTGCTTGCCGAAGAAATTGGCAAAAAGCTCACTGAAAAAGGCTACGGAGTTATTACCGGCGGAGGCCCAGGCATCATGGAAGCCGGAAATAAAGGCGCCAAACTGGCCGGTGGAAAGTCTGTGGGACTGAATATCGACCTCCCCTTTGAGCAATTCAGCAACCCTTATATCGATGGTGATAAGTTGATCAATTTCGACTACTTCTTCGTACGGAAACTTATGTTTATTAAATACGCCCAAGGCTTCATTGTGTTGCCAGGTGGTTTTGGCACCATGGACGAGCTGTTTGAAGCCCTAACCCTCATTCAAACGCATAAAATCGGAAAATTCCCTATTGTGTTGGTGGGCTCATCCTATTGGCAAGGGCTCATCGATTGGCTCAAAGCTACCATGATGGAAGTTGAACACAACATCAATCCCGACGACCTCGATTTGATGAAAATTGTGGATACTGCCGATGATGCCGTAGAACATATCGAAGAATTTTACAGTAAATACGTACTCAGCCCGAATTTCTAATATGCATTGGAAACACCCCCTTGCCCGATGCTTGTTCATCGGGCTTTGTGGCATACATGGATTGCTGTTTGCCCAAGAATACCCACGCGACTATTTCCGCTCACCCCTCGACATTCCACTGAAATTGTCGGGAACCTTTGGTGAATTACGTACCAATCACTTTCATAGCGGACTCGACATTCGCACCAACAGCATGGAAGGCCTTAAGGTATATGCCACAGCCGATGGCTACATCAGTCGAATCAAGGTTTCGGCCTATGGCTATGGTAATGCGCTATACATCGACCATCCTAATGGATTTACTACGGTTTATGCACATCTACGCGATTTCGAAGATCCCATCCGAAGCCTGGCCGAAAAAAACCATTACGACAAACAAAGCTTTGAACTTGATTTGGTGCTGTATCCTGACGAAATACCCGTTAAAAAAGGCCAGGTAATTGCCTATAGCGGCAATACAGGTGGCTCAGGTGGACCGCATTTGCACTTTGAAGTACGCGATACCAAAACCGAAGCCGTGATTAATCCCAAACATTTCGGCTTTAGCATTACCGACCGCACAGCCCCTGTATTCGACTTTATGGAGGTAGTGCCATATGGCCCGAATGCCCGGGTGAATGGCAGTAGTAACAAGCGAAGATTTACCGCTCTAAAAAGCGGACAACAGTTTGCCACCGGGCAGCGCATTGAAATAGCGGGCAGCAACTACCTGCAGTTCAGGGTATGGGATAAACACGATGGCAACGAATTTAGAAATGGCATTTATCGACTGCTTTTACTTGAAGACCAGGATACCCTTTACCATTTCACAGCCGACCGTTTCGAATTCAACGAAACGCGCTACGCCAATGCCGTTATGGATTACCAGGCACGCATGCTCAACCGCGAACAAATATACCGGTGCTTTCAACCCAGCGGTAATCTACTGCAACTGCTTCGATCAAAAGCACCCTATCACGGCTTAATCAGCATAGAGGCGGGTAGCGAAAAAAAACTCACCGCCATTGCCAGTGACTTTGATGGCAATAGTAGCAGCATGCAGATTCATTTGATTGGAGTAAGTCCCACAGCCGAAATCAGTGGCCCCGACAAAGAGGTCGTACGATATTCACCCCTAGCGGCTTGGTCGTTTACAAACGAAGACGTACAGCTCCAAATGCCAGCCAATAACCTCTACGACACCATAAATTTTATTTATCAAAGAACCGTGAAGCCCTACGCCATGTTTTCGGCCGTGCACAGCCTGCACCATGCACGCACCCCAGTACATGCCGCCTTCGACCTGGCCTTGCGTCATAGCGGACTGGCCGACTCCTTGCGATCAAAAACCCTTATGGTGAATATCAACATCAACCAGGGACGAACGGCAACAACCGGTAAGTGGGATGGAGACTGGTTCCGCGCTAGAGTCCGTGGATTAGGTGATTATTACCTGGCTGTAGATACCACTCCACCTGTGATTAAAGTCATCAACCTAAGGGCTGGTGGTACGTACCAAAGAGGACAACAAATGCGCTTTACCATGAGCGACAATCTGGCTGGCATTCAATCTTATGCCCTTTACCTGAACGATCAGTGGCAAAAATTGGTGTTCGATGGCAAAACGGCAAGCCTGACCTACACGGTACACCAAAATAGTCCAAAAGGAAATCTTAATTTACGTTTGGTTGTTAAGGATGCTGTAGGCAACGAAACGACTTATTCAACTAAAATAACCATCATATGAGCAGACCACAAGCGGGCGACAAAGCCCCTAACTTTAAAGGCTTAAACCAAAAAGGCGAAACCATTAGCCTCGAACAATTTAAAGGCAAAAAAATAGCCCTCTATTTTTACCCCAAAGACGACACACCCGGATGTACAGCCGAAGCCTGTAATTTACGGGATAACCACAGTGCCCTGCAAGCAGCCGGTTATGTAGTTATTGGAGTGAGTAGCGACAGTGTTAAATCGCACGATAAGTTTGCAACCAAATATAGCTTACCATTCGATTTGCTGGCCGATGAAGACAAATCAGTTCATGAAGCTTATGGCACATGGATCGAAAAAAGCATGTACGGCCGCAAATATATGGGTACCGACAGGGTAACCTTTATCATCGATGAAAACGGGAGCATAGAGCGTATCATCGATAAAGTGAAAACCAAAGAGCATACTGCACAAATTTTGTGAATCATTGATCTAGCACCCCATGTAACCCTGCCCCCAAAAGGCGGGGTTTTTGTTTGCTTGACTTCATGGCAAACCAGTCAAGTTGGCCAACACAGTCAGCCTGTTGCATACCTCAACCCCTGATTCAATGCAAACCCATTGCGGGATTTGTGAAGGCTGCGTAATTCCACTAGCCAGCCACTAGCCAAAAAAAAAATCCCTGTTCGTTGCCGAACAGGGATTTTTAGTTAGCTGATGCTGCGACTATCGCTGAATCATCAGTCGGCGGATGCCAACATGCTTACCATCAGACACACGTACAAAGTACATGCCTTGTTGCAAGCTAGCAAGATCGAGCTCAATCAATCCACCGTTCATTTCGGTATTGTACACTTGGCTATACACTTCCTGGCCTACTGCATTCATGATCTTAACTGTCATCGCTTCAACACCCGGAACATTGATATTCAGGAAGGCTGTTAAGCTCGCTGGGTTAGGATACAGATTGAGTGCACCTGGATTGTTCAAATCGTTCACTGAAGTAAACACACCCCTCACAAAGGTGATGTTGTGTACATTCGTCGCTAAGCGATTTACTGGTCCACTTACAGCACGGATTGTCCACTTACCTACGAAGCTGTTACCAGCAGTCAATCCGAGTGAATCAGAAATGGCCTGGAAGCTAACCGTAGCTGAAGTTCCGCTAAAGCCGGTTACTCGCATGCGTGGATTGCTAAAGTCACCACTTGGCTCATCAACCAAGAACTCATAAGTCACTGTACCACCAAAGGTCGAGTTACTAATGGTATAGTTGAAGTTCAACGTTTGCGTTGGATCATTTTCGAGGGTTCTTGTAGCATTATTTGCAGGCGACAAGAGGTTAAAGGCCGAAAGACTATCCAGGTTGGTTACACCACGTACAATATTCAAATTGAAACTGGCATTCGCACTGCGGGTAATGCTACCACCTTGAGCACGAACCGTCCATTTCACCTGAGCAGTAATGCCCACTGGAATATTGTTCGCAATTAACAGATCACGTATTTGCTCGAAAGTAAGCGTGAGGCTGTTGGTGGTAGTAGGTATGCTCGCCAATGGATTCGAGAAGTTACCTGTTGGTAAATCAAGTAACCAGGTGTATGAGGTTGTACCCGGACCCGTAAAGGTTGATGCCTCCCAAGTGATATTTGCTGTCTGCGTAACGGCACCCTGAATGGTTAAGCTGGTATTGTTAGCAGGAGTAAGCAAATTAAAGGCACTTAAGGTATCGGCCACCGTACCACGGTTAAGCGTAATGGTACGTGGTGCTACTGCCAGGCGTGACAGCGTAGCTGAAGTTGCCCGAACCGTCCAAACACCGGTAAATGACCCACCTACAGGCACACCATTGGTTGCCAAGAGGTTATCAATAGCTGCAAAGGTAAGGGTAAGTACAGAGTCGGTACCATTGTTATTCGCCGGAATGGCCACAATAGGCGTACTGAAATTACCACCCGGTGCATCTAACAACCACTCATAAGTAGTTGGGTTACCCGTTGTAGCAACCGAACGCTCCCAGTTTACGTTGGCAGTTTGACCACCTGTACCGGTAATGTTCAGCGTCGCATTATTCGCAGGGCCAATCAGGTTAAAGGCTGAAAGTGAATCTTGTGCGCTAGCAGGTACAATCGTTACTACATCAACAATAAACCTGAAGTTACTGGTACCACCCAAGAAGCCTAAACCACCTCCGGTTGTATCCGATGTGAAGAAGGCAGATGGACGTAATGGCGATTCAGCCTGGTACATCATCGGGAAGTATCCCGGAGTCTTTGGCGTCTGTAACAAACCTACAAAGAAGTCATTGTCTGTTACGATATACGAAGTATCGAATACAAGCTCAAGGTATTGACCCAAGTTGGCTGCCGAGAGTACGGTATCAGGCGTTGAAGCCACAATTTGTCCCATACTATTCATCACCACACCACGAACACGACCACCAACTGCTGTAGTCGCCAGATTGATTCTTGCCCGCATACGCTCAACAGCACGTGTTCCTGTTACGGTATGACGTACCGCCAGTATACCAGAACCCGCATTGAATCCTACACCAAAATTAGTTGCACTGGTATCGGCATAAGAGAAGGTTCCGGCTGTGGTTTCTTGAACATACGTTTTTTGGTTGTTCAAATTGTTGTTATCAGCTCCCAAAGAAACAACGATGTTGTTAAACCCAAGGTTTGCTGGTGCATAACCTGTGAAATTAACAGTTGTACTAGCACCTACTCCCAAATTCACTGTCTCAGAGGCAGTAAAGGTATTGGCACCTGTGATATTCAAGCTAACCGAACGGCCTACCACAGGTGATGAGCTGTTGTTCCGGATGATGGCCTGAATGGTGTGTGGCAATCCGCTAGGAATTGGCAATTTGCCCATGGTGTACAATTCTACCACCTCTAGATCATTCGCCAAACGAGGAGCGGTGAGTACAATCTGTGGACGGAAAGCCGAAGCTCCTGTAAGTGAAGCAGGGAAGGCTGTGTTGTCCTGAGCATTACGTTGAGCACCAGGAATGGCCGTGTTACACAGATAAACTGCGGAAGTCGACAAAGCACTGGTAATTTGCCATTCATAGGCCACATACAAGCCACCACCGGTATACGTGAAGGCCGTATCCAAAGGAATTTGATAGACACCTGCTACGTTTGGTATAGTCAACGAATCTTCATACACCAAGGTCATGGCCGTAGGTGAGCTTATCAAATCAGCCCAAGTTGCTGAGCGTGTAAAAGTAGCATCGTTGGTGTTTACCATGTAGTAGCGCATAAATCCACGTACAGGCGCAGCAGCAGGTGCTGATATCTGGTATCCAACATGCGTGATTTGCTGACCTGGTGCCAACTGGGTAGCCACTTCAGCCGGAGCATATACTGCTGCTGAACGGTGGAAATTGTTCTGTGTCACAGGGCCGCGACCCAAACCTGAAGTGCCACCACCTGCTGCGGGTATCAATACGGTCAAAGGCGGATAAGTAACAGCACCACGGTGCAAACGCAAGTTAAAGGTCTGTAAGGCTAAGGTATCGTTGGTACCAGAATTTGCGCGAACGGTCCATATGGTATTGATACTATCACCCACTGACAAACCAAGGGAAGCCAAAAGTCCGTCTATCGCTCCAAAATTCAGGGTAAGCGTAGTGTCCGAACCGGAACTAACCGCGGCAACCGGGTTGCTGAAGTTGGCTCCCGCAGCATCCAATAACCAGGTGTAGGTCACAGGCGCGCCATTGTTAGTAGTAGCAGCGTTCCAGCTAATGCCTACAGGTGTAGCTGAAGCACCGGCCACTGTCAATACGGTATTGTTTGGTGGAGAAATCAGGTTAAATGGATTAACCACAGTATCGTTAGAGATAGCACCACGAATCAACGACAAGTTAAATGGAGCAGTAGCCAATATAGAATCTGTACCACTGCGTGCGCGTACTGTCCAAATGGTTTGTGCAGTGTCGCCAAGGTTAAGGTTCAAGCTAGCCAGTAAGGCATCTATGGCACCCAATTGAATGCTCACAACAGTATCCGTACCATTGTTGTTAGCAGGCAAGCTGGCCAATGGCGATGAGAAGTTACCTCCAGGAACATCCAGCAACCAAGTATAAGTAGCACCTGCTACTGAAGACTGCCAGCTGACATCTACGGTTGAAATCGCAGGCCCCGTTACCGTAAATACGGTGTTATTCGGAGGCGATAGCAAGGCAAATGGATCCAAAGAAGGTGCTGGATTTAAGTTTACTGTATAATCCTGCGTCTCACCCCATGAATAAGTACCACATGGAGCATTGATGCTGGCGCTACCACCTTCATTCAAAACCACACGCATGCGGGTAGTACCTACCATACCTGTTACCGGCATGGTATAACTGGCAATCAAAGGCGCACCAGCATTGGCCGCTCCTGAAGCTACTAATTCCGTTACCGGATCAAACACCAAGTCGTTGTTAAAGTCGATGTAAACCGTAGCATAAGAAGCATACGCGCTACCGCAAGTACCATAATGAACTTGGAAAGATGCATTCGTGCTGTAAGTCAACTGGAAAGCCGGCAATGCCGTATTGTCGGTATAAGTAGCACAGTTACCAGGGCCTACTGGTGATGCCACCGAATCGCCATTTACGACTACCAAACCTACACGGCTATCGGCAGTGCTGGTTGCGTTAGAAGCACAATATGCCAAAGTAGCACTTACCGGGCCGGCCCAGGGACCAGCTGTATTATTCGTAGTATCACAAATACCGCGTACATAGAAGCTGTAAGAAGCGCCAGCCGTTAAACCACTGATGACTACAGGTGAAGCCGTAGCATTTACAAGCGTACCTGCACCCTGTGTGAAGCCTACTGCTCCATACTCCACTTCAAATGCCTGATGGGCTGCATCTGGCGTAAAGCTTACTGAAGCTGATGTAGCTCCGGCAGGATTAGCAGCCAAATTACTAACACCTACACATGAAGGAGCAGGGTTCATATTTACCAGGAAGTCCTGTGTCTCTCCATAAGAAAAGGTTCCACATGGCGCATTCAAAGATGCACTTCCGCTTTCGCGTAAAACCACACGCATACGTACCGTACCTAAATGCTGAGCTACCGTAGGAACGTTAGCTGTAGCTATCAGCGGAGCGCCTGCCGATGAATTACCACTGGCAACCAATTCAGTTACCGGGTCAAACACCAAGTCGTTGTTAAAGTCGATATAAACCGTTGAAAAAGACGCATAATCCGTACCTCCGCAACGACCATAATGCACCTGAATAGGCGTAGGCACACCATAAGACATTTGGAAGGGCGGCAAACTGGTGTAATCCGTATAAGTTGCACAAACAGTTGGCGGTGAAGCTACTGAGTCGTTGCCCACAACCACCAAATCAATTTTGCTATCTGCACTAATTGTTGCACCAGATGCACAGTAGTTAATTGTTACACTCACCGGACCTACCCAAGCACTGCTGAAGTTGGTTGCCGTATCACATACCGCACGTACATAGAAGGAGTATGATTGTCCGAAGGTCAAACCACTGATGGTAGTGCCTGGCGTGCCATTCACACGTAACACCGTGCCGCTACCTTGGGTAAAGCCTGTAGTATCGTATTCAACATCCCAAGCCGTTTCTGTTCCGTTCGACGCCCAGTTCACAGCAATTGCCGAAGATCCCGCTGGAACGCCAGCTAAACCTGATGGCGTGAAACATATGGCCGTGGCTGGAACAAACTCAATAGCTCCCATATCCGGGGTAGTGGCATTTCGTGTAGCTCCTGTAATGTCGGTCGTAATACCCGCTACCGGAATACCCAACTGGCTTACGTTTGGCGACTGTGGGGTAAGGTTGGTAACCGACACAAATACCGGATCGGCACTGATTGAATTCGTATCAGGTGTTGCTGCCATCCAGTCGGCTATGCTCACCCGATCTGCAGCATTATGACCTACAAAATGCTGCGCAGTGGCCGCAACATGGAAGTTGTTGTTCGAAATCGTACCAAATGGGTTAGCACCGGCACTGAATATACCGAACATCTTGCCACCCACATTGCCAGGAACACCCGTTACCGATATCATATTGTTGATCACATCAATACCCGTAGAGGTCGCAGTGTGAATTAAAATACCACCATCAAATGGCGCAGACGAGGTCGTCAAACGATCATCCGATATGTTAATGGAATTGTACACAATACGTGCGTTGTTGTGGTTCCATATGATAATACCCCAAGCATTGTTCGTACGTGTACCTGAACCATGACCTTTCAAACCCGAAATGCTGTTGTTGATGATGTCAACGTCAAGATTCGAATTGGTGCTGTTGATTACAATACCTTGGCCACCGCTGAATGAGGTTGCCGTGTACTCAATATTGCGAATGGTATTTCCGGATACCACACCACCTGAACTGTTGCCCTCTACATGAATAGCACGCATGGTGGTTTGTGTCGTTACCATATCAGCAATCGTATTGCCCTGTATTTGATAGTTGTTGGTATGAGCAACATTAATACCGCGCAGTGTAATGGTTTCAGCTGTGTTGGTATTTCCAATCATGTTATTGCGCACAATCACGCCTGTATTCACATTGCCGGTTACGCCTTCAACGTTAACACCACGATTAGCACGACCTAACTGGTTGTTCTCAATTAATATATTGCTGTTGCCACTGCCACCAACCTGAATAGCGCTCACCAGCGTGGTGCTGTTGTTTCCACCTGCACGTACATTCACATTCCGAATGGTCACATCCGACACACTATTGAAGTGTATGCCATAATGCAAAGTACCAATCGGGGTATTGTTCTCAAAACTCAGGCTGTTAACGCCTCCAATTTCACCATCGATGGTTACCCTGCTCGCCAATACATTAAATACACCTGTTCCTGATGCGGTTGGACCGGCTGAAACCGTGTAAGCACCGCCCACAGGCTTTATCGTCATCGTATAGTTACCTGTACCAACTTCTGTCCATTGGTTCAATACCGCAGCCGTTGGCTCCGTAATATTGCTGATGACCTCAAAAGTTACATTACCACTCAAGCCCAGTACATTCACCGAGCCAAAAGCCGAATTGAAGTTAGGAAACGATCCTCCGGCACCTACTGTATAAGTACCTGAAAGCGGACCGGATACCACCCTAACCGCAGGAACACCAGAAAGTGCTGGCGTTCTGCTCACGCCACCAAGCACAAAATCTGTAATCGACAACCGCAAGGTATCTCCAATCGAAGCCCCAGCTGCAACATCATAAACTACCCAAAAATAGTTCGTGCCAGGCATCATGAGCCTGCTGCCCGTAATACTTGTTGTTGCACCAGTCGGCGAAACAGTCGTGCCATACTGAGCAGTATCTGAGAAACTCGCATTAGTTCCTGTATAATAAACCTTGATATTATTAATGTTTGCTAAGTTGGTGCTACCGCTGTTTAGGTTAATCGACGTAAGATCAAAAGGCGATAGGTTGCCACTTACTTCAACTTGCAAACGTGCCATTACAGCATTTGACGTAGCCGGCTGAACAGCCGCGCCTTCCTGAAGGAATGAAGCACTCGTGTACACCTGTGGAAATCCAGTAGGCGAAAAACGATATACACGACGCGTAGTTGGTGTGCTGCCGGCAAATGGCGCCAATGGACCAACCACATTAAAGGTGTTGGCCGTAGTTACCGCGGCTGCCGTATGCGTAGCAAAATTCACATTCAAACTGGTAGCAGCTGTAGAACCCGTTGAAAAACCAGCGCGGGCAGCCGTTGAACTTCCTGCACCAAGCGACATCTCACCATACACAAACTCCACCAAATTAGAAGTCTCGTAAAAACGAACCTGATGTGTCACATCACCTGCTGGCACCGTTGATGTATTGATGAATCGCATATTCTTAAACTCGATTACCAATACCTGGTTAGGTGAACTGCCAAACACCTTGGAATGAACTACCCCTGAGTCAGATACACCACCATTACTTAAACCAGTAACGAAAGAACCCATACGAAGGCCTGTACCTCCGCTGATGTTGTTACCGGTAGTTATGGTCGCCGCTCCCGTGGTGTTCAACCCAATCAAACCATTCGATGCTACCGCAAACGATCCGGCCTGGTCAAAAGCTGTGCCCGTAGGATAACTAAAGGCAAATCCTGCAGGCCAAGGAATGGACGTTGCGTTGGTTGCAGGCGATGTACCCGAGGCAGGTGTGCCAGGTCCCAGATGGACCGTACTTCCCGTACTCATGTCAAGAGGATTGCCATCTTTATCAAACGACAAATTCCCATTGGTCTCGGTCTGGAAAAAATATCCAGTTACCGAAATTGGCGCTTGCGCCAAGGCTCCAAACGACACTAAACTCATTAAGAAGAGCATCGTCAAAAGCCTTAAATCATAAAGCTTCTTCATACAACAGATTTTAGAAAATTATTCAATGGGCAAATTGGCTATAAAATCTAATACTTACAAGCCTTTTGAAAAAAAAAATCTGCTTTCAAACAATAAATAGCCTTTACACAAAAAGTGCCGTAAGACTTTCAGGAGCTTGTTTTAGCCCTTCACGTGAACCCGCATAAACCACACGTCCACCATACCTTCCTCCCTCCGGTCCAATATCAATGATGTAATCTGCTGTTCTGATTACATCCAAGTTGTGTTCTATCACCAAAACTGTATTGCCCCGATCGGCTAATGTATGCAATACTTCCAGCAATACGCGCACATCCTCAAAATGCAAACCCGTGGTGGGCTCGTCCAAAATATAAAAAGTCTTCCCGGTGTCCTTTTTCGACAATTCTGAAGCCAATTTTACCCGCTGCGCCTCTCCACCCGATAAGGTAGTGCTGGGCTGACCAAGCGTCAAGTATCCCAGGCCAACGTCTTGCAATGTTTTGATTTTGCGAAGTATATTGGGCATGTTCTCAAAAAAGGCTACCGCCTCGTCGATGCTCATGTCCAGTACGTCACTAATGGATTTGCCACGATACCTTACTTCCAAAGTTTCACGATTGTAGCGTTTGCCATTACAGCTTTCGCAATGTACCTGCACATCGGGCAGAAAATTCATCTCTATCACCCGTACCCCGGCTCCTCCACAGCTTTCACATCGGCCTCCTTTTACATTAAACGAAAACCTGCCCGGCTTGTACCCCCTAATTTTAGCCTCTGGCAATTCAGCAAATAAACTGCGGATATCCGCAAAAACCCCGGTATAGGTGCTTGGGTTCGAACGCGGCGTACGACCTATCGGACTCTGATCTATTTCAATTACCTTGTCAATATGCTCCAAACCTTCCACCTTCTCGTAAGCCAATGGCTTTTTCCGGCTGTTGTACACGTGCTGACTTAAGATGGGATAAAGCGTCTCGTTGACGAGGGTTGATTTTCCTGAACCCGACACCCCACTCACACAAATGAACTTCCCCAATGGAAAAGCCACGTCTACCCCTTTCAGGTTATTGCCCTTTGCCCCATACAACTTAATATATACTTCCTTTTTAGGTGTGCGAATAGCATGTACGGGAATCACTTTTTCGCCGCGCAAATACGCCGCAGTCAAGGTCTGTTGATGTAAAAAGTCCGAAGGATGCCCTTTACCCACAACCTCGCCTCCGTGCACCCCTGCTCCTGGCCCAATATCAAGCACATAATCACTCTCGCGAATCATATCCTCGTCATGTTCCACCACCAATACCGTATTTCCGGCATCCCTGAGCTTCTTGAGCGATTCAATCAGTCGGTGATTGTCGCGCTGGTGCAAACCAATACTAGGCTCGTCGAGTATATACATTACCCCTACCAATTGCGAACCAATCTGGGTAGCCAACCTAATCCTTTGCGATTCACCACCACTTAAGGTATGGGCTCCCCGATTCAGCGCTAAATACCCGAGCCCAATATTTAATAAAAAAGACAAACGAACATTGATCTCCTTCAGAACTTCCGTGGCGATAAGCGCATCCTGTCCTTGAAAATACCCCTCGAGTTGCTCAAACCAAACCGCCAGTTCCGACAACTCCATACCAGAGAGCTCAGCAATATTCTTCCCGTTTATTTTATAATGTAAGGCCTCCTGTTTCAACCTGCCTCCAGCACACACGGGGCAGGTAGCATGCGTTACATACTGTTCAGCCCAATTTTGCATGCTGATGGAGCCTGCATCGTCTTGCTGCTTTTTCAACATATTTACCAAACCCTCAAAACGTACTTGATGATCAAACTGATCATTGAACTTACCAGCTACCTCTATCGATTCTTCGGCGCCATAAAGCAATAACGACCGGGCTTGCTCGCTCAACTGTCCTACCGGCGTAGTCAGACTAAATTTAAACTTCTTAGCCAGTGCGGCAATCAGGCGGAACGCCCAAATATCGCGGTATTCACCCAAAGGCGCCAACCCCCCGGCTGTAATGCTCAAGGCCGGATCAGGCATGATCAATGCTGGGTCAATTTCAGCAACAGTGCCCAGGCCATCGCAATATTCACATGCTCCATAGGGCGAGTTAAAACTAAAGGTATTGGGCTGGGCTTCGTCGTAGGCAACACCACTTTCAGCATCCATGAGAAACTTGCTGAAATAAGCCACATTGCCAGAATCATGGTCGAGTACCAACATGGTGCCTTTACCCAGTTTTAGCGCCTGCTGCATCGATTGTCGTAAACGTTTATACTCCGAAGCTTCCGGAATCAAACGGTCTACCACCAGCTCTATATCGTGCACCTTGTAACGGTCGACTTGCATCTTTGGCTGCAAATCGAGCATTTCGCCATCCACCCTGATTTTTAAAAAACCTTGCTTGCGTACCTGCTCAAATAATTCGCGATAGTGCCCCTTGCGGGCACGGATCAAGGGAGCCAACAAAGCAATCCGTTTACCGGCAAAACGCTCTTGCAGCTGGGCTTCAATCTGCTGTTCGGTAAAACGCTGCATTCTCTTGCCACTCACATAAGAGTACGCTTCGCCCACCCGGGCAAAAAGCAAACGCATAAAATCGTATACCTCGGTAATGGTACCCACCGTTGATCGAGGATTTCTGCTCGTGGTTTTTTGTTCAATGGAAATCACCGGACTCAAGCCTTCGATCTTATCTACATCAGGCCGCTCCATATCTCCAATAAACTGCCGGGCATAGGCCGAAAAACTCTCCATATATCGCCGCTGCCCCTCTGCATATATGGTTTCGAAAGCTAGCGACGATTTACCACTCCCACTCAAACCGGTAATAACCACCAGCTTTTCGCGAGGAATAACTACATCAATATTCTTCAGATTATGCTCCCGGGCGCCAAAGACTTCTACAAAGGTATCTGCTACAACTTCGGCTACTGTATCCTGCTTCATGCTAAGTGCGAAACTACAAATTGCTAATCAGTCTCAACAGCTTTATCTCCTACAGGTTTTTGCACATGAATTTTTATCGTCTGGCCCTTGACTAATTCTGTGCTCTCCAGTTCATTCCATATCACCAAATCTACTACCCGAACCTCAAAGAGCCGGGCGATATCCCGAAGTGTTTGGCCCTTTTCAACCAAATGCACTACTTCCAAATATTCAGGCTGCATTGCTTTTTGCTCAATGGCTTCCACCTCCGGAAGTACCATGCGATACTCACGCTTCAATTCCTTCTGTTCATCAAAAACCGAGGGGTGTGGGATTTCAATTACCCACGACTGACCAGCTTTGGGTGCAGGTAAATAGGTCTTTCTGATCCAGGGATTAAAAACTTTCAAGTGCTTATAGGTAATCCCATGCTTTTTGGCAAATGCTACCAAATCCGTTATGGCTGTATCTACCACAACCTTATCTGTTTTTAAACCGCGGTACAAATGGGCATCCCGAAAATGATAGCCGTACTTCTTGGGGTTTTCCATGATTTCTTTTACCGCCAAAAGCCTGGGTATATACCGCGATGTTTCATTATTCAAATACAATCCATGGTAATCTTCGAGCCCCTGCTGATTTACCTGTCGGCGTAAACCCGCCATACCCATATTGTAAGAGGCTGCAGCCAACGTCCAGCTCCCAAACTCCTTTTCTGCACGCAAAATATATTTACAAGCGGCATAAGTCGATTTAACCGGATCATAGCGCTCGTCTACCTCATCATCTACTCGTAATCCCAACTCGATGGCTGTATTCTTCATGAGCTGCCAATAACCTACGGCACCGGCCGGACTCACCACATTACTCAAGCCGCTTTCAATCACCGACACATATTTAAAATCATCGGGAATGCCATGGGCCTTTAAGATCTCCTCAAATACCGGAAACCAGCGTGCCGCCTTTTTAAAGTGCAAAATAGACGCCGACTGAAAATAGGTATTTACTACAATCTCCCGGTCAATGCGCTCCCTAACTTCAAAATCGAACATAGGCACCTTCTCCCCAGCAAAATACATGTCTTCCGGAAATGGTACCGCATACACCTGATAGTTTTTCCAAAACTGCTCCAGGTATTCGCTTTCATCTGTATAACGACTTGATGTAGTGAGCTTAAAGACCAAGCCCGCCACCATAGCCAGTAGCATACTCTGAAAAAACTTATTGCGCTTAAGCCACTCTAATTGCATCATTTACTTTTTAAAAACAGGTACAGTTGAGCAGGGTTCACCGTACATCAGCGATTTTACCAACGGCACTAGTTTATTCGTTAAACCCACATACAAAGCCGCAGGAATACTTTCATCACCGCAGCCTTTTAATATGAGCCGTCCTTCAGCATATTCCGAAAAATCGGCTCGCTCAACTGCCGCTAGTGCACGTTGCAAACGAACCTCTGCCGGAGTACCAAAATAAACCTCTGCCGACTTTTGCTGAAGATACGCATTCACTAGCATATATGCCCACATAGGTACAATGGCATCTGCCGAGCAATACAACGCAACAAGCTTGCCAGTATAGCTAGTCCAATCATAGCCCTTAAGCTCCTCCCTAAAGGCTTTTTCGCGGAGCACCATGCCCATGAACAAAAAATCCTTTAAATCGAATCCAACAGGCTGATATGGCCTGAGCCAATCGGCTGGGTCGAGCACTACCAGTCCGCTTTCCGCTACTTTATTTTTAATGATCAACTGTTCCATAATTTCCCATAAACGAAAGAACCCTTCCGGAAAACGGAAAGGCTCTCTAAAAAGTTTATTTCTACTTCAGCTTAGTAAAACATGTGACGATTATCTTCTTGCTTTACGAGCTCCTTTTTCGCATTAAATGCCTCTCCTGCACGAGCCCCAAGCTGGTTGCGCATGCTTTCTTTGGTGCCAGTAATATCGGCATTGGCATCAGGCTCGGTGAAGTTATCAACCAGCACCACATATACCCCGCGCTCTCCTTGGACCGGCTTGCTGAGCTTACCTGCTTCGAGGCTAAACATCACCCCTGTTAAGCGTGGCTCGCGGCCTACGCCTGCCAGGAAGTTGCCCTGAAAGCTTGCATTGCTGATATTCTGTACTACCCCTTCAACGGCTTTGGCTATCGCTTCAATATCCGTTTGATCGCCAGCGGCCTGAAAACGTTCTTTCAGTTGTGCGGCCTTCTTATCGCGCTTTACCTTGGCTTCTACCTCAGCGCGAACCTCCTCAAATGGTTTAGTACCTTTTGCCGAAACCTTCACCAGGGCAGCTACCACGTATTTATCTTCCATTTCAAAAACCGAACTAAGGTCTCCGCTTTTTGAACGAAATGCCCAACGAACCATTTCGCGCGAATTTGGAAGGGCGCCTATGCTACGGTCAGCAATACGAATCGACTCAGCCGAACGCTTCACCAGGCCCTGCTCTTCAATCTCGCGCTCAAAATCTTCGGCATTTTTAACCTTGCTCAAAAATTTACTTGCACGGGCATAAACATCACGATAGGTTTCGGTAGTAGGCTCAATCATATTGGCAATCGTAGCAAACTTGGCTACTTCTCTGCGACCCTTTTGATCGGTAATGTTGATGATGTGCCAACCGAAATCTGACTTCACCAATACCATATCCCCTTTTTTGCCTTCAAAGCAGGCATCATTAAATGGCTTCACCATCATGCCCTCAGCAAAAAAGCCCAAATCACCCCCTTTTTCAGCTGAACCAGGATCTTCACTATTGGCACGAGCCAAGGCATCGAAGTTACCCCGCTTGGCCAACTGCAGCAAACTATCGGCACGATTACGGGCGGCTTCCTCTTCTTCACCCTCTTTCTGACGGATAAGAATATGACGTGCCTTCACAGAATCGGGGCGACTGCTACGGGCAATCATCTTCGTCATTTTGAAATAATCGCCCTCGCGATACACTTCACTCACCGCATTAAGTTCGCCTGAGTTGAACATCATCCGCTGTACTTCGGAACTCAATGCCGCCTCGGCCACATAGTTCTCGTCAAATGGCAAATCAGAATTCAAGCTCACAAACATCGAATCGTTGGTGGTAGCCAAAAACTGCTCACGCAGTTCTGAAACCTTACGCATGGCCCGCAGCTCATCATCTTCGCTGGCTTTGATGTCGAAAACCAAATAATCGATGCCTCTGATTTCTTCTTTACTCTCAAAGTCCTTGAGGTTATTGTTGTACCAAGCCTTGAGCTCTTTATCACTTACCGTTACTGTGCTGTCTGCAATTAAGGCATAATCGAGCAATACAAAACGGCCGTTTGCCTGACGCGCAGTGCCATTGTATTGCTTGCGCGCAAAAAACGCCGGCACATACAGCCCTTTGCTTATCAGGTTATTGTACTTCTGGCTTTCGCGGTCCGATCGAATATACTTTTCAAAATTGAACCAACGACGTTGAATGTCTTCCGGCTGCTCATCGAGATTGCGCAAAAACTGAATCACCTGGTTACGATCGAACTCCCCCGTTTGCGGATTCGAAAATGCCTGACGCACCGATGCATTAATGTTGGTTCCTTGCACCATATCGTACAACTCCTCGCCTGAAACCGACAAACCCAAGCGGGCATAAGCATTGCCCATGATTTTTTCACGAACCAACTCATTCCATACCTGATCGCGAAGCATGCTAATGGTAGCCTCGTCTAATCGATCCTGGTTGGTATTGACCTTATAGTTCTCTATGGCGTCGGCCACTCGGGTTTCGAAAAATTGAATACCTATTTCTTCCCCATCAATTTCTCCAACAGTATTGGCCGATGAACCGGCAAACATGCTGTTGCTGCTAAATACATCCATTAAAAGGAATGAAGCAATGGCCAAACCTATAATGACCACCATAAGGCCCGCTCTATCGCGTATTTTCGTAATGACTGACATCTAATTCGTCTGATTTATAAAAGTTATCGCGCAAAAATAAAGTTTCGCATGAGAATTTCAACCCTGTTGAAGATAATAGCTTAATCTATCCCTTGATTTTTAAGCAAACGTACCGTTTCGATGCGGGTTTCGCTTACCCCTAAAATAATCATACTGAAGCCCGGAATCTCTATCAACTCGTTCGTTTCGGGTATCGATTGATGATGTTCGTAAATCAACCCACCCAAAGTTTCATAGTCACCTTCGGGCAAATTTAATTTATAAGTATCGTTCAGATAATCCACTTCGTGCCTTGCCGAGAAGATAAATTCGTTTTCAGAAAGCTGCTTTTCCACCAAATCATCCACGTCGTGCTCGTCTTCAATCTCACCAAATATCTCTTCAATAAGGTCTTCCACAGTAACAATACCGCTGGTGCCTCCAAACTCATCAACCACCAAGGCAATACTTTTACGATCAGTATTGAATTGTTTAAGCAAAAGCATGGCCGACATGGTTTCGGGTACAATCATTACCGGAAGGGTAACCGAAGCAATATTTTCGGGTCGGTTAATAACCGCCTGAAAGTGTACATAGCCGATAATGTTATCGATGCTGTCTTCGTAAACCAAAATTTTTGAGTGTTCTGCTTCGGCAAAAAGGGCAATGAGGCTGTCTACACTTTCGTCTTTACTAATGGCCACAATTTCGGTTCGGTGCACCATACATTCACGCACTTTTACCTCGGTAAAATAAAGGGCGTTTTGGAAATAGTTTAAATCCACTTCCTGACTTCCATTTTGTTCTTCCTGTTTATTCTCCTGCACCAGATAATCGAGGTCATGTTTTCCGAAAACCGGACTATTCTCTTCGATTTGTATGCCAAACACCAACTTCAAAAATCCATTGGCCATACGCACTACAAGCCACACTAAAGGATAAAAAAGGTAGTAAAAAACCTGCATGGGCAGGGCGAAAACAAATATCAAACGGTCGGCATGCAAACGGAATACCGATTTGGGGATAAATTCACCAACCAGTAACACCAAAGCTGTGGAAATGATGGTTTGTAAGCTCAACAACAGCAGGCTACCGCTGGCTTCGGCATTTTGGGGCAAATAAGATTGAATTAATGGCTCCAGCCAAAGTGCCATCATAGAACCATACACCACCAAGGCAATATTGTTCCCTACCAAAATGGCACCGATATAATCCGAAGGCTTTTTGAAAAAACCGGCAATTAATCGGGCATTCAGAATACCTTGCTTGCTTTTAAGCTCAACCCTGAATTTGTTGGCCGAAAAAAAAGCAATCTCCATGCCCGAAAAAAAGGCAGAGAGCAATAAACTGGTAGCAATGATGAGGCCTAGTTGCACAATAAAAATTCGCTCAAAGATAACCAATTGCCATCACTCCTCATCGAGCAATGAAATCGTACCCCGGATATTGAGAATTTTGTATCGGGTAAAATTCTGATTCGATTCCAAACCATCGCCAAAAATGATTTCATCCGGTCGTACAATACGCACAAATTCATCGCTGTAAATGCGCTCTTCCGATTCTAACCAAACCAACTTTTCGGTATATAAGGTGTCGCCCAACTCATTCACTACCACCACATTGCCGTGCGCCTCCATGAGCCCGCTTTTCGGATACTGTATGGCCCGATTGGCTGTAAGCACACTGTTTTGATTGCCTTCGCCATCAAAAAAAAGCGCCCTGATTCCTTCAGGCATCTCCGTGTAGGGATTATCTCCCGGTGTCCGAATCATCAGCGGTGCTGTTATCCGGGTTTTTATCACGGCCGAGTCTGAATAAATCAGGGTCACCTCGCGGCCTGTTTCCTTTTGATAATCCTCATTTGAGGCAAACTTCTGTAAACTCTCCTCCGAGTTTCCACAAGCCGTCAAAATTAGCAGCAGGCCAATAAGTCTGTACATCGCTCCTGTTAATCGGAACTGCGAACGGTTGTTGACTCACCAATCCAGCAGCCCACAGCGTAACTGCTGCCTTTGCTGATGTTGCTGAAGAACAGGTTTTCGGTGCTCGGAAAATAGGCTGCATATTTGGTGATTTTGGCCAATGCTTCCTCCGCCATAGACGGGTCTATGGCACGTGCACGCTGGTACTTATCTACAGCAGCCCAATACACCGATTGCGCCTCTATTCCGCTTCCGCACTGGTTGTAGCTGGCCGCATACAAATCACCAATAAACATGATGGGCTTACCCCAGTTTGGCATCAAACGGGCTGCTTCCTGTGCTAATTGCCGAGCACGGGCAAACTGCTTGTTGCTGCTGTACAAAGTGGCAAAATCATAATTGTACTGTGCCTTAATTGAATCGTTTTCAGCTTCCTGAATCGCTTTCTGATAGTACTCTGCCGCTCTATTGATGTTATCGTTTTGCTGGAACCTGCGCGCTAAAACATGCGCAAGACGGGCATTTGGCGTTTCCTTATACTTGGCCACAGCCACATCGATAAACAAATCTTTGTCAGAACAACCCTTACTCAACAACAAACTAAAAATCAAATCGCGCAAATCTTTGTTTGCTGGATCATTACGGTACTTATCGCCAAAAAGGGCAATGATTTCATCACAATCTTTGATGATATTTCCAGCCAAATCGGCATCAATACTTTGCTTGCTTTCGGCAAACTTATCGGCATTATTGCCCTCATTGATGTTGTAATCAACAATTTTGGTCAACTTATCGTAAATATCCAGGATTTGTTCTTTGCTTAATTTTCCAGAAGCAAACTCTTTGAGCGCCACCTTAAAATAATAGGATATCACAAAGAACTCCGTACTATTACCACCCAATTCTACCGAACGGGCGAAGGTGTTCAGCACATCGGTATTGGGTTCAGGGCGATAACTTAGCATATCCACCCCTAAACGACCTATGGCATTGCCCGCACTTTTTTCGAAGTTGGCAGCACGCACCTCATAAATCATAAAGAGTGTATCGATAAGTGCCTTTTTCCGGGCAGCATCCTTTTCGATGGAGATAAAGTGCTTGTACATGGCTACGCCATCTACATGGGTTTGCTCGCGCGCACAAGGGGCATCACCAAAAACTGCTAACCAAGCTTGATAAGCAGCATCATAATTCTTTTGCTTAAAATACTCGC
The DNA here is from genome assembly GCA_046291695.1 of Bacteroidia bacterium. GTDB lineage: Bacteria > Bacteroidota > Bacteroidia > UBA7662 > UBA7662 > PNNG01. The sequence continues at coordinate 62,938 of JBKBSO010000014.1, forward strand.
GGTAAACCGAAATGTTCTCGATGGTTTTTACGCTATCTGTACCCCATTTTTGCTCGCATTTGGGCTCAATGCCTTGCGCATGCAATTGACTTCCGCCGAATAATACCGCCAGCATCAGCAAACTGCCTGTTGTCCATTTTTGAATCATCGTTTTCATAACCTCTATTTTAATCATATTTTCTTTTTATAAACCAACGGTCGTTAAGCGTAAAGCCCAAGGTCATTCTCACGTACCTTTCACGAACCAATCCCTGATTTAAGCTTCCCCGCTGCCCTAACTCGGCCGTAAAATTAATGTATGGGCGCGACATCATTCGTCGGGTAGGTATCCCTACTCCAAAGGTCATGCCAAGCTCACTCACCTGCTGATCGCGCAACACCAACATGCCCGTATGATATCGTAAACCAGCCCGGTAACGAATGGTTTTGAAAAAGGCCCCATCGCCAATCGCATCGTACTTGGGGGTGTACTGAAAACCTGCTGCAAATTGCATACTGTTTTGCAAGGAGTCGGGACGTCCAAACTGTGAAAAATCCGACCAATTGGTATATTTCGCTTCCAAGGCGCCCACAAATTTGTTTTCGACGCTGTATTGGAGCCCAAAAGCCAGCGCTAGGGGCAAGTTGATATCCCCTTCAATGCCCGACTGATTGGCCACCGTGTCGCGTACGCGGATGGCCGTACCAACATAAGTAAATCGCTCGGCAACAAAATTGTTGGTAGCCCCTATGGCAGCCGGTAGCTCGGCAACGAGTCCGACGCTGATGGCCCTGCCCGATTTTCCTTTAGGCTTGAGTGCTTTCCGGTATTGCATGCCCAGGCTAAAGCTCAAATCGTTCACCTTTACCTGATCGGTAACCCGCACATTAAACAAAAACAAAGAGTCGGGATTAGGATAAATAAATAGGCGTTCCTGATTGATGGTACCAAACAAATAATTCACCGTAAGGCCTAAGTGAAAGCCTTTTCCTAATGCAAATCCATTACTCCAGCTTACCTGATTAATTCCTCCCCTTCCGTTATAGTCTTCGCGCCAGTTTCCGAAAGAGGAATCAACCTGCGAGCTGATGTTGTAATTGGTAAAGGCATAAGGTTGAAAGCCGATAGCTGTACCCCACCTGGAGCTCACCGGGAAGCCAAGCATGGCATAACCCAGGTTGAAGCTCGAGCGGTATTGTGATGCCGAATTGGACTGCAGGCGTGCGATATTCCCGATGGTTCCAAACTCAATATTGGTGAGCTTCAGATCAGATAAAGAAGCCGGGTTGCCCAGGTTTAGTGAAGCACTATCGTAAAAAGTGGTGGTAATACCTCCCATGGCCCGGTGCTGGGCAAGGGAAAAAGGCTGTAAATCACCCAAGCCGAAGCGCGAATAGGGAGAACCAAAGTTTTCTGCCTGCGCATGGGCGCGGGTAGTACAGAGCAGCAGCGCCAGGATGGCGATTGCGCAAAAGAAAAATTGTTTAATGTAAGGCATGCAGGCCGTATAACGCCAAATTTGGCTCGGCAAATATGCGGCTATCGATCCGCTTTTCAAAAAATTCGGCGTCTCCGCCTGATAAAATTATCGTTAATTCACTTAATATCAAGCCAAATTGGGCAATCCGACCGTTTAATTCGCTGCTGATACCCGCCATTACGCCACTTTGCATGGCCTCAAAAGTATTACGCCCGTATGACAATGGCGCTTCGGGCATCTGTACCCTTGGCAAACGAGCAGTAAGGCGGTGCATGGCTTCCCATCGCATGTGCATGCCCGGACTGATATCCCCACCCAAATGCTCCCCGGCTGCATTCACCAGGTCGTAGGTAATGCAGCTACCCATGCCAATAATGAGTTTATTCTGGTTGGGAAATAGCTTGTTGGCTCCGTGAATGAGCATTTTTCGATCGCTGCCCAAGGTTTCGACTTGCTGGTATTGGGAGCTGAATGGCAGTTTTGAGTGGGCATTAAACACCTGCAACTGTTCAATGCCTTTGCTTTTCAGCACAACAGCCAGCTCTTCTTCATTAATGCTTACCGACATCAGGGTAGCCACCTTTACTTCGGGCCGCAGCGCCATACGACGCCAATCGGCCAAAGGCAATTGCGCTACCGAAACCAACTGATCTTCGTTGAACAAGCCCAATTTGAGCCGGGTGTTGCCCGCGTCGATGGTATAGATATAGTGCTCAGCCATCGAACCTGAAAATAATTTCTTTATTGTTCATGGCCATACGTCCGTACGGACCATCGAGAATCAAGTACCCTTGTGCATCCACGTCCACAATCACCGCTTTTATCAATTGGTTCTGATATTCAAAGCTACGGCTCTCACCAAAGCCAAGCAAGCGCTCGAGGTATTCGGCATGTTGCTGCACGCGCAACCCAAGTTTGAGTTCCGTCAAGCGTTTGCTCAATTTATCGAACAGCAATTCGGCCAGGGCATCTAGCTTATAAAATTGCCCACTTATACTGGTAAAAGAACAGGCGTTGCTGATGGCATGTCCGAAATAGGCCTGGTTAATATTTAATCCGATGCCCACTACCGACTCACAGAGTAAATTGCCCTGAATGGTATTTTCGATGAGGATGCCACCCAATTTTTTATCGCCATAATAAATATCATTGGGCCATTTGAGTTGCACACGGTTACCCAGGTAAAGTCGTGCAAAATCGCAAACGGCCAAGGAGACTGCCACATTCAGGGCAAATTGTTTACCGGCTTCAAGAAAAGAAGGCCTGAGGTAGCAGGAGCTTAACAAATTGGCCCCGGCTTCGCTTTCCCAGCGGGCATTGCCCTGTCCCTTTCCTTTGCGTTGGAAGGCGGCCAATACAGCTGTACCTTCGGCCAAACCTTTGGCAGCCATGTTCCAAATGAGGTCATTGGTGCTGTCGGTTTCGTCGCAAAGTATCAGAGGTTCTCCGATCTGAATCTGGTTAGCGATATGCTTGTGCAAAAGAAATCAGTACTTTTGCACAAAAGTAATCAAAACGAATGTCGAATGCACCCCAGGCCAGTGGCGCCTTACACGAGCTCATCATCCACGGAATTCAGGAAAAAAAAGGCAAAGACATTACTTTGCTCGATATGCGTGGTATTCATGACCGTGTTGCCGATTTTTTTGTGGTTTGCCAGGCCGAATCAACCACACAGGTAAAAGCCATTGCCGATTCTATTGAAGAGGAAGTTAAAAAACAACTACAGGAAAGGCCCTTGAGCGTTGAAGGCCGCGAAAATGCCCAGTGGATACTGCTTGACTATGGTGATGTAGTTGCCCATGTCTTTCAACCACAGGCCCGCGAGTTTTACGCCATTGAAGATTTGTGGAACGATGCGCTCCGCGAAGACATTGGCTGATTCTGCCTGAATTAAACTTTTCTACCCGGCATCACGTTTACACCACACTGAAACAAGACGATGGCAAAGCAACCCAAGAAGCAAAAAGAGCTCAAAACTGAAAATAAGCCCAAATTCAATTTTTACTGGATTTACATCCTGATTGCCGTATTATTCATCGGCATTCAATTTGCTAATTCAGGCGGATCCTCTAAAAAAATAGGCTGGCAGGAGTTTAAAACCCAAATGCTGGAAGCTGGTGATGTAGAAAAGCTGGTTGGCTTCAAGCAAGACGATATTTACGTCATCGAGGTATTTATTAAGAAGGACAAACTCCGAACCGAAAAATACAAAGATTTTCAGGAGCGTAGTTTCGGCAGCAATTCTGCCCAGTATTACTTTACTGAAAGTTCGCCCGAAGTGCTCCAAAACAAGCTCGATGAGGCCCAGGCAGCGATTGAAGGCAACAAATTGTATGTGCAATGGGAAAGTCGCCGGAGCTGGTTTGGCGATATTTTGAGCTTTTTGCTTCCCATGTTGCTCTTGCTGGGCTTGTGGCTGTTGCTTATGCGTCGTTTTGCTGGAGGAGGAGGCCCAGGAGGTGGCGGACAGATCTTTAATATCGGTAAATCTAAAGCTACCCTTTTCGATAAAAACTCGAAAGAAAACACCACTTTTAATGATGTAGCCGGACTCGAAGAGGCGAAAATGGAAGTGATGGAAGTGGTTGATTTCTTAAAGAATCCTAAAAAATATACCGCCTTGGGTGGTAAAATCCCCAAGGGAGTGCTCTTGGTAGGCCCTCCGGGAACAGGTAAAACACTACTTGCCAAAGCAGTTGCCGGCGAAGCCCAAGTGCCTTTCTTTACCCTGAGCGGTTCTGATTTCGTAGAAATGTTTGTGGGGGTGGGTGCCAGTAGGGTACGCGACCTCTTCAAGCAGGCCCGCGAAAAAGCCCCTTGTATCATCTTTATCGACGAAATCGATGCTGTTGGTCGCTCAAGAGGCAAAAACCAAATCATGGGCGGCAACGACGAGCGTGAGAGTACCCTCAACCAGCTTTTGGTAGAAATGGATGGCTTTTCTTCGGATTTGGGCATTATCATGATGGCAGCTACAAACCGCCCGGATGTACTCGATCCTGCCTTGCTCCGTCCGGGTCGCTTCGATCGCCAAATTACCGTAGACCGTCCCGACCTGGTTGGTCGCGAAGAAATTTTTAACGTACACCTCAAGCCCATCAAAATGGGGCCGGATGTAAATGCCCGCAAATTGGCCGAACAAACCCCCGGATTTGCCGGTGCAGAAATTGCCAATGTGTGTAACGAAGCGGCCTTGATTGCCGCCCGAAAGGCAAAAAAAGAAGTAGAGATGGATGATTTTAATGCCGCCATCGACCGCGTGATTGGTGGTTTGGAAAAGAAAAACAAAATCATCTCGCCCGAAGAAAAACGCATTGTGGCTTATCACGAAGCCGGACATGCCATTGTGGGTTGGTTCCTCGACAGTACCGACCCCTTGGTGAAAGTATCTATCGTACCGCGTGGAGTAGCTGCACTGGGCTATGCACAATACTTGCCTAAAGAACAGTATTTGTACACCACCGAGCAATTGCTCGATAGTATGTGCATGACCTTGGGCGGAAGGGCGGCCGAAGAAATCAGCTTCGGACGTATCAGTACAGGTGCCCAAAACGATTTAGAGCGTGTTACACGCATGGCATATGGCATGGTAACGCTGTATGGCATGAATCCCAAGGTGGGCCCTGTAAGCTTCAACGATACACAAGGGGAGTATCAATTCCGTAAGCCCTATTCAGAAGATATGGCTAAGCTGATTGATGATGAAGCCCGTCACCTCATCGAAAATGCTTACCTCAAAACCAAGGAGCTTTTGAATGAACACCGGAACGAGCTCGAGCTTATTGCTAAAGAACTGCTCGAAAAAGAGGTGATTTACAAAGCCGACCTCGAGCGACTCATCGGTCCACGTCCGGTTGACGGCACCCATTTAACGGAGCAAATCCCGCAAGTGGTAAGCAGTGAGCCTATGATAGCCTCACCCGAAGTTGACAAAGACCAAAAAACCATCAGCGAGCCTGAACAAGAATAAATTTGTTCGACTACGCGTCAATGCAGATTTTTGAGATCGATTAGCTAAAGCCACATCAAGATGCGTGAAACTACCGCCAAGGAACGGGTGCTCAAAAAGATAAGGAAGGCGCTTATTCATAAGACCAGTCCAAAAAATCAGAGCATCGACTTCGAAAGGCCGGTATTTCCACGCATCGAAAACGACTTGGCGATTCATTTTGCTGAGCAACTCATTGCCGTTCAAGGAGCCTTTGCCTATTGCGAAAATATGCTCGATTTTGCCGAAAACCTGATCGCATTGGTTAAGCAGCAAAAAAGTGAAAAAATCGGCTGCTTTGAACCTCAAATCCAAGCATTATTCAATCAAATTGACTTTCCTTATCTGGCCGATACTTCCCAATTGAGCCAAGTAGAAATAGGAGTAACTGGTTGTGAAGCCTTGTTAGCCCAAACGGGCAGCGTATTGGTAAGCTCGGCTCAACAAATCGGCAGAAGCATGACCATTTACCCCCCCATACACGTGGTGGTAGCCTTTAGCTCGCAATTGCAGCCCGATCTGAAATCGGCGCTTAAAGTGCTTCAAAACAAATATAATGGCCGTTTACCCAGCTTACTTACGGCCATTACCGGACCAAGTCGCACGGCCGATATCGAAAAAACCCTGGTACTGGGAGCACATGGCCCTAAGGCATTGTATGTATTTTTAGTAGAAGACCAAGGAGCTTGACCAGTCGAACACATACCTATTTCCTTAGCGATTTCCATTTGGGAAGTCCAGATTACGACAGCAGTTTGGTGCGTGAAAAACGGATTGTACAGTTTTTAGACGAAATCGCCCCAAACGCCAGGGCCATTTACCTGATGGGCGACGTATTTGACTTTTGGTTTGAATACCGCTCCGTAGTTCCCCGCAATTTTGTGCGTTTGCTGGGCAAGCTTGCCGAACTTACCGATTCAGGCATTGAGGTGCACTTTTTTAAAGGCAACCATGATATGTGGACCTTTGGTTATCTCGAAAAAGAGCTAGGGCTGCGTCTGCACGACAATACTTTGGCGGTTACCATCGGTGATAAACGATTCTTTTTGGGGCATGGCGATGGCAAAGGACCTGGCGACGTCAAATATAAAATTTTACGCAAAGTCTTCAGAAGTCGGTTTAATCAGTGGTTATTGGCCCGCATTCATCCCGATTTTACCTTTCGCATAGCGACACGCTGGAGCTATAAAAGCCGCATTGCTGCGGTAAATGAACACAGCTTTCTTAAAGAAAATGAGTGGTTATACCGATATTGCGAACGTAAGCTTGAACATGCGCATTACGATTACTTCATCTTTGGCCACCGACATCTGCCCATACATACGGCTGTGGGAAAAGAGAGCCTCTATATCAATTTGGGCGATTGGATCGTTTACAATACCTATGCGGTATTTGATGGCCATCGGCTTGATTTGCTTAGCTATCCCGGCCATGAGCCAAGCGGATTCGGTCGGCAACGCTAAGCCAAAGGAACTTGTTCTCCAGAAAAGCTATAAGCTGGATTTTCCGGTCAGCTATTTCACCATCGATAATTTAGGGGCCTACTACCTCATCAGCCGAAGCAACGAGCTGGTTAAATACGATGAACAGGGTGTTTGGGTGGGCAATCATCGCGAGCAAGTACTGGGGCCACTACGGTATGTAGATGCTACCAATCCCCTGCAACTGCTGTTGTTCTATCCCGAAGTATCGGCCTTGCTCCAGCTCGACAATATGCTCTATCCAACCAATCGCTTCAACATAGCCGGACTTCGATTGAGTGAACATTCGCTTGTTTGTCGCTCTTTTGATAACAACTTTTGGTTGTTCGATGAACGCGCTTTCAGGCTACGTAAACTGGCTTTTGATCTGCGCACGGTGGTTGAGGGCGAATGGTTACAAAATGAACTTTCAGGCCATATTGCGCCCAACTATATGATAGAACATGCCGAGCGGATCTATCTCAACGACCCGGAACAAGGCATTCACCTTTTCGATTTGTACGGTCGTTACTTAAAAACCATTGCTATAACCGGGCTTAACCGCATGGATTTTTTTGGCGACTATATGTATTACGTGCTCGACCGTAAACTCTATCGCTACCACTTGCGCTTACGTCAAACCGAAGTCTTGCAACTGCCATCCAAAAGCAAAGCTCGTATGGTGCGGGTAAATCATCGGGGGATATACATCCTGGAAGCCAATGAACTTTTACTGTTTCAGGCCTTGGACTGAGGCCTATTCCCAGCCAAAAAATGTTCCATAAATGCCTCGAAACTCCAGGCATCATCGAACATGCGATCGCTATAGCGGTTACACTGCACTTTCAAGTGCTTCAGCTTACCATTTTGGCTTAGGATTTCGAGTAGCACATTTCCGTACCGTTGCTGGGCTTTTTCTGTCTTACTGAGGCGGGGCTTAAGGTATCTTCGTTCCGACTCCTGCCACTGGCCGTTGCTCGTCGGACTTATTTTGTGCTCGTTCTGCTTTTCTACATACCCAAAGTTTTTGAGCATATCCGCTAGTCGGTCGAGCATAAATGTGTAAAATTTTTCGGGCACTTCAAGCTCGGCATACCACATAAAGCCAGAGGCATGCTCCCCATCGAGCAATACGAACGACTTGACTATGCCTGGATGAAGCAAGCTTTTTTGGTAATGCTGGCGAAGCAATTCCTTATGCTCTTTCTCCTGATACAAAATATACAACTCCAGCTCCTCTTTAAACCGTGCCGAACGTTGCAGTGGCTCATGTATAAATTCGGGTGTTTCGGGGGAATTCGCCCGACCCAATAGTCTATCAATCTGGTGTTTCCAGCTCTCGGGTAGTGCCATTTACAGTTTAATTAGTCAACAAGCCTGTTGGTCAATAGTTCGACATCATTTAAATTAGGTAAGTATGTAACGTAGGTTGCTTAGCAAATCGTGCTTTTTATGTAGGTTTAACTCACTAAATTTCAGCAATATGAAAAAGAATATGGGTAATACCGACCGCCTCATCCGCGTATTGATTGCCATTGTGGTGGCGGGATTATACTTTTCGGGTACTTTAAGTGGTACACTCGGCTTGGTGCTTTTGGCCCTTGCGGTAGTCTTTGTGCTTACCTCCCTGGTTTCGTTTTGTCCGATTTACCTGCCACTGGGGCTTTCAACCTGCAAAACGAAGCCCAAGTCCTGAGTTTTTGGGTTAGCGCTGTAGAATAAGGCGTTGGTGCTGGTAAGTTGACCCGTTGTGCAGGCGCAACAGGTACATACCATTGCTCAACGGCTGGCCATGCATGCCTTGTCCGTTCCATCTGAAGTAGGCACGGCCGGCTTCTATTTTACCCAATTGCTCGCTGTACACCAATTGACCTGCCAGATTCCTGATTTCGACGCTAAAGCTAGCCGGTTGGAACACATCGATAGGCAAACTGATTTGGTGACTGAAGGGATTGGGATAGGCCTGGACCAATGAAAAATCGATCTTTTCTGGGTCAAGGCCTTGTAGGTTCACGGTACCTTGTCCGATTTCGAGACGGGTAGGCTGGTGGTTGATGGCATACTTTACGAGTATTTGCTGCTCACTGGCCTTGTACCAATACACCGAGTCGGATTGCTCATAATCGGTTAGCGAATTTGCTGCTCGCAAAAGGGCGTGTGTGTTTCCGGTAACGGCAAAAACCGAGGCCCCGGCTGGCATATTGAACCGATGTATATGATAACGAAGGGAGCGTATGGCCGGTTCGCTACTGTAGCCCCCCTGTTGTTGCAGGTTTACCCACAGGGTAGCCCCACCGCTTTGCCCATGCCTACCGCTGATGTCGATGGTACGAAATTCACCCGATGCTATGGAATTTCGGCTCAGTCCATCATCGAGGTAAAGGCTAAATTCCGCCATTTTTGCCGAATCGGCTGGGAAATAATGTAGTTCGAGCACTTGGCTGTTATAGTCGGAAGTGGAATTTACGGCTTCGGTTAGGGGCAAGAAACTATCGCCCCTGATGTAAAGCGGCATGCGTGCCAAGGGTGCCGAGGCCGTAATGCTCCCTCCCCCATTGAAGAGCTGATCCGTCCACCAATCGATCCACTTACCCGTAGGCAACAGCAGCTGGCGGCTCGTTTGGCCTTGCTGCAGCACGGGTGCCACCAATACATTGGGGCCCCACATAAATTGATCGTTCACATTAAAAAACTGCTGCGGATTATCGGCTTCCATAAACATCGGGCGAAGCAGTGGGGTCCCCCGCAGGCTATACTCATGTGCCAAGCTGTAGTTGTAGGGCAGCATGCGCATGCGTAACTTCAAATAATCGCGCACAATATTTCTGATGTTGAGCGGATAAAAAATGGGCTCAGCAGGTATGCCTTCACCATGCGCACGCTGTATGGGCGAAAAAGCCCCCAATTGCTGCCAGCGTGCGTACAACTCGTTGTCTTGACTTCCTCCGGTAAATCCACCAATATCGCTATGCATATAGCCCACACCACTCATGCCCATGTGCACCATCACGGGCAACTGCGCTTGCAAACCACTCCAACTGCGTTGGATATCGCCCGACCAGGGGAAGGTGCTGTAACGTTGCATACCGGTATAGCCCGAGCGGATGAGGTTGAAAAGCCTTTTGTTCGGATAATGAGTACGGTAATTTTGGTACAACATGTCGGCCCATATAAGCGAATACAGGTTATGGATTTGCCTGGCTGTCCCTAAAAAATGCTGCATTTCGTTTGGATGGGCCTCAGGCTCTCCCAAATCGCACCACCAGCCTTCTACCCCTTCTTGCTCACGTTGCTGATAAAAATTCCAAAACCAGGGCTTTACCGCCGGCTTGGTAATGTCGAGCAAAGCCGATGAACCCGCCCAAAAACCTCCAAGGATAAACGGATTTCCCTGAGGAGTGGTAGCAAAATAACCACTACTCGCAGCCTGATTAAAATTGGTGCTGTTTTGGGTAAAGTAGGTTTCGGTAATCAAGATGGTTTTTACGCCTGCATTTCGCCAATCTTGCATCATGCCAACCGGATTAGGAAAGCGGGTATTGTCCCAATTTAAATTTCCCATGGTTGCAGGCGATCCAAACCAAAATAAATCGAGCACCAGGGCATCGAGCGGAAAATCCTGTTGTTGCAACTGGCTGACCACATTTCGGGCTTCCGTTTCGGTTTGGTAGCCATAACGCGATTGGATGTAGCCTAGCGACCACAGTGGCGGTAACTCCTGTCGCCCGGTGCTGGCCGTGAACTTTTCGAGCACGGCCTTATAATCATCGTCGACGATGAGAAAATAACGCATCGGTCCCGCTTCAAAAGCAGTCTCCATCAGCGTCGGGTTTTGGTTACCCAAATCGGCTGTTCCTGCGTGGTGGTTATCGAATAATATACCATAACCCCTGCTGTTCACAAAAAAAGGGATGGAAATGTTGAGGTTTTGGGCACCATTAGCATAGCCATACTGGGCCTGATTGTACAAACCCAATTGCTTGCCACGTAAATTCATGTCCTGCGTGCGAAAACCCCCACCAAACAGGGCATCCTGTGGCCAAAGTTTTAAACCCAAACTGGCACCGCCGGTGGTTCGGGTCCAGCCCTGACTTTCGGCAAAAACCGTATCCGCTCCTTTGAGCACTATAAGCTGTACAGGTTGCTTACGTAGATGTACACTGTGGTTGAGGTTGTAATTAAAGCTCAAATGCGTGGGCAAATCGTTGATTTGAGGAGTCAAGGGAGCCAAGAGCGAATCGAGTATCGCATAACTACTATCTAACGGCAAACTGTCGGTACGCATCAAAACCCGAATGCCCGAAACAAAGACTTCAAGTTTTAACCGTCCATTTTCAGACAGCACCTCAAGGGTATTGCCCTGCTGGCTATGCGAAAGGTAGTTGCCGGCACTAAAGAGGTTGAGCGGCACAAAAATATCGTTATTGGTAGCGCTACGGCCTACAATACTGCCGTTGTCGTTTCTAAATACAAAAGCCAAAAAATTTACCGGATCAGTTGGCGAAACTCCATAAAAACTTGCCAAATGTACCGTTTTGGTGTACAGGTTGTTTCCCATTGGGGTCATCAGTACGTTAGTGTCGGCCTGACCCCAGTTCCCGACCACGTTTTTCCAGTCGTTGGGCCCCGTGCTTAGCGGGGTGATTAAGCCGGTATGCATATATACCGCACCGGTAAACCCAGCTAAGGCCCCGTTGCCTAAGGCCGCATTGTAAATGATTTGAACGGTGTCGTCCATGCCTGCATTGGCAGGAAACAGTTGAACAACCTGGGCTTTTAGGCTTGAAAAAACCATGAGCAATCCCAGTAAAAGCAAAGTAGTCCGCATATTTTCAACGCAATATGCCGGCAAAATAAAAAGCAGGAAACAACCACAAAAAAAATCAGCCCAAATCTGCTGAAAACGCCATATAGGTTATTCTTCTATAATGGCTTCGTTGCTCACCAGCTGCGGCAGTTGTTTTTCCATATAATCGCGGTGGTGCATCAGCACATATTTTTTGACCAGGTCAGGCCGGTTGATGCTGATGTTGTGATCTTGATTGGCAATGTACACCAGGCGTGTAGGGGAGTTTTTAAGTTTGCGTTCGGCATAGGAAAGGTTGGCCGGTTCCACAATATTGTCGTTGCCACCCTGAATAATGGTACTGGGTGCATAGATCTTGTTCCAATACTTATCCATCTTTTTAAGCTCCCTGGCGTGCGCGTATTTTTCATAAGTAGCCACATTAATGGCTTCGGGCATATGCTTCATCACAAAGGGCAGTTTTCCCAATGGCGAAAACCACCAGAATTTTTCGAGTTTCGGATCGATGGCCGGTGCCAGCATTACAAAAGCATCTACCAATTCAGGATAATCCATAGCCAATCGAGCTACAATGGGGCTCCCAAACGAACGGCCGAGCAAAATGATAGGCCTGTTGTTGGGGTATCGGGCAAGTATGGCATGCATCATGCGGGCCTGATCTTCGATAGATACCAAGGGATCACCATAATCGGAATGACCATAACCCGGCCGATCGATCGATACCATTAAAAAACGTTCCTGCAATTCTGCATCGTTCATCAGGTTAAAATAGCCCTGCCACGAACCCGGTGCACCATGAACTAAAAACAGCAATGGCAGGCTATCGTAGCCCAGTTTGGCATAATGCAGCTGCCGGCCCAAAGTATCGAGGTGATGAAAGCTTGGTTTGAGCGCTTTGCTTTGATAGTACCTGTTGATTTGGGATTCGGAAAGCTCAAACTGCTGATTACAGGACACCAATACCCACATCAGCAATACCGCTCCGCTGAGGCGATAAATGGTAAGGCCGAAATAATGTTGTAGGCTATGCACGCTAAATTCAGACAGATTTGCCCATGGGGCGGTTGATCACTCGTAATGGCAAGAATACTAAAAAATCGTCAGAAATACAAACCAACCGCTTCATGGTGAAGGGAGTAACCCCCCAATTAAGGCATAATACTCGCTGCAAAGCTGCCGGCCGCTTCCAGCTGAATCCGTATCAAGGGGTCGCTGAGCTGCACTTGTACAGGCGCTAAGCGGTCGATGCGACCACTGAGCATAAGCATGCCTCCGAGCTGTGGCGCAGCTAACGCCTCTTCGGCCAATTTTCGCATCGACGCTACTTCTGCTTTTACCGAATAACGCAATTGTTCTTCGACCTGCCTTTTGAAGCTGCTCTTGAAGAGCCATTCGGCCGACTGCAGTAGCAAATCGCGCGATTTTATATCAAAATCAAAATCTCGCAACCTGATTTCCATATTCACTGCATCCAGGTAGGGTGTCCCCTTGAAGTAGTAGGTGCCGTCTATTTTTTTTCGGCCAAGCCGTCCTGCTTTAGCCTTTCCACGGAGTTTCACTTTGGCCACCATTACATTCCCTTGCCCATAAATACTGATGTCTTCGAGCACAATCAAATGTTTGCCACCATCGAACACGAAGGTTTGTTGCAGTAGGTTTTCGCGCGCCAGTCGGGTAGCGGTTTCAAAATCGATGCCTGCCGTGAGGTACAGCCGAAAGTCATCTTCAATGATGCGGTTCGTTTGCAGTCGAGGCATGGGCTTAGGTCGCTTACGGTTGAGGCTGTCGGGTGCCAGGGTGCTCAACAAGACCTTGCTGCTGATGCCCATTTTTAGTTCGAGTGCATCCTTGCCGGTAATTAACCGGGAGGCAAAAACCGAATCGGGTTGTAAAATAAGCCAACCCGGCATGGGGCCTGGAATGGGCATGGGTTGCTGCATTTCGTGCCATTGTTCGCTTACGGTTTTTTTAAAATCGAGGTAATTGCCTGCTTCCTGATCGAGTGTTTTGGCCAGCTCGTTCATTTGTTGCTGCACCACCTTTTCGATGAGGCTGCCTATGGGAATGCGCACGATACCCACTTCGAGATACGGACGCTGGGTCCATTTAAAGCTCATTTGCGATTGGCTGCTGATGCGCCAATCGGGCTGCAGCTCGAGCTTGCTGCTGAGGGTTACAGCCATGTTAAAATTAGCTTCTTGTTGCAGTTGTGGCGCATTGGCTTGCGAAAACAAGCCGCCAAGGGTCGATTGTACCCTTCCCCGTACAAAAATACTGATGGGCATAATGGTTTGCAGGTACTCGCCTTTGGCTTTTACCTCTACCGGGCCTGTGCGACGAACCACCATCATGAGATTATCGCCTCCATTATTGTTGAAATCGAGGTCTTCGTACAACAACTCAGGCATTTCGCGATTAAACGCCTGCGCCAATTCCTGATAACTCAGCCGGAGCGGCAGGTTAATGGTGCTCAACGGAATGTCGAACAAATCGGCCCTTTTATTCCCCAAATCGGGTGCTTCGGCCTGCTGCGTTTTTTTTGCGCTACAGCTTGCCAAGCACAAGGCCATTAGCCAGGTTAACAGGCGACCATTCATGCCTTCCGGCTTTTCATGCCCTGGTCAAAGCAATTACGGCAACGGGGCTCGTAACTTTCTTTTTCGCCGAGCAGCACCTTGCTTTCGCTATTCGACAAGCGGTAAGAGTGACTGGCCAAATCGCCACACTGCATGCAAATAGCATGTACTTTAGTTACATATTCAGCCACGGCCAAAAGTTGGGGCATGGGGCCAAAGGGTTTGCCCAGATAATCCATATCGAGCCCGGCAATGATTACCCGGCAGCCCCTGCGCGCCAATTCCTGTGCCACATCAAGCAGGGCAGCATCGAAAAACTGCGCTTCATCGATACCCACCACCTCAACCTGACTGGCATAGAGCAAGATGTTAGAGGCGTGCTCCACCGGCGTAGAGGGGATGCTGTTGGCATTATGCGATACAATGGCAGATTCGTCGTAGCGCGTATCGAGCAGCGGCTTAAATATTTCGGTTTTCTGATGGGCAAACTGGGCGCGACGCAAACGACGGATCAGCTCTTCGGTTTTTCCCGAAAACATAGAGCCGCAGATTACTTCGATCCAGCCTTTGGTATGGCCGTTTATTCTTGGTTCAGTAAACATGCTTTTGGATTCATGCAGAAGGCCGTACCTTCGTATTGACGAACAAAAATAAAGAATTCACGCACCAAAACCGCTGCTCATGCACCACAGCCAAAAAATACACACCCTCATTGCCTGTATAGCCGATTTACGCCAGGCGGTAAACGAAATGTCGGCCGAAGCCACGGTACATCATGCCGACAAAGAGCTGCTGATGTACCACGCCCGGCTGCTGTATGAAGCCCTGATGCAACTGGAAGCAGCAGATGCTGTTGCACCCGCTGAAACAAGCAAAACGGTCGCTGAGCGGATAAGCGAAGAAGTTACCCACACCCTCGAAGAAGCCATCGAAGAGGTTATCAGTAGCGGTGTAGAAACCGAGCTCGACATGCACATCAGTGCTGAACCCGAACCCGCTGAAGCAACCACCATAGCCGAGGAAGCCACGTTTGAAGCGGATGCGGAATCTTTACCCCCTTCAGCAGAAGAGACCCCAGCCGCATTTGCCCGGCCCGAACCCGAGCAGGCCCATGAAACCGAAGCCCCCGAGCCCGAAACAAAGGAAGACGTAGCAGAGGCGGTGGTCACCAGCAGCGCCCCTACACCGGCAACCCAAGCGCCTAAGCACCAAAGCCTGGCCTTTTCGCTTACTGGAATCATCGAAAAAACTGGCGACAGCCAGCTGGTAATGGCCCACCTGAAACTCAAGCCCATTCAAGACCTTAAATCGGGCATTGGTTTGAACGAAAAATTCTTGTTTATCCGCGAACTTTTTAACAACGACCATATGGCCTATGCCGAGGCCATCGAAAAACTCAACGGCGCTCAGGATTTGGCTACTGCCGAGGATTTTTTAGGCAATGTGTTGCTTCCTAAATACCAATGGGATATAGAAACCGAAGCCAGCATGAACTTCCTGCACCTCATTTTCAGAAGATTTGCAGAAAAGGCATAAAAATGCCCTGCTGATTTACGCAAAACGGCCGGAATCCCTGGAATTCCGGCCGTTTTTTTTGCGACCATTGGCTGTTTACCAAATCACAACCTGCACATCGGGCTCGGCTACCATGTCCTGCCCCGGCTTACAGTTCCAGGCCTCCCAAAACTCGGGCATATTGGCCAGTGGGCCCCGCACGCGGTATTCGCCGGGCGAGTGCGAATCGGTAATGATGCGCTTACGCAATTCTTTTTCGGATATATTCTGCGCCCACACCTGAGCCCATCCCAGAAAAAAGCGCTGTTGCCAATTAAAGCCATCGATTTCGAGCTCCAAAGCTTCGGTACCTGCATAAGCATGCAAATAAGCATAATAGGCCATGGTGAGCCCGGCCAAATCGGCTATGTTTTCGCCCTGCGTGAGGCTGCCGTTAATAAATAATCCATCGAGCACCTGGTAGCCATTAAACTGGGCCACAATTTTCCCAGTGCGTCCCTCAAATAACTTCCGATCTTCCTCAGTCCACCAATTGCTTAAATTACCTGATGCATCGTATTTACTGCCTTTATCGTCGAAACCATGCGAAAACTCATGGCCAATAACCGCTCCTATGCCGCCATAATTCACGGCATCTTCAGCCAGCGGGTCATAAAATGGTGGTTGCAAAATGCCTGCCGGGAACACAATTTCGTTGCGGCTGGGCGAATAATAAGCGTTTACCGTTTGCGGTGTCATGCCCCACTCGGTTTTATCGACGGGTTGCCCGATTTTTTCGAGCATGCGGCGATAAGCGTGTTTGCGTACGTTCACCACATTTTCGAAGAGTTTACCGGGCTGAATATCTACCATGCTGTAATCTTTCCACTGATCGGGATAGCCGATTTTATATTCGAATGCTGCTAGTTTCACCAAGGCCTGCTCCTTGGTTTCGGGGCTCATCCAATCGAGTTTTTCGATACGCTCCTGAAATGCAAAACGGAGGTGCTCTACCATTTCGCCAACTTTTTTCTTGGCTTCGGGACTAAAATGCTCTTTTACGAAGAGCTGGCCAAGGACCTCGCCCAGACTTCCGTTGGTCATATTTACGGCACGTTCCCAACGGGGCTTCATCATGGAAGTTCCGCTCAGTGTGGTTTGATAGAAACCAAAAGAAGCCTTTTCGAAACGACTGTCGAGCATGCCCGTTGCGCCATTGAGCATGCCCCATTTGAGGTAATTCCGGAGGTCTTGCAGGCTGCAGCGGTCAATAAGCGGTTTGAGTTTCTTCATAAAATCGACCTGACCAATGACCATTTCATCGAAAGCCGGCACGCCCGCTGCGGCAAAAAAGTCTGGCCAAGGCAGGGCACCCAAGGCATCATCGGTAATGAAGGCCTGGTAGCTGTATTTGTTGTAGGTTTTGTCGGGGTCGCGGCGTTCTACCCGGGTCATGCTGGCTTCGGCCAAGGCTTTTTCAATGGCATACACCTGTTCGGCCGACTTGGCGGCATTGGGGATGCCGGCCCACTGAAAAATTTCGGTCATATACGCCCGGTACGCTTGTTGAATCTCTACCGAGGCGGCGTCGTCTTTGGTGTAGTAATCGCGATCGGGCAAGCCCAGGCTGCCTTGGCCCATGGTTACAACATTCATTTGGCTATTTTTGGCATCAAGGCCAACGTAAAAGCCAAAAAAAGCCGACTGCCCTTCGGCACGTAATTCGCCCAGCAAACGCATCAGCTGTTTTTTATCCTTCAGCCCATCCACCTTGGCCAGGTATGGCTTTATCGGATCCAGCTTTCGCTTATTAAGGGTGATGGTATCGAGGGCCGAGCGGTAAAAATCGCCCACCAATTGTTCGGCACTGCCTTTGGCGTGTTTGTTGCCAGGTGCAGCAAGCTGGTCGAGTATTAACCTTATTTTTTCATCGTTTTGTTTGGCGAGTTTGTTGAAGCTACCCCAGCGACTTTCGGTTTCGGGCATGGGGTTGTTTTTCATCCAGCCGCCAGCGGCAAATTCATAAAAATTATCACAGGGCAAGACTTCGGGATTGAGGTTATCGATCGAGATACCCGACCGAAGCGCAGCGCTTTGCCCCATGGCCAGCATGCTGCCGCCACAAAGCAAAAGGGTAAACATAGCTTTCATTCTTTTTAATTTGCGCTGCAATTTAAGATTTCCCGAATTGAAATAGCCTAAACGCAGCTATTTTATCTGCAAACACGCATTAATTGGGATTATTTGCGTTACTTGCTTTGTCAAAACACCTTTTGTATGAAAAATCAAAAATCAATTTGGTTACTTTTCTTAGGTGCAGGCCTCATGATTGCGGCTTGTAAGAAGGAAGAAACACCCGACCCAACCCCACCGGCTCCAACCCGAACCGAGATGCTTTCAAAAATGTGGAAACCTGATACGGTTTTGGTGAACGGCACCAATGCTACCCTTTTTTTTGCCAATTTACGCGTTAATTTTAATGCTAATGGGCAGTACATTTTGAACGATCCTTTCCTAGGGTCTGATACCGGGCAGTGGGTATTCCGCAACAGCGAAACCCAAATCGTACTCGATCCTGGCATGGACGAAGAGGTTTGGGACATTAACACCCTCACCGCTACCAAGCTGAAGGTTCGTATCGACGATCCTGATGAGGTGGTCGACATTGTGTTCAGTCCAGCTAATTAAATGCAAACCGGCTTTTGGGCCGGTTTTTTTTTTGCTTACAGGCCAAGGCGGAAACGTAATCCACCTTTAATTGGCTCTAGGTTATTGATGGAGGCAAAAAAATCGACCCCAACAAGCCGGAACGGACCCGAGATGTTGTAGCCTGCTTCAACATGTTGTACTTCGCGGGTAATGAGGGCCGAGGCAAACAAGGCTTCATCTACCCCAAACAAGCGCACCCGATCGATACGGCTTAATGCCAAACGACCCAAACGAATGCTGGAGAAGGCCGTGAGGTAGGGTCCGGCTGTGCTAAAGCGGTAAAATGGCAAGTTGCGGAACTGTTGGTTTTGATTGCTTTGCAAGAAAGACTGAAAGCCATTGAAGTGTTTAAAATCGAGGAAATAGGTCGGTTGACGAACAAAGGTTCCCATATCGACCTGATACACCAGGCTATTGCCCTTGCGTAAGCTTTTATAATGGACTAAGCCAACTTCAACGGTTTGAAAATAATTGGGGCTAAAGCCGCTGAGCGACCGTAAAGTAAAGTACGGACGATTGCTGTTGCTGATACGATCTTCGCCATTGATGCGCACCCAATTGGCCCAAGGTTGCCACTGGAGCTCGAGTTGCAGTTCGGCAAAATTGTGTGCCTCAAAACGGGTGTTGGGCATTTCGAGGTTGACGGGGTTATTGGGACGGAAGCGGTCGTTAGTGGGCCAGGGCCAAAGCTGGGCGGCATTTTCGAGCGGAATTCTTCGTGCGAACTGGGCATCGGCTCCTAACACCACGCTACGGTTAAGCTGTTTTCGGAAGCCGCCACTTACAAAAGCCCGTTCGTATAGTCGCATGATATTGTCGTTAAAGAGTACTGTTTGCAGGAAATTTACTCCAGGTGAAATGGGATTTTCGGTATTTATTTGAGAAATGCCGGTGCCGGCAGCCCAGTGCCATTCGCTCATATCGTGCTTACGGCTGTAGTGGAGATGGGCCAAAAACCGATCGCGCGCTGTGGCATACCGCATGTTGAGGCCCAGGCTCGAGCGTCGCAAGCGGCTTTCGCGTTGGAGCAGGTTGAGCTCCGAACTCAACACAAAGCCTTCGACCACATTATAAAAATCGGCACGCGGAACAATGCCTGAGAGCAAACCCTGATATTTTAACTGTTTGCTATAGCCCACACCTTCGATAAAAGGCCCCAAGCGATAGCTGCCACCACTTATGGGGTGATGCCATTTAAAAGTATCTTTGCGGAGGCTGTCGTCATCGGCCTTTAGTTCGCGGGCGATGTACAGCGAGTCGGCCTGTTTGTACCCCAGCAGCTCCTCTTCTTCAAGCGGCATTTGACGCAAGCTTTTCCATACCTCATCGGGCTGGCGGCGGGCCATGGTATCTACCGAAAAGTTGTATTCAAAGGCAGGCTCCTCTTTGGGAAGCTCTATTTTGGTTGCCTCTCTGTGTGTTTCTGCTTGCTTTCGGGCTTGTATATTACCGGCTCTACCCGACTCAATGGGTGCAGCAAGGGGCTTTTCAAGCAAATGAAGGGCCTCAGCATTGCGCTCAATTTTGTAGCTCCGCACGGAGGTTACATAGCGCAGTTCGGCATGCGCCCCAAGGTATTTCAAATCGAGCCGTACATCTTGCTTTACTGGCATCCAAAGCCGGTCGAAACGCTGGTATTGCTGCTGCAGCTGATAACGAATGCCGTTATCGTCGGTAAAACCCACGTCCATGCTGTGGATGCTCAGTTGGGGTTCGAGCAAGTAAATGTCACCACTCAGCAAATAGGGGCCTTTAGATCGTGGCTCAAGCCCAATCCGGATAAGTTGCTGACCGCCTTCGTTTTTTTCGCCCCGGTACACAAAGCGGTAATTTCGGAAAGCACGTGGCGACAAGGGGGAAATGATTTCGCCTACCGCCGGCCGGTAAAAATTAAAATTGGCGAAATTGATGGTGGGATTACTGCCCGGCGGAAGGTTGGAGCGCAACGAAATAACCTTTTCACTAAAGTTAGCTGGCTGGCTAAAATTAACCTCACTAACCGACTCAAGCAAATAGGTGGTGCCCACTTGTAAATTTTCGGTGTCGAGTATTTTGCGAATGGCCCATGGCGCTTTGGTGATACGGAAACTGCCTTTTACGTACGTCTTGGCCGTATAGGCATCCACAGCCGCCAGGTGCAGGGGGGCATTGCGTATGGCCCTCCGCATGATGGCATAAGCCGGGTCTTCGCCCTTGGCACGGATGCGGATTTCAGCCAACTCAAAAACTTGTGGCGAAAGCACAAAATCGCGTTGCAAACCCGCTGCAGAAACTGTGACCTCCGTCCGTAAAGCATTGTAACCCAAAAAGTGTATTTGTACCTGATAGGTACCTGGCTCAAGACTAATCTCGTAACGCCCCTTATCAGAAGAAATGGTACTGTGATTGCCCGGCATCAACACAATAGAAGCAAAGGCAAGCGGTTCCTGCTTGTGGTTGAGAATTCGCCCTCGAAGCTCCTGCGCCAACAGGCTTTGAGGCAAAAGCAATATACATAACCACAAATAACTTGTTCTACCCATTGCCTACGAATATCAAGCTTGCATCGGATTTAAAAAAACCCGAAACAACTTATTTTCGCAGCAACAGCTTTTTTGACACGAAATGTTTGTTTTCGAAAATAAGCGTCACAACAAGCTGTTCCGTTTGTTTACGATGACGCAAATCGAAACTAACCAGGTTGTTCCCTACTTCTAAATCGCCCAAACGGCCCTTTTCGATGATGCTTCCATCGGAAGCCGTGAGCAGATAATGTACATCCACCACTTTAAAAAGCTCGAACTTCAGCTTGAAGCGCCCCTGTGTGGGATTTGGTCCCATTACAAAATCGTAAGGCGGAATGCTTTGCTTCATTGAAATGCCCGTGCTGCTTGGTTCAGGAATGAGTAAAACCCGATAAACTGTAGTTCCGGCTGCTGTGAGGCTGGTGGTATTGGTGGTAAAAGCATTCCGCACCGGGCTCACAATACCGCCAATGACATGACCCAGTTCTATGGTATCATTCGGAAATCGGTTCATGTTTATAAGACCGTGGGCGTACTTTGGCAAAACAGGATTGGGCAAAAACGCTGAACCAGCACCCACAAAAACCGGCATTTCTGCCAGCTCCTTGAATTCGTACAGCGAATCCCGCTGGTCGCGACTCACACGACTGATGGTATTTACAAAAGGCACATCATTGTCTTGCACCATCTGCCCCCCCGTGTCGAGGTAGTATTGGGCCAGGCCACCAAAAAATAAATTGTGATTGGTTAACGTCGAGCTATCATACAAGACCAGCTTGGCCCCGTGGTAATGGCTCAGAAGCTGATGAAAATCGGTACGGGGCCTATAAGCAGTCGCCCCGATGTCGACCGGATACAAGAAGGGCAAATCGGCGGTTTGCTGAAATACGCCCGACGAAATCATATAGCCCGGTTCCCCATTCGGAAAAATTTGAGGCAGGAGGTTGTAATCACGACGATGCAAATGCACGGCGTCGGTAATAGATTGGCCGGCACTAAATTGCAAGGGCAAGCTATCGGCATTGGCCGAAAATTTACGGATTTGATTGCTGTAGTGCTGTATAAAGCCCGGGCCGTTATTGGGCCCCATGGGATTGTATCGCCCTTGGAAATAATGACCGCCTATCAGTAAATATTCTCCATTCAATTTGCCCATTTGTCCACCGGTAATGGCAAAAAGTGAGTCGCGCACCACGCTAAAGGCAGCGGGATTGGCTTGTTGTTGCAAAATGCTGTTGATCAGGCCAGGCAGGTGTATGCGGCTCAGCAGCGCAGGAGTAGTGTACTGATTGGTAGGTGGCCAAATGCCATAACCTCCTGCCATGAACAGGTACTCGCCATCCTGGAAAAAATTAATATTCGTGCATTGCAATTGGTAATTCAACGTGTCGGGCAAGTCTGAAATGGGCAGCGAATACAGGCTGTCATTGGTTCGATCGACCAACCAGATATGCTGATTAATGCCCGAGGCAGGAAAGGCGTTAAAGGGCTGTCGGGCATGAATACCATCTTGCCTGCCTCCCAAAAACAACCAGTAATGCGCATGTTGTGCATATACAAAGGAGTGTAATGCCGGCATTTGTGGAATTTGCCTGGCTTCAACGGTAAGGCGGTAAGCAAAATCGGGCTGGGCATCACCCGAATGCGTCACGAATAACAATGCCAGTAAAACAAAAAACTTCTGCATGCCCGAAGTTACGATAAAGCAGCCTTATGCTTTGTAACCAGGGTTACAGCCGCAGCGGCTGTGCCAAAACTTTAGCCAAGGGTTCATTTATCCCGAATGCTCATGATCTGCGAACTGCTCTTGAGGCTTAACCGCACTCCAAATCAGGCAAGGATAAATCAATATCGTTTAGTTAAGCACTGATAAGTTTTCTAACATGCTAACCCCACCTTTTTACCCCCGGATGGCCGAGGTTTTCAACACAGATCCTTAGATCCCAACCGTAGTGTTGGGGTTACCCAGAATACGCAGAAAGCCTGTGCGGTATACAAACAAGGCACAAAACGGACTTCAGCTGTGCACCGGACCACATTATTCGATTGCTGACCGCTTTTGCTTCGCAATTCGCTTGATTACGCAGAAGGATTCATTTCAACCCAGCATGTTTCAAGCAACTCAATGATTTGTTAACTAAACGACATTCAATCATAAATCACAAAGCTCCTCGGGCGTGCAAGTAGCTCTGCACAACCGCAACATCCGCCTCCACCCAGTTTAAACCCACCAGCTCTTGCCGGCCAAACCAGGCTACCGTAGCATGCTCCACCCCTTGCAGCTTTCCCGCTGTGAGCACGCAACAAAAAGGCCACAAGCGAACCTGGCCCTTATCTGGATAGCTAAAGCAGCTCGGGGGCAGTGCTTGGCGTATTTCAATTTCTACGCCCAACTCCTCGGCAATTTCACGATGCAAGGCTGCTGTTGCCGTTTCACCGGCTTCCCATTTGCCCCCCGGAAACTCCCATTTGAACGGATGCGACATGTCAGCACCGCGTTGCGCCACCAATACCTTGCCGTTGTTCTCAATGATGGCACAGCTTACTTCCAGGTATTCAGTCGCCATGCCATTCGCGCTTAAACTGCTCCACAAATTGCTCCATAAAAGCATGTCGCTGTTCGGCCATGCGTTTTCCTGAGGCGGTAAGCATGCCATCGCGCAACAGAAATAGCTTCTCGTAAAAATGATTCAAAGTAGGTGCCTCGCTGTTTTTATACGCTTCCCGGCTTTGACCGGGCTGTGGAGCAATCTCGGGATTATACAGGGCCCTGTTTTTAAAGCCTCCATAGTGAAACGCCCGGGCAATGCCAATGGCACCGAGCGCGTCTAAACGATCGGCATCGCGCACTACCGCAAATTCCTTAGAATAAAATTTGCCCTCGTTATGTCCACCTTTATACGACATAAAACGGATGATGTTTACCACGTGCTCCCTGTCTTCAGCCAAAAGCTGTTGCTTTGCCAAAAAGGAATCGGCCAAAGCAGGACCGCGACTTTCGTCTCCCCCATGAAACTTGGCATCGGCCACATCATGCAAAAGCGCCGATAAGGCTACTATCAGCTTATCGGCGCTTTCTTCTTCGGCCAACGCCATGCTCAGGCGGTAAACCCGTTGTACATGTTGCCAGTCGTGCCCTGCTTCGGCAGTGGCTAATTGTGCTTTTACATAGGCGATGGTGTCCTGAATCAGGCGCTCCATCTTATTTCTTCCGACCTCCGGGATTACCCACACGGGTCATGGCACACCGGAAGCCGATGTCATCGCGACTCATATTCTCATCGAGGTAACGGCGTGTACCGGGGTTCAGCCAATAAGGCAAATCTCTCCAGCTACCACCCTTGTATACACGGGTTTGGTTCGATACCAGGCTGTTGCGCTCGTTGTACATGGCCAGGCTGTCGAGGTAATCGATCACATTGGGATTGCTGTAACGCTTATAGTCGAGCTCTGACATCACGCGACCCAGGCTATCCTTATCCATATAGCCGTCGGCATCTTTCTTAGGGATGGTGTACACATTACCGCGGTAGGTATTGAAGTCGTTACCATCCACGTAGGTCATGGGGCGATAGATATCGGCTACCCACTCATTTACATTACCGGCCATGTTGTACAAGCCGTAATCGTTGGGCCAGTAATACTTCACTGGTGCTGTTGGAGCGGCATTGTCGTTCAAGCGGTTGGCTACCCCCATATAGTCGCCACGGCCACGCTTAAAGTTGGCTTGAATTTCGCCCTGACTTTTCCCTTTTGAATAACGCACGCCATGTCCATTCCACGGATACACCCTGCGGTCGCTGATATTTTCACGATCAGAATTGCCGATGAGGCCTTGGGCGGCATATTCCCATTCTGCCTCGGTAGGCAGGCGGTACGAAGGCAGCATGATGCCATCTTCGGGACGGATATTGCGCGTATCGCTGTTCGGATTCAAGTCGCGGCGCGCCTTGCGTACTTCGGGTTGATACAAACCGGCGTAATACGAACCGGTATTGAAGTTTTCTTCGCCATATTGATTGGGGTTGGCTCGGATGTAACCGCGATCGACCAGGATTTGCTCATTCACGCGGTCGGTACGCCAGATGCAGAAGTCGTTGGCTTGTTTCCAGCTCACGCCAACCACCGGATACTCTTGAAAAGCCGGGTGGCGCAAGTAGTTATCTACAAAAGGTTCGTTGAACCCGAGTTCACGACGCCAAACGGTGGTATCGGGCAGGGCTGCCTCGTACACTTCGGGATAGGTTTCGCCAAAAACACGGCTCAGCCAGTAGAGGTATTCGAGCCAATCGGTGTTCGACACTTCGGTTTCGTCCATATAAAACGAAGCCACGGTCACCCGGCGGGGGGTATTGTCGTAATCATGCGCGATATTTTGCTCTGTGGCACCCATAACAAAGGTACCGCCCTGAATGAGCATCAAACCCGGACCGGTTTCTTGTTCTTTGTACTTTACCACTTCGAAACCACCATTCTTGGGGTCGTTGTAGTTCCAGCCGGTTTTGCTCGATTTTTGCGAGCAAGCTCCCAGCAAGGTGGCTGCCGAAAGCACGGCAGCGGCGAGTAATATTTGGTTGCTTTTCATTTTGCTAAGCAATTTATTTTATGATAGCGGCGGCTAATTTAACTAAAAAGTGGGGCATTTTATTTTAACCATCTTCCTTCGCGGTATTCTTTCTTTGGATTCGAGCTGCAAAGCAAAGGATATTTCATGCGATCCGAGGGCGGCTTGACGCAGTCCTGAGGTGGTAATATCGTAGCTGTAGCCCATGCGAAAAACGCCCTGCTGAAGCCCCAGCGACACAATTACGGCATCATTGAGGCGATACCAAAGACCGCCCACGATGGGTCCACGGGTAATGTAGGTGCCAAAATTAAATTGTGTAGCTGCACCTTGAAAAACGGTAATGATATTTGGCGAAAGCGTAGTGGCCGGCATGTTTCTACTGCCCCGCACCACTTCGATATTGGCTCCGGCATGTATGGTTGTCCGCAACTGCCAGGGCACTACCCCTGGAGGTATGAGCGACTGATTGGGCTGGGTGAGGTGGTGAAAAGCAAAACCTCCGTAGAAATTTTCTGAGAACAGCAAGGCACCGGCGCTAAAGTCGTGCATATTGGCATTGGTAAAGGCTTGGCCGGGAATATTTTCGAGTGTGGTTCCCGGCTGTACGCCCAGGCGGGCATCTATTTCATCGGGAAAAATAAGGCCGAGCCAATTGAGCGAGCGTTGCGCAAACATGTATTGAAAACCGGTTTTCAGCACCAGGTTATTGGTGATGTTCAGGTTATTGGAGTACATGATGGCCACTTGATTGTGGGCAAAGGTAGGATCTCCAATACGATCGCTGAGCACTTGAACCCCTATACCCCCGCTTATCGCACTAAAGTACTGATCGTAGGACGCCGCATAGGTCACATAGTTGCCGGGCAAACTCGGCCATTGGTTCCTGTAGTTCAGGTTAAAACGCGGACCTACACCACTTCCGGCAAATGCTGGGTTTAGGTAAAGCGGGTTCGCGTAGAACTGAGAAAACATTACATCCTGGGCTTTTAATTCACCAAAAGCGAAGAACAAGCAGCATGCAATCAGAAGCTTTTTGCGCATTTTTACAGATTATCGGAAATGTAAATTTTATACTTTTTAAGTTATGAACCAATTATCGCGTGATGATTTTTACGATTTTAACCAAAAATTCATACCTAATCAAACCATATTTGCTGCACAAACATACTAACAAAGTGTTAGTGTAGTTATGTAAAGGTTAAAAAAGCGACGGATGATGAAAACGATGCGCGGGCTAAGCCTGATTATTTTTTGCTGTATGCTGCAGCCTGCCAAAGCACAACAAAGCGTTACCCTCGAATGGCAAAAACCAACGCGCCACCAGATTGATGAACAAGAAAGTTTTAGCCGACTCCATTGCAGCAATTGCAGCTATACCGGCGAACGGGCCAGCCTGCCGGTTTTCTTCGGTAAAATAAATGGCCGCCAACAACTCACACTAAACATACAAGCTACCGAAGCGGTGCCCGCCGAAGAGCGTGAGCGCCTGCACAACATCGACTGGCCCAGCAGCTACGAACTCAAGCAACAAATAGTAAGCATCCGCAAACAAAACGAAACGCATTACGAACTCAATACCGTTCGGCGCAACCCCACCACCGGCCAGCTCGAACGCATCCTCAGCTTCAGCCTGCAAAGCAGCCCGGCTCCCGCAGCCAATACTGCGGCAGCCCGGCGCATGAGTTTCAACACCCAGTCGGTATTGAGCAGCGGCAATTGGTACCGCATTGGCATAGTAAACGACGGCATTTACCGCATCGACCGCAATTTTCTAAGCAACCTGGGCCTGCCGGTCAACAGCATCGACCCGCGAAACATCCGCATTTACGGCAATGGTGGGGGCATGCTACCCGAAGCCAATAGTGCTTTCCGCTTCGACGACCTGGTAGAAAATGCCATTCTGGTTTCGGGCGAAAGCGATGGAAGCTTCGATGCCGACGACTTCATCCTATTTTATGGCGAAGGTGCCCATAAATGGCGTTTTAATACCAACAGCAACCGCTACCGCCATGAATATAATTTGTATGCCGACACCAATTATTACTTCATCACCGTAGCGGGAAGTCCGGGCCAGCGGGTGAGCAATGCCCCCCAAGCAGGACCTGCCAACTACACCAGCACCAGCTTTGATTTGTTGCTTCAGCACCAGCAAGATTTGCAGAACCTCATCCGCAGCGGCCGCAAATGGTATGGCGAAGAATTTGACCTGAATACCACCCGGAGCTTCAGCTTTAGCCTCAACAACCTGCTCACTTCAGAACCGGTATTTGTGCGTACGGCACTGGCAGCCCGCAGTTTGGGGGTGGTTTCGAGCTGGAGCCTGCGTGCCAACGGCAATACCTATGCCACCGTGCCCGTGAGCTCGGTAAGTAGTTATTACCTCGACACTTTTATGCAGGAGCAGCAACACGAAGGCAATTTGAACCTAAGCAGCAACAGCTTAAACATCAGCATCACTTACAACAAACCCAATAATTTTTCGGTAGGCTGGCTCGATTTTATTGAAGTGCAGGGCCGGGTTAACCTGAGTATGGCCGGTTTTGGCAATCAGTTTATCCTGCGCGACAAAAGCAGCATCGCGCCGGGCCGAATCACCAATTTCGACATTGCCGGCATCAACAACAGCGCCCGGGTGTGGGACGTCACCCATATTGCCGCAATCCGTTCCTTGCCCCTCTCCGGCAGTGCACGGGGCGCTTCCTTTGTAGCCACTACCGACAGCCTGCGCCAGTTCATCGTATTCAGTGGCACCAATTTCCCGGCTCCTATTCCGCTTGGCAGCATTGGGAATCAAAACCTGCATGCCCTCAGCCCGGTCGACCTCATCATCATCACCCACCCTAACTTTTTGGCCCAAGCCAATCAACTCGCCGCTTTACATGCCCAACGCGAAGGTTACACCAGCCATGTTGTGATTCCACAACACATTTATAATGAATTCTCATCGGGCAAGCAAGACATTACCGCCCTGCGGTCTTTTGTAAAAATGTTGTACGACCGTGCGGCTCCGGGCGAAGAGCCCCGTTTTCTTACCCTATTCGGCTCGGCTTCTTTCGACTATAAATACCGCATTAACGGAAATGCCAACCTCGTGCCCACCTTCCAAAGCCCTGTTTCGAACAACCCGCTTAATTCCTATTGTGCCGACAGCTATTTTGGCTTGCTCGACGATAATGAAGGTGCCTTTTCGGTAGGAGGCCCCGACCGTATGGACCTCGGCATCGGCCGATTACCGGCCAAAAACGTGCAGCAGGCACAGGATTTAATCAATAAAATTCAGAAGTATTACGATGAGCAGCATCATGGCGACTGGAAAAATCAGATTATGCTGGTGGCCGACGACGAAGATGGCAATTTGCATTTAGACGATACCGAGGTTATGGCCAACCACATTGGCAACCGCTATCCCAAAGGCATTGTAAAAAAGGTTTATTTTGATGCCTATCAGCAGGAATCGCGGCCGGGGGGTACCCGGTATCCCGGGGTAAATCGCGACATCAACGCACGCATGAACCTGGGGGCCTTTATTGTGGGCTATATGGGCCATGGGGGCATAAACGGTTGGGCCGAAGAGCGGGTGCTAACCATACCCGAAATTCAGGCGTGGAACAGCGGGGGTCGGCTACCACTGATGGTGACGGCCACCTGCGAGTTTACCCGCTACGACAATCCCACCTTTACCAGTGCCGGCGAATGGGTATTGCTCAACCCCAACGGGGGCGCCATTGCCTTGCTCACCACCACCCGGGTAACCTTCACCAATTTTAATTTTACGTTAAGTACGCGATTGTACCGCGACGAGCTCTTTACCCAGGTAAACGGCCAATACCAAACCTTGGGCGAGGTATTTATGAAAGCTGCCAATCCCGAAATCAGCAACATTAACACCCGTAACTTTTGTTTGCTGGGCGACCCGGCCTTAACCTTGGCCTTCCCCAGCGAAGTAGCTGCCGTTACCCGGGTAAACAACATCGATGTAAATACCGCCATCGACACCTTGCGCGCCTTGGCCCGGGTGACCATATCGGGCGACATCCGCGACGAAAACGACAATGTACTGAGTGGTTACAACGGGGTACTCACGCCAACCGTGCTCGACAAGGCCTCCGAAGTGATTACCTTGGTTAACGACCCTGGATCGCGTAGGACAAGCTTTCAGGAGTACCGCAACATCATTTACCGCGGACGGGCAAGCATAACCAATGGGCAATGGAGTTTTAGTTTTATTGTGCCGCGCGACATCAATTACCGCTACGATTTTGGGCGGGTGAATCTGTATGCCACCAACCAACAGCTCGATGCTTCGGGCGATTTCCGAGGCTTGATGGTAGGCGGAACCGACACGCTATTTGCGCTCGACAATACGCCGCCAGAGATACGCATGTACATGAACGACCGCTCTTTTGTAAACGGGGGCATTACCGACCGTAATCCGGTGCTCATTGCCGAGCTTATGGACAGCAGCGGCATCAATACCGTAGGTTCGGGCATTGGGCGCGACATCACGCTCATCAAGAACCAGGAAATCAACCGGCCCATTAGCCTCAATCAGTTTTACGAGGCCTCGCTCGACGATTACACTTCGGGCGAAATACGCTATCCCTTTTTTTTATTGGAGCCGGGCGAATACCGTTTAAACATGAAGGCGTGGGATGTATATAATAATTCGGGGGAGGCCTCGCTTGATTTTATGGTAGCTGAAAGTGCTGGTTTAGCCATCGCCAATTTGTTGAATTACCCCAATCCGTTCACCACCAATACCACCTTTCATTTCGACCACAACCGACCAAATCAGCCCTTAGAAGCGATTTTGCAGGTATACACGGTAAGTGGCAAACTGGTGAAGAGCATCAAGCAAACCATTGTAACAACGGGCTTTCATGCCGATCAATTGCACTGGGATGGGCTTGATGATTTTGGTGATCGAATCGGTCGCGGTGTGTATATTTACCGCATAAGATTGAGAACCACAGATGGTGAAAGTGTGCAGGATACACAAAAGCTTGTAATTTTGCGTTAACTATAGCCTGTGGAAAAACTATATTTGTACAAACGAACATTAATCAATCAGATGCGATTTAAAACATATGGCCTTTCGGCCGGTCTAATGTTGGTCTTAGGCACCAACATGGCGCATGCCCAAATCAACCAGGGACAGCTGGGAGGTGCTAACTTAAACACCATCACTACGGCGGTTCCCTTTCTCATGATATCGCCCGATGCCCGTTCTGGGGCCATGGGCGATGCAGGTGTCGCCCTTTCGGCCGACGCCAACTCCATTCACTGGAATGCAGCCAAACTGGCCTTTGCCGAAGACAATCTTGGCATTGCCATGAATTACACGCCCTGGTTACGCAACTTGGTGCCTGACATCAGCCTTTCTTACCTGTCGTTTTATAAAAAAATCGATGATTTACAGGCCTTTGGAGCTTCCTTGCGTTATTTTTCGTTGGGCGACATCACCTTTACCAACATCAATGGAGAGCAGATTGCCACTTATCGGCCCAATGAATTTTCAATCGACGGGGTATATTCACGTAAACTGAGCGACAACTTCAGTATTGGTGTAGGTTTGCGCTATATTTATTCGAACCTGGCTGCCGGCTTAGATCAGAATCAGCAAACCATACCCGGACAATCCTTTGCTGGCGACCTTTCGGCTTATTACCGCAAAGATGCCGAGGTGCTGGGCAATAAGGGAGAGGTTGCCATAGGTGCGAGCATGACCAATTTAGGGGCAAAAATTGCTTATACCGAATCGGGAAATGCTAACTTTTTGCCCACCAACCTGCGCTTAGGTACGGCTATCACCACCGAAATTGATGAATACAACAAATTAACCTTGGCCTTTGACGTGAACAAATTGCTGGTTCCATCGAACCCCATTTACGCCCGCGACGAGAATGGACGTATTCAATTTGACCAGCAAGGCAATCCGGTAGTGGCGCAAGGTGAAGACCCCAATCAAAAAACCGTACTTGAGGGCATGTTCAGCTCCTTTAGCGATGCCCCCGGTGGTGCGCTCGAAGAATTCCGCGAAATCAATTATTCTGTAGGTCTTGAATACTGGTACAACGATGTATTTGCCTTGCGCGGCGGCTATTTTTACGAACATCCCACCAAAGGCGGCCGTCAGTTTGCCACCATGGGCGCAGGATTGCGTTATCAGGTATTTAACCTGAATTTTTCGTACCTGGTACCTACCACGCGTTTGCAAGGGGGCAATCCACTTGAAAACACTTTACGTTTTAGTTTGATGTTCGACCTCGAAGCCTTTTCAAGTAAATAATTATAAAGCCGGTTAACTACCGGCTTTTTTAGGCCATGCTCAAACAGTTTTGTTTTAATCCCTTTAGCGAAAACACTTACCTCGTGGCCGATGCCCAGGGTCAGGCGGCCATCATCGATCCGGGCTGTTACGATGCCGAAGAGCAAGCGATGTTGCGTTCATTCATCACTGAAAAAGGCCTCCAGCCCGTGATGCTGATCAATACCCATTGCCATATCGACCATGTGCTGGGTAATCATTTTGTACATCAAACATATGGGCTGAGCCCGTATATCCACCGCAACGACGAGGCCGACCTGGAGCGCTTGGTGAGTTATGCGCCTGTTTTTGGCATTCGGGCCGATGCTTCGCCTGCCCCGGCCGGTTATCTGGAGCACGGTGAAAGCCTCCGCCTCGGTACGTTAAGCTTTGAATTACGTTTGGCACCAGGGCATTCGGCCGGTAGCCTTTGCCTGGTGAACCACCACGAAAAATACGTCATTGCAGGCGATGTGCTATTTGCTGGTAGCATTGGCCGCACCGATTTGCCCGGGGGCGATTATGAAACCTTGTTAAATTCGGTACGCAACCAATTGTTTACACTACCCGGCGATTATGTGGTGTATCCGGGTCACGGTCCGGCCACCACCATTTATCGCGAACAAACCAGCAATCCGTTCTTTCAATAAATCCCGGCTACTGGGTCTGCATTATGTCATTTGTTTGAAAATATTCCAATCAAACACATAATTCCATATTTTTATAGGCCCTTGCCGGATATCATAAACCCAAACCGGCTTCGTTTGGTTATTTGAAAGTGCCGAAGTCGTACACATACCTGCTTTACCTGGCCGGGCTGCTTTTGCTGGCTCAGGGAACTGCTGCGCAAAACCAACCTTCGCAAACTTTTTTTGGCAAGAACAAGATCCAATACCGGATGTTTGAGTGGTCGGCACTGAACGGGCCAAATTTCGAAGTGTTTTATTCGGTAGGCGGGCGCGAACTGGGTGTTTATACGGCCACCATTGCCGAAGAAACCATCCGGCAAATTGAAGACCTGATGAACTACCGGGCCGACGGACGTTACCAAATCATTATTTACAACAACATATCGGACCTGAACCAAACCAATTTGGGTTTTGAGTTGGAGCAATACAATACCGGTGGGCTCACCCGCTTGGGCGGCAATAAGGTGTTGGTCCATTTTTCGGATAGTCGCGACGAGTTTTTGCGTGAGCTGCGGGTAGGTATCGCCAAAGTGCTGCTGTTCGACATGATGTATGGCGGCAATATTGGCGAGCGGGTACAAAATGCGGCCCTGATTTACCTGCCCGATTGGTATTTAAACGGGCTTTTCGCCTACATCCATACGGAATGGGGTGCTGAGCAAGACAATGCCTTGCGCGATTTACTCGGTCGCCGGCGCTACAAAAAATTCAACCATTTGCTCAACCAGCACGAAGAACTGGCCGGCCACAGTTTTTGGCACTTCCTCAGCGAAACTTACGGCAAAACAGCGGTTCCTAATGTGCTTTACCTTACCCGGGTAAACCGCGACTTCCAAACCGGCCTGCGTTACGTAACCGGCAAAAAAATGAAGGTGCTGGCCAAAGACTGGCTGCAGTGGTACCAGGCTCGTTATGAAGGCGAAGATGCCCGGCGCGATATGCCCGAAGACACCCTTTACCTCCGCAAGTTCAGGCGTAACGTAGAAATTACCCAGCTCAAGTTTAGCCCCGACGGCCGGCAGCTGGCCTATGTGGAGCATCGCAAAGGCATCCATCGCATGTATGTGCACGATTTGGAAAGCCGTAAGCGCCAGCGGGTGCATAAAAGCGGTGTAAAATGGCTGTTTTTGTATGGCGGCAACCAATATCCCATCCTGAGCTGGCACCCCAATGGAAAAACCATTGGCTACTTCTTCGACATCAAAGGGCGGGTACATTTTGGGACCATCAGGCTGCAAGACAAGGGTAAACCCGAAGTGGTAGAATACCCACTCTTCCGCTTCAATCAGGTGTATGATATGGATTACAGTCCCGATGGGCAGCACATTGCCGTAGGCGGCGCTCGGAACGGCCAAACCGACATTTTTTTGTACCATGTGCCTTCAAAGCGCATCATCCCCATTACGTCGGATCCCTTCGACGATTATGAGCCCCGCTTTTTCGACGGGGGTCGTAAAATCCTGTTCAGCTCCAACCGGCCCATCGACAGTCTGTATCAAATCAATTCCGACAGCATTGAACCCATGGCCACTACCGACATCTTTATATATTACAACGAGGAAGACAAAAAAAGCCAGTTGCTACGGGTTACCCAAACTCCCGAAGTCAACGAACGTGCCCCACAGTGGCAGTATGGCGATTTTTTTAGCTTTCTAAGCGATCAAAACGGGATTTTTAATCGTCAGATTGGGCGGCTCGACAGTGTTCCCTACGAGCACATCAGCGACAGCAGCTGGGTGGAGCTCGATGCCCTTGGCGATTCCATCACCCATACGGTGTACGACACCAGCATCTTATACCGCGATACGGCCCATTATGTGGCTGCGGGCAATTATGCGCGCAACATCCGCTGGCACGATACCCGCTCACGCACCGGGCATTTCCTTGAATTGCTCGACATGCATGAAAAAAGGGCGAAAATTTATCAGGGGCGAATACGTCCCGACAGCCTGCTACAGGTAGCCCGTTCGGCCGAGCCTACGCGTTACCGCCTGAAGTTTGAGGAGCAGGTGGCCAAACGTCCGGCCAAAACCAAACAACTCATCGGTTTGAACGTACCTGTGGGCATGGTTGACAACAGCAATTTTAGCTCGCGAATAGATACCAGCCGGCAGCGGCCAGCCTACAGTTTTCAGCCGCAGCGGCGCTTTCCTTTGCTCGAAGTAGAAGAACAGCCTGGTGAACCGCCCGTAGTGCGCGAAATTGAGCGCTTCCGCAAGCGGGTAGAAAGTGCCAGCAAAGATCCCTACCGCATTGCCAAAACCCGTTTGTACACCCCCAGTATGAGCATCGACTATATGGTGTCGCAGATAGGCAATACCATTTTCCAGAACGATATGCCCAATTTTACGGTAAGCACCGTGAATGCACTCAACCAAAACATGGGCATCATCCTCAAAGGCGGGCTTTCTGATTTGTTTGAAGACCACAAACTGAGCGGAGGATTGCTTATCAATGCCGACTTCAGCAATAATCAATATTACCTGATGTACGAGTACCTGCGCAAACGCTGGGACCAGCGGTATTTGTTTGTGCAAACCCGCTCACAACGGCAAGCGGGCCTCGATGTAATCAAAACCAATACCCTGGAAGGTATGGCCATGTTCACCTATCCCTTCAACCGCTTTCAGAGTGTGCGCCTATCGGGCATTTACCGCAGCGATTTAGACACTTACTTGAGCACCGACAGCCGCCGACTTGTAGAGCCGGGGGTGTTCAACCATGTGCTGGGCGCCAAGGCCGAATTTGTGCAAGACAATACGCGCGAGCTGGCCCTGAACACCCTGCGCGGCACCCGATGGAAAGCCTATGTGGAGGGCTACCGTTTTTTAAACAGCCAGGGTGAATATATGGCCGTATTGGGACTCGATTATCGGACCTACGCCCAGCTTTACAAGAACTTTATTTGGGCGAACCGTGTAGCCACCAACTTTAGTTTGGGCGACCGCAAAACCCTCTTTATGATGGGTGGGGTTGACAACTGGATTGTGCCACGCATAGACAATTCGCTGGCCCCTCCTGCCGGCGAAAACTTTGCCTACCGCGCCCTGGGCACCAATATGCGCGGTTTTCTTCAAAATGCACGCAATGGCGCCAATTATTTCCTGATCAATTCAGAATTGCGCTTGCCCTTTGTGCAGGTGATTTCGCGTTCGCCTGTTTCCTCCGATTTTTGGCGGAACCTGGCCTTGGTAGGCTTTGCCGATGTAGGTACGGCATGGAGTGGCCCAGACCCCTTTAGCCTCGACAATCCCTTTAACGTTACCACCTTTGAAGACGGCCCGGTACGGGTAACGGTGGTTACCAATAAAAATCCGGTAATTGCCGGTTATGGCTACGGGGCACGCATGCGCTTGTTTGGCTATTTCCTTCGCATCGACCGGGCTTGGGGCCTCGACGACGGACAGGTATTACGTCCGGTATGGTATTTTTCGCTTAACCTCGATTTTTAGGCTGCCACCGGTTATACCCCTGGGCCGGCCCTTTAGCCGCCCTGCTTAAGTACCCTGTAGCCCTACTTGCTCCTGCCGAAAAGGAAATGGTGCCGCATTGCCTTGGGCGGCCTTGCCCCAAATTGGGACAAAAACGCACAAACGACGCAATCATTAGCAAAAATCGGGGCATTTGCTGGTAAGTGCAAGGCTGTAATGTAATTTAGTAGGCAGGGGAGTTTCCACATGCAAACGGCAGCAGTTATACTTGATCGGATAACGCACCGGGGGCAAGCTTGCTGGCGCCTGCGGTTTGGCTACGACACGGCTTTGATAGCCCGTGTAAAGGCCTTGCCCAACAGCAGGTGGAGCGCCACGCACAGGGCCTGGTTGTTGCCCTACGCCGGCTTTACAGCGGAGGAACTAAAGCAGGCTTTGCATGGTATAGCGTACGAACGAACCAGAAGCAAGGGTAAAGCGCCTGGAGCCGACCGGCTTGAAGCGCTTACCACAACACAGCGTGCGGCTGTGGAACAGTTTAGCCGGTGGTTACGCAGCCAACGTTACAGCGAAAACACCGTAAAAACATATACGGAAGCTTTGGCGGTGTACCTGCGTTTTTACCAGCACCGAGCGCCAGACAGTTTGGGTTTAGCAGAATTACAGGCCTTTAACCACGATTACATTATAAAGCACAAGTATTCCTTTAGCTATCAGAACCAGGTAATCAATGCCATAAAGTTGTATTATGGCAAGGTGTTGGGGCGGCAGTGGGAAACCGATGCTATTGAGCGCCCAAGAAGACCGCAGCGCCTACCGCATGTGCTTAGCGAAGCGGAAGTAAAACGCATGTTGCAACTTACCACCAACCTCAAACATCTGAACATGCTGAAGCTCACCTACGGCTGCGGATTGCGCTGTGGAGAGCTTTTGGCCTTGCAATGGCGCGATATTGATTGGAATCGTTCGATTTTGTGGGTGCGAGGTGGTAAAGGCAATAAAGACCGGATGGTGCCCTTACCGCAATCGCTTCAGCAGGCTTTGCAACAGTATCGGACCGCTTATGAAACCGAAACCTATGTATTTGAAGGGCAGAGCAAAGGAACGCCATACGATGCGCGGAGTTTTCAGTTGGTTTTTAAACAGGCTTGCCGACGTGCCGGCATTAACGCCAAAGCCACCTTACACTGGCTCAGGCATTCGTATGCCACCCATTTGTTGGAACAAGGTACTGATTTGCGTTACATTCAGGTATTGCTCGGCCATAAAAGTAGCAAAACCACGGAGTTATACACTTGGGTAACCAAGCCTGCTTTTGATCGTCTGAAGAGCCCATTGGATAGTTTAGATTTATAAAATCAGTGAGGTGTAGATGGTGTTAATGAAAAGGATGTGTATATTGCTGAACGAAAGGTTTTATCGCCTTTACTCCAATTTTGGTTGTATAAGCGATAAAACCCTTCGCGTATAAACAAGTTAGCAAACATTTTAAAAACGACAGAACATGAAACAAATCACATTAACAATCATTAGTTCATTACTGACAATTCTTTCGGTACAAGGACAAGACTTCAAAAAATTAAACGTCTTCGTTACAGACTTTTTTGACGCAAGAGCTTCAATTACGGTAGAAGCCTTAAACTATGACCCTTTAATAGCGACAGATGCTTTGAAAAATGCTTTAGTTATGAATGGATTCAAAGTGATTTCTGAAAGAGTAGCTAAGGAAAAAATCGAACTTAGTAATAAAGGTCAAGTAACAGACTCTACATTTAATCAAGATGTTTCAATTGGAAAGACTACTTATTTGAAGTCAGTCTATGTAGTGACTTTAAATTACCAGTACAGAGCAGATACAGGTTGCGGAGGTTCGGTAATGAGTAATTTATCCGGTCAAATAATTGACCTTGCTAATGATGGGCAAATTGTTGCAACATTTTCTTTTAAACAAGGAAATTTTGAAGGAAAATGTACTTCCGATGTAATGAATGCACTTGCAAAGAAGTTAAAAGAACAATCTAAAAATAAATAATATGGAACCATTTATATCAAGAATATTAATTCAACATGTACAAGGAGCAACAATTGCATACTTATACAACCGCGAATCCTTTGAGTTGCTTAAAATAGATAGGCAGCAATATGACAATTCTCAATTCATTGAAATTGGACAAGTAATTGAATATAATGAGAAGAAATACAAAGTGGAATCTGTTAATTTCAAAATGGAAGAGAAACTCTACAAAATGGATCCAAGTGTTGGTTTTAATATGTATGCACCAACTGACCCTTCAGATTTTAACTGTCAAATAGGTGTGTTTGTTGACAATGCCGAATAAAAACGTTTGCTAATCGAGTAGACGGCCCCATCAGCTGTCGCTGATGGGGTGCGCCTCTCACACCACTGTACGTACGGGTCACGTATACAGCGGTTCATTAAACCATGGGCAAATTTTGAGGTAGTGTTCCTCCATGCTTTCGTAGCCGCGTTTGGCCAGTCGGGCTAAGGTAATGGTGCTTGTTAGAATCGGGCTCTGAGCAATTGCCCAGCCTCCTTTTCTCGTGCGGCTCCATGCATAGGCCATTGGCGGCGCTACGCCCAACCGAATCAGGTTCTTGCGTTTACGCTCGGGTTTCTTCCATGCCTTCCAGATGCAATACCGCAGGCGGTTGCGCAGCCAGCCGTCGATACGCTGTAGCTTGCCTGCTATGTTCGCCAAACGAAAATAATTTAGCCAGCCTCGTTGTATCGCCTTGAGCTTGGCAACCCGTTCGGTGATGGTCATCGGCGTGGTTTTACGTGTGCATTCCTTCACACTTTGTTTCAGCTTCTTCCAAGCTTTCTCGCTCACTATGAGCTGGTATTCGCCCTCCACCCCTTTCTTGTAGGCGCTCGTGAAGCCGTAGCCCAGCAGTGTAAAACTGCTTGGACGACGGATGCCGCTCTTGTGCTCGTTGATTTGCAAATGCAGCTTTTCGGTGAGGAATCTCCGCAGCTTGCGCATCGCTGTCTCGGCGCGGTCGCCACCACGGGCATACACG
>JBKBSO010000015.1:0-85385 GCA_046291695.1 Bacteroidia bacterium
ATTGTACTACAATCGACGATATACACTGATCGAGTCCTCCACTCAAATGAATGGTGCTGTGCCTGCGCGATATCAAGCCCGTATTGCCACAACTGTCTACGCCGGCTATGCCATAATGCAAGGAGCTGTCGTAAGGGTTTTGGCCACTTACCGTATCTAACCAATACACCGAATTAAATCCGTAAATCGTATCGATCGGTATGGCCACCACCGGATTGGCATTGATATCAATGCGGTACACAATGTACTTGATCACATCCAAACTCGGACCAGGCTGCCAGCTCAATAACGGTAATCCGGTAATGCTATCAACCGATACGTGGTGAATCACCACGCTGTCGGGAGGGAAAATGTCATTGAATAAATCACCATCAATCCGCGAGTAATAAATAACTCCTGAGGTATCAAACAAGCCTACGCGGTAGTTTACCGAATCGTTACAAACTACAACGCCTTGAACATATTCGTACAAATCTTGCACCGTGTCTATCGCTAACCATACGCCAGGATTCGTCGAAAACACTTCCATCTCAATTTGGTAAGTGCCTGTGGCGTTTGCAGGATAGTTTCTTCCCATGGCACGTGCTGTAGAATCCCAGCTGAGTTCCGCAGAACCCATCGCTACGTTATTGGTTACGTTCAGGTGAATGACCTTCAGCGTATCGGAAGGGTCCGACTCAAAACCGCCGCAGCTCGATACTGTGGTTAGATAATAATAGTACTGGTTCGTATTCAGGTTTACCGTTGCATCGGTATATGAAAAAGTCTCCAGTACCGGTATGCTGTCGATTCGGGTATAGGGACCGGCTGCAGACGTAGAGCGGTAAACATAGTATTTTTCGAACGACTGCTTACGGCGATTCACCGAGCGCGCCAAACGGAAAGCAGCAGGCTCGTTCGCGAAATTTACATTATCTAATGAATCTGTCGTAAGGGTATCTATATCTAAACGAAAATGCAAGGTAGCCTGGTTGTTACTTGGCCCATCGGCCGATACCCCGAAAAACTTAGGCGTTTCGAGCCTCGGCAAGTTCAGTACGTTGAAGGTAAACACCCGCACATCGCGGCCCACTACCGGACAGTTAAAATCAGTAGCGGTTACCGAAAACTGATAGCCCGTTATCGAAACACCGCAAGCCGTTACCGCATTAACAGGCAGGTTGCTGCAATCCGGAATCCACACAAAGCGTGCACCCCCCTGAGTAGCCGTGGTGGTGTAGCCGATGCCTGCAACCGTACCATTGCCGTTCATAATGGTGCTGGGAGGGGTGGCCACAGGTGCAGGTGGACTCGGATCCGTGGCACCGCGGATGGTAGCACAAGGCGCAAAGCCGTTCGGACAGTTCGCCGGGTCGTTCGTCGGGCTTAAGTTGTTCCCATTAAATACTACAGTAAAGCCCGTTGGTGCAGGCTGCCATGTGGTGGGATCTGCAGGATTACCCGTTAATGCCGGGTAAATGTCTACAACGTTAAAGGGAATGTCGATGGTATCCCTGGCATAATAAGTAAGCTCATATAAGGGTCTGTTGCTCGCATCCAGGAAAGGAGGCGTAATTACCGGCGCACGCTGCATAAACAATATATTCGGACTGGGAGCATTCGGGTTGTAGGGCGGAGGCGAGCCAGCCGGGTTGTTAATCACTTTTAAACTAAAATCCCTAAATACCTCCGATATCAGCTGGCCGCATCTAAATGAACTCACTTTGATTACGGTTACCCAAGTACCTGCCTGGGTTGCACGAAACACAATTTCGCCCGAGGTGGGGTTAATAGGCGTGTTGGCGGCAGCAATAAAAGGAGGACCTACGATTCCAGGAATCGGATTAGTTAGCGAATATGGAGCCGAGTAAGGGTAGGGTGCAAGCGTATTTGACAAAGGAAAATCGATACCGAATACCGTGGAATCTTCCAAATCAGGATCAAGCGCAAAGTTTTGGTAATAAATTGTATCGTTAGGGTTAAGGATGGCCGTAGCGGTCGGATCAGAAATAAAGGTTGGTGATTTATCGCAAAGCTGAGCGGGTGTCATTACCGTACCGGTAGCCGGATTGGTATAAGGGTACATTTTAACTTGAAGCGCCTGTTGTGGTCCATTTAGATTCGACAAATTAGGGCGGCAGCAAGGAAAGGTGACAAAAAAAGTGTATCCCATGGCCGGTGCAGGCCCTAAACCGCTAAGGTTAACAATACCGCTATATACAAAGCGAGATACTGCTCCCTGAGGCCCTGAACCTGTTGTTGGTGGGATACAGCTAATGGCAGTACTTGTGGGGCAACGTGGCGAAACGTCGGCTGAAGACACCAAGGCCAACGAACCTCCAACCGGGCCTTGTAGGTTAACCGACTGCGCACTCCACGATATTCCTGTACAATCACGGAATAAAGTCATGGTAAAACGGAACTGACCATTCCCTAGACATTCATAGGTGAGGTCACCCCCCAATATGTGTGAAGCCTTCGCAGGATTAACCAGGCCAAACAGCCCGAAAATCGTAAGAATAAGTAAGAGTTTCTTAAACATATACAGTGAGTACTTGCTGCTTACAACCCAACAATAACTGTGGTCGTTAGCAATACAAACTCTAATTTAGCACTTCTTACTGAATTTCACTTTAGGTTAATCAAAGTTTAATCTCGGATGCACAACGACTTCCTGCTACGGACGATGCAAAATCTTTACCGTGTGAGCAGAATTACCCATCCGAAGCACGTACACCCCTGCTGCTAGCTGACTCAGGTTAAGCTCCAGTTTTTGCTCATCGGCTTGCACTGGCTTGCGCATCAACAGACTGCCCTTCATGTCGTAGAGTTCCAATTCCGTCGGCGCGCTATTGCCGCCAATTTCTAAGGTGTACAAACCCGATCCTGGATTTGGGTACAAATTCAAAACCAAGGCTCTAGGATCGAAAACTGAGGTGGTGTTTCGGCTCATAACCACTTCTTCACCCAGCCATTCCAGCACCGGAAGTCCCGAAACACTCGCCAAACGATAGCGGTAGGAATGCTGGCGCAAATTCGCCGTTGAATCATGATAACCATCGGCAAGAATATCTGAAATGCTGTCGATGAGCTGATAAGCGCCTTGATCAGTAGCCCTGTAAACATAATATTGCTGAAAGGCATCTATGCGTCGACCAACCGATACTTGCCTCAAAACCGAAGTCGGGCTAGTCGGATTTCGCAAACTATCGAGCCAATCGATGCTGCTGGTATCGGCCATTGAAGTGAAGCTCAGCCAAACACTGTGGGTGATGCTATCTTCATTACCTACTAAATTCGATGGTGGTGGGGTTGCCGGTATGGCGCGGATATGGAAATTCAACGGTTTAGCCGAAATACCCACCACTGGACAAATTTTATCGGTAGCGGTAACCAAAAACTGATAGCTGGCCGTGCTATTTATGCAATTCCCTGCAACTGTATTCGAAAGATTTGTAGGCCCGGGCACCCATTGTAAACGTAAGCCACCTTGGGTAGTGTTGGTTTCGTAACCCATTCCGGCAGTGGTACCGTTTGGGTTTAGCAATAAACTTGGGGCAGTAGTATCCGGCAAATCGCTGAGGGTAACGCAAGTACCGTTTCCTTGAGGACAGTTTGTTGATGAATTGGTCGGGCTCACATTGTTACCGTTCACAACCACCATAAAGCCCTGGTTAGCAGGCTGCCAGGTGTTGGGATCATTCGGATTGCCTGTTAGTGAAGGGTAAATATCGAGTACGTTCACGGGAAAATCGATGCTGTCGCCCACGAAATAAGTCGTTGCCAACACACTGGTATCAAACGAAATAATTGGGGCGCGTTGCATGAACAAATTATTGGGATTAATGGCATTTGGATTAAACACCGGAGGAGCAGCAAGGGGATTGTTGATGACCTTGAAGGCTACATCCCTAAATACCTCCGATATCAGCTGGCCGCATCTAAATGAACTCACTTTGATTACGGTTACAAATGTTCCCGTTGTAATTGGACGTAAAACCATCTCTCCCGA
Organism: Bacteroidia bacterium; assembly: GCA_046291695.1. Classification (GTDB taxonomy): domain Bacteria; phylum Bacteroidota; class Bacteroidia; order UBA7662; family UBA7662; genus PNNG01. The sequence continues at coordinate 3,992 of JBKBSO010000015.1, forward strand.
AACCGGGTTGATAGGCGTGTTGGCGGCAGCAATAAAAGGAGGACCTACGATTCCAGGAATCGGATTAGTTAGCGAATATGGAGGCGAGTAAGGGTAGGGTGCAAGCGTATTTGACAAAGGAAAATCGATACCGAATACCGTGGAATCTTCCAAATCAGGATCAAGCGCAAAGTTTTGGTAATAAACCGTGTCGTTCGGATTTAAAATCATGGTCGCCGTAGGATTGTCGATGAACTCTGGCGAATTATCACAAATCTGAGCAGGCGTCATCACCGTGCCAGTAGCTGGATTGGTGTAGGGATACATTTTTACCTGAAGCGCTTGGGTGCCAAAAGTAGATGCCGAGTTGAAGTTGGTTGGCCGGCAACACGGTATGGTAGGAGAACCAACTGACCAGGTGTATCCCATGGCCGGTGCAGGCCCTAAACCGCTAAGGTTAACAATACCGCTATATACAAAGCGAGATACTGCTCCCTGAGGCCCTGAACCTGTTGTTGGTGGGATACAGCTAATGGCAGTACTTGTGGGGCAACGTGGCGAAACGTCGGCTGAAGACACCAAGGCCAACGAACCTCCAACCGGGCCTTGTAGGTTAACCGACTGCGCACTCCACGATATTCCTGTACAATCACGGAATAAAGTCATGGTAAAACGGAACTGACCATTCCCTAGACATTCATAGGTGAGGTCACCCCCCAATATGTGTGAAGCCTTGGCCGGAACCAAAGGCAAAACAATTAAGCAAAGGAAGTATAGTATTCGTTTCATAGGGCAATCTTTCGAACTGCAAACTATGAAAAAGCCAATTAATACAGCATTAAAATACGAGATAAGCTAAAATCTGACACGGTTTTGACAATAGACAAATCCGGCACGAATATCAAAAAGCTCTTTAGTGTTAAGGCTTGAACCAGCCCGAATACATCACATAATTGGCAGCTGTGCGGCGCATGCCGGCTATTTGCTCAGGGCTCACCTGCTTTACTTTTTTGGCAGGAATGCCGGCATAAATCCAACCTGACTCGCAGTGGGTGCGTTCAAGCACAATGGCTCCGGCGGCAATAATACAATTGTCTTCCACCACCGCATCGTCCATCACTATGGCACCCATGCCAATGAGAACATTATTATGAATCGTACAACCGTGTACAATGGCATTGTGCCCGATGCTCACCTCATCGCCAATGGTGGTAGCTGCTTTTTGGTAGGTGCAGTGAATCACCGCGCCATCCTGAATGTTGGTGCGCTGCCCAATGCGGATGCTGTTCACATCGCCCCGAACCACGGCATTGAACCATACCGTACACTCGTCGCCCATTACCACATCGCCCACCACGGTGCAGTTGGGCGCCAAAAAACAATGTTGTCCAAACACAGGCGACTTGCCTTCAACTGGTAAAAGAATAGGCTGTTGCATCTCAGGAGTTTTTGAGGATTTGTGCAGCATCTTTGGCAAAATAGGTAAGGATGATGTCGGCGCCGGCACGTTTGATGCTTAGCAGACTTTCCATCATCACCCGATCGTAATCGAGCCAGCCTTGCATGGCCGCCGCTTTGATCATGGCGTATTCGCCACTCACGTTATAAGCCGCAATGGGCAATTCGCTGTTGTCTTTCAACAACCTGATCACATCTAAATAAGCCAGGGCGGGCTTCACCATCAGGTAATCGGCTCCTTCATCGGTATCGAGGGCTGCCTCACGCAGGGCTTCGAGCCGATTGGCCGGGTCCATTTGGTAGGTTTTTTTATCGCCAAACTTGGGAGCCGAATCCAATGCATCGCGGAAAGGCCCATAAAAACCGCTGGCGTATTTGGCGGTATAGCTCATGATGCTTACCTCGGTAAAACCGTTGTCATCGAGCATTTCGCGAATGTAACCCACGCGGCCGTCCATCATGTCGCTGGGACCAATGATGTCGGCACCGGCCTCGGCCTGCGCAACGGCCATTTTGCCGAGTACCTCCAAAGTCGCGTCATTCACAATGCGGCCATTTTCTACAATGCCATCGTGCCCGTCGCTGCTGTAAGGATCCATGGCCACATCGGTTATGATGACCGCCTCGGGAAACTCCTTTTTAATGGTTCGAAGGGCTTGGTTATAAAAATTAGCCTCATCATAGCTGTAAGTCGCCAGTTTGTCTTTGTAAGTTTCGGGCACCACCGGAAACACATCGAAGGCACGGATGCCCAGGGACATGGCAGCTTCAATCTCTTTGAGTAGCAAATCGAGGCTCAAGCGGTCAACACCCGGCATCGACGCCACGGCTATCCGTTTGCCCGAACCTTCGAGCAGAAAAAGGGGCAACAAAAGGTCGTGTACATGCAGCTGGGTTTCGCGTACCAAATCGCGAACTCCGGCCATTTTTCGATTGCGGCGTGGGCGGATATTCATACTGCAAAGATGGGAAAAGCTGGGGGGAAGACGATGTTTTCAGATAAAATACAAGTATCTGGTTCCAGCATCATTCTCTACCAAATGTGAAAACTTAATGCAATGTCGTTTAGTTAAACAAGGTAAGCTAAATTTTTTACCCCCGGATGGCCGAGGTTTTCAACACAGATCCTTAGATCCCGACCGTAGTGTCGGGGTTACGCAGATAACGCAGATAGTCTGTGCAGCAAACAAGCGAAAGAGAACACCAAAGTTGCTGTGCAATGCAAAACTTTTTTGGATTGCTGACCGCTTTTGCTTCGCAATGCGCTTGATTACACAGAAAGAGCTGATTTAATCTAGAATCTTTTACTCAACTCAATGATTCGTTAACTAAACGACATTGAAACTTAATGGATCAATCAAGGTGATCAACAGGAAAAAAACTAACACTCACTCATTGCTGAGTGCATTTTTGATTGTCAAGAGCTTTCCTTTCAATGGAGGTAGATTAAAAACAATAATATCCCAAACTAAACGAATGTCCACACCAAAATATTCGTGTACAAACACATTTCGCATCCCAATGGTTTGGCCCCATTGGATTTCTGCATATGTAGCCCTTAAGTCTTCAGTTAAATGATTACAAGCTTCTCCAATAACCTCCATCTGCTTTATACATGCAAATCGCATCATTGAATTCCTCAAGAAACCTGCTTCATTCGTGGATGAAATATAGCTTTCAATCTCTCCGATAGCATCCAAAATGTGTATTATCCTCACTAATTCGCCTTGCTTAGCTCGCATAAAGCAGTTGCTTTTCGTGGTCTATGAAGGGCTTAATGAACTTTGAGATGCCGTTCGTTGAAACCAAATCAACCTTAGCTTGCAAAATGCGCTCAAGATCAAGCTGCATTTGAATGAAAGTTAATCCAATGCTTTTACTATAATCCAGCTCCACCAAAATGTCGATGTCGCTTTGATCATCAGCTTGACCTTTTGCATAAGAACCAAATAAATAAGCCTTCAGAACTGGTTGTGTTCGAAAATAAGCTTTAATGGCTTCGGTCTTGGCTGCATTCAATTTCATGATACAGATATAAACTGTTTGCCTATTTTCTCATGAATGCCAGCTGTTTACGTTAGGGCTACTAAGCCATTTTCCTTGCCAGCAGCCGCACCACTGCAGCTTCGCCCTGGTGATAGGGCCCTTCGTTGAGTTGCACCCGGCTTTCGCCGAGCGAGATGATGTCAAATCCGGCAAAGTCGCCCGCCAGCAGTTCGGTGCTGAACAACATGGCTTCATCACGCGGGCCACCCGAAGCGCGCCCAAGTTGTGCTTTACTAAATCCTTCGATCAGCAGCAAACCACCCGGCTTTACCATGGCGGCCATGCGTTGGTGGAAGGCAGCTCGCAGAGGTTCGGGCAGATGGGCAAAAATGAGTGCTACCAGGTCAAATTGCGTCGGCGTCTCGAACGCCACGGCATCGGCCAATACATAGTTGAGTGCCACCCCTGCTTCGGTTGCCCAGGCCAATGCCTTTTGCCGGCCGGTACTGCTTTGGTCAAAGGCGGTGACTTCCCAACCTAATTGGGCAGCATACACTGCCTGCCTCCCCTCTCCCTCGCAAGGCAACAACAGCTTGCCTGGCTGTATTGCTTGTATCACTTCCTGAAAATAAGCGTTGGGTTGTTGCCCATAGGCAAAACCGGCTTCGGCATAACGTTCGTCCCAAAATGCTTTCATTGGCTATCTTTGCCCATCAAAAGGCCAAAAGCCACAAAATTGTTCCGCAGCACGCCATGAATGAGCCCACCAACCTGCCCACCTACAGCCGTGCCCAATTGGCGCTGCGCAATGGCCAAGACCGCGACGAAATTTGGGTGGCCTATCGTGGCATCATTTACGATGTTAGCCAGAGCCGGCTGTGGCGCAACGGTAAACATTACGAACATTGGGCAGGCCAGGACCTCACCGACGAATTACCCGATGCCCCACACAATGAGCAGGTATTCGAGAAATTTGAAGCCGTAGGGAAATTAGGCTAAGCGTATTTTCAAACTTACTCGGATTGCATTACACTAAAACTTAACACCTCACTACCAAAAAAAACGGCCTTAATACGCTACCTTTGGTGCTTAATTCCCTTGTATGGCAAACATTACCCTTGGAGGAAACCCCATAGAAACCAATGGCCAATTACCGGCCGTAGGCACTCAAGCACCTGAGTTCGAACTCAGCGGCACGGACCTTCAAACCGTAAAACTCAGCGATTTCCTTGGTCAACGGTTAGTACTTAATATTTTCCCGAGCATCGACACCAGTGTTTGCGCAGCCTCAGTGCGCCGCTTTAACCAAGATGCAGCGGCTTTGCCGAATAGCCAAGTACTCAACATCAGTCGCGATTTACCCTTTGCCCATAAACGCTTTTGTGCGGCTGAAGGCATTGAAGGCGTATTTTCACTTTCAGAATACATCAATCACAACTTTGGTGAGGCCTATGGCGTGGTAATGAGCAGCGGTAAGCTCAAAGGCTTACACAGCCGGGCTGTGTTGGTGATTGACGAAAAGGGAATGGTTGTTTATGCCGAGCAAGTAGCTGAAATAGCGCAGGAGCCCAATTACAACGCTGCACTTTTAGCTCTAAAATAACTTTCTACAAAAGCACATGATCTGGTTTAGCGTAATTATTGGCGCCATCCTCATTGGCAGTAGCTTTTTAGTAAACGCTAAAAATGCACCTAGCTTATTGGCTGGATACAACAAGCTTTCGGCAGCCGAAAAACTCCGCTTTCCCTTACGCGAATACATTGGTTTTGTGCGACGCTGGCTGATTGGTCTGGGTATTGCAAAAATGGCTACAGCATTGCTGCTGATTTGGTTGTGGCCCGACCGCTACCTATTCAGCATCTTGATTTTGCTTTTCGGACTGGCCCTGATGCTTATTCATACCATGATGCGCTTTGACTTCGGCAACAATAGAATTACCGGATTTTCAGCCATCATGCTCATTCTCTTGGGCATCATCATTGGCTGGAGTGCCCGCAACAGCCAACAAGACAATACCATAACCCTCAGCCCCAATCGCATAGCGATAGAAGGCAGTTACGGATTGGCCTTTCCCATGAGCGAGCTCATCCGTTGGGAACTCACGGATAGCCTTCCCCCCATCAGGGTCCGTAGGCATGGCTATAACGATGGCAAATTGAGCAAGGGCATTTTCATAACCAAGAACGAAGAGCGAGTAAGGCTATTTATCCGCAAAGGCCAAAGGCCTTACCTCTACCTTGAAACCCGTCAGGGCGAAAAAATCTGGTTTGGGCTCGATGGCGATTATCAACGGACAATTGCAGCGAGCCTACAGCAGTTATTACCCGAAGGCAAGCAAGATGCCCAATCACCAGAAAAAAGCATGAGGTAAATCAGCTACCAACGGCCTGTGATTATCTGGCCCTCACCTTGCCCAAGCACCTGGTTCGCGCTTGTACCAAGGCCCCATTCATGTGTGCAGCTCAACTAAGCCGCATACAACGCAAACACCGTTGGCCGCTTGTGTAAATCAGGCGTGGATCCTTTTCGCCACAGACCCACCGGCTGACTGATGAGCAATTCTCTGGGGCTGGTTAGCTCCACCCCCACACACAATCGGGTATTGGGGTGAAGGCTTTGGACAGCCGTTTCCAGCATTTGGTTATTGCGGTAAGGCGCTTCTATAAAGAGCTGCGTCATATTGCGCTGTCGGCTTTCGGCTTCTAAATCGATGAGTGCCTTTTTACGGGCCGCTTTATCGACCGGCAGGTACCCTTGAAAAGCAAATTTTTGTCCGTTAAAGCCCGACGCCATGAGCGTGAGCAGAATGCTGCTTGGTCCGGTTACCGGCACCACCTGTATGCCCAGGCGGTGTGCTTCAGCTACAACAAGGGCACCGGGGTCGGCCACAGCCGGACAACCCGCATCGCTCAGCAGGCCCATATCGTACCCCTCCAGCGCTGGCTCCAGCCATTTGCGGGCATCTCGCACCACCGAATGTTCATTGAGCAAGGTCATATGTAGCGCATTGATGTCGATTTCGCGGTTAAGCGCCTTCAAATAACGTCGGCTTTCCTTTTCGCTTTCCACCACCCAATGCTTCAAACGACTAGCCAGGGGCGGCACAGAAGCGGGTATGCTGGCCGTAAGGGCCACAGCAGCAGCCTCTGAATAGTCGCTGGCAACAAGGGGGCAGGGAATGAGAAAAAGTGTAGGCATGTGGCGTAGTTTCTGGAGTGATTGCTGCGCAATTCCGGGATATCAAGATTTGAAAGTCAAAGTTCAACATTCTAGGCTCAAAAGTCAAAAGTGGAGCAAGCCGAACTCAAATGTACAGCTATGAGGAGATATACTGCCTTTTCAGGATCATGATTTCGGCCGAAGCTAACTGTGAGCCAAACCATAAAGCAAAATTCCAGCCATTCCCTTGGCGGCTTCTGCCCTCCATCTTTCAGGCCTTTTGCCTACCTTTGTGGGATTTTTAGCATATGTGGACTTATATCGCCCGGTTTATACTTCGTAATCGCCTCCTACTCTTAATGCTCCTGGCCACCGCCACCGGCTTTATGGGCTGGCATGCCTCGCAAGTTCGGATGTCGAACGAAGGCAACCGCTTGATTCCTGATGGCGATCCTGATTTACAGATTTATAAAGACTTCCAAAAAACATTCGGCATCGACGGTAACATCATGGTGGTGGGCGTACAAAGTCGCGATTTGTTTGAGCTCGAGTTTTTTAACGAGTGGTCGAAGCTCACCGAACGTATCCACAAGCTTGAATTGGTACGCGGGGCGGTAAGCATTGCCAACCTACCGAGGCTCGAAAAAAACCAGACCGAAAAGAAGTTTGATTTCAAGCCCATTGTTGGTCGACTCCCTCAAAACGAAGCCGATTTGGAAGCAATTCGTGCCGAAATCACCAACAACAAGCTGTATGCCGGTATTTTGCTGAATCCCGAAACCAATACCACCCTCATGGCCGTAACCTTTGATGAGGAAGTATTGAATTCTGATTTACGCATCCCTGCTGTGGAAGAAGTGGTTCGCATCATGGATGCCTTTGCAATACATCACGATGTAGAGGTACATTATTCGGGATTGCCCTATGTGCGCACCATCTTTTCGACCAAAGTGGCCATGGAGCTCAAACTATTTAGTGTGCTCGCCGTGCTGGTTACGGCTTTTGTACTTTTTATGTTCTTTCGCTCCTTTTATGCGGTATTCTTCCCCATCTTGGTGGTGGTGGTTGGGGCCGTTTGGGCCTTGGGGCTGATCCACTTATTTGGTTTTAAAATCACTTTACTCAGTGGGTTAATTCCAGCTTTAATAGTAGTCATTGGCGTGCCTAATTGTGTTTATCTGCTCAATAAATACCACGATGAGTTCCGCAAACACGGCAATAAGGTTAAGGCCCTAAGCAGGATTATAGAACGCATCGGAATTGCCACCTTAATCACCAATGCTACCACCGCCATAGGATTCGGTGTATTTTACTTTACCGATAGTGCCATCCTTCAGGAATTTGGCTTGGTAGTCGCGGTGAGCATCATGCTGGTATTTGTAGCCAGTATCATCATCATTCCGGCTGTATTCGCATATCTCCCCAGTCCTGAGCGTCAACAGTTGCGTCACCTCGACAACAATAATGTAAGCGGCTTTCTTAACCTGCTTGAGCGTATTGTAATCCATCACCGTACGGCTGTTTATGTTGTAACTTCGGTTATGGCCATTGTTGCAGTTATCGGTGCAACACGCTTGCAAGCCCTGAGTTATATTGTCGACGATTTGCCTCGGCACGATAAGGTGTACAGCGATTTGAAATTTTTTGAGCAGCACTTTAGCGGCGTAATGCCCTTCGAGTTGCTTATCGATACAGGTCGAAAGGGTGGTGCCCAATCGGCCGGCCAACTACAAAAGGCCGAAGAAGTACAGCAAATTTTAAGTAGTCATCCCGAATTTGGAAATCCCCTATCGGTGGTGCAATTGGTAAAAGGTGCTAACCAGGCCTATTTTAACGGTCAAGAAGATTATTTCCGCTTGCCAAATGCGCAAGAGCGAAATTTTGTGCTCCCCTATTTAATTAGAACCCGTGGCGATAACCAGGCTACGGTAAATGCGCTTACTGATTCGTCTCGTCAAATCATACGCATCAGTATGAATGTGGCCGATGTGGGTACCATCGAAATGCGGAAGTTGTTTGAAAATATTAAGCCCAGGGTCGATTCGGTGATGGAAGGCACGAACAACAAGGTGAGCTATACGGGTACCAGCCTCATCTTTCTGAAGGGCAATGCCTACCTCATCAGCTCGCTGATCAGCAGTTTGAGTCTGGCCTTTGTAATCATCAGCATCATCATGTCGTTGATGTTCCGCAGTTGGAAAATCATCGTTATCTCCATTGTGCCCAATCTGTTCCCGCTCTTGGTTACTGCAGGAGCCATGGGTTACCTGGGGGTTGCCCTTAAACCCAGTACGGTACTCATTTTCAGCATTGCCTTTGGCATCGCGGTCGACGATAGCATTCACTTTCTCACCAAATACCGGCAAGAGCTCCGACGTCACAATTGGGACATTCCCAAAACCGTGATCATGGCACTACGCGAAACCGGCGCCAGTATGGTATACACCAGCATCATCCTTTTTTTCGGTTTCATCATTTTTGGAGCTTCCAATTTTGGGGGAACGGTGGCCTTAGGCCTCATGACCAGTTCTACCCTCATTGTGGCCATGCTCAGCAATTTGCTGTTGCTACCCACCTTAATCTTATCTTTCGACCGAAGAGAAAAAAAACGTCAGCTAAAACTCGAATCAGCTCAGGAAAATGGCTAATACTTATCCCGAATACAAGCAACTTGATTTAACCGCCCTGAACCGCGACATCGCCGCCTGGTGGAAAAAAGAAGGCATTTTCGAACGCAGCATCAGCGAACGTGAAGGTGCGCCTGCCTTTGTGTTTTACGAAGGACCACCTTCGGCCAACGGCATTCCGGGCATTCACCACCTGATGGCGCGCGCGATCAAAGACATCTTTTGCCGCTTTCAAACCATGCAAGGCAAGCAGGTAAAGCGCAAAAGCGGCTGGGATACCCATGGCCTGCCCATCGAACTGCAGGTAGAAAAAAAGCTGGGCATTACCAAAGACGATATCGGTAAAAAAATCAGCGTGGAAGAGTACAACCGCTTGTGCCGTGAGGATGTGATGGAGTTCACCGGCTTGTGGGAAGATTTGACCGAAAAAATGGGCTACTGGGTCGATTTGAAAGACCCGTACGTTACCTACAAAAACGAATACATCGAAACCGTTTGGGCCTTGCTCAAGCGCCTGCACGATAAGGGTTTGCTGTACAAAGGCTACACCATCCAGCCCTTTTCACCCGCCGCCGGCACCGGTTTGAGCTCCCACGAGTTGAACCAGCCCGGCACCTACCGCGATGTGAAAGATACCAGTGCGGTGGCGCAGTTCAAGGCCGAGGAAAGTTCAAAGTTCAAGGTTCAAAGTTTGGTAGGGAAAGAAATTGATACCGATTTGTTCTTCCTGGCGTGGACCACCACGCCCTGGACCTTGCCTTCGAATACGGCCCTGGCGGTAGGTGAAAAAATCGATTATGTGCTGGTACGCACGTTCAACCCTTACACCCACCTGCCCGTAACGCTCATTTTGGCAGAAGCTTTATTGACTAAGTATTTCAAGCCCGAGCAGGCCCTATTGCCACTCGATGGTTATGAAGCTGGCCAAAAACAAATTCCCTATCGCATTTTTGGCCAATTTAAAGGCGCCGCACTTGATGGCCTCGGCTACGAGCAATTGCTTCCCTATTCCCAACCCCAAGATGGCGATGCCTTCCGGGTGGTATTGGGCGATTTTGTAACCACCGAAGACGGCACCGGCATCGTGCACCTGGCCCCCAGCTTTGGTGCCGACGACTTTCGCGTGGCCAAGCAAAACGGAATCGGCAGCCTCACGCTCGTCGACCGCCGCGGCCGCTTTGTGGATAGCCTGGTCGACGATACCTTCCCCCTCGCCGGCATGCCCGTGAAAGAGGCCTACCTGAGCGAGGAAGAGAAAGCCAGCATCCTCGCCCTACAGCAAGTCAAGCTCAAGGACATCATCCCCAACCTCAGCAAATACCTGAGTGTAGATGAACTCATCACCCTCAAACTCAAGCTCGAGAACCGCGCCTTCAAAATAGAGAAGTACGAACACAGCTACCCGCACTGCTGGCGCACCGACAAGCCCATTCTGTATTACCCGCTCGACAGCTGGTTCATCCGCACCACGGCCTACAAAGACCGCATGGTGGAGCTGAACAAAACCATCAACTGGAAACCCGAGAGCACCGGCACCGGGCGCTTTGGCAACTGGCTGGAGAACTTGGTCGACTGGAACCTCAGCCGCTCGCGTTATTGGGGTACGCCGCTGCCCATTTGGCGCACCGAAGGTGGAGAAGAGAGTATTTGCATCGGCTCTATGGAAGAGTTACGGGCCGAAATGGCCAAAGCCAGGGCAGCCGGCATCGGCAATCCAGCCGAAATTACCGACCTGCACCGTCCTCAAGTCGATGAAATTGTATTGCTGAGCCCGAGCGGCAAGCCCATGTATCGCGAAACCGACCTCATCGACGTATGGTTCGACTCGGGTGCCATGCCCTATGCGCAATGGCACTATCCGTTCGAAAACCGCGATGTGATTGAAAACGGCAAGGCCTTCCCGGCCGATTTTATTGCTGAAGGGGTAGACCAAACCCGCGGCTGGTTCTTCACGCTACATGCCATTGCCGTGATGTTGTTCGATTCAGTAGCCTTTAAAACTGTGGTGAGCAACGGTTTGGTGCTCGATAAAAACGGCAACAAAATGTCGAAGCGTTTGGGCAATGCCGTCGACCCCTTCAAAACCATCGATGCCCACGGGGCCGATGCCACCCGCTGGTATATGGTGAGCAATTCACAGCCTTGGGACAACCTTAAATTCGACATCGAAGGGGTGAAGGAAGTGCAGCGCAAGTTCTTCGGAACCCTGTACAACACCTACAGCTTTTTTGCGCTCTATGCCAACATCGACGGCTTCCGCTACCAGCAGCCTGATGTGCCCTTGGCCGAGCGTCCCGAAATCGACCGTTGGATCATATCGCTGCTCAACAGCCTCATCCAAACGGTAGAAGAAGCTTACGCCAGCTACGAACCCACACGTGCAGCCCGGGCCATTCAGGAATTTGTCGACGAACACCTCAGCAATTGGTACGTACGCTTGTGTCGCCGAAGGTTCTGGCGCGGCGAGCTCAATACCGACAAGCTGGCGGCCTACCAAACGCTTTACCGCTGCTTGGATGTCATCAGTCAGCTCATGGCGCCCATTGCCCCCTTTTACGCCGAGCGTTTATTCCGCGACCTCAATCAAACTACGGGGCGGGAGGCCGCCGAATCCGTGCATCTGGCCTTGTTCCCCCAGGCCAATAGCCAGCTAATCGACACCGCGCTCGAAAACCGTATGCAGTTGGCGCAAGACATCTGTTCGATGGTACTTTCGCTCCGTAAAAAGGAAAGCATCAGGGTTCGGCAGCCCCTACAGAAAATCCTCATTCCCGTGCTCGATCCGGAGCAAGAAAGGCACATTGAAGCCGTAGCCGAGCTCATCAAGTCGGAAGTAAATGTGAAAGAAATTGATTTCCTTTCGGATGCGAGCGGAGTGGTAACCAAGAAGATTAAGCCAAACTTTAAGGCCCTTGGCCCGAAATACCCTAAACAAATGAAAGGGATTTCCAATTTACTCGCAAACTTTAGCCAGGCCGATATTGTTGCATTTGAGCGTAATAATGGTGCTGAATTAAACGTTGAAGGCACGTTATGCACCATTAGCCGCGAAGATGTGGACATTTTGTCGGAAGATATTCCCGGATGGTTAGTAGCTTCCGCCGGAAAACTAACCGTAGCGCTCGACATTACGGTAACTGAGGGTCTCAAAAACGAAGGCATTGCACGCGAGCTGGTAAACCGCATACAGAAGCTGCGTAAAGACAACGATTTTGAGGTTACAGACCGTATCCTGGTTTGGCTGGAAGATGATGTTTACGTTAAGTCCGCCGTTGAAGAATATAAAGCGTATATTTGCGGCGAAATTCTGGCAACAAACCTGGAATTGGTTCACTCGTTCGACGGGAAACCTCAGGAAATCGAAATAGACGAGCGAACGTTTAAGATTCTTTTAAAAAGATAAGGCGATGGAAAACAAAGTTGAAAAATCACGCTACAGCGATGAAGAACTCATGGAGTTCAAGCAGCTGATTATGGAAAAGCTTGAAGTAGCCAGAAGTGAATTTAAGTATTATCAGGAACAATTGATTAGTGCCAACACCAATGGTACCGATGACACTTCCAACAGCTATGTTACGCTCGAAGAAGGATCGCTCACCATGGAAAAAGAGCACTACAGCCAGTTAGCTTCCCGTCAACGCAAATTCATCGATCACCTCGAAAATGCTTTGATCCGGATTGAAAACAAGACCTACGGGGTATGTCGTGAAACCGGCAAACTTATCCCCAAAGAGCGCTTGATGGCGGTACCACACGCAACCCTTTCCATGGAAGCTAAGCTCAAGCAGTAAGCTGTTTGGTTTAAACCGTATTCCTTGAAAAAATCGCACATACCCGTGTTGGTAATAAGCCTGATCTTGCTCGTAGATCAGGCTTCTAAGCTTTTGGTAAAAAGTAAGATGTACTTAGGCGAGCACTTTAATGTGCTTGGCAAGTACTTTCAGATATATTTTATTGAAAACAATGGCATGGCCTTCGGGCTGGAATTTGCCGGAGAATACGGCAAGCTTTTCCTTACCCTGTTTCGTTTGGTGGCAGTTGGCTTTTTGGCGGTTTTGTTATACCGCATGGTCAAGAAAAATAGCAGTCCAACCGGAGCTTATGTAGCCATTTCCCTCATCCTGGCCGGAGCCTTAGGCAACATCATCGACTCTGTATTTTATGGCGTATTGTTTGGCTACGAACGACTATTTCATGGTCGGGTAGTGGATATGCTCTATTTTCCGATTTGGGAAGGCTATCTACCAGAATGGCTGCCCTTTAAAGGTGGAGATTATTTCATTTTCTTTCGCCCGGTATTTAATATTGCCGATACGGCCATTTCTACCGGCGTAGGTATGCTATTGGTTTGGCAAAACAAATACTTCCCAACCGAAAATAAATCCAGCAAAACAGTTGCGGACCAATCGACCCACAACGAAACTCAAGTCTAATTTTGGCGGATTGTTTTTTTAGGCCTAACCCAAAAACTGCCCAATTTTTCGCAATGGCTTAAGGTATCTGGTAAACCAATAAGGCCTCAAGCCATTTACCTCCCAAGCCTTCTGATCCATGGCATTGGCTGCCAATCTGTTTTTTATGGCTTTATTGCTCACCCCCCCAGTACGCATGCTGATGATCGTTTCGGGCAAATACGCCAATTTGAGTTCATTGCGGTGAATAAAACGTAGCATGAGCTCATAATCGGCTGCACTTCCCATGTCGAGGCGGTAAGTACCCCATTGCTCATAAAAGCACTTACGTACAAAAAAACTAGGGTGCGGAGGCATCCAACCCCATAAAAAAGCGTGCTTTTTATACGGCCCCGATTTCCATTTACGTACCACTCGTGCTTTTGCCTGCCCATCAACGTACTGTAAATCGGCATACAGCCCAGCTGCATTTTCATCTTCAAAACAGGCCGCTACTTTCGACAATACTTGTGGCCCGGTATAAAAATCATCGGCATTCAATAAGCCAATGATGCCCTCCTTGGCCAAGGAAATGCCTTTGTTCATGGCATCATACAGCCCGCTGTCTCTAGCGCTGTACCATTGGATATCTAAATATGGATGTTCAGCGATAAAATCAGCAACAAGCTTGGCTGTATTATCCGTAGAAGCCCCATCGATGATGAGATGTTCACGATCAGGCCAATCCTGTGCCGCCACGGAAGCCAAAGTATCTATAATCGTGGCTTCGCTATTGTAACACACGGTTATGATGCTGATATGTGGCTTTGTGTGACTCATCGTGAAAGGGTACTCAAAAGCTGTATGGCCAAGCGGCATCGTAATTCGAGCTGCTGCCAAATACTGTACTTACTTGGGTCGGAAGTAGTGCTGGCATTTCGCCCATGTCGCCGGTATAGCAACAATTGGTCGGGTATAAAATGGGTGCTAAACCAAGCCGCACCTATCAAGCCCAACCAAATATCGTGCATCGCAATCTTTTGAGGAAATGGCAATGCTTTTTGAAGCAATTCCCTCCTAAAGGCCATGCAACATCCCAAGTAGCTATTCCTGACGAAATTGTTGATTAATCCGTTTTTACTGCCATGTAATGCATAAAACGAAGGGTGTATAATTACTAATGCTTCATCGGTAACTCTGCAGTCATGAATCACCAGGCTGTATTTTTTTAATGCCTCCAGCATAACCACCACCTTGTTTGGCAACCAAACATCATCTTGATCGGCCAAAAAAAGATAATTGCCCTGAGCTGCGCTTAAGGCGTATTCAAGATTATAGGATGGATGCCCCAAGCGTGGACCAGCGATTACCCGAATACGACTGTCGCCAAAACTTTCGATAAGATTCAGACTGTTATCTGTAGAACCATCATCAGAAATCACAACCTCATCGCTTTCATCGAGCTGCGAAAGTATCGATTCCAACTGGGCTCTAAGATAAGCGGCCCCATTGTATACGGGCATACAAACGCTAATCCGTTTCATGCTGCAATTTAGCAGGTTTGGCCAGCAATCGAAGCCCCAAAAGGGAAATGCTGAGCATACCTAATCCCAGCGGACTATTGATAAAGGGATTGATGAGGGAAATACCGAAAAAGAACTGGCTTGCGCAAAAAAGGACAAAGGCATCCGAACGATAGTCTACCCGCACCAAACTATTTCCATTGGCCCTGTAAAAGCCAATACACAACTGCCAAAAGAGCCACCCCCAAACCACAAGGCCCGGCAAGCCTTGCTTATGAAAAATTTCGAGAAACGACATTTCCATATGAATCGGCTTGGAGGGAACTCCCTGTCCAAACCCATGACCCAAGAACAAAGAGGTTAAGCTAACTTCCCTGGCCACCTCTTCGAACATGATAAGTCGACTCGATATAGAAGGTTCACGACCTTCGAAGCCTTGCGAAAAACGAGCGCTTAAATCCCGTTGCCAGGGTTTGAGTTCCTGCGCTTGGTAGGCCGCCTTATAAGCATCCAAACTGGCTTGCTGTTCCCTAAAGGTTTGTGTTTCTAACTGGGCTACAAAAAGACCCAAGGCATAAATACTTAGGATCATAAACGCCATAGAAAGCCACCCGAGCACACTTTTACGGTTATAAATGAGCACATATATCGCCAAAAAACAAAAAAGCAAGAGCCATAAACCTCGTGTGAATGTAAACAATACGGCCAAGTACATCAAGCCAATTATAACGTATTTGAGTTTGCCTGCTTGCTGCATCCAAAAAAAGATACCCACCGGAATAAACACAAAACCTTTATAAAAAAAACCCAAATTTCCTCTGAAACTGAATTCGTCAGTAGGTCCCAGGCGCAAATACATTTGCCAGCCGTCGATCAGATTCGACTTCCATACGATAAGTAAAACCAAATAAGCCACCGTAAGCAAAGCAGTTCCCCAGCGCATATACTTCTTAATGGCCTGTAAATGGCTGTAATCACTTAATTGACTCGCAAAAAAGAGCAAATTAGCCCAATAAAGTAATGGTTTGATATCGGTAAAAATTGCTTTGAAATCACTTCCATTATTCCAACCTATGAAGGCCGAAAAGGCCGAAACAGCAGCCAAACTTCCCAATAGCGTCCAATGCCAGCTACTGGCTTTAAAGGTGCCACGGGCAATATCCGTCCAAATCACCAATTGGGTCAATCCAAACAACAACATGCGCAAGGTCATCGGACCCATTTCCAATAACCGACCACCACCACCTAAAATAAGTTCGGTGAGTGTAACCATAAGTAATAGTTGGCGCCAGTTTGTTGGTGAGTTAGTCATCATATGCGAAAATCTCGCAAAAGTACATTAAAAAACTTAAGGCTTCGGTATCGAAAGCTTAGGAGTAATGCCCGCCAAGTTGTCCAAAAAGCCATTGACCAGGCAGGGCCGTCTGCTTTTAAGAAGGCCGTTGCATCGCGGCAATACTGGCGAAAGCGTTGCAAACGTTGCTCCTGATTGGCTTTTTCGGCACCTGAGAGCTGATGGGCTATGTCAAAATCGCATAAACACGCCTGCGGAAACGACTTGCGAAATCTATGCAAAAAGGCCAGGTCACTAAAATCGAGCTGCACCTGCTCATCATGCCCGCCAGTTTGCACATAAGCTTTGGTACTTACCATCATGCCCGCATTGATTGGCGCGTAGTGATACAAGCTAAAGCTGCCCGTTGGAAAAGGTTTGGCAGGCCAAGTTCGGCCCAACCTTAGGCGTGAGGGCGAAAGTAAGGCTGCTTCTGCCGGAATACGAGGAACAAAAAGCACTTGTTCGGGATACTGCTCCATGGCTGTTTTATAGGATTCGAACCAATTATCCGGAAAAACCGAATCCTGATCGAGCAATAAAATCCAACTTAAGGACCGGCTTGCAGCCAAGGCCGCAGCACGCAGGTAGGCCGCACTCACGCCCCGATTTTCGGGATGGTGTTCATAGTGTACGTTTGCATCGGGCGTTACAGAGGCCGGACTATTATCGTACACCAGCCAATGCATGTGTGAGGCCGCGTGAGAACGCTGTAAACTCTTCCAACTACTGCATTGCCGATAGTCTGTTTTGTAACAAACCAGTACAGCCAAAATATCGCCTGGCAAAATCATGCCTCAAATATGGCAATAAGCACGCAAAAGCCAGTAATAATAACGACGGCCTTCGCGCTTGGCAAGTTCGTGAGCCAGCAGTTTACGGGCTTCCCTAAACCTTCCTGCCACCACAAGTTGGCTAGCCTGACCAACCAATTGTCGGGCAAGGTAATTGTAAAGCGACTGCTTAACAGTAGGACTTGCCTCCTCACCCAAAGCATAAAGCCTGAGAATAAAGGGCCATACCGTACCCAAAGTCGCTTGTTGGGTAGCCATATTCGGTGCATCCTGATAATAAACGGCAAGTGCTTGGTTATACAAGGCAACCGGATACTTCAAGGCGATTCTCGCCCATACATCCTGATCTTCGCCTATGGTTTCGCCCAAAGGGAAAGCAACCACCGATTCAAAGACCTGTGCCGGGATACAAACTGATGAAGCCGTCGCCAACATATCCCCCCTACTAACCAAGTCGAAATACGAACTAAGCTTCCCATAACTGAAGTTTTCGAGTCCTGGGTGCAAAGGTGAGCGATCAACTTGACCATGCCTGAAAACATAATTGGTTGCATACCAACCACAATCCGGAAATTCAGCAATCAGCTGGGCAATTCGGGACAAAAAATCAGGTTCCCAACTGTCGTCGGCATCCAAAAAGCATAAATACTCCCCCTTGGCCTTTTCAATCCCTAAATTCCGGGCAGCCGATACCCCTTTAACCGGCTGCTGCAAAAGTTGAAGCCCGGCCATTACAAACTTACGCACAAGTTCTGGTCCCTGATCAGTGCTACCATTATCCACTACCAGCACCTCAAACGGCTTCAATCGCTGGTTTTGTAGGCTTTTTAGTGTTCTTTCGATGCTGGCTTCTTTGTTAAATAGCGGAATAATTACACTAAACCGAATTCCATCAGACATACCAGACCTCCCTGGCAGATCGGGCAAAATGTGAGGATTTACCCATTAAAAAACGTGAACCATAATAAAGACTCAAGGCAAAGCGCGCATACCAAGCGGCAAGGCGGCCATATACCTTTTGATAATACAGTATTCGGCTGCTTTCAAAAATTCTGATCTTTAGCGGATGAAGTTTATACAAGTCGGATGTGCTGTAATGGGTGATCGAAGGACCTTGAATCAAGACCCGCTTATAGCCCGCCTTCATTACCCGGTATTGCCATTCTGTTTCTTCGTAATACAAAAAGAACGAAGGATCAAAGCCACCGGTTTCTTCCCAAAGTTTGCGCGGAAACGCTAAATCAGCCCCAGAAACATAATCAACTTCGATATAATCCTTAACCAATCGGCTTTGCAGGCGATAAGGAAAAAGTCGTGATGGAAATAATTCAAGTACCAGCTGAATCAGGCTAGGAAAATTACCGGCACTAATGTCGGGCCTTCCTGCGCTATCGAGCAGTTGAAAACCTGCAACGCCTACCTCCTTGTGTGCGTCATCATTAAAAAAATCTAACAGCGCTTGCAGTACATCGCCGTGAACTACGGTATCTGGATTTAGTAAAAAGACATAGTCACCCCGAGCCTCTTGCAACCCCAAAATATTGGCCCGGCCAAAACCCAAATTACTTCCAGAAGCAAGCAATTTAACTTCTGGAAACAAGCGCTCCAACATGCTCACGCTCTCATCCGTTGAAGCATTATCTACCACAATCAGCTCGTCTCTATCGGCCTGCAAATACGGCCTCAAACTAAACAAGCAGTTATGCAGCAGTTCACAACAATTGTAGCTTACCACAATGATGCTGAGCAGGGGTTTATGGTTCGAATTCTTCAAGTTTATCGGGATTACTTGTCCATTAGATTTCCAGAGATTTAAATTTGCGTATTTACCCTTCAGAATATGTCCGAAAGTTAATGCTTAGCGGCTTTACATAATAATCTTACAGCGCCAAAAGCTGGCAAATAGTGTGTTGTTTACATAAAAATAATGTAAAGGTAAAAACCGAACAGCCAGGCACAAGCCATGTATTTAAGGCCTTCAGCCTTTCCATTTACCAAAAGCACGCATTTGCAAGCCAAAATGCTTAAATTCAACCTGCAAAACACAAAGCATCAAATGGATACCATCTGGCTCATACTGGCCTTTTTGTTAGCATTAGGGGGGATAGCAGGGAGTTTTTTGCCTGTAATACCCGGCCCTCCTGTGGCCTTCGCTGGGTTGGCCATACTCAAACTTTCTGAGGCTTATGCACCCGACGATCATTTGCTGGGCGCACATTTGCTTGCTGCCCTTGCCATTACGTTGCTCGACTATTACGTACCGATTGCAGGCACCAAAAAAATGGGAGGCAGTACTTCCGCCAGCCGGGGAGCCGCCATTGGCTTGGTGCTGGGGCTTTTTGCCGGCCCGTTGGGCATAGTCATCGGTCCATTTATAGGGGCCCTCCTGGCTGAAATGATTGTAGGTAGGCCAGTGCCTTTAGCTTTAAAAGCCGCCATTGGGGCATTTTTAGGCTTTTTAACGGGGGTAATCATGAAGTTTGCTTATGCTTGCGTAGTAATTTTTCACATTTTTCAGCAAATCTAACTTCAGTTGGTACAATACTTGTTTTAGGGTGACAAGCTGATTATTCGTGCCCAATTACTATTTTTATGAGCCCAATGAACCACTACCTTAAGCTTCTGCTTCTTTGCTTAACTGCAGTATTTTTAATTGCCTGCTCTCCTAGCCGTTCTTTTACTAAAAAGGCCAATAAATTAGCCGCTGCCGGTTTGCACGATGAGGCCAGTTTGGCTTATATGCAGGCATTGGGCTACGACCGTACCAACATTGACGCACGTATTGGCTTACGTACTTCTGCACAGCTTGCCCTAAACAACTATCTTGATCGCTTTTATCGGGCACACGGACAACAACAATACAAAGAATCAGTATATGCCTTCATTCGTGCCGAAAAATTTTATCAGGATGTTTCGGCTTTCAACATTGAGCTTGAAATGCCTACCTACTACAAACAAGCGTATGAAGAAGACCTTGAAATATACCTAAACGGCCTGTATGAAGAGGGGTCGCGGCTTATGGTCGCACAAAAATTCAGTGAATCAGAAGGTATTTTCAGAGAGATCAACACGCTAAAGCCAGGATTCAGGGATGTAGGAAGTCTCAAAAAAATGTCAATCATCATTCCGGCCTATGATGCTGGCCGTAAACAGTTCGAAGCGGAAAACTATCGAAGAGCACACGGCTATTTCGAGGAGGTATTCAAGCTGGAGCCAAATTACAAGGATGTTGCAGAATTAAGGCGGGTATCGCGTGAAAGGGCCACCCTTACTGTTGCAGTAATGCCTTTTGAGAACAGCAACGCATACAGCTACTCTACCAATCTTACCAGCTTTATTGTAAGTGAATTGTCTAGAGCCAACAACGATTTTCTGGTGATCATCGACCGCGAGCACACCGAAAAAATTCTTAGAGAGCAGAAATTCAGCCTGCAGTTTGGAGGCGAGCAGAGCAATACCCTGCGCGCCGGTGAACTCATGGGAGCCAGGCTCCTGCTTACAGGTCGGATTTTAGACATGGGCATTTCGAACCCTACCATAAGCCACAAAGAAAAAACCGGCTATGAATCTTACCGAGAACGGATTTACAATGCCGAAAAAAAACGTAACGAAACAATAACCCGCTACCGTAAAGTAATGTATTCGGAATTCAATGGCTCCAGTGCCGTACGCTTAAAAGTGCAGTACCAGCTCATTTCTGCCGAATCAGGCACGGTATTACTGTCGGATGTCTTTGAAGAGCGTCTCGAAGACGAAGTACGTTACATCAGCTACGAAGGGAACGCCGCCAATCTGTTTGCCGGCACCTGGAGGTCACGTACTGAGCCTCACCCCAGTGATCGCGTGCTCACCTCTTTTTCGCAAAAACGAGAAGTGGATCAACTGGTGAATGGCAAACGCGATTTCCGCCCCATGAACGATATGCTGGTGGATGTGCAAAGCCGCATCAGTTCACAAATGGCCAATCAGCTAGTTCAATTTGAAATGCAACGCGCCCAATGAACAAGTACCTCTATATCGCCCTGCTTGTTTTGGCGGCTTCATGCAGCTCTAAAACCAGCCCCCATACACAGCAAGTTGCAGAACGGCCCGATTGGGTAAAACAACGCCCCATAAGTTCAGCATATTATATCGGAATAGGGGTAAGTCGCAAAATAAACGGGGGCTTCGACCATATGGAACAAGCCCGAAAAAATGCCGTAAATGATCTGGTTGGACAAATCCAGGTGAATATTCAAGCCAATTCTATTCAGTCGCAACTCGAACGTAACCGGGTGTTCTCCGATGAGTTTCGCTCCTTTACCCGCTTATCTTCCAATGTGGCCATCGAAGATTATGAAATTGTAGATAGCTGGCAAAACGAGCACGAATACTGGGTATATTACCGACTGTCAGTAGCCGATTACCAACGGCAAAAACAACGTCGTATGCAATTGGCCATCGATCAGAGTTTAGATGCCTTCGGACGTGCAAGGGCCGAAGAACAAGCCGGAAATCTGATGGGGGCTTACGATTTTTATTTCAGGGCACTCGAAGCCGTGAAAGCCTATACCGGCGAACCCCTTCAATATACCCAGCCCGATGGTCAGCAGCATTTTTTAGGAAACGATTTGCTACAATCCGTTAATCAATTATCCCGTGATATCGCCATACGGGTAAATCAACGCAACTTGAAAGCACGTATCGGACAGTCAATTGCAGAAGAAATCTTGATTACCGTGTCTTATCCAAGGATAAATGGCGAACCTTTACGTAATTTCCCATTAAATATTCGCTTTTCGCAAGGAGCTGGCACAATAGTTGGGAATACCAGTACCGATGAAAATGGCATATGCCGCATACGCATTGCCAATATTGCTGCACGAGACGCGCTGCAGGAAATTTTGATCAGCCCCGATCTCGAAGGTCAATTCCGAAACGATCGTTCACGCCAAATTTGGCTGAATGTGATCGACCCACAGGCCTTACCTCGCGAAAAGGTCATCATCGAAGTAAGCCGGCCCGTAATGCAGATCATGGCAAACGAACTGGCGTATGGCAAACCCCTATCTCAGGCTTTGTTGCAATCGGCGGCCAAACAAAGATTATCGCGCGAAGGCATTCGTTTTACTGAACGCGCAGATGGCGTAGATTATCGCTTAATCATTGAAGCCGATGTACGTCAGGGGACTGTAAACAGCGGGATGTACACGGCCTTACTCGATATAAAATTGTCGCTGATAGACGATCAGGGCAACCAAAAATACAGTCAAAACCTCAGTGGCATCCGGGGTGTTCAACTCGATTATCAACGGGCTGCCGAAGCCGCATATCGCAGGGCCGCCGAAGACTTGGAGCTCACTGTAATACCAAAAATGTTAAACGTAATTTATAACCTTTAAAATCGAATATCATGAAACGTAACATCCTGTTCAAAGGCACAATGGTCGTACTGGCCTTAGGCTTGGCATTTGCGGGAAGCAGCTGCAAAAGCAAAAAAAACACCGATAAGGTGATCACTCCTGCCTCTGAAGGCGAAATCGAAATCAAGCTCTATTGTTCTGGTGAAGAGTATTTCAGCACCAAGGAAAATTTCAGGGCAAATGCAGTAGGGGAAAGCATGGATCAAAACACCTCTAAGCGCAAAGCCCTGAATGAAGCCCGCACCCAGTTGGCCTCATCTATTCAAACCACCATCAAGGCAACTACCGATAACTACGTGAATTCACGTGAGTTCAACAACAAGGAAGAAGTGCTGGAGCGTTTTGAGTCACTAAGCCGGGAAGTAGTCAACCAACAACTCAATGGTACCCGTACTATTTGTGAGCGACTCACCAAAACCCCACAAGGCACCTTCAAAACCTATATTGCCATAGAGTTGGCCTCCGAAGAAATGCTGAAGAGCATGAATGATCGGCTGAGTCGCGACGAAAGACTGCGTATCGATTACGACTATGAGAAATTCAAAGAAACCTTTGACAAAGAAATGGAAAAGTTCGAACGTTCACGGAATTAAACGCTAAGGAAAATACATCACAAGCAGGCTTTGGCCTGCTTTTTTTATGTCAAATTAGGCCGTTTGAAGCATGATTGCTAATTTGGCTGCAATCACTTATTTGTGCGCAATTACATCATATTTGGTTTTCTGATTGGGTTTGGTTTATTCGCTTCACTTACAAGGGCTCAAGACGCTCTTTGTGTGGACGTATTCAATAAAAAGCTAAATGAACTTGAGGCTATCGACAGTCTAAAAGCACACCTTTATTATTTCGACTGCTTGATGTCGAGCGATCCGGTAAGCGCCCGAGACAAGTTGCATGTTTTTTTAAATCGCCAAGATGTTCAGGCATCGCCCCTGATTTTACTGGAATCTAGGTTTCGCATTGCAAGCCTTTATTCGGGACTTTCTGAATTAGAAAAGGCACTCCTTGCGTTTGACACCCTGTATACCTTGGCAGAGGACAATGAAGATTATTACCGCATGAGTTTGGCCAAAGTAAACCAGGGCATTACCTACCGCAGGATGAGCCAATTTGGCAAATCCATGGAAGCTTACGACTTGGCCATGCAGGCTGCCCGTAAAGGTAAAGCCAAGGCGTTGGAAGCCTCTATCTATATGAATCGTGGTTCCTTACTCAACGCCATGCAACTGCATGGAGAGGCCTTAGAAAATCTTCGTGAATCCTATCGATTACACCATGAATTAAAAAGTGAACGTGGCAAGGCCATGGTGGCCGCCAATATGGGCATTAGCCTCAAAAATCTGGGGCAAACAGACTCTGCCATTTATTATTATGAACTCTCAGCCACGAGCTTCAAAACTACCGGCGATAATTACAACCTTGCCAAAATGTATTCCAATATCGGACAGCTTTATGATGCCACTGGGGAATATCAAAAGGCACACATTCACCTTGATTTAGCCATCGAGATGATGGAAAAGCAAGAAAACTACATCGATTTGGTAAATACACTCAATGCCAAATCAGCTGCATTTATTGCTAACCAAACGCCAAGACGGGCCATAACCTATGCCCAAAAGGCTGCTACACTTGCTCAGGAGCAAGATTACTGGTTGGGAGCCCGAAATGCCTTGGAATACTTGGCCCTGGCTGCTGCCGACATTGGCGATTACAAAACGGCATACGAGGCGCAATTCAAAAGCAAGGTATACCACGATAGCATATATAGCGATGAACAACAAACGCTGGTGGCAGAAATGCAGGCTAAATTTGAAAGTGAAAAAAAGGACCTAGAACTATTGGCTAAAGACGAGCAGCTCGAATTTCAGCAATCCAAGCTTTTCTATAGCTATTACATCCTGGGCTTGCTAGGCATTTTAATCGCTGTCCTGACCCTTTATTTTTTACGAATACGTAAGCTAAATCAAAAGCTTGAACATCAGCAACTGGCCTTGAGCGAAAAAAATGAAGCGTTGAAACAAATGGATGATTTCAAAAACCGTTTACTTACCATTGTTTCCCACGACGTTCGTAATCCGCTGACAGGATTAAAAGGCATATTAAGCTTACAAGCTTCAGGTGCCATTACGGAAGCCGAGCTGCTTGAGTGGAATGTGGATGTAACCAAACGAATCGATTTGGCATTGGGAATGCTTGAAAATCTGCTGGAATGGTCAAAAATTCAGCTGGTAGGACTAAAACCTTACAAGGAAAAATTGATGGCCGAACTCTTTATGAGAGAATTAGTAGAGCAATTACAGTTTCAGGCTGCGCAGAAAGGAGTAAATATAAAATGGCAAGTAGAACCAGGTTTAGGGGTTATTGCCGACCGGCATATGTTACGTATTGCGATGTATAATTTACTCAACAATGCCATTAAGTTTTCAAATCGCAATGATACGGTAACCGTAAATTTCAGCAAAGCAGGCAAAGAAGTGGTCATCAGCTTGGCCGACCAGGGAGTGGGCATGTCGCCCGAGCAAGTAGCCAAAGCACTCAATCCGCACGAAATCTTTACCACATATGGTACTGAAAACGAAAAAGGCACAGGGGTTGGTTTACTTTTAACCCATGAATTTATACGGCTCATGGAGGGGAGGATAGAAATCGAAAGTGAAGTTGGAAAAGGCAGTACCTTTCGCATTTGCATTCCGGATTAAGGCTGTAATTTTGCCATATGAATAAGCAAGAGGTTCTCATTTACGGCCAAATCGACAATAATTTGATATTTGCACCTGAAGCCGATACCCTGGCCCTGGCCCGAAAGTGGTATGCGGTTAAAAATGCCAAAACCTGGCAAGATTACATCGATTTCACCTCACAAGATGACTTTGAGCAGCTAATCTTTGAGGTGCTTGAAACCCTCGGGTATTCCGATTTATTTCCCAATTACCTCATGGGCGAAGATTTATCGGCCTATATCACTGACTTATACCTTCCACAGCCTTACGACCCATTCACCACTTCGATTTTGCCTGGTTTCGATGAAGGTGAATATTTTGCCATTCCTGCACAAGAAATGCTCGCCTGGTTACCCGAAGAGCTACAAGACAATTTAGGGCAAATTGACCGTCATCCGGTTTATGAATTTGTGTACCGTATTGAGCCCGAGAATGAATTAATGGTTCTCCAAACCTTGGAAGCAGCGGGCTACCTCTGCAAAAAAAACCAGGAACTTATGGAGCAGGCTCACGGCCTATAGTTGATAATTTAGCTGGCCCTACATACATAAATAGCAACCAAGCCATAAAAATAAAGAATGCCGAACCATAAATCGGCATATGGATATCGAAGCCAACCAAAACCCCACCAATGAGGGGGGGCAGCATTTGTGCAAAGGCATTCACCGACTGATTAATTCCCAGAATTTCGCCCTGAATACTTTTATCGGCAAGATTTGAAACCGTAGCTGTGATGTTGGGACTTGATAAGCCTTGAAAAATGCTGATAAATGGCACTACCAGAAACAACTGCCAGCCCTGTTGTGGAAACAACAATGCAATCATGGCTACGGCCAACAAGATGAGCGTAAAACGCAACATTTGTGTTGGTTGAAAACGGCGCGACAATGGCCTGATGATCATGCCCTGGGTTAAGGCAATCCAAACCCCCATATAGGCAAAAAGGTTACCAATGTCCGACTCACGAAAACTAAACGCTTCAATCAGATAAACCTGAATAAATTGGGTGAAAAAGGTAAATCCAAAAATAAAGAGGAAAGATATGGTAAAAATACTTCGCAACTGGGGATTAGTAAAGGCCTTGTGCAGGTTTTTGAAACCGGTGCTAAACTTCAACTGCCTCACTATTTTTTGTTGAAGTGTTTCTTGGAACAAGCCTTGAATGAGTACCACGTTAATCAAAGCAAGGACCGCTGCAAACCAAAATGGTGTGGCATAATGGAACCAGCTTACCAAGCTTGAATCGGCCAATTTACCGCCCAGAAATGGCCCAATTACAAATCCAATACCGAAGGCAGCTCCTACCATACCAAAGTTTCGGCTTTTTGATTCGGCATTGCTGATATCGGCAATAGAAGAGAAAATAACTGCCAAATTACCAGCACAAAAACCATTGAGCATACGGCCTAAAAAAAGCAACCAAAGATTCCCGGCTTCAATGCCACTAGCAAAGATCAAATAGCCCACAGCCGTACCGCTGATCGATATGAGCAGTATTTTTTTTCGCCCATGCTGATCGGACAATGCCCCCAACAAACTGCTCCCAAAAAATTGCATAAAGGAGAAGCTCGAAATGAGCACCCCCATGAGCATGGTACGCTGCTGAAAGCTGAACCCGTCGGGTAATAGATGATGGGCTGTGTCGAGAAAAAGCGGTGCAATGATGGGGATAATGATGCCTACCCCCAGCAAGTCAATGAAAGTGGTAAAAAAAATGATGCCAAGCAGGCGCTTCTGTGATTTCATTTATTCGAAAGTGGCCAGCACGGTTTCTCCACCCTTTACCTTATCGCCTATATTTACATTCACCTGGGTACCAGGAGGCAGGAAAATATCAATTCTACTACCAAATTTGATGAAACCATACTCTTCGCCCTGAACCACAGGATCACCTTCCGTGATGTACCATCGAATCCGGCGGGCAACTGCCCCCGCAATTTGGCGGTATAGAACCGGGATGCCTGCTTCATTCTCCACAACCACGGTAGTCCGCTCATTGAGGGTAGATGACTTCGGGTGCCACGCAACCAAGTATTTGCCGGGGTGGTACTTAAAAAACTTCACCTTGCCCGAAACCGGGTTCCGGTTAACATGTACGTTTAAAGGCGACATAAAAATAGAGAGCTGTAAACGCTTCCCTTGAAAGTACTCTGGTTCCTCTACTTCTTCAATAATGACCATTTTGCCATCTGCAGGGGCAATGATGTGGGCAGGATTAATAACTGTATGCCTTACCGGATTACGAAAAAACTGCACCACCAAAACCACCATGGTCAGCACCAGTAAATAACCTAGTCCCGAAACCACTTTATATTGTCCAAGAAAATGATGCACCAGCCAGCTTAACAAACCTGCCAGTAAGAGGGTAATCAAAATGATGGTATAACCTTCGCGATGTATCATAAATAAAAGAGCCGCGTTTTTTTACGCGGCTCAAATTTCGTGTTTTTATTGGAATCGTTATAAATTAAATCCCGCCTCGCAATTGGGTTACCTGAGCCACCTTATCGATGGCCACCACATAAGCAGCTATGCGCATGCTGCAGTTATACTGCAAACTGGCCTGGTAAACCTGCTCAAAAGACTCTTTCATATTGCGGTCGGCGCGGCGATTAACACGTTCTTCGGTCCAAAAATAACCCAAACGGTTTTGTACCCATTCGAAATACGAAACGGTAACGCCGCCGGCATTGGCAAGAATATCGGGCACCACCATAATTCCCTTTTCATTCAGGATATCATCGGCACTGGCCGAAACCGGGCCATTGGCACCTTCCACAATCAACTTGGCTTTAATGTTAGCCGCATTGTGCTTAGTGATTTGATCTTCCATGGCGGCAGGCACCAATACATCTACATCAAGCTCAAGGAGTTCGTCATTGCTAATCCGCTCAACACCAGGGAATCCCTCGAGTTGATTGCCGTGTGCTTGCGAATAGGCTATGGCTTCTTCGACATTGATGCCGTTTGGATTGTAATAACCTCCTGTTACATCGCTTATGGCTACAATTTTGAGTCCTTGCTGTTCGATAAGTTTGGCAGAAATAGAACCTACATTGCCAAAACCCTGCACGGCACAAGTTGATTTAAACGGATTCAATCCCATCTTAAGCATAGCCGAACGGGTAGCGACCATTACACCACGGCCTGTAGCTTCAACGCGGCCTTTTGACCCCCCCATCACAAGAGGTTTACCCGTAACTACTGCCGGGGTACTATATCCGACCAATTTCGAATATTGATCCATTAACCAAGCCATTTCGCGTGGGCCGGTACCCATATCAGGGGCAGGAATATCTTTTTCTGGCCCAAAAACATCAATCATGGCACGGGTATAGGCGCGGGTTAAACGCTCAAGTTCTCCGGCCGACATTTTGCGGGGATCGCATTTGATGCCGCCTTTTCCACCACCGAAAGGAATACTTGAAACAGCACATTTCCACGTCATCCAGGCAGCTAAGGCCTTCACTTCATCGAGATGCACATCCATGGAATACCGGATGCCCCCTTTAGCCGGCCCTAAGTTGATGTTGTGTACCACTCGGAAGCCTTCGAAAACTTCGATGCGGCCATCGTCCATGGTAACTGGCAGGCTTACAATGACTTGTTTAGCCGGCGACTTGAGTACATTGTACAAACCTTCGTTAAGGTTCAAGATTTTGGCAGCGATGTCGAAACGCGACATCATGGACTCAAACGGGTTCTCTGCCACTTTTTGGATTTCAGCCTGTGCTGACATGTTGTAGCTTTTGGTTAATAATTAAGAAATCGTTAAAAAACAGCTCAAAGTTAGAGATTTGTATAAGCTCTGTGGCGATTTGCGCATAATTTTTATAAATCTCTAAGCCGCTGACATTCAGGCCAACTTACCAAACCTGAATCAGACGAATGTAGGCATAAACCATAGGTGCGGATAAAATGAGTGAATCAAAGCGATCGAGTACCCCCCCATGGCCGGGCAAAAGGCTGCCCGAATCTTTACGGCCAAAGCTTCTTTTGAGCAGCGATTCAATCAAGTCGCCATAAATACCGCTTACCGATACAATGGCCGCCACCACCAGCCAATCGATGCCATCGAGGGTATCGAACATATGCTGCACTGCAAACCAGGCCAGAAGTAAAGCCGCAAGAATTCCCCCAACGCTCCCTTCTATGGTTTTATTAGGGGATATCCGTTCAAATAGTTTGGTGCGGCCAATGAGACGTCCTACCACATACGCGCCTGAGTCGCTCACCCACAAAAAGAGGAAAATACCCAAAACCAGCTCATAATTATAGTAACCAAAAGGCAGGAAAGCCATGTAATTGAGCAATGAAAAAGGCAGGGTAATGTAAATCAGGCCAAGTACGGTGAGCCCCACATTTTCAAAAGGTTTTTCACGGTTTTTATACAGCTCCACCAGAAAAAACCAGGCACAAATAGGAATTAGAAGTTCAAGCCATTCGAAAGGGACAATTTCAGCAGCGGTTAGGGCACAAATTACGTAAATGGCCGCACCAGCAAACAACGATGAAAAATAGTCTCGTTTTTTGACTTTAGGGGCCGCCATGCGGTAGAACTCAAACAAGCCAACCAAGCTAATAAAAAGGAAAAACAGACTAAAGAAATAAAAACCAGCAAGTAAGGTGCCAATAATTAAGCCCGTGAGTACAATGCCTGTGAGTATACGTTGCAGAAGGTTGTTCATGGAAATAGGCTCAAATTTGACCGGCTACACTTAGCAAGATGGCTTCAGCCGTTTGTTTATTGTGCAATTGCACCAGTACCTGAATTAAACCAAATTGGTAGGCCGAATCTTTATTGCTAAGCACTACAGCAGGTACATCATGCTCTTCGAGTACAGCTTTAATGAGCTCTGCCTGCCAGAGCAGATTTGTTTCGTATATTTTAATCCAGTCGTTCAAAGGCTGCTGTTTTCTGACGAGAAGTATAAAGCTTATACAAGAGCAAAGTGCTGAGGAATAAGCTAAGCATAACTAAATAAGATGGTAGGTTTCGTAAGCTTTCTTCATTCAGTTGAATCCACCCACGACGGTCACCATATTCTGCCATCAACGCCATGCTGTTGTTGAGCAGATGGCCAAAGATAGCAGGTAAAAGACTTCCCGTCCAAAAAACAAGGTAGCCAAACAATGCGCCTAGCAACATCCGTGGAAAAAAGCCCAACCATTGCATATGAATGGCGCTAAACAGGATTGCTGCCATCCAAATGGCCAGGTGGTGGTTTTGGAAAGCCTTCTGAAAGCTCCTTTGAAGTAATCCCCTAAAAATGAGTTCTTCACCAATAGCCGGTAAAACTGCCATTACCAGCATATTAATAAGAAAAGCAGATAGACTTGTTCGACCCAACAGCATATTGATGGTTTGACTCGCCTTTTCTTCTGATGCACGCAAGCTAGCTTCGAGTTCCTGCCAGGCTGCCGGAAGCTTTATTTCCTGATTCCAATGATACACTGCATAGACCAATGGCACCGACAAAAGCATCAAAAGGAGGATGAACAAATAGGTTTTCGCCGATGGATTGTGCTTCAAACCCAGTGGCAGGAAGCTTTCTTCATAACTCCAATAATACGAGAAAACGATGCCAGGAAACACAAATGTACCCAAGGCGGTAAGTCCTTGTAAGTACCAAAATTCAGGTACCATCTCCTCTGTTGCCAAACCTTGACTCAACATTTCCTGAATTTCGAACAGCGAATATCCGGGCACGGTGTTCATGGCCATGATGGCAAATAGCCCCCCACTTAAAAGACAAAGACAAATCAACAGGATCACTTGAAGCAGTGGTGGCAGCTCCCCTAAAGGCTTGTTCGACAGCATTTCAACGAATTTTGCGTAAATTTACACGATTTTTTAGCCTATGGTACGTATTGGTAATTTGGAATTGGGCGATTTTCCGCTTTTGCTGGCGCCCATGGAAGACGTGAGCGATCCGCCTTTCAGAGCAGTTTGCAAGGCCAATGGTGCCGATTTGATGTATACCGAGTTCATTTCGTCGGAGGGTCTCATACGAGACGCCCGTAAAAGCGTGCAAAAACTCGACATCTACGACGACGAACGCCCCATGGGAATTCAAATTTTCGGGGGTGAGCTCGAACCTATGGTACAGGCCATCGACAAGGTATCCGAAGCCCACCCCAACCTCATCGATATCAATTTTGGCTGTCCAGTCAAACAAGTGGTATGCAAGGAAGCCGGCTCGGGCATGTTGCGTAATTTGCCCAAGCTGCTCAAAATTACTGAGGCCATGGTCAAGCGTACCCATTTGCCGATTACCGTAAAAACCCGTTTAGGCTGGGACGACAACAGCAAGCAGGTAGTATACCTGGCCGAAGCCTTGCAAGACATCGGTGTGCAAGCCATAGCCATTCACGGGCGCACCCGGGTGCAGATGTACAAGGGCGAAGCCGACTGGACACTCATTGGTGAGGTGAAAAACAACCCCCGCATGCGCATTCCGGTCTTTGGCAATGGCGACATCGACAGTCCCGAAAAAGCCGTGCTTTATAAAAATCGCTATGGGGTGGATGGCATCATGATTGGCCGCGCCGCCATTGGCTACCCCTGGATTTTTAGGGAAATCAAACATTTTATGGCTACAGCTGAGCATTTGGAGCCACCCACCACACGAGAACGCATTGAAGTTTGCCTTCGTCACTTTGAGCGATCGCTCGAATGGAAAGGCGAAAAGCTCGGCATCCTCGAAATGCGCCGGCATTACACCAACTACTTTAAGGGCTACCCCAACTTTAAAGAATACCGCATGCAAATGGTGCAGAGCATGGATCCCAACGAAATCAGGGGGTTGCTGCATGCTGTGGCCGAAAAGTATGCAGGTTATGAGCCTACTGTGGTACGTGCACTGGGTGAAGTGAGCTATGCCGGCTGTGATTAAGCTTCTTTTTTTCGTACTTCGCTGAATAGTCGGTCCAGTTGCAGGCATTGACGCCACCAAATGCGGAAGCCCGGGTCGATGATGTCGATTGTCCCGTCGAAGCGGTCAATGATTTCTTTGTCTTCCAGCGCCTTGAGTACCCGGCTTACATTGGCCGAACTGTTGAGACCATGGTCTTGTAAGTAATCGTAGGAATTCATCGGTCGGCTATCGCCCATCACGATGGCATGCATCAAATTCACCTGCATATTACTCAGGCTATCAAACAGCCTTTGATAAAGCGGAAAGCCTTGGGTAATAAGTTCGCGCAAGGCCATTTCCAACTCATTCTCAGTTGCCGTATGCTCGGTATAGTTGAAGGTCAAAAAAGCCAATTGTTGCACATAGTAAGGCTTGTTTTCCATCAAATCAATCAGCTCGCAAGCAACAGCAGGTGCAATTTTTTTACCGAATGCCGTAAAACGTTTTACGATGTAACGCTCAAATTCAATGGCCGGAATTTTGTCGAGGTACATCACTTGTCCGAAGTTGTAAAACGGGTAGTGTTGCTTTTCGAAAAATTGCGACATCATATGCCGTTTGCTCCCGTATAGCACATAGCTCACGTGCTGGTGGTGCTGCCAATGCGACCGCAACAGCTTTTGAAATGCCAACGAATCGGCCAAGTATTCGAAATTCTGGAATTCATCGATGCAAATTACCAGGCGTATGTTCTTTTCCTTGGCAATTTGCTCGGCCAGATTCAGCATCCGCGCCGTATCAGGCGGATTGTTCTTAAAGTCGAAATCCAGGTCGATACTTTGATCGGGATGTTGGCCGAACGAAATTTTTGGCGTGATGTTACCCAGCCAGCGGCCCAAATCTTTGAGAGCTGTTTCGAGTTTGCTGTGGGTAGCTGCCACTACCGTACGGCCTAGCAGTTCAAAAAATTCGTGCTCTTCGCGTACACTAAACAAATCGAGCTGGCAAACAACCAGCTTTTTACTTTGGTATTTGTGCGCAAAATAGCGCACCAAAGATGACTTTCCCCACCGCCTTGGCGCTATTAATATGGTGTTGATGCCTTGACTGGCATTGCGATGCAATCTTTCGAGATCTTCCATCCGATTTACAAAGGCCTCAGGACCAGCCACACGGCCATACGGAAATGCAGTTAAGCTCATATCCAAAGATATGAAACAAGTTTGTTAGTAACAAATATATTTGTAACAAACCTGTTAGTAACAAGATTGTTACATCTACATCAATGCTGATAAAGCCTTTTCAAGTGCTGCCAACGCCTGTGCCACCTCTTCGGGCCGGCAGGTGCCCACACTGAGGCGGTACCAACTGCTGTTGGTGCTTGCACCAAAAGCGTAGAACGGCACCACGGCCAAGCCGGCTGCTTCGAGTACATAAGCCGTTACCTCGCGGGTGTCGGCCAACACCCGGCCATCGGGTGTGGTGAGCCCTTTTAAATTGAGTTGGATGGTGAGGTAAATGGCCGCCTGCGGCGCAATACAATCGACCGGATGTCCGGCAGCCTTTAAGCGCATGAAGCCTTCATAAAAGCCCTGCAAGCGACCAAACACCGCTGCTTTAAAGTTGTTCAAAAAGAGCTCGACTGCTTGGTCGTTGTTCAAAAAATCAGCCACGGCCATTTGTTCGGCCTTGGGTGCCCAAGCGCCCACATGGCCTAAAATCGATTTCATCTTGTCGATGACCTTACGTGGCCCGAAGCTCCAACCCACCCGAACACCTGTAGCGGCAAAGGCCTTCGATAAACCATCAACAAAAATGGTATAATCGCGCATTTCAGGCCGCAAGCTCACTGGGTCGAAATGACGGGTGCTGCCCAAGGTGAGCATCCAGTAAATTTGGTCGTACATGAGGTACACCGGCTTGCAACCGGGGCCTCGGCGTTTGTTTTCGGCCAAAATGAGGTCACATATTTCGGCCAATTCCTGCTGACCGAATACGGTGCCCGTAGGATTGAGGGGCGAACAGACCGCCACCAAAGTAGTTTCCGACAAATAAGGTGCGATTTGGGCAGCTGTGGGCATGAAATTTTCGTCGGGGCCTACCTGCAGTTCAATACCCTGCGCTCCGCTGAGGTGACAATAATGGTTGTTGTTCCACGATGGCACGGCATAAACTACTTTGTCGCCCGGGTCGAGCAAAGTTTGGTAAATGGCATAAATCAATGGACGTGCGCCGCCGGCAATGAGGTAGTCGTCGGGAGTATAGTTGAGGCCACCGTGTTTTTTCATAAAAGCGCTCACGGCAGTCCGCAATTCCACCACCCCATTGGCTGCGGGATAATTGGTGTGTCCTTGAGCATAGGCTTGTTGGATACCTGCATTCAGTTCGGCAGGAATCGGGAAAACCGCAGGATCGAAATCACCAATTGTGTAATTATAGATACGTGCACCGGCTTTTATCTTCTGATTAATTTCGCCAGCCAATTTGATGATTTCTGAGCCGATAAGATTTTCGGCCATTTCCGATACCTGCATGCTGTGTAATTTTAGGTAAATATAGCAGGATACGCTTTTAAAGCTGTTGCATTTTAATGAGTTTGCGATAACTGCCACTTGCGGCCATGAGCTCATTATGATGGCCGGTTTCAACAATTCGGCCGTTTTCGAGTACCACAATTAAATCGGCATGCTGAATGGTGCTTAGGCGGTGTGCAATAACCAATGAGGTTCGGTTGGCCATTAAGCTGGTAAGGGCTTCCTGAACCAGCTTCTCCGACTCCGTATCGAGGGCTGAGGTAGCTTCGTCGAGGATAAGGATAGGGGGATTTTTGTACACTGCACGGGCTATGCTCAGGCGTTGACGTTGTCCCCCACTCAATCGCATACCCCGATCGCCGATTACCGTTTCGTATCCTTGCTCAAGTTGCTCAATAAAATCATGTGCATTGGCCACCTTGGCCGCAGCCACAACCTGTTCCATATCTGGCGCTTCGATACCAAAGGCAATATTGGCGGTTATGGTGTCATTAAACAAGATGCTTTCCTGACTTACTATACCCATAAGGTGGTGAATGTTGGCTAGCTTAAACTCGCGTAAATCAACCCCATCAAGGTATACTGCCCCCTCAACCGGGTCAATAAAGCGGGGTATCAAATCGGCAAGCGTACTTTTACCAGCACCAGAAGGGCCAACCAAGGCCACCATTTTTCCTTTGGGAATATGTAATTGAATATTTCTAAGCACCCAGTCGTCACCATACTTAAAGCTAAGATTTCGAAGCTCGATTTCGTCTTTAAAATCGCTAATATGCAAGGCATTGCTCTTTTCTTTGACTGGGTTTTCGGTATCCAGCAAACTAAACACACGCTCTGCCGCTGCCAAACCACGTTGTATGTTGGTTAGGGCCTGAGTAATGGATTTGGCAGGCAAAAGCAATTGCGCATAAAGAATGATGTAGGTAATAAATTCGCTTGAACTTAACTCGCTATTGCCACTTATGGTTAAGCTCCCTCCATACAAAATAATGGTAAGCACAACAGCAAAGCCAAAAATTTCGGAAACAGGCGCTGCCAATTCCTTCCGGTTGAAAATGCTTTTGAGCATCCGCCGGTAATTGCTATTTTCGGCATCGAACTTTCGCTGCACCGCACCTACGGCATTAAACGCCTTGATGATGCGGATGCCCGAAATGGTTTCTTCCATCACTGACATGATGTTGCCAAGGTACATTTGGCTCCTCCCCGCGTCACGCTTAAGCTTGCGCGAAATACTTCCCATTACAAATCCCGAAAAGGGCACCACCACAAAACTAAAAATGGTAAGCTTTACCGAAATCGAAAACAAAACAATCACATACCCGATCAGCAACAAGGGCTCACGTAACAAATTCTGCATACTGCTCACCACTGAGTTTTCGATTTCCGAAACATCATTAGAAACTACAGAAATCAGATTGCCCTTGCGCTGCTGATTAAAAAAGCCAACATGCAAACTCGAAAGTCGGTTAAATAAGCGCTGGCGCATCCGCAAAACCACCATGGTACGCATATTATTCAATACACGCTGACTCCAATACCTGAAGCCATTGGCCAATAATACCGACACCATTACCACCCCTACCACAAATTTTAAAGCGCCCATTTTACCATGTTCGCTCATCACACCATAAAAATAATAGTTGAAGTAGTCTTTGATGTAGCCCGCACTAAAGCTAAACGAGGGTGCGGACGTGTGTTGATCTTCAGGACCAACCGAATCAAATATGATGTTGAGCAGGGGAATAAGTAAGGTAAAATTGCATATGCCAAAAGTAATGGCAAGCACCGATAAGGTAAAATAAGCCGGAATGAAATTTTGCAACGGACGTGCAAATGACAGAATACGCCAGTAAGTCTTCACGGGGCAAAGGTAAGTGTTTTTATGTGCTCTAAAACATGGTGAATTGCTGGCTGTAAAACCAAAAGGGGTGCCACTTTTCGGACACCCCTTTCAAACGTCTCAATGATTAATTAATAACCGGCAGATGCGCATTATGCTTACCAAACTCCATCATCTGCTCTGTAAAGTTGTCGGGATAACTCAGTTGAACATCCACAATTTTATCGTTTTCATATACAGCCGTCAATTTAGGCTGAATAAAACCGCTGTAGGGTTTAGAGTCGATTTTGAGGAAGCGGGCTTTGACTTCACGAAGCAATTCCTGATCTACCACCACCCCGTAATTTTCAACCAGTGCCTGGCCGGCTGCAAAATCGCCTTCGCTTTTAATGCGCTGAATTTCACGCAATAACTCGCCAAAAATTTCACGTAACTTTTCGTAATCGTTCACAACAAAGTAAGTTTTACCATCACGAAGTTTACGCTCAATTACATTTTCGGCCTTGCCCCTTTCATACGCCCAGGCGGCATTGAGCTGACGGTTACGCATGTGCGATTCTTCCAGATTATCCCCTTCATCAAGACGGCGTAACTGCAGCATAAGTCCATTGCGGATATATCCATCATATTCCGCCTTGCCTACTTCGAGTGATGGCATTACACCAAGCTCAATCAGTTTGGGATCCAACACAAAATACAAGGCTACCAGGTCGGCCCGTGCTTCTTCGAGGGTAGATGCATACTGCTTGAGGGTTTCTTTAGGTGTGCCAATACCCGGATTAAGCTGTCCGCTGGCATGGCCGATAACTTCGTGCAAATCGGTATGCAAATCGCCCGCCAAGGCTCCATACTTACGTGAGCGATCGACTTGTTCTTGGTCCCAAGCAAATTCTTCGATGGCGCTGCCTTTGCTCGACACTTCATTATAGGCATATACGATGTTGCCTAATGAAACAGATTTGGAGCCATGGTCTTTGCGAATCCAGTCGGCATTAGGAAGGTTGATTCCAATAGGCGTAGCCGGCGCAGCATCGCCCGACTCCTGCACCACCGTGATTACCTTGGCCGAAATGCCTTTTACTTCGGCCTTTTTGTGCTCGGGCAAAATAGGAGAATGGTCTTCGAACCACTGAGCCGCATCGCCTATCGCCTTAATGCGACGAGTGGCTTCCATATCTCGTACCGACACCACCGACTCGAAGGAAGCCTTCATGCCCAAGGGATCACCATATACTTCGATAAATCCATTGACCACATCAATCATCGACTCGGTGTCTTCTACCCAGGCAATGTTGTATGCATCCCAATCGCGTAAATCACCGCTTTTATAATATTGAACCAGCAACTCCAGCGCCTTCTTTTGCTTGTCGTTTTCAGCTACGGTTATGGCTTTTTGGAGCCAATACACAATTTTATCGATGGCCGATCCATACATGCCGCCCGATTTCCAGGTTTTTTCAACCAGCATGCCGTTTTCTTTAACTACCTTAGAATTAAGCCCGTACCAAATGGGGGTAGGATCGTCTTTTACTTTCTGAGCGGCGTAAAAAGCTTCTACCTCAGCCTGGCTTACGCCTTCGTAAAAATTATTGGCAGAAGTTACTATCAAATCAACTCCCGACTCCTGATTTACACGCTTGGCGGCAACGTCAGGATCAAATAGCACAGGCATTAAAAAACTGATTAGCTCTTCGCGATTCCCAATCAAACCTTCAATTACAGGAAATTCGGCCTTTTCGGAGCCTTGTACCAGGCTGGCAAAATAATCGGTACTAAATTCCGGCATCAGCTTACGGGTGCTGTAATGGTGATGTATTCCATTACTAAACCATACGCGCTTGGTGTATTCCATGAATTTTTCCCATTCCGCCCCGCTGCGATCCCCCTCGTAATGCGCCACTATATTTTCTAGGGTTTTGCGGACCAACAGGTTGTATTTAAAGTTTTGGTCCCAAATGATGTCGCGGCCAGCTGCTGCTGCCTCACTCAGGTAATACAATAATGATTTCTGTTGGAGGCTAAGCGACTCGAATCCGGGGATGCGGTAGCGCAAAATTTGAAGATCGGCAAACTGATCGGCTACCACTTCAAAATTTTCGACAGGAGCTTCGGTAGATGATTCCGTTTGTTGACATGCGGAAAGCATACCACCACTTAGGGCTAAAGTCATTAATAGTGTTTTTTTAGACATTGCTTTTTGGTTGTGTGTGGTTGAAGATGATATCTATTGGGCTAAAATTAATAGATTTGCTCCATACCTATGGCGAGGCATCAAGACTTAACATTTTTAAGGGCTCAAATAGAGGCGCTGATTTTTGCGTCGGAAAAGCCCATGCCGTTAACTGAGCTACAACGTTTGCTCAGCAATTATCACGAATACGTCTTTGAAATGGACTTTATCAAAAGATTGGTAGACGATGTTCAACAGGATGTAGAAAAACGCATTGGGGGTTTCGAATTGTGTGAAAGAGGCGGCGGATATGGCTTTTACAGCAGGCCCGATTACCACGATTTGCTGGAAATGGCTGCAGCCGAAGGCAGCCGCAAGCGTTTATCTACTGCTGCACTCGAAACCTTATCAATCATTGCCTATAAACAGCCGGTTACCAAGTCGGAACTCGAAAGCATCAGGGGGGTTAACTGCGACTACAGCATTCAACGTTTGCTCGAAAAGAACCTCATTAGCTTATTAGGCCGTAGTGAAGGTCCCGGGCGGCCTACGCTTTATGGAACTTCCGATTTCTTTATGGAGTATTTCGGCATAAATGGTCTGCACGAATTGCCTCAGCTCAAAGAACTCGAATCGGGAAGCAACGAAATAGGCCAGGCTTCAGAAAACGAATAATGCTTTACCTCAGATCCTTGTTGTACAGGGCATAATTCACCCGCTCGTAGGGAAACGGATCTGTAAAACGCAACGAAGGATTATCGTCGCGCATCAGGCAAAATACGATATCGTCGTAATACGCTTTAAACGACAACATCCCGTAAGCCCCAAGGTAATTCATCAGTCCTTGTTTCCGATAATCAGGATGCACGCCCTGGGTTTTGGCCAACAAGGTACGGTGCTCAAGTAAAGGATAATGCTCCTCGAATTTAGGCGAATGGTTCAACCTAAGTGGCAGGTAATTGGGCTGACATAAACTAATGGCCACCAATTTTTGCGTGCTGCGTTCTTGTACCAAGACCGAAGTATGCGGACAAAGGCCCTCGGCAAAATCGGCATTGTACAGCAGTTCAAACTCCTGCTGGCTCACCACGTTAAAACCCGGATTCTCACCAAAAATATCATTAACCAGTTCAAAAATTTGTGTCTGGTGGGTCACCCAGCTTTGGCGGTTAAGTGGGATAAAGCCAAAAGGCAGGCTACTCAGCTGATCAACCCATTGCTGCTTACTTATGTACACTTTAGGGATTACCTGGGTATCCAGTAAGCGGCTTTGAAAAGAGAAAGCCGGGCGGTATCCGAGTTGCTCTAGCATTTTTGGGTACCCATCCGGATTAACAGGCTCGCGGTTAAATTGTAACCAGCTTGGGGTCCCTAGTCGCAAACGATAGGCATGCAAGGTGTTGAAGTTTTTTGGGCCTTCGATGCGCGTGCATCCTTTGCTCAAGCTCCATTGTTCGAATGCCCCAAATGCCTCTTGATTAAGACGAAAATCGTGAGTGGTTTCCCAAAAACCAAATAGGGCGGTGCTACTCCCCTTGTCAATCATGCCCAGAAGCCTAATGTTTTGGTGGTCGGTAAAAAGTTGCAACTCAGCATGCCGGGAACGAATTTGTAGCAGGCGATTGATGTAGTTGCGATCTTCCTCGATCCTCAAAGGCAGGTTTCGATAAACCTGCAAGGGAATTTCAAAAAAGCTATCAGGTAGCTCGTTGTAAACCGGAATGCTTATCATAATACCTTCACTTGACCTTCATTGCCATCGATTTGCAGCTGCATGCCATTTTGCAGGCCCGCATGAATGCCTGGCACATTGATAACGGTGGGAATACCGAGTTCGCGTAACAAAATCACTGAGTGCGATAAGGCCGATCCTTTTTCGATAATGACGCCTTTACACCCCCTGAACAAGGGTGCCCAGCCCGGATCAGTACGCAAGGCACACAGAATTTTGCCGTCGAGATTCCTGACTTCGGCCAATTCTGTAATGCACACCACTTCACCTTGGACTATCCCCGAAACTGCTGCCTGACCTTGCCAAAAGCCTGGTTGCAGTTCACCGCTCGCCTGCGCCACCTGGCGCCCGGGCAAGTACACCCTTCCGGGTGGATTTTCGGTAAGCCATTGTGCTAAGGCTACACTGCGCCTATCTATTTCTTCCCGTGGAGGAAGTGCACCCCCGCTCCAATAGCTTTCAAGTTCCTCTAGCCTAAGCTGAAAAACCTCATCGGGACTATGCAATATCCCTTCTTCAACAAGCAATTCAGCCGTGCGCCTGAACAAACAGCGGTACATGCCAAATAGCCGTGTGCGTTCGAGCCGTAAGGCTTCACGCCGCCAAATTCCTTTTTTAAGCCCGGCTAAACTTTTAACCTCAATCTTCTTCCCCTCAGCACTCGACTTTGGTGTTTGTATGGGCTCATCCTTTAAAAACGGCCGCAAATAGATGAAAAATAGCTTAGGATCAACCCGCATGCTGATGGTTTCCATTTTTAATTCCCCTATGGTGCGATCGCCAAATTGGTGGATAAAACCCATTACTTCGGCATAAAAATCAGGAAAATTGGATGCGACAAGCCTCAGTAGTTCTGGGGGATTTTGCAAAAGTAGCCCCTCAAGCCGTTTATCGGCTCGCGCCTTTTTCGCGAGTTGGATTAAGGCGTTCATAGGCGCCAGTGAGGGCAAATCATGCCCCGCATGCAGTTCACTTTGCAACCATTGTTCTGGCTGATGTATGGCCGCGGCCTTTAATTCTCGATGCAATTTACCGTTTTGCATCATCACATAAAAATCGTTTACGATGGGCAAATCCCAGCGATACAACAATTCTGCATTGATTTTTTGGTACCAAATGCGGCATTGCTCCAGGTTGAATGCTCCGGGCGTATCAGCATAAAAACCATCGAATACTTGCTTAAAATCAGCTTGAAACTGTAAACTACTGCGTTCTAGTTTGCGAAATGCCAGCAATAGCCTGAGCAGGTTGAGTATTAAAGTCGGGAGTCCCTGAAGTAGCTCCCACCAGCTTTTTTTTCGATCGTGTATGAAAGCCACAGGCGATTCGAGCCCCATCATACGTTCCATATCGGCCTTATTTTGTCGGAAAGAAGGCAACAACTGTAGGCCCTTGTACCAGTTGTTGATGTTGTAGTAAATGCGCCCTTGATGCCGATAAAGCAGGTTTTGCACAACATTTTGCTGTTGTCGAATTTTTGATTCGGGAAGGCCAAGTGCCCGCATGGTTTGGGTATACACCGAAGCATAGGCCTTGCGGGCAAAGCTGTAGGTAAGTTCGGTAGTGGCACCACAATAGCTTTCCTGTATATTGGCATTATCCAATACCAACTGCTGGGCTACGGCTGTGGTCACCGGTCGCATTTGTAAAAGGTAAAGTTGCTCACCCGAAATGCAAAATTCGACATCCTGAGGCCCACCAAATTGCCTTTCAAGGCTTTGCCCGACCCGAAAAAGTGCCTCAAGCATGGCAAAATCAGGCTGTTCTTCAAGCGGGAGGCAGTGCTGCCAATAGTCCTTTCCACTACCTTTATCAAAGGCATATTCCGAAGCTTCGCGGCTGCCATTCACCAGTCCTTCACCAGAGCCACTCACCACATGAATCAGCAGTTCATTGGGATAGGCAGGATAGGTGGTAAACATCACCCCGCTGAAGTCTGCTTTAATCCACTCCTGAACTATAACGGCCGGATAAATAGGTTCATGAATCTTTTTTTCGGACCGATAAGCCTGTAAGCGCGCATTACCTACGCTCTCAGCAACTTGTTTAATGGCCGCCAAAAGTGAAGCTGGCGACACATCCAGCTTGCTGTCGAGCATGCCCGGATAGGCGTGCAGCTTGCCATCTTCACCCACTGCCGAGGAGCGAACGGCATAAGTTTTTTGCGCATCGGTTTCTTCAAGTAACTTTTGTACGGCCCCTTGCTTCTCCCAACCCGGACGTAATTCAAAATCAGGGCCAAGAAAAGACTTAAAAACCCGGGCGTCCAACACCTGATAAGCTGGCACACGATAGCCTGCGGCCTTCAAACGAGCTAACCCGGCGGCCTTGCCTCCCTGAACCGAAGCATTATGCCTAAAACCAGTTAAAGCCAGCATCCTACAATTAAAATAAGGTAACTCAGCAACATGGCCAGAGAGCAAAATAATTCAGCTCTACGGTAATATTGATTTTGAGAGGATTTTAGTGCTTTTCTATAATTCAGCAGCAGCACTAGATAAATAAGCACCGGGAGGGGATAAGTCCACCACGAAAGTTCGAGCCAGCTAAAAAGCAGCAATTGGAGCACCAGTCCGAGCCCTTGCAAGGCCAAAATGGTATAGACCGCATGTGGAAGTCCGAGTTGTTTGGAATACGAATCGAGGCCTTCCCGTTCGGCATCCGCTGCATGGGTTTTTCGGGCAATTTCGAAACTAAAACCAGCAACTAAACTCAGTGCCATCAACAGCAAAAGGTTCAGGTTCAGATCGTCACGAAAGCCAAACCAAATCCAGCCAATCGCCAAGGGCATAATGAGCATATGGCTGATGGCATACAAAAGCAAACTTTTACGAAGCCAAGTGCCGATAAAAAACTCGTAACGCATGAGCAAGGAGTAGCCCAACGCCAAGAACCACCACCCTAATGCCTGCGCCCCCATCTGGTACGACCAAGCCATTTCCATCAGGCTCAACGCGGCCGATAAGAGGACCAGAAACTTCAGGCTAATGCCCCCCGACTGCAGCACTCGGTTCGGGTGAAGTGCAGCATCGGTGTCAAAGTCTTTAATTTCGTCCATCACCCGTAACCTAAAAAAAAAGCTAATGCAGGCGAGGGCGCCCCAAACGGCTATCCAGGAAATGTCAAAGTCGGATTGTGCTACGCTTTGCACGGCTGCAAACAGAATCACAAACAGCAACATATTCACCGGCGGAAAACGCTCCTTGAAATAAGCGGCTAATTTTATTGCTTTCATTCCGATAAAAATAGGATATTCAGACATGCGTTTAGCCTTGTGGATGCTTAAATTAAAAGGATGGTGGCTGGCACTGCTGCTCGCGCTATTGGGGTTAGGGGCGGCACCCTTACAGCATGCCCTTCGGGTAAATAATTCGCTTGATATTTGGTTTAACCAAAACAGCCCCGCGCTGCGTGATTATTACGCTTTTCAGCAATATTTT
Source organism: Bacteroidia bacterium (assembly GCA_046291695.1). GTDB lineage: Bacteria > Bacteroidota > Bacteroidia > UBA7662 > UBA7662 > PNNG01. The sequence goes on from JBKBSO010000015.1 coordinate 47,941, forward strand.
GGCAGCGATGAACACCTCATCGTGATGCTAGAAGCCGAGGAAAGTCTCCTCCTACCCCAAGCGCAAAAGCAAATCCATGAAGTCCATAACGCCTTATTGGCCTTACCCGAAATTGCCAATGTGCTATCGGGCGCTGATTTGCGTATGCCCGAAGCAGGCCCACTAGGCCTACGCTTCAGGCAATTATTCAGCCATAGCCCTATACGCCAGCGGCAGCTGCTCGATAGCTTTCCTGACTTTCGCAACCAGCTTTTCAGCTCCGATTATCGTAATGCGCGGCTATTGCTTCAACTGCACGACGATGGCAATTTAGATAACCAACGGGCCGAAGTAGTGGCTGCCGTTCGGCGCGTGGTAGAAAAGCATTGGGACGCTGAAGCCTACGCTTTGGGCGGAGTAAGCGTAATTTTTGCCGAATTAAACGCACTCACCGAACTACAATTTGGTCGTTTTTTAGTGACTGCCTACATCTTTATGCTTCTGCTGATGTGGTGGATATTTGGCAGCTGGCGGGTCTGCTTGGTAGCCTTTGCCACCATGAGCACAGCCACCTACCTCTGTTTGGCGGTCTATGGAAGTCTGGGCTTTCAGCTGAACCTGATGACTGTACTTATTCCCATGTTGGTATTGTTGCTGAGTATACTCGACCTGGTGCATTTGTTACATGCCTGGCACAAACAGGCTACCCAGCCAATAACAAGGGCCATAGCCGAGGTATGGAAAGCTTGTTTACTCACCACCTTAACCACCATGGCCGGCTTTTTAGCCCTCTGTTTTAGTCCTATGGCCATTTTGCAACAATTTGGATTGTTCAGCGCCCTTGGCATTGGTTTGTGCCTTCCGCTCACCTGGCTATTTGCCCTCTTGTTGCTCCCAGGCAATTCCAAAAGCCAAAATCAACCTATCGCACAACTCAAAACCGCGAGGCTCTATCCCTGGCTTAATAAGTATAAGGGCGCCATCAGCCTGGGTGTTATGGCCACCGTATTGGTTTTTGGACTTGGTGTCTCACGGCTTAAAAGCGATACTTATACGCTTGGGTACCTACCCGCGAACAACAAGGTATTGGCCGAACACCAACGCCTTACTGAAAAAATAGGTCCCTACATGCCGCTGGAAATATTGTTAATTCCCGATACTTCGGCCCAATTAACCGACAGCGCTGGCCTGCATGCCCTGCTGCTTTGGCGCGATAAACTTACAGCTAGCGGTTACCATCCCCATTTTGGCCTGCCCCATCTGCTCGAAGCGGCAAGCCTGCAAACATCAACTGCCCTTAAAGAACAATTAGCGAGCCATGCTCCCCAGGCCATGAAGTTGCTCAAGCAACACTACCCCCAATTACTTTCGGCTTATTGGGATGTCCATAGCGGCATGGGGCGGCTCACGCTCTTTGGACCTATGCAAACTGCCCAACAATTAGCCGACAACCTCGACACCTTGAGCCGCCTGCATACCGAAACTGCTTTTTCGGTAAAGCCGGCCGGTTATCTGCCCTTGTATGCGCAATTGGTGCCATATGCCACCCAAAGCCAAACCCGCTCCTTGGTTATGGCCGCTATCATGATCAGCTTGCTACTCTATCTTTATTTTCGGGATATTGCCATGTCACTGAGGCTCTTATGCACCAATGCCTTCCCCGTCTTAGGCATGTTTGCTTTTATGGGATTTGCAGGCATTGAGCTCGATATCGCTACAGCCAGTATTGCTGCCATAGGCTTAAGTTACTGCATCGACGACAGCATCCACTTTAGCCTTCGTTACCGTCGCTGTCGCAAGGCCGGGCAGGACCATGCCGATGCCATGAAGCAGACCTATGAGCATACCGGAACCGCCATCCTCACTTCAAGTCTGGTGCTTTTTATGGGCTTTGCCTGTATGCTTTTTTCACCCCTTAAAACAGTGTATTTATTTGGCCTGCTGAGTTGTGTTATGATTGTATTGGCTTTATTGAGTCAGCTACTACTTTTTGGACTCTTGTTCTCAAAAACCGATAACACAAAAGCGCATTTTCGGCGTCCGTTGTGAATTAAAAATCAAGGTCGTTTAGTTAAGCACTAATCGTTATTAAGCATCGTAAGCTCAATTTTTACCCCCGGATGGCCAAGGTTTTCAATACAGATCCTTAGATCCCGACCGTAGTGTGAGGGTTACGCGGATAGGCTGTGCCGTAAACAAGCAAGGGAGAAAACCAAAGGTGCTGTGCAATGCACAAATTTTTGGACTGCTAACCGCTTTTGCTTCGCAATGCGCTTGATTACACAGAAAGTGCCGTTTCAACCCAGTATCTTTTACTCAACTCAATGATTCGTTAACTAAACGACATTGAATTAAAACTAGCCAAAACTTGAATGACAACTAACAATGTATTTCAGGGAAGAACAACTCAAGGAGATTGAATCATAAGTCAAAAATCCTTCTATCTTTGCCCCATCTTTAGGGGTGCCTCGCGTAAGCGCGGCTGAGATCATACCCATTGAACCTGCACAGGGTAATGCCTGCGAAGGGAAGATGTTTTTTTAAGTTAGTTTCTTGCTTACTTGCCCCTGGTGAGCATTTGTAAAACCATTTTAACGTTTCGCAAATGCGTAAAACCACTTTCACCGCCCTTTTATCGCTGCTGAGCATGGCCGCTTGGGCACAAAATTTCACCCTTACCGGCACGGTTACCGATGCCACCAACCAACAAGCCCTGGCTGGTGCCAGCGTGCTCATCGAAAACACCTTTAGAGGCACGGCTACCGGAAGCACGGGTGCATTCCGACTCGAAAAACTAACCCGTGGCAGTTACCAGATTCGGGTACAGTATTTGGGCTACCAAACGGAGCGGATTGCGGTGCAGCTCGAGGCCGATCAGCAGCTCAACATCAGCCTTCAGCCCCAGCGCATGCTCACCGATGAAGTGGTAGTTTCGGCCACCCGCGCTACGGAAGTTACCCCCATGGCGGTGACCAATGTGAGCCGCGAAGAGCTGGCCAAGCAAAACCTGGGACAAGACCTGCCCTTTTTGCTGCAATTTACCCCATCGATGGTCGTTACTTCCGATGCCGGCGCCGGGGTAGGCTATACCGGTATCCGCATCCGGGGTAGTGATGCCACTCGCATTAACGTAACCATGAACGGCATTCCTGTAAACGACGCCGAATCGCATGGGGTATTTTGGGTAAACATGCCCGATTTTGCCAGCTCGGTCGACAACATCCAAATCCAGCGCGGCGTAGGTACCAGTACCAATGGTGCGGCCGCCTTTGGGGCCAGTCTGAACATCCAAACCAACCGCCTCATCGACACGGCCTACGCCAGCTTAGGCCTGAGCTATGGTTCCTTTAACACCTGGCGGCAAAACACCACCTTTGGAACCGGTCTGCTCGACAATGGCTGGTCGTTCGACGGCCGTCTCAGCCGCATTACCAGCGATGGCTACATCGACCGTGCCAGCAGCGATCTGAGCAGCTATGCCCTCAGCGGCGCCCGTTACGGCAAAAAAAGCATTCTGCGCTTCAACATTTTTAGCGGACGCGAAAAAACTTACCAAGCTTGGTATGGTGTGCCTCAAGATTCATTGGCCACGAATCGCAGGTTCAATCCGGCCGGACAATTCACCGACCCCGAAGGCAACACCCAATTTTACGATAACGAAACCGACAATTACCAGCAAGACCATTACCAGTTTTTTTACACCTACGAGCCTACCAAAAACTGGAGCCTGAACAGCACGCTGTTTTATACGTACGGACGAGGCTATTACGAGCAATTTCGAAATAACGAGCGGTTTTCGCGCTACGGTCTTGCTAATGTGGCCATTGGGAACGATACTGTTCGCCGAACCGACTTCATCCGTCAGCGCTGGCTCGACAACCATTTTTATGGCGTAATTCTAACAGCCAATTATAAAAAAGACCGCCTGAATGCCACGTTTGGTGGAGGATGGAACCAGTATAATGGCGATCATTTTGGCGATGTGTTGTGGGCACGGCTGCTTGGCCCTCAGCAGGAATTATTTCCACGCTACTACGAAAACAATGCACTCAAAACCGAGTATAACTTCTTTGCCAAAGCTGAATATGAAGTGGCTAAAGGTTTGTATGCTTATGGCGATTTGCAGTACCGTGCCATCGATTACCGCTTTTTGGGCTTTAACAACCAGCTCATTAACGTGACACAAGAGGCGCAATTCGGCTTTTTTAACCCCAAAGCGGGGGCCTATTACCAACTCAATCAACATTCGCAGCTATATGCTTCGATAGCCGTGGGCCATCGCGAGCCGGTGCGTGCCGATTTGGTGGAGTCGAGCCCTGAAAGTCGTCCTTCCGCCGAGCGCCTCATCGATTATGAAGCAGGATACCGCATGCAGGGCAAGCGTTCACTTTTTGCGGCCAACGTGTATTATATGGACTACTACAACCAGCTGGTACTCAATGGTCAAATCAACGATGTGGGTGGCTATATCCGTACCAATGTTGATCGTAGCTATCGCACCGGTATTGAGTTGGAATATGGATACAGTATAAAGCGCTGGTTACATTGGGGGGCGAACCTCAGTCTTAGCCGCAACCGCATCCGTAATTTCGACGAATATGTTGATTTGTATGATGCCAATTTTGACTGGATTGGCAACGGCATCAACCGCTCATTCAACAATAGCCCTATTGCCTTTTCGCCCGATGTGGTGGGTGCCAGCATCCTGAGTTTCCGCCCTATGGATGGCCTCAACATCGATTTGTTGAGCAAATATGTAAGCCGGCAGTATCTCGACAACAGTGGTGACCGCAACCGCTCTCTTGACCCCTACCTCACCCACGATTTGCGTATAAATTACCGCATGCCTGCTGGCACTATGGCCAAAGAAGTGGTGTTTGGATTGCTGGTAAACAACCTCACTAACCTGATGTACAGCAGCAATGGCTACACCTATCCGTTCTTGTTCGACGGACAACTGGTGGCCGATAACTACTTCTATCCCCAGGCCGGAACACATTTCCTGGCCAATGTGCAGTTCAGATTTTAGTATATGCGCACCATGGGAGGGTGCACTACACCCTCCCATGATAAGCTATAGCACACAGCTAACACGCGCCCTACTAAAGAAACTGTATTATTTTAGCCTAGCTCTTTAAGGTCAACATCCCAGGAGATAGGGGCGAATTCGCAGCAAATGCCCGATATTCCCTCTTAATTATCGCTGGGTATCAACAGCTCGTAGCGGTATGAATAAAAGGCCACATCGTTGGCTTCCACTTTCACCTCGTATTCCAATTGAAATACTTCTTGCTTGGTTTTGCCTTTAAGGTCGATAAAGCGGTTGGCAAACCAATAGTTGCGGCGCGAATCGGGCACCGTATGTTTAATAACCCTGACACGCCCTGCCTCACGACTTGTATTCCTGATTTCGATGCGCCCCACATAGAGGTAGCTATCGTATTTCATTCCATTGATATCCACCGCTTTTTTGCTCACTTTTACCAAGCGGGCATTATCGGTAAGGATATAGGGCGAGGGGCCATACTCCATCTTTACAGTAGCCTTTTTGGGGATTTCAGGCAGATTCCCGGGAATGTAGCCTAAGCTCAAGCCTTTTCGCTCGTAAAGCGGGCTGGAAAACCAGTCCATATTACTTTGATTGGTCAGGCTCAGGTAGCGTTTGCCATAGCTTTTCATGGAAAGGGTTTGGTTACCTGGCTCCCAGGCATCCACATCTACTTCATCGCTTAGCTGCAAAGGCACTTCGCTAGCCAGGACCTGATAAGTATTTCTATTTTCGGCCATCACGTTAACACCGGCCAGTCGGAATGCGGCCTGACTCGTGAATGCAGCCACCTCCCTTTCCTGAAAGCTATGATTGTAGTATAGTACGTCTACATCTTCAAGGGCGGTGGGGCTCTTGAGGGTGAGGTCGAGACTCAACTCAGGTTTGGGCTTATCGAAATCGAGCAAGTAGCGAGCATCGCTGCTGAAGCCCACCACTGGCACCAATACGGTAAGGGGCAATTCGTTGTAGTCACCTACAAGATAAACAGACAAGGAAGCTTCCAGCTTTTTAACTGTTTTGCTCGTGTTTAGTGCGTTACCTCCGCTCACATGCATAATGGTGTTTATGGGAATGGCTTCAATGGTATTGGGGGTACGTAAATAAATGAGCTCGGCATCAGCATGAATACCCAACACTTCGCCTGAGTAGCCCACGCTTTCGCGCCCTTCAAAAGCCTCGATGGTTACCTGATAACCTTTATTTTGTTTGAAAAAATCGAGCATTGTCCCCATAGGCTCACGGCTCTCCGATTCCGTATGGTGCACCAAATAATTGACCAGTTTTTCACGATCGTCGATGCGAACATGGACACCTTCGAGTATGGCAAACTCTGGCAAAGGCATTTGAAAACGTGCCTGACGGGTAGCCACAACACCCGAATATTCCAGCATAGCGGCCCCATCGCGGTACATATGCACCCTGCGCAGCGCAAAATCAGACTGTGCATACAAGTCCGACATCATCAGCAATAGGCATAAGAACAAACTCAACTTTTTCATATTACAGGTATTTATCTCCAACTTTTCGTTTCAAATCGAGCAGCATATTTTTAATTTCATGCTCTTTGTCACGGGGGCAAATTAGCAATCCTTTCGGAGAATCAGCAATAATGTAATTTTCAAGCCCATTAATAATCACCAATTTATCTTCCAGAATTTCAACGAGGCAATTGCTTGCATCGTACATGGCCACTTGCTTGCCGGTAACTGCATTGCCCAGGTAATCGCATTCATGAACCGATTGCACTTCACCCCAAAGCGTAAGGTCGGTCCAGCCAAAATCGCCTATTATTACCCTCACTTTATCGGTTTTATACATAATGGCCTGCCTGAACGGAATGGTTTCGCATTGCGGATAAATTTTATCGATGCAACTTGCTTCGGCTTCGGTATTCAAGTAGGGGCGCACCTCTTCGAACAGTTGTGCGGTTTCGGGCAGGTGTTCCTGATAGAGGTTCAGCATGCTTTCAGCACGGGCCAGTTTGATGCCCGAATACCACAAAAAGTCGCCTGATCGATGAAATGTATTGGCAATTTCTTTAGTAGGCTTTTCGGTGAAGGTTTTTACCTTATAAATAGGAGTATCGTTAACATTAGGTAAGTACTGTATGTAGCCGTAGTTCACTTCGGGCCGGCTCACCTTAATGCCAATTGTCAGAATTTCGGGTTGGCTAGCGATGTACTTTACACCGGTTTTTACGGTTTGCTTAAACTTGACCACATCGGTTATCACATGATCGCTGGGCATAATCAACAGATTGGCCTGCATATCGATGTTGGCCACTTTACTTACCGCATAAATGGTTGCTGTGGCGGTATTCTTACGCAACGGTTCTTCCACAATCTGTGCCGATGTGATTTCTGGGATTTGCGTTTTAACCAACCCCACCCATTGTTTATTGGTAACCACAAAAATGCGTGAAGCATCGGTAAGATGCAATGCCCTTTGCCAGCTGGCCTGAAGCAAGGTTTCACCTGTACCCAGCAAATCAATGAATTGCTTGGGTTTTTGCTGGGTACTGATGGGCCACAATCGGCTTCCAACCCCGCCAGCCATGATGATTACGTATAACTTTTGCATGGTATTGATGGTGGTAAGATACGCAAAAGCACGAAGCGCTTAAATAATCCCTTCCTTTAACAAATCGTGAATATGTACTACCCCGCAATAATGGCCCTGACCATTAACTACCAACAGCTGGCTGATGTTGTTGGCCCGGATCATGTCAAGGGCTTCAACTGCATACGCTTCGGTGGTTATGGTACGCGGATTGGCCGACATGATGTCGGCAGCTCTTAGCGTACTTATTTGGTCATATTTATCCAGCATACGCCGGATATCGCCATCGGTAATGATGCCAGCGAGTACATCACCTTGCATCACCGCGGTAACGCCTAATCGACTGCCGGTAATTTGGACAATGGCCTCCTTCACCGGAGCTTGCACATCCACTGCCGGAGCGGCATTGTTACGTACCAAATCATCTACGCGCAAATACAATCGCTTTCCCAATGCTCCGCCCGGATGATATCGGGCAAAGTCTTGCTGCGTAAACCCACGCTGCTCCAATAAACAAATCGCCAAGGCATCACCCAAAGCCAATTGTACCGCTGTAGAAGTGGTGGGCGCCAGCTTAAGCGGACAAGCTTCTTCCGAAATGCTCGAGAGCAAAACATGATCGCTATGTGTAGCCAAATAGCTGCCCGGATCGCCCGTCATGCCAATCAGCAGGTTACCTGCCTCACGCAGCATCGGCACCAACAGTTTAATTTCCGGCGTATTGCCGCTTTGCGAAATGCAAAGCACCAGGTCGTTTTGCTGAATCATGCCCAAATCGCCATGCACGGCATCGGCCGCATGCATGAACAAAGCCGGTGTGCCGGTAGAATTTAAGGTGGCTGTAATTTTTGTAGCAATGATGGCACTCTTGCCAATGCCTGTAACCACCAATCGACCAGGACTGCTTATAACTGCCTCAACCACAGCTACAAAGCTATCATTTATTGATTCTGTTAGCGCGAGGATAGCATTTCCCTCTATTTTCAGCGATCTTTGCGCTGCATTTTTTATTGCGATGTGCTTTTTCAAGCTGATATTTTTATTATCTTGACATACAAAAGTATTGAATTTTGTTGCGCGAGGGGTTAATTAGTATGGATTCCAAAGAGAAACTACGAGAAACGTTAAAGTCGTTTTTCGGATTCGACCATTATAAAGGTCAGCAAGAGGTTATTGTACAGAACATTTACGAAGGTAAAAACACCTTTGTAATCATGCCCACGGGCGCGGGAAAATCGCTCTGTTATCAGCTTCCGGCCATTGCCAGTGCAGGCACGGCCATTGTCATTTCACCACTTATAGCCCTGATGAAAAATCAGGTCGACAGCATACGCGCCTTTTCGGGCACGGAAGGCATTGCGGAGTTTTTAAACTCCTCATTAAATAAAGCCGATATCCGGCGGGTGAAGGAAAACGTTACTTCGGGCATGACCAAGCTATTGTACGTAGCCCCCGAATCCTTGGGCAAACTCGAAAATATCGAGTTTTTACAGAGCGTAACCATCAGCTTTGTGGCCGTTGACGAGGCCCATTGTATTTCGGAATGGGGGCACGATTTCAGGCCCGAATACCGCAAAATCCGCCAAATGGTGCAAATGATTGGCGATGTGCCGATCATTGCCCTCACAGCAACTGCAACACCCAAGGTGCAGCTCGACATCATGAAAAACCTGCAGATGTCAGAAGCCGATGTTTTTAAATCGAGCTTCAACCGACCCAACCTCTACTACGAAGTACGTCCCAAAATCAATGCCGTAAAAAGCATCATCAAATACATCAAGGAGCATTCCGGCAAATCGGGCATCATTTATACCCTTAGCCGGAAAAAAGCCGAAGAAATTGCCGAAACCCTGGTAGCCAATGGTGTAAAAGCAGCTCCATACCATGCTGGGCTCGATTCGGCCATTCGCATGAAAAACCAAGATGCCTTCCTCATGGAAGAAGTGGACGTAATTGTAGCTACCATTGCCTTTGGCATGGGCATCGATAAACCCGATGTTCGCTTTGTAATCCATTACGACATCCCCAAATCCATCGAAAGTTATTACCAGGAAACCGGCCGTGCCGGACGCGATGGCCTCGAAGGCGTATGTATCGCCTATTACAGCGATAAGGACATCATGAAATTGCAAAAATTCATGAAAGACAAACCGGTTTCTGAAAAAGAAATCGGGCATTTACTCCTTCATGAAGTGGTTTCTTATGCCGAATCGGCCGTGTGCCGCCGCCGGCAAATCCTGCACTATTTCGGAGAAGTATATTCCGAAACCAATTGCAACAATATGTGCGATGCCTGTCGCCATCCTCAACCCCGCGAAAATGGGCAAAAAGAGCTGGTAATCTTACTCGAAACCGTAAAGGAGCTGGTCAAAAAATTTGACTTCTTCCACGTGCTCGCCTTTTTGATGGGCGAGGTGAGCCCTCCCATTGAAGCCTACGGGCATCACCGGCTGGCCAATTTCGGTCGCGGTAAAGAAAAAGGCGAGCGTTTTTGGAAGTCGCTCATCAAAGTGGCGCTTTTCAATAACTTCCTGCTCAAAGACATAGAAAACTATGGCTTATTGAAACTTGGACCCGAAGGTGAAAAATACCTGGCCGATCCTTATGCCATTGATATCCCGCTCGACCACAATTACGAAGAAGCCGGGCGCGACGAAGAAATAGAAAGCCAACAGTCGGATGCCCTCGACAACCGCTTGTTTGAGATGCTGCGCGATTTGCGTAAAAAACTTTCGAAAGAAAAGAACCTGCCTCCCTATGTAATCTTTCAAGACCCTTCACTGGAAGAGATGGCTACCAATTACCCCACCAATATGGCGGAACTGCAGCAAATTAGCGGGGTGGGGCCTGGCAAGGCCATGAAGTTTGGTAAAGCTTTTATCGAACTCATCAGTCAATATGTAGAAGAAAACGAGATAGACCGTCCTGCTGATTTTGTAATGAAAAGCACGGTCAATAAATCAGGCGTTAAGGTGTTTATCATTGGCGGCATCGACCGTAAAATCCCCCTGCAAGAGTTGGCCCGGAGTAAAGGCTTGAGTTACGACGAAATCCTTGACGAAATCAAAACCATTGTTGATGCAGGCACCAAGGTCAACATCGACTACCACGTAAACGAGGTGATGGACGAAGAACTACAGGAAGAAGTTTACGACTATTTCCGCACGGCCGAAACCGACGACATCAACACCGCAATCAGTAGTTTAGGCGACGATTTTTCGGAAGAAGAACTCAAGCTGGTGCGTATTAAATTCCTCTCTGAGCAGGCCAACTAAGCTTGCTGGAGCTTCAAACGTCTATTTATGGGCTGCTTTTCCGCAAGATTGCTAGAGCCGAAGCGACCTGCTTTTTTTAACCGCAGGAGGCGCAGAGGTTTTTTTAAGGATCAGCTGTTTACACAGCTTGCGACTTGTCGCATTTGAACGGCTTTCTTGTCAGTGCTACTAGCAGCCATGGCTGGGCCGCGAGCTAACGGAGCCTTTTGGCCCGCGCAGCTGTCGCCGCTTGGCCGTAGGGCGCGGAGTAAAGGCCTCGGCGGCCTCCGGCGGCTGTTTTTTTACCGCTGAGGAAAAGAGGCATTTGTAAGGTTGAAAAGCTACGCTTACTTCAAATTATCGAGCATTTCCTTCACAATGGCCTGGGTATCAAATTGGTGGTTCCAAGCCCAATCGGCGCGTGCAGCACTGTCGTCGATGCTCGACGGCCAGCTATCGGCAATAGCCTGTCGGAAATCCGTTTTGTAGCTAATTTCAAAACCGGGTATTCGCTGGCGGATAGCCTCGGCCAATGCCGCCGGAGTAAAGCTAACAGCGGCCAGGTTGTAGCTGGTACGTACTTTTATTTGCTCAGCCGGTGCTTCCATCAGCTCAATAGTAGCCCGTATAGCATCGTCGATGAACATCATGGGCAAACTGGTTTGGGCGTGCAAGAAGCATTCATAACTGCCCTTTTGGAGGGCTTCATGAAAAATTTCAACCGCATAATCGGTGGTGCCACCTCCCGGAGGGGTTTTCCAACTGATGATGCCCGGGTAGCGCAAGGAGCGAACATCTAAACCAAAGCGTGTAAAATAATACTGACACCAAAGCTCCCCGGCCAATTTGCTGATGCCATAAACCGTATTGGGATCCATATAGGGCAGCTGCGGCGTATTCTCGCGCGGGGTATTGGGCCCAAAAGCAGCGATGGAGCTGGGCCAAAACACCCGGTTAACCTTGTGCTTTACCGATAAAGCCAGTACATGAAGCAAACTATCCATATTCAGCTTCCACGCAAAATTGGGATTGGTTTCGCCTTTAGCCGACAATACCGCTGCCAGCAGGTAAATTGTGCTGATGTTTTCGGTAATGATAAGCTGTTCCAGCTTTTCGGCATCCATCACATCCAGTTCAATGAAGCGACGATCGGCTTCGGGTTTACCATTACGTATGTCAGTACAAATCACCTGATCGCGGCCATGCTTTTGCTGCAAAACAGCCGAAAGTTCTGAGCCTAATTGTCCTTCTGATCCTAAAATAAGTATGCGTTCATTACCTGCCATGTATGTTGCTTTAGGTGGCGCAAATTTAGGGAAGTATGCTTCAGTTTGGTAATGGGCCGTGAAGCTATTCGCCAAAATACTTGAAAAGCGTGTTGAATTGGTCAATTTGCGCGCTTAGTGAGTTTCTTATCAATATGCCAAACCGAAAAACTAGGTTTGACGTAAACTTTTTACAAACCGTTGCCTTAATTTTATTGTTTCGAATGACGATGAAACCGTTTAGCCTACTCCTTCTGTTCGTTTTTGGCTCCTTGCAAGCGTGCTATTACGACAATGAGCAAGACCTATACCCTGGCTTGCCTGGCGATTGCGATACCCTATCAGTTAGTTACGCCAACACCATTAGGCCCATAATGCAAAGTCGCTGCGTATCGTGCCACAGCGGAAACTTTCCGTCGGGCGGACTTGGCCTTAGCACCCATGCCGAAGTGGCAGGGAGCATAGGTGTTATTATCGACCGCATTAGCCGCGAGCCCGATGATGTGTTGCTAATGCCCCAAGGAGCTAAAATGGACGCTTGCCGCATCGATGAAATCATAGCCTGGGCCAATCAAGGCGCGCTAAATAACTAAGGCCATGCAGAAACGACTACTCATTATACTTTTCTGGAGTATTAGCTTCATGGCTGCCAAAGCCCAAGATGATTTAGAAGCCTTGCTCGAATCGCTCGAAGAACCCGAAACACATTTTGTTAATTACGCCTTTAAATCAACGCGTATCATCAATGGTCACTCCATCGAAAATGTAGGTGCAGGCGTACTCGATTTCAGAATCTTGCATCGCTTCGGCGCCATCAACGGTGGGGCTTATGAATTCTTCGGACTCGATCAGGCCAATATGCGCATGAGCTTCGACTATGGCATCACCGATAGGTTACAAATTGGAATTGGACGCAGCACCATCGGTAAAGAATACGATGGCTTGCTCAAATATCGGATACTGCGCCAAAGCACCGGCGCCATCAATATGCCCGTTTCAGTAAGTTGGGTGAGTGGCATGCTGGTAAACACCCTACGCTGGGGAAATCCCGAACGCGAAAACCTCTTTAGCTCGCGCCTAAGCTATTACCACCAACTACTCATCGCCCGCAAGTTTAACGATATGCTTAGCCTCCAACTCAGCCCTACCTTGGTACACCGCAACCTGGTGGCCAGCAGAGATATCCCCAACGATGTTTTTGCTATGGGTTTGGGTGGCCGCATAAAAATTAACAAACGCCTGGCTGCAACTTTCGACTATTTTTATGTACTGCCCGGACAACTACCCAACCACAACAATTCCTTTTCGCTAGGTTTGGATATTGAAACCGGAGGTCACGTATTTCAATTGCACTTTACCAACAGCCGTGGCCTCAATGAACGGCAGTTTATTACAGGTCATAACGGACTTTGGGGCCAAGGCAATGTGCATTTCGGCTTCAACCTGTCGCGCGTGTTTACCATCAGAAGTCCAAAAGAACACCGGTAAGTATTGAACTTAAGAAACAAAAACATATTTTAGCTGACTCAAGAACTCCAACAATCAAAAAACCCTATGATAAAAAAAATTACTTTTCTCAGTTTTCTGCTTTTCTCGCTTGGAATAGGCCTCGATTCGCATTTTAATCACGCCCATACGAACCCCACCGGCGCGCCCGCAGGACATACCGGCTCGCCCGGTGATAATGGACTTACCTGTGCCCGCTCTGGTTGTCATGCCTCAACAGCAACAACAGGCACTAACCTCTTTTTTGTAGGGGTACCCGCTGCAGGCTACAATCCCGGCCAAACTTATCTGGTGCAAGTAAATTTCAGCGGAACCGGTAATAAAGGATTTCAAATTTCTCCACAAAACCAGGCCGGCGCTTTGCAAGGCCAACTCATCAACACCACCAACAGCGGTACTAACGGCACCCAAACGGTGGGCACCAAATACGTTACCCACACCCTAGCGCAAAGCGGTGCCACCGGTAGCTGGACATTTCAATGGCGAGCACCAAATGCCGGCACTGGTCCGGTAACTTTTTATGGTGCTTTTGTAAACGGTCGCAATAATGGCTTACGACTTGAGCAAGCCACCATTCAAGAAAACCCTGCTGCTTCGGTGGCTGAAAACAGCCGCTTGAAAAATTTCAAAATTTACCCGAATCCGGTTACCGAAAAAATGACCATCAGCTATCAGCTCGAAAGGAACGAAACGGTTAATATTCGCGTATTCGACATTACCGGTCGCGAGAGCCTTGTACTGCTGCAACAAAAAATGGAAGCCGGTGAGCATGTACATCAATTCGATGTGCGCGAACAACTCCGCGCCGGGGTATATTTTGTAACGGTTGAAGCTGGCAACCGTACGCTTAGCCAAAAAATGCTGGTGCGCTAAACAACAACGCTTTCAAAAAATGTCAACTGCATATCCGCAGGCTCACGGCATACAAACCACATGTTTTTTACCGCAGAGCAGGGGAGGTTTTTGTCTAGAATGACTTATTTCTTGCATTACAGCCTAATTGCATTTGAATTAACTTTTTGCAGTGCAACTATCAGCCATGGCTGGCCGCTAGGAAACGGAGCCATTCGGCCTGCACTGCTTGCGCAGTTTGGCTAGAGGGCGCAGCGGATAAGCCTTCGGCTTAAAGCAAAAGTAATGTTGACCAATATAAATCACCATAAAAAAACCGGCGCTAGGCCGGTTTTTTTGTGGTGTATTACATCGACTTGAGTCGGGTAATTTCCTTGGGCGACAAATAACGCCAGTTCCCGCGTGGCAAGTCTTTTTTCGTAAGACCAGCATAATATACACGGTCGAGGCGCTCCACTTCGTAGCCTAAGGATTCGAAAATACGACGTACAATGCGGTTACGCCCACTGTGTATCTCAAGGCCAACCTCACACTTATCTTCCGGATTCGGATAAGCAATGGCATCTACCGTGGCCTCACCATCATCCAGCATCACCCCTGTAGTGGCAATCTGATTGAAGTCGGCTTGGGTAAGCGGCTTATTCAAAATCACATCATACACCTTGGGAATGTTGTTGCTCGGATGGGTAAGCTTTTGGGTGAGTTCACCGTCGTTGGTAAGCAGCAGTAAACCTGTAGTATTGCGGTCGAGCCGCCCTACGGGTACTACCCGCTCATCAGTAGCATTCTTCACCAAACTCATTACCGTACGACGCTCTTCCGGATCATCGAGGGTAGTTATAAAATCTTTCGGCTTATTCAGCAATACATACACCAAAGTTTCGAGGCTCAAGGCCTTGTCTTTATAGGTTACTGTATCCCCTGGATTTACGCGACTTCCTAACTCATTAACCACCTTGCCATTAACCAGGATTTCACCCGCTGCAATGAGCTCATCGGCCCGTCGGCGGCTGCAAATACCCGAATTGGCAATGTAGCGATTCAAACGCATCGGGCTATCGAACACGATGGTTTCGGGCTTGCTCGGCATGTCGAGGGGGCCCGGACGACCTTTTTTTCGCGGGTTGCCTTTATCGAAGCCTTTCAGCCCAACCGAGCGATTATTACGGTCGTTGCGATCGTAAGGGCGTGGTGAACGGTCGAAACTGCGACCATCAGTACGGTTATCATCACGGCGGGGACGGTCGAAACTACGGCCTTCACCAGCCCGATTATCGCTGCCAAATGGCGGGCGTGGACGATCGAAACTGCGGCCTTCACCGCGGTTGTCATCGCGGCGGAAATCGCCACGCGGACGGTCGAAACTGCGGCCTTCACCACGATTATCGTTGCCAAACTGCGGACGCGGACGGTCGAAACTGCGGCCTTCACCACGGTTATCGTTACCAAACTGCGGACGCGGACGATCGAAACTGCGGCCTTCGCCACGGTTATCGTTACCAAACTGCGGACGCGGACGGTCGAAACTACGGCCTTCACCACGGTTGTCGTCGCGACGGAAATCAGGACGTGGGCGATCGGAACCGCGGCTTTCGCCACGATTGTCGTCGCGACGGAAATCAGGACGCGGACGGTCGAAACTGCGGCCTTCGCCACGGTTGTCGTTGCTAAATTGCGGACGTGGACGGTCGAAATTACGGCCTTCACCACGGTTATCACCGCCAAACTGCGGACGCGGACGGTCGAAACTGCGGCCTTCACCACGGTTGTCGTCTCTGCGTGAATCAGGACGTGGACGGTCGAAACTACGACCTTCAGCCCGATTATCATCGCGGCGGAAATCAGGACGCGGGCGATCGAAACTGCGGCCTTCGCCACGGTTGTCGTCTCTACGCGGACGATCGAAGCTGCGGCCTTCGCGCGAATCGCCACCAAAGCGGCTGCGGGGTCCTGATTCGAAATCTGATTTGGATTGTCTTTTGTCGAGGTCGCGGTTAATCAGTTTTGATTTTTGGTCGTCACTGCCTTCCTCGAGTGTGCGAAGTTCGCGTTGTAGGCGCTCTAAACGGGCCTGGCGATCTTCATTGAAAGCATTTGCATCTGGATTGGTGCGCCTGCTGCGGTCGTCGCGACCGTAATTTTCATTGGCGTTCATAAAAAATAATTAAATACGGCACAAAGGTAGGTATAAATACGATCTGCCGGGCAAAAGAATTGTTAATTAGTTAGGCATTATCCGTTTACCCTTGTGCGTATTCCTTTTGTTGCTTCGGTAA
Source organism: Bacteroidia bacterium (assembly GCA_046291695.1). Taxonomy (GTDB): domain Bacteria; phylum Bacteroidota; class Bacteroidia; order UBA7662; family UBA7662; genus PNNG01. The sequence continues at coordinate 64,682 of JBKBSO010000015.1, forward strand.
ATTTTGCTCAATGCTGTTGTTAACGCCCATAAATAGGGGGTAGTTTTGCATTTGTTAGCCAGAAGCAATGCATTAGATGCCCTAAGCTTACTCATCAAAAGATGCCCATGCGGCATCAAGCGAATAAATTTCAAAACAACGGTAATTGATTACCATCAACTATAAAAATTGTGTTGTTTTGTTCATGGCAAATTTTGCGGCCTATGTATTTGAGCAATTGGCTAAATCGCCCGAAAAGGTAATGCTCTATTGGCCAGAGGTGCACGGCCATCGTGTCTATACCGCAGCCGAACTGCTCCAACTGGCCGCAGCCTACAAGACAGGCTTGGCCGAAGTGCGTGCAAAAACCTTTATCCCCCTTTCGGGCTTATCCGCCGAAATGCTCATGCTCATGCTGCTGGTGATGGCCGAAGGCGGCAGTCTGTTGGTTCCACCCGCCAAAGGTGGTCTTGCTGTTCTCAGGAAGCTCCAAGGTGACGCCAACTTTGGCGGGTTTATCAGCTGCGGCAAGGGAAACCGTTGGAAACGACTGCTTCTTAGGGCGCTGGGTTTTACATGCCTGCATATGAAAGCGCATCCATTCCCGTCCCCCTTAACATTCGAAGCCCTTCCGCAGCCGTGCACCGCCTTAATCAGCTACAGTTCCGGGTCTACCGGACAGCCGAAACCAATCCACCGCACCCATAGCGCCTTGCTGGCACAACATCAGTGTCTGAAAACCGTATTTCCACCATTTGAGGAGCAGGTAGATTGCTCAGTATTTGCCAATGTGCTATTGCATCAATTGGCTGCGGGTGTTGGCAGCCTGGTTCCTCAAATTAAAAAAGGGAAACTACCCTCGCTGCGCCCACCTATCCTTGCCCAACAATGGCAACAAGCCGGGGTGAATACCTTTACGGCCAATCCATTCACCTACAAACGACTGTGTGCCCAATATCATCCGGCCTACGCCCGGCTCAGGGCTTGCGGCATTGGCGGAGCACCCGTAGCGGAGACCTTGCTGGCACAGATGCGCAAAAGCTTCCCAAATGCCGAGCTTTATGTTTTGTACGGCGCCACCGAAGCAGAACCTATCGCCGTTCGGAAATATGAGGAGGCCTATCCTCCCCATTGGGGATATGCTGTAGGCAAGCCGGTGATGGGTGATGCGGATTTTAAGCTCATCGATACCCTACAGCTCTGTATCGATGGTGAGTACTTCGAAGCAGGTGAAATTTGCGTAAAAGGCCCGCATGTAATCCTTTCCGATGCCGAATGGCATGCTACCGGCGATATGGGTTACCTCCGGGGACAAACGCTTTTCCTCACTGCCAGGCGCGGCAATACCCAAGTTTATGCCGGCTATCAGCATTATCAGCTCGAACATGTGTTGGGCATGCTGCCCGGCATTGATCAAGTTGCCGCAATCATGCAGTCAAACGGTGTGCGTCTCTACTACAGCGGCAGCCTCTTGCCTGGGGAGCTGGCAGCACAATGCAGCCAACATTTCCCAGAAATAAAGCCACTTGACATTTTGCGTCAAAAAATAATGCCGCTCGATAAACGACACCACTCAAAAATATTATACCATAAATTGGCGTATGGAAACAGAATTCCGACACCTTAGCTTCGACCAAATTCGTTATGCCATGGTTTGGGAAGGCGCCGCAAGTTTGCGCAATGGCCTGCAAGCAGCAACGGATGACCAACTGCTGGTGATTACCTCAGGAGGCTGTAATGTCATGAATATGCTCTTGAGCGATTGTAAGCAGGTAACGGCCGTTGACCTCAACCCCTTACAAAACCGCCTGCTCGAGCTCAAAGGACGCATCATAGCCCGCTTGCCTTATACCCATTTTAGCGGACTTATGGGTTTTGAAGGCCCATCAGCCGTTAAACAGGCACAAAAGGCTGTAATGGCCATACTCATGCCCGAGGAACGCGACTTCTGGAAGCCTATTTTCGAAAACAGTTCAACGGGGTTGTTGCTCGCCGGCAGGCTCGAAACCTACATCAATGGCTTTTATAACCAACTCAACGAAGAGCAACGGCGCCTGATGCAGCTTATTTTTGATGCCCACAGTCTGTCTGAACAACAACATCATTTTGAATTATTGCTGCAAACCCCTTTTAAAGAAGTATTTGTGAATTACTTCAACCGGCAGCAGTTGCGCAAAGGCCGCGACGAACGCTTGTTTAAATATACCCGCGATCCCGGAGGCGAAAGCTTCTTTGCTCGGCTTTGCCGCTATATGGAGCACAAATTGCTGGGGCAGAGTTTTATCTCACGCTTCTTTTTTTACGGGCCCGAAAACATGCCCCAAGCCCTGCGCCCAGCCTGTTACCAGGAACAAAACTATACGGCCCTCGCCAAAGCCTGGTCGAAACTACGCATCCATACCGGCGAGGCCATCGAGTTTTTATGCAGCCCGGCAGGTCAACACATCAACAAAGCCAGTTTGTCGAACATCTTTGAATATACCAGCCCCGAAATTTTTGAGCGTACCCTAAGCCAATTGCTCGAACGACCGCATTTGCGCTTTATGTACTGGAACCTCCTCAACGATCAGGGAGGGAAATTGCGCGAAATGCCGGCTTACCTCAGGCAAATATCGGCGCAGCTCAGCCTCCAAGAAGATTGTTTTTACTTCGATTCCCTACACATTTTCGACACCCAAAACCCAAACCCATGAGCAGCACCAACCCTTACCTCACTGCCGACCATATCCAACAGCTCATGAGCCAAAGCTCCGGAAAAGCCATTCAAATCCACCGGTTCAAAACCTACCCCATTGACAATAGCGCGAGCATACTGGTAACCCTCACCGCGCAGCAAAGTGAAAGCCTGATCGGACATTTTGGAATCGAGCTATCCGGAGAAGCTGATGGGCAGGCCTTCGACCATAAACTGGTGCTCAAAATCAAGCCCCATGGACGCGAAATTGCGGATATGCTCGCCGGGCTGGCCCAACTCAGCGACCCAATGCTGGGCGAAGTGTACGGAAAACACCACCAAAGTACCGGCTTTTATCAAACCCATTTGCGCGAAATTGCTGTGTATGAGCAGCTGCCGCATCCCATACAGCCCCGTATCTACGGCTTGTTGTGCAACCAAAAAACCAACGAATACCAGCTACTGATGGACGATTTAACGGGCTACAAGCTGCTCAACTCGGTGATGCAGCCCGAAAAATGGCAGGATGTTGACATCCATCTTGCTGTTCGCGGCATGGCCCAATGGCATGCCTTTGCCCGCCACAAGCTCGATCTCCTGCCGCAAGCCGCCTGGGCCGATACCGACAAAGCCCACTATTGGGTTCAGGAAGCCGGTTTATGGCAGATTTTGCTCGATAAAGCCATTGAGCGCTTCCCCGAGTCCTATCCCGAAAGCCTGCGGCACGCGCTTCGTGAAGGACTGGAGCACATCCATGAATTGGCGCAAGACTTTCATCAGCTGCCCCATACACTCATCCACAACGATGCCAATCCGCGCAACAGCTGTTTTAAACCCGACGGTAGCTTTTGCCTCTACGACTGGGAACTCAGCTGCCGCCATGTTCCGGTGTACGATGCCATCGAATTCTTAAGCTTTGTTTGTACGGAGCGGAATTTTGCACAAATCCCCGACTACCTGGCCATTTACCGCAAAGCACTGGTGGCCGAATGGCCCTTTTGGGCCAATGACCAAGCTTGGCAACAAGCGCTCAAGCTGGCCTGGCTGCATTTTGGCTGGCACCGCCTGGGGATGTACATGATGGCCAATGCCGTAGCCCCCTACCCCTTCCTGAACCGGGTATTCGAAGCTTATCATGCGGTTTGGAACACAGCCATTCGGCGCTAAGCAAACGCATCCAAAAAGCAATCCTTTAGCGCACTAAATTCAAGGCTGCCATTTGTGGTTCGTTAGGCTGGAGCAGCTTCCGATGAAACAACTTCCAACAAAGCTAGAGTACAACCGTTAAGCCTCAACCCATTAAGGCCGTGCGTAATACGACGGCTTTTTTGCCCAAGCCAACATCAAGCTGAGTATCCCGACCTAATTGACCCCATTCCGGTGAACTGACCCCATCCGTTTGAAACCGAATGGCTAAACAGCCCATTGGGCGGCACATCGGAGTGATGCTCCCAACTCAGTTCATGATGAAACAGGAGGACCTGTTTGGAGTGGAATTTCCAACCGACATCCAACAAGGTCTCCACCAATGGAGCCAACGCAAAGCCGGGCTTTTTGCTCGAAGGTGTGTGGAAATTTAAGAGGAGCGGTTGGGTAGTACTTGTGTGTGAACGAAGGTTTGAATTGCAAGGGAGTGCCTTAATGATTTGGCAAGAGCATTGCGTAATGGCCACCTCAATGAAAAGCGTCCGAAGTATAGGGAGGACCTCAAATTCTCCAGACAGCCGATGACTTCATGAATTCATATAGGGTATTGGTGCTTTTAAATGCTAATGTAGATTGATTGGATTTGCAAAGGATCTAAAAAATAGAAACTCGTTAAGATAACCCTATTCAATAAACCCATTCAACAATGCCGCCGGCCGTTTGTAATTGGGTTGGAGGAATACCGGGGCCAGCTTAGTGGGTTTATTCGACCTTGTTTCGTTCTCACTGATTCAAAACAATAGTTACGCATCAGCCCCTGAAATTAGCCATTAATTCTCTTTATCAAGCAGTAGCCATGTATTAAAAGATTTCTTGTTTTTAACAGCTTGTAATTTCTGCGCCCACTGTAAACGCAAGATGCGGTGAAAACCAGGAAATAATCAAACCACAGAACCAGCCTGCAACTTGTTTCTGCACCAATGCCAGTTTTCCGGTACAACCAAAGACTGCGTGCATCGTACCCAGCCGGCTCACGAACAAAGTACGCTTTATGTCCTAAGTGGTTAAAAATCCTAGTCTCAACTCATAGGCCCGCGTAAAATCAGACCAAAACAGCAGGCATGAAGCCTTAAAATGTCCAAAAACCAACCACAAAACTAGCCCGTCACCAGCATCCGCTCTTTAAGCTCATGTGCCTGACCCGATTTGCTGATCAGATACAATCCCTCCGAGGCATCGGTCATGTGGCCTACTACCGAAATATCGGGATGCTGCTTGAGCTTGTCGAAGTCGGAAGCGGGCAGGCTGAACAACATTTCGTAATCTTCACCTCCGCTGAGTACGCAAAGCGTAGGATCGATGTTAAATTCCAGGGCCATGCTCATGGTTTTGGGGTCGATGGGCAGCTTGGCCTCGTACAATTTACAGCCAGTTTGAGAAGCTTCACAAAGTTGTTGCAGGTCGCGTCCAAGGCCGTCGCTTAGGTCAATCATGGCCGTAGGTTTCAGTCCCATTCCGGCCAGGGTATCGAGCAAGTCGAGCCGGGCTTCGGGCCGCAATTGTCGCTGGAGCAGGTAATCGTTATCGCCAAAATCGGGCTGTATCTCTGGGTTATCGCGGAAGATACGTTTTTCGCGTTCTAGGAGGTTTAGGCCTACAAAGGCGCCGCCCAAATCGCCGCTCACGCAAATCAAATCGCCTTCGCGGGCACCGCTGCGTTTTACAATATGCTCGGGCATGGCCGAGCCCAGTACGCTCATGTTCATGATGAGGCCCGATGGCGAAGCGGTAACATCGCCACCCACCAAATCTACCCGGTAAGCCTCGCAAGCCGCCAGTACACCCCGGTACAATTCTTCTATGGCTTCTACGGTGTATTTGGCCGAAATGGCCAAGGCCAGCGTAAGTTGTTTAGGACGCGCATTCATGGCGATGATATCGCTAATGGCCACCACCACCGCTTTGTAACCCAGGTGTTTCAGGGGGGTGTACATCAAATCGAAATGCACCCCTTCGGCCAGGGTATCGGTGCTCAGCAAAAGTTGCTCTCCGGCGGTTGGGGCGATGATAGCCGCGTCGTCGCCCGCACCCAGCAAACTACTCTCTTGCGAAAAACGGATATTTTGCACCAGGCGTTGAATTAAGCCTTGCTCACCCAATTGGCCAATGGGGGTGAGCTTTTGGTTGTCGCTAAACAAATTGTCGGTCATGCCACAAAGATACATAAGCCCATACGAAAGCGGACCACAAGCGAGCATCAGGGCCGTAAAAGCTTGATTTTCTTCGCTACTTTTTGGAAGCATCCTGCCGGGCAATGTGTATTTTTGTCGTATGAAATCAAAACTCATCGGCCTGCTTCTGGGCCTTTTCGCATTTAGCGCCTGCAAATGGGGCATCGACATCGAAGGTAAATACCGCCTGCAGGAAGGCGATTGGCGTGGCGCCCTGATGACCGAAGGCGGTGAGCTGCCCTTTCAGTTCAGCCTCACCCGGCTGGGCGACAGCACCTTTAGCCTGGTATTGCAAGATGGCGAACAACTCATCGAAACCAGTGAAGTGGAAGTGATTGGCGACAGCCTTATTGCCCGTTTCCCTGTATTTGAAAGCACCCTCATTGCCGGCATCAGCAAGCTGGGCGATAGTTTGCAAGGCCGCCTCATCCGCGTAAAATACGACGAAGAAAGCAGCCTCGATTTTGCCGCCTTGCGCGGTGGCAAGTACAAATTTGCCAGCAAGGTTACCCGCCTGCCCGACGACATCAGCGGCGAATGGCAAACCACCTTTTTTAAACCCAATGGAGACACTACTCCGGCTTTGGGCGTGTTCAACCAACGCGGCAACGAGCTCATGGGCACCTTCCGAACTCCTTATGGCGATTACCGCTATTTAACCGGCATCTTAGATGGCGACAGCATTTTGCTGAGTGGCTTCGATGGTTCTGGCGCTTACCTTGTGAAAGCCAATTTGAATGAAGACGGCAGCATCAGCGGCGATTTGTATGCTGGATACAGCCGCATCCGCAGCTTTAAATCGGTGCGCAACCCCAATTTCGAACTCCCCGACCCCAACAGCCTCACCAGTTTGCGTAACCGCGACGAAGTGGTGCGCTTTGCATTCCCCACCGCCGATGGCCGCATGATTGGCCCGCAAGCCGATGGCTATGCCGGAAAAGTGATTGTGCTGCAAGTGCTCGGCACCTGGTGTCCCAACTGCTTAGACGAAACCGCCTTTTTGGCCGAATTCCACAAAAAAAATCGGGAACGGGGTTTTGAAGTCATAGGAATGGGATTTGAACGTACCAAAATGCCTGAAAAGGCTTTCGACAACCTCCGCCGCCTGCAACAGCGCTTTGGGGCTGAATATGCCATGGTGCTGGCTGGCAAGCCCGAGCAGGAAGACGTACAAGCTGCCCTACCGGTGATGGAACGCTTGGTGGCCTTTCCTACCTTGCTCATCCTTGATAAAAGTGGCCGGGTGCGCAAAGTACACACCGGATTCGACGGCCCTGCTACCGGCGCTGCCTACACCCGTTACCTTGCGGAATTTACCGCCACCATCGAAAGCCTGTTGGCCGAATAATGGGCGCACTCCAGCCCCTTGACAGTAAGCACAGTCCATCCGCCCTGCGGCCCGAAAGCACGGTGGGGCAGCTTTTGGGCTTGTATGCTGCACATCCACTTCACCAAAGCTTGCAAAAGCTGCTGCTGGCCGATAAAGCGCGGGTGCAATTGCGCAATTTAAGCGGTTCTTTACCCGCCGTGTTGGCCGCAGCCTGCTGGCAGCAAAGTCATGGTACGCTCTTGCTTGTGCTCAACGAGCGCGAAGAAGCCGCCTATTTTTACAACGACCTCAGCAATTTGCTGCCCGACAAAGACATCCTCTTTTTTCCGGCCAGCTATCGCAAGCATTACGATCCGGAAGGGCTCGATTCGGGCAACGTGCTGCAGCGCGCCGAGGTGCTCAACCAGTTGAACCACACCAAAACCCGGGGTGAGCTGATAGTGACCTATCCCGAAGCCCTGGCCGAAAAGGTGGTGAACAAGTTTACGATTACCAAAAATACCATCGACATCCGGGTGCGCGACATCCTGAAGCTCGATTTCCTTGTTGAAATGCTGGTGGAATACGGCTTCGAACGCGAAGATTTTGTGTACGAACCCGGCCAATTCAGCATCCGCGGCGGCATCATCGATGTATTCAGCTTTGCCCATGATTTGCCCTACCGCATTGAGTTGTTTGGCGATGAGGTAGAAAGCATCCGTACATTCAATCCCGAAAGTCAGCTCAGCGTGAAGAACATCCACCACCTGAGTCTCATTCCCAATGTGCAAACCCATTTGCTCAAAGAAAGTCGGCAGAGCATGCTCGATTTTGTGCCGGCCGATACGGTGGTATGGATGAAAGAACCCAGGCTGGTGGCCGACCGCATAGGCAACAGCTTCGACAAAGCTGCCGACAACTGGAAAGCTGCCGACGGGCTCGAAGAGCTCACCCCCACCGAAGCCTTCGAAACACCGGAGAGCTTTACAAGCCTGCTACTCGAAAAGCGTCTGGTAAGCTGGGGCAGTGATCCCTTAAAAGGTGAAGACGTCCACACCATCAATTGGGAAGCCGTACCCCAGCCGCCCTTGCGGAAAAACTTCGACTTGCTCATCGAAGGCATGAAAGCCAACGAAAAAGGCGGTTTCCGCAACCTGCTGTTTAGCGAAACGCCCAAGCAAATTGAGCGGCTGTACCACATTTTCGAAGATTTAAAGGCCGGCTTGCTGTTTTACCCCATCTACACTTCATTGCACGAAGGCTATGTAGACAAGCAGCTGCAGCTGAGCGTATATACCGACCACCAAATCTTTGAGCGTTACCACAAATACCGACTTCGTGAGTACAAAGGCAAGAGCCAGGCAATTACGCTCAAAGAAATCAAGGAGTTGCGACCCGGCGATTTTGTGGTACACATCGACCATGGGGTGGGTAGCTTCGACGGGCTCGAAAAGCTCGACGTCAACGGGCAGCAACAAGAGGCAGTGCGCATCATTTACCGCGATGGCGATTTGCTGTATGTGGGCATCAACAGTCTGCACAAAATTGCCAAATACAGTGGCAAAGAAGGCGTACCCCCCCGCATGAACAAGCTAGGCAGCGATGCCTGGGAGAAGCTCAAAAGCAAGACCAAAAGCAAGGTTAAAGACATTGCCAAGGACCTCATTGCCCTGTATGCCAAGCGCAAGGGCACGTCTGGATTTGCCTTTTCGCCTGACAGTTATTTGCAAAACGAACTGGAAGCCAGCTTTATATACGAAGACACCCCCGATCAGTACAAAGCCACCGAAGCCACCAAGGCCGATATGCAAAAAGCCTATCCGATGGACCGGCTGGTGTGCGGCGATGTAGGCTTTGGCAAAACCGAAATTGCCATCCGTGCCGCCTTCAAAGCCGCAACCGACGGCAAACAGGTGGCCGTATTGGTGCCCACCACTATCCTGGCCTTGCAGCACTTCAAAACCTTCAGCAAGCGATTGGACGAATTCCCCGTTACGGTAGATTACCTCAACCGTTTTCGCTCGGCCAAAGAGCAAAAAGAAGTGCTTGAAAAGCTGGAGCAGGGGAAAATCGACATCCTCATTGGCACCCACAAGCTCGTGGGCAAAAGTGTAAAGTTCAAAGACCTGGGCTTGTTGGTGATTGACGAAGAGCAGAAATTTGGCGTGGGGGTAAAAGAAAAATTGCGGCAGTTGCGGGTGAATGTAGATACGCTTACCCTCACGGCCACGCCCATTCCGCGTACGTTGCAGTTTTCGCTGATGGGTGCCCGCGATTTGAGCGTGATCAGCACCCCTCCGCCCAACCGGCAGCCAGTGCATACCGAGCTCATTGTGCTCGATGAAGAGAAAATTCAGGACGCCATCAATTATGAGGTAGACCGTGGCGGACAGGTATTTTTTGTACACAACCGCGTGGGCAACATCCAGGATGTGGCGCAGATGATCCGCAAATTGTGTCCGCGTGTGAGTATTTGTGTAGGCCACGGCCAAATGGAGGGCGACGAATTGGAAGACATCCTGCTCGACTTCATCGATGGCCGTTACGATGTACTGGTGGCCACCAACATCATCGAATCGGGCCTCGACATACCGAATGCCAACACCATCATCATCAACCAGGCTCAGAATTTTGGTCTGAGCGATTTACACCAGATGCGTGGCCGTGTGGGCCGTTCGAACATCAAAGCCTTTTGTTACCTGGTAACGCCGCCTTTGAGCACCCTCACCACCGAAGCCCGCAAGCGCCTCAAGGCCTTGGAGGAATACAGCGATTTGGGCAGCGGCTTTCAGATTGCCATGCGCGACCTCGACATCCGCGGGGCGGGCAATATGTTAGGAGCCGAGCAAAGTGGCTTCATTACCGAAATCGGCTTCGATATGTACCAAAAAATCCTCGACGAAGCCATCCGCGAGTTGCGCGACAGCGATTTTGCCGGGCTGTTCGACGAACCACAACAGCAAGATTTTGTACGCGATGTACAGCTCGACACCGATTTGGCGGCCCTGCTGCCCGACAGTTATGTACGCAGCACCAGTGAACGTCTGAGTTTGTACATGCAGCTCGACAATACCGAAAGCGAGGAAAGTCTGGAGCGTTTCAAAACCGAACTCATCGATCGCTTTGGCCCATTGCCTACCCAGGCCGAAACCCTGCTCAGCCTCATCCGCCTGCGTTGGGAAGCCAAAGCCCTGGGCATGGAAAAAGTGTTGTTAAAAAACGGCAAGATGAAGTGCTATTTTGTACCCGGCAACAACGAACGTTTTTACCAAAGTGAGGTGTTTGGCAACATCCTGCAATTTGTGCAGCAAAACCCCAAAATGGTAGCGCTAAAACAAGTAAAAGCTACCGTATTGCTCGAATTTGAAGGGGTTCGAGAAGCCGAAGTGGCCTTGTTTCGATTGCAGCAACTGGGGCAAGCCGAGGCTGTTTAAAGGTCCTTTAAGCCCTGCAGCAGGAGGCCAAACAGACTTAATGCATAACTCACCGTTGAAATTGCTGGCAAATAGCTTAACTTCATGCGGTAATGGGTCTGATTCGTCGCTTTTTTGCCGAACTCAAAATGGTGTGGTTGTACTTACCCGCCGTACTTTCGCTCATGGTAGTAGGCACTTTATGCCTACGCATTGTGGAAGGTCGCGATTTGATGCTTTACACGGCAGAATCGGGCAGTAAACTATCCCTTACCCTGTTTTCGATCATGAGTTGGGCGCTCATGTTGTGGTACAGTTCACGCATTGTGGCCCGTGCCGTACACAAGGAACAGCTTAACCGCATGGTAAATCAGATGTCGCTGGGTTATACGGGCATTCTTATATTTCAATTGGCCGTATACAATGTGGTATTGGCCCGCGAAGGATGGTCGGTGTGGATATTAACCGGACTTCCCTTGGGTTGGTACCTATATGCCTGCATCCCGCTTTTGTGGGAAGCCCTGATGAGCTGGCGCCAGCCACCCTGGTGGGTATGGGGTGCCGTACCCTTGGCCATAGCGTCCACGGTACTGCCTTATACCTTGTTTGCGCAAGAAACCGCAATGCTGCAGAGCAGTCCATATCTGGCTCATTTTTCAGTGGCACTTTTTTGGTTAGGTGTGCTCTATACCCTGTACACCCGCGAGTTGTTTCTCAAAAAATTCTTAACCGAAACGGTGGAAGATGCCATCGACAATGTAGCCGGAAAAGCCTGGACCAAGACCCTTGATACTGCTTATAAAGGCTTTCGCAAAGTGTATGAAGTGCTTGAAAAAACCCGCGAAAACTGGGGGCATTTTGTGGCCTTTAACCTGTACAGTGCCCAAGTGCTTTTTGTGCTCATTTGGGCCGGTAACGATTATGAATTTGCCAGTTTTATTGGTCCGGTATCGGCCTTACTGCTGGGTTTAACGGTTTGTTTGGGGGCGCTCAACCTCATCACTTTCATTTCGGTAAAATTTGCTGGTATTAATCTACATGTATTGCTCATCGTATGGATGCTCATTATGGGGCTGTTGCACGATCCCTACCAGGCACGTACACTGGATGCCCTGCCCGAAAGTTTTAGTCAGCGACCTCAGCTCGAGGAAGCCCTGGTAAATCATTTTTACGACAGCCGGGGTAAACCCTTACGGCAGCTCAACGCGACTGAGCTTCCGCTTTATTTTGTGTTAAGCGACGGGGGAGCCTTTCGTTCGGCTTATTGGGTGGCACAATTGCTCGATACACTCGACCGCCATAGCGAGGGACGATTTTTCAAAGAACTCTTTTGTCTTTCGGGCAGCTCCGGTGGTAGCGTTGGCAATACCCTCTTTTACAATGGCAAACTTCGTAACAGCCACAATGCCGAAAAGGTATCGCGTGGGGTAGATGCGTTCTTCAGTCGCGATTTGTTATCGTTTTCATTTGTGCATATGTTCAGCACCGATGTGCTTACTCACCTGATACCCGTCGACTGGTTACGGGGCGACCGGCGTAAAAAGAGTACCGATAGGGCTGTAGCACTCGAAATTGGCATGGAACGGAGCGGTAACGGCTGGATAAGTGGCGAAAGTCTAGAACAGCCCCTTCTGGCGACCCTCAATAACTATATGCATATGCCCTTGCTGGTGTATAATGCTACCGAATTGCAACGTGGCCGGCCTGTAATATTAACCAACTTGCGGACCGAGAGCTTAAGCGAGCGGCAAAACCTGGCCGATTTGTTGGCTGAACATCAAAAAGGCTCCGAAATTCGATTCAGTACTGCCGCTGTTTTGGGGGCCCGCTTCCCTTACCTCAACCCGGCAGGAGGCATTGGCAACCACTATTTTGTAGATGGGGGATATATCGAAAATTCAGGCGCCGGCATTGTCCACGAACTCATCATGGGCTGCAAGGCCTTGCTCGATAGCACACACAATCCCAAGCTCCTCCGAATCCGCGATAAAATTAGCTACCGGGTTATTCATATTTCGAACAGCACGCCTAAAGCCAGCGAAAACCAGCGCATCCATCCCTTGGTGAACGATTTGGGCGCACCTATTCTCACCTTGGTGGCATCACGCGGGCAACAAACCAGCATCAACAACGACCGGCTCAAACGTTACCTTCAAAGCATTCAGCCAAGCGATCTGTTGGCCTATACCCAATTGTCGCTCTACCAAGCCGATGAGCCTGATGCCGAACCCTATCCTATGAACTGGGTAATATCGGCCTATAACCGGCACCGGATGCAAATCCGGAAACAACAAATTAGCAATTTGCAACCCTTACTTCAGCAATTCAGCAATCAAGCTAAACCACCGGCTGCTGGGCAATAGGAAATATCAATACCGGAATCTCGGTTTTGTAGACCAAATCATCAATCACATTCGAACCAAAAATGGCATCCAGTACGCTGCGATGCTCGCGCGAAAGGATAATCAAGCCGGCTTTAATTTCGGCTACGGCACGCTCAATACCACTGTCAACTTCAGCATTAAAAAATTGATGGAAGTCGACCTGCGGATAGCTGTTCAGTTTACGCGAAATGGCTTCAAAGCCAGCCATGCGGAGCTCATCATCAAAAGTTTTGCGTTTGCTGATGTGCACCACATCGAGATGACTTTTGAGCTCTGCCGCCAATTTGCTGATGCGGTTGATGATCTGTAAATCGCCCTGTCGGAAATCGGTACCAAACATCATCCGGCTTAAATCTACGGTAGGCAGTTTATTGGTAGTCGCTAAAACAGGAATGGGCGTCAGGTCAATCACCCCGCTGGTGGTATTGTCGAACACCAAACGCCTCAAGCCCGAAGTAATGCGGTTGCCCATGCAAATAAGATCGTACTTGCCTTTCGAAGCTTCGTGTACAATCGCATGAATGGGATTGCCCACAATCATGAGGTGATCTACTTTTACCTTCAAACGGGCAACGGCGCTTTTGGCTTTTTTAACCGCGTCTTTCAGTGCCGGTTTCGCTGCCTTTTCCAACTCTACACGAAGCTTTTCTTTGCGCAATTCGGTGCTGTACGGCAGCTCCAACACATGCAAAATGGTGATTTCGCAGCGCGTGGTACGTGCCAGTTCGCAAGCGATTTCGAGGGCCCGGTCGGCTTTAGGACTAAAATCGGTAGGGACCAGTATTTTTTTGATGACAGAATTTTTAGCGTGCATGGGCTTAGTGGGTAATGTAGGTAAGGAGATTTCCGGTACGTAAAATATGATCGGCTGTACTTCCACTGAAAAAACGCGCGATGCCGCTGCCACCGTAGGCACCCATGACCACCAACATATTACCTTTCTGACCGGCAAAATACGGGATTTCATCTTTCGGTTTGCCATGGAGATCTACCAGCTGAAGTTGGTTGAAGCGCAACTGAAGCAACTCTATGAGCGAACCATCGATGGCATCCGCTTCCACATTTTTGTCGAATACACGCACAAAATACACCGGCCAGTCTTTACACTTGGGCCTGAAGTTGTGGTAAAAAGCCTCAATAGCCCGCAAACTGCTGTCGGAACCATCATAGCAAAGCACAACGCCATCGGGATTATAGCCTTTTTCGGGCAGAAGCAGCATGGGGCAACGCGATTTACTCAGCATATCCTTTACCAATTGCTGATCGCCTTCCATGCTCAAGGTATTGTAAGCATGATAGCCCATCAGCATTAAATCGGCATATCGGCTTTCGTTCACCAATTCCGAAACCGGATCGCCTTTTTGAAAATGCACCTTAAAGCGCACTCCTGCATTTTTACATTGTTCAACAAAATAGTTGATGTTTTGCACAGTCTTTTTTTCGCTTTCATTCAGGCTTTCCTTGATGATCTCGAAAGTATGTTCATAATAAACCGGCTCACCTCCGAGCACCGTATAATAATCTACGAGGGTGAGGTCTTGCACAAACAGGCCGGTAAGTACGGCATTGTGTTCGCGCGCCATGCGGAAAGCCTGTTCAAGTTGGTCTCCGGCATTTATACTTTGGTCAACAACCAATAAAATCTTATCCATGATGTGAGGGTTTGGCTATACCCTAAAGATACGGCATATTTTGATAGGTTGAGCACGCAACTTAAGAGATAATGGAACGATAACAAAAGAATTTTGGCTGTGTTTGGGCTATTTGAGCATTACCTCTGGTTTATAAAAGCATGTATTGCTCGACATGAGTATCTATAAAATATCGGCTCCTATACCCAAAAGCCTAAAAAATAGCTTACATCAGCACGATGCTAGCCACACCGCTCAATATAAGCAGCTTGAATAAGGTATTCAGCTTTTCAAATTCTACTGGTAGTTTGGCGCGCCAAATCCAGTATATAGCTATGAATAAAACGATTGCACATGCGGCAAAATACCAAAGCAACAAGCTTAAAGGCACCATGGCATACAAGAGGGCAAAGGGGATGACCGTAAGTGTAATAAGCAGGTAGAGCAGTTTTTTGGTCGCTCTAAGTCCATAAACTGCCGGAAAGGTTTGGTAACCGTACACCATATCGCCACGTACTGAGGCCAGGTCTTTGATAAGCTCGCGAATAAGCGTTATGAGCAAGATGAACACGGCATACACCAGGATCACCTCATTGATAAAGCCATAGTACACGCATACCGCAAAAAAAGCAGCCACGGTAAGGACAGAAGCCGTTAATTCGCCCATCAAAGGCTTCTTTTTGAGTTTGTGTGAATAAAACCACAAGGCACCGGCAAAGAGCCCATTAAAAATCACCAGCTGCCAGAGCAACAGGAAGCTGATGCCTATGGCCAGCATATTTACCCCCACCCAGGCGCGCATGGCCAGGGCCTTGCTGATGATGCGTCCCATGATAACCTCCTCGGGCCGGTTGGCCATATCTTTTTCGATATCATAAAAGGCATTGATGATGTAGCCACCAGCAATCACCAGCGAGGTGCTTAACACAACCATAAGCAACCTAAAATCAAGCAGCACCGCCTGCCAAGGTGGTTGGTTATGTAAAATGAAATAGGCTGCCAAGTACTGCGCAATGGCCACCACCAGTAGGTTGTACCAACGGATAAGCGACAAAAAAGCCAGGAAGCGAATCACCCTGATACGCTGTTCCCGGCTAAATATGTTGAGGTTTGAGGCCACTTTCAGAAGCGATAAATCACTTCGAGCTCATAATCTTTGAGCATTTTGCTGGCCTTCTCATAATTCTGCGTAAAGCCGAGGATGTAGCCTCCTCCCCCTGAACCGCAAAGCTTCAGGTAATACGCACGGCTGTCTATCCCTTGTTTCCAGAGGGTGTGGAACAAATCGGGTATCATGGGCTTAAAGTTATCCAAAGCGAGTTGCGAAAGCTTTCTCAAATTGCGGAACAAAGGCTTTACATCGCCTTGCAAGAACGACTTGATACACTCATCGTTATATTTCTTAAACTCGGTCCGGATCATGTTCCGGAAACCTTCGTGCTTCAATCGCTCCAGAAACAAATTCACCAACGGCTGTGTTTCGCCCGGCTCGCCCGTATTCAACAAAAATATGGCGCCTTGTCCGGCTTTCTCAGCCGGCAAACTTACCGTGCCTAAGTCGGTCTTATTGTTGATGAGTATGGGAATTCGCAAGTAACAAATCAAAGGATCCATACCTGAAGAGCGCCCATGAAAATGGGCCTCCAACTGCCCAAAAACCCGCTTGAGTTCCGCTATTTGTTCCTGATTAAGCTGTTCCGATGGTTCAATTTTTTGTTCAGCATAGCGATCATACACGGCTGCTACCAGAGCCCCCGAACTGCCAATCCCAAAGCCTTGTGGAATGCTAGAATCGAAGTGCATACCTCCGGCTATATCTGCCGCAAATCGCTCCAAATTGAGCGCAGCCGGCAAATCACCTGAAGCTTGCAGCGCCCTAAGGTAGTTCAAAAACTCCTGCAAATGCGCATTGCTCTTTTTTGCTTGCACGCCTTCGGACTGTGTAAACGAAAACTGCCCCTGGTACTGGTTGTAAGGAATACTCAAACCCATGGCATCTTCAATGATACCATACTCTCCGAAAAGCAGGATTTTTGCGTAATAAAGCGATTCTTTAATCATAAGTCGGCTTCTAAAAGTACCGGTCCTTTACCTACGGCATCGCAAATATACGCTTTTTGTTCACAATGTACAGCCAACTCATTGTCGATGAAGGCCTTGACTTGTGCAGCATGGTTTTTGGGATACAACAGGTGTACATTAGCACCAGCATCAAGTGTAAAATGCACAGGGACAGCATTTTGTTTTCGAAAATCCCATATTTTTTCAATAATGGCCACGGTACCGGGTTTCATCAACAAAAAGTAAGGTTCGGAGGCCATCATCAAGGCGTGCAACATCAGGGCTTCCGCTTCTACCAGCGCACCAAATGCCTCCAAATCGCCCGATTTTAAAATAAACTTTAAACGCATCATGCGCTCCTGTGCCACTTCAAAACGTTGCGATGCAAAGGGATGACCATGCATCAGGCCATGCCCAACAGTACTGCTCACCGACTTTTGTCCGGCATGTACCAGCAAGATGGTATCCTGATAATCGGCAAATACAGCATGAGT
The DNA here is from genome assembly GCA_046291695.1 of Bacteroidia bacterium. GTDB lineage: Bacteria > Bacteroidota > Bacteroidia > UBA7662 > UBA7662 > PNNG01. Next base: position 82,004 of record JBKBSO010000015.1, read on the forward strand.
TTCGTCCGGCCAACTTACACCCCATTCTTGCGCGCCTTGGGAGATTTGGTCATGAGCACCCCACATCACCAAACCGCCATACACCGAACGGCAGGCCGATCCCGAACCAATGCGCGCCAAATAGCTGGCCGCACGGTAAAAATCCTCATCGGCCTGTACCCTACTGCCGTTGGCCAACAACTGATCAATGCTAAGCAAGCCTAAAGCCAATGCGCTCATACCCGAAGCCGAAGAGGCTATGCCACTACTGTGTGGAAAGCTATTGCTGGTATCGATACGCAGCTCAAAATGCTTTATCCAGGGAAAATAAATTTCAATCTTGCCCAAAAAACCCAGCACCTTCTGCTCAAAGGCTTCCGAACGCTGTCCGTCGAGGTACAGTGTCATTCCTCCCCCGCTTTTTGGCGCAAAGCTAATGGCCGTATCGGTTTTACAATGATCTAGGGTAAAACTTAAAGAAGCATTGGCCGGCTGTTGTAAGCCGGTTTTTCCCCAATATTTCACCAAGGCAATGTTCGAAGGGCTGGTCCAGCGTACCCGGCCTGAATGGGCTTCCCATTGGGTAAGCGGACTAATCAAATGCGTCATATCAATTTGTCGTAGCTAAAAACTGTAGGGTAGCGATGGGCTTGTAACCAAGCGTTCGCAGCGGCAATATCCGGGGCCATGGCCAGCACAAAATCGCCTCCCCAGGCGCCGAGTGATTTTACTTCTCCCGGAAAATCAGCAAAATGTAGTTCCTTCACCGGCTCTCGATGTAACTGCTCGGCCAACAACTCTTCGTGCGCTACCATGGCATCGGAAAATTCAGCCAAATCGGCAGCGTGCAGCACGGTTTGGGTGAGACCGTTTATTTGCTGAATTAAAGCAGCACTCATGTCTTTGCTCGCCAAATAACGGCGTACTTCCAGACTCGAAATTTGCTTTTGGCCTAGATAAACAAAGAGGAGGTGCTCCCGAAAAACCGGATTAAATGCCGCTGCTTGTACCGATATCTGCCCCTCATTCCTTCGGAACAAAATCGGACCCTCGGCAGTGGCACAGGCCACATCGTAACCGCTGCCCGCTTGGCTTTGAGCAAACAAGGCCATCGGTTCAACTCCAAACCACTGAGCCACCAAGGAAACCAGGCTCGAACTGCTGCCAAGTCCCCAATCGCGGTTAAATTCAAGCCGGGTTTGCACCAAGCTGGCACTTAACTCCGCTTCCATCGTAGGCTGCAAGTCGAGCGCCACCATGAGTAAACGCTGCAAACGCGTGGCTATTTGCTGGTTAGTACAAAAACGGATTTCAAAAAAAGGGAGCTCAAAACGGGCTTCAAACCACATTTTACCTTCATGGTCACGGGCTTGCCACCACAATTGTCCGGCTTCTTTTTGATGCACTTCGAGCCACTGGCCCAATTTGGTAGGTACCGCCAAAGCCGTAGCCCCTTGCAGAACCACGTATTCGCCGGTAAGCAAGAGCTTCCCGTGTGCGTAAAACTGTTTTATCTGCAATTTATTTTTGTTTTTTACCCGGTAAAATCTGCACTGCAGGCTCCCCACGTAACTTTTTCAAAAATTCAGCAACCGCCTGAAAACTCACCACCTTGTCGCTGAAATACGTCTTGCTCCGCTCCTTTTCCATTTCGGTGGCTTCGAGCTGATTCAGGATGTTGAGCAGGTGCATTTTCATGTGCCCCTTTTGAATGCCTGTAGTTACCAGCGATTTTACAGCCGCAAAATTTTGTGCCAAACCCACCGCAGCAGTAATCATCATCAGTTCTTCGGCATTGGGGTGTCCCAACAACTCGTGACTGAATTTCACCATCGGGTGTAGTGTGGTTAAGCCCCCTACGGTACCCAATGCCAAAGGCACTTCAATCCAAAAACGAAAAATACCGTCTTTCACCTCAACTTGTGTCAGGCTTCGGTATTGTCCATCGCGCGCAGCATAGGTATGGGCGCAAGCTTCTACAGCCCTAAAGTCGTTGCCGGTAGCCAGCACCACCGAGTCGATGCCGTTCATGATGCCTTTGTTGTGGGTGGTAGCCCGGAAGGGTTCTATGTTGGCAATGCGGATGGCACGGCTAAACTTCTCTATAAACTCTTCGTTGGTATAATCGTCGCCGTCGGCAAGCTGATCAACTGCACAACTTACTTCGCAGTGTACCAGGCACTCGGGCGTGTAATTGCTCAAAATGCACATCACAATGGTGAGCTCGTGCTCTTCTTCAGTAAACCGAGCATCGCTTTCGAGACTACGGCGCAAGATTCGGGCAAATTCTTCGAGGTTCGAGTTGATGAAGTTGGCCCCCATGGCATCCCGGGTATCAAAAGTGGCGTGTAGCTGGTAATATCCGGGCTCCTGATCGGTTTTGTTTACCAACTCTATGCCGGTAATGCCACCACCCCTTGATCGCATATTGGCGCTAATTTCAGCCGTTCCCTCCAACAAATGCATGCGCAATTCGGGCAGGTAATCATGCAATTTCTCCGCATCGCCATGCCAAATAAAGTGTACCTGTCCAATTTTTTTAGTCGATACCACCTTGGCTTTAAACCCGCCCCGGTTGAGCCAAAAAGCAGCACTTTTGGCTGCGGCAGCTACCACCGAACTTTCTTCTATCACCATGGGGATGGTGTACAGTTTGTTGTTCAGCAAAAAATTGGGGGCCACGCCATAAGGCATGTAAAAATTCGTAATGGTATTTTCTATGAACTCGTCGTGCAGTTTTTGTACCTGCTCGTCGGTATGCCAATAATGACTCAATAAATCGTAAGCGGCTTCTGGATCTTTGAAAAACTGATTGCTGATCCACTCAATCTTGGCGGCTTTAGAAAGCTTCGAAAAACCTTTAATGGGCTGCATAGGCTAAAAAATTGTTGCAAAGTTAGTTATTGCCAACGGATTACCCGCCGTAAAACACCACTACATAACTCATCACATTAAAAATTGTTTTAATCTGTTTCCACAAAATTGTCGCCCATCTACGCTGGCTTTATGGCAAAGGCTTCAAAGCTTAGGCTTTCATACAGCCAAAGGATACCACCCAAATGCCATCTGCGCGCTGATAAGCCATGCTTCCACCGGTGAGCACCATTAAAAAGGCAGGCGATCCCATTTTTTCAGTATCTACTTTATCGCGAATAGCCAAAAGATTCGACCTTTATTCCTGGCAAATACAATCAAAATTCCGAGTTTGGCGCACTTTTACTTCCGAGTTTGACAAAAAAGCACAGTCCCGAAGGCAGCCATGCTCACTGCTCATCACCGTCCATTTCCTCTCTTGCATTTAATTCCCGATTTTTGAGCATCGCAAATGACAGTGCCTGAAAAAAGTTGACACTTCAATTGACTTTCTAAAAGAAGCAAGATGAAGAAAACAGCATTAAGAGTT
>JBKBSO010000016.1:0-77560 GCA_046291695.1 Bacteroidia bacterium
GAAATAAACGATTAACTTTAAACTAAAATTAACCGAAGGTTGAAAGAAAAGTGACAACCTACATCAGGCAAGGACAAGGGCTAAACCCCCAACCCTTAACTGATAATGCCAAATATGCAGGATCTAATTCCCATCAAATTACCATAAACAGTGTAGATGCCAGCGATAATAATGCGCTTTTCCTTTGTTTACTCAGTATGAACGACTGTATAGATACAAGTAGGGCTGCTTTGTTGCGTATCGATAATACGTTATCGCTCAATCAGCCCCTGCTAAGGCCGGTACTTCGGGCTTACCCCAACCCTGTGAATCAGCTACTTTATATTGAAATTGACGAGCTTCGTGAGCGCATTCAGGTAGAGCTTACCGACATAAACGGGAAACTGGTTAAACGCTGGTGGCTCGAAAACGGGCATCATGAGTTAGACGTACAAAACCTTACTCCCGGCATCTATGTGCTTACGGCAGCTCATGAACGAATAAGACTCGTCAAACACTAATCTGTCCGCAGCTGAAAGCGTACCGGCAGGTTATAGCGCACCCTAACCGGGCGGCCACGTTGCTTACCCGGCGTCCAGCGGGGCATGAGTTTGATCACGCGTAAGGCTTCTTCGTCGCAGCCGCCACCCAGTGAGCGTACGACTATAGGATTGGTAATATTGCCTTGTTCGTCGATGATGAATTGTACCACCACGAGGCCCTGAATACGGCTTTCGAGTGCCAAAGGCGGATACCGTAATTGGCCATACAAAAACTTAAGGAGCTCGGCATCCCCACCCGGAAATTGGGGCATATCTTCCACCACGGTAAATATTTCGGACTCACCGGTGCTGTATTCAACCGGGATGGATGGTGATTCACCCGTAAAGGCCCCGGCCGGAATGGCTACATCACGATCGCTGGTAATTTCTGTGGTGGCCAATTCGGTTTCAAAAATTTCCTGGAGCACCGTCTCGATATTACCGGTAAGTGGGGCCGTTGTGATTTTAATATCCGGTGGCGGGGGGGTAAATGTGCGCTGTCGTGTGGGTGGCGTGGGGTCTTCAATCTGCTGCACCCTGTCCCATTCGGGATTATAGTTGATGGGCGCATTCCATTCCTGTTCTATACTACGCCAATTAAAGAGGATAAGCACCATTCCAAGAGCCACAATAAGTCCAATCTCAAAAAAGAGAATGCGCTTTTCGTTTAATTCCTTGAGATCTTTGAGCATCAGCGCTTGATAAAAAGTTTAAAAAAGAGCCACCCACCCACCGTGCCTCCACAATTGGCCAGATAGTCCATCAAATCGGCCGATCGCTGGATGAACACCATGCCTTGCAACATTTCGGTAAGGCCACTAAACACGATGCCAATGAGCAAGCTGTAATATCCCGCTTCGAAACGCAGCATGGGCAATGCCGGTTGCTTGATGAAGGCCTGCATCCACAAAATCGAAAGCACGAAAAAAATCCCGAAGTGAATGAACTTATCGGTACTGAAAAGTTCACTACTCGGGAAACGATAACCGGGTAAACCGATCATCAACATGATGAGCATCATCCAAAGCAAAGGCGGAAGGCAAAACATAAACAGCCGGGGTAAACGCGACCGATCGAGCCTTCGAATTTGCCCGCTGAGCTTATTGTCCAATATGGCGCTTGTAATCATCGGCCGACATAAGTGAGTCAAGCTCCGCAGTGTCTGACAGTTTTACTTTGATCATCCAGCCTTCGCCATAAGGATCGCTGTTGAGTACTTCGGGCGTATTGTCGAGGCCATCGTTTTTCTCCAGAATTTCGCCAGAAACCGGCATAAACAGGTCGGAAACGGTTTTAACAGCTTCAACGGTGCCAAAAACTTCGTCTTTACCGATGGTCTGCCCTACGGTTTCAATTTCAACAAATACGATATCTCCCAACTCACTTTGTGCAAAATCGGTGATGCCTACCGTGGCTACATCGCCTTCAACGGCAACCCATTCGTGCTCTGCGGTGTACTTTAAATTCTCGGGTATGTTGTTCATGTAAAGGAATTTTTGTCAAATTTAGCATAATCTAGCGCAATTTTCAGGACTGAAAATCGGCGTGTGGTATTTTTTGCACGATGGTGCCTGCGGTTTCGCGATAACGTCCTTTTCGGAAGATGTTTTGGGTAGATTTCTGCAATCCCTTACGGATTTGTTTTTGTCGGTCTTCGGGCAATTGGTAGATGTGGCTACAGGCTTCGCTGCAGCAGTGATTAAATTTTTCAGCACAGGCTTCACACTGGATAAATAGCAGGTGGCAAGCTTCGTTTGCACAATTTACGTGGGTGTCGGCAAGCGCACCACATTGGTGGCAATGGGCGATAATTTCGTCGGATATACGTTCACCCAAACGCTCGTCGAACACAAAGTTTTTGCCCTTGAACTTACTGGGTAAGCCCTTGTAGCGTACTTGGCGCGCATACTCGATGATGCCCCCATGCAACTGATTTACATCTTCAAAACCCAGGTGGCGGAAATAGGCACTGGCCTTTTCACAACGTATACCCCCGGTACAATACAGCAGCAACTTAGCGTCTTTTTTATCTTGAAGCATTTCTGCCACCAGGGGTAATTCGTCGCGGAAGGTATCTACATCCGGACAAATGGCACCCTCGAAATGGCCGACTTCACTTTCGTAATGGTTCCGCATATCTACCACCACGGCAGCGGGGTCGGCCATGGCCGAATTAAATTCTTCGGCACTTAGGTGCTTCCCTACATTGGTTACATCGAAGCTATTGTCATCCAAGCCATCGGCTACGATTTTTTCACGGACCTTTACGGCTAATTTAAAGAACGATTTGCCATCATCTTCCACCGCAATTTTAAGGGGTACGTCCTTCAGCTCAGGCCAGGCATAAAGTTCTTGTAGGAACTGCTCATAGTACGCTTCGGGCACACTCATTTGCGCATTGATACCTTCGCGGGCTACGTAAATGCGGCCAAAACAATGAAGGACCTGCCATTGTAAAAAGAGTTTATCGCGAACTTCTTGGGGATTTTCGAAAATCACGTAGCGATAAAAAGAAAGGGTAATTCTACGGAAGTCTTCTTCCATCAAGCGCTGCTTGAGCAAGCGGCGATCGACACGATTGTGCAATACTGTCATAAGCTTTGGTAATAAGGTGCATACTTAAACCGGACACAAAGGTAGGAATTTGGAATTTGAAATTCAATGTCGTTTAGTTAACGAATCATTGAGTTGAGTGAAAGATACTGGGTTGAAACGGCTCTTTCTGGGTAATCAAGCGAGTTGCGAAGCAAAAGCGGTCAGCAATCGAAAAAAGTTTTGCCTTGCACAGCACCTTTGGTGTTCTCTTTCGTTTGTTTGCTGCACAGACTATCTGTGTAATCTGCGTAATCTGTGTTGAAAACCTCGGCCATCCGGGGGTAAAAAATTAAACTTACCTTGCTTAACTAAACGGCATTGATTTGAAATTTGCCATTCGGAATTCGGAGCAGTACTTAACCCGGTGAGTATGCCTTCGATGGCACTCGGGGCTATTCAAAATTCATAGCACGTGCTAACGCCCTTTGTCATTCCCAATTCATCACTCGCGCTATCGTGCACCTTATTCATCATTCAAAATTACGCCTACGTCATTGTCCAATAGGCAACGCCTACGATCATAGGGCGGGGCAATTTGGAATTTGAAATCCCGAGTCGGCCATCGCCTCTCGGGATGCCTCGGTTTGCTACTTGCATGTGCGGCATTTGTGATTTGCCATACGGTGCCGGGTTTAATCCAATATGTACGCTTTTGGCTGAAAGGAGACGTAAATGCATACATGTAGATGCAGCCATTCGTTCGGGTCCAAGTAAACAGCATGTTTCATAGCATACCCACAACTATAGGCCAATAATTGTATTTTTGGCAAACAAAGCCATCGCTTGAGTCAAATCAAATCACTCGCCTCGCAAACTGCAGCCTATGGGCTTAGTACCATTTTAGGTCGCACCCTCAATTATTTGTTGGTGCCGCTATACACCCGGCTGTTTTTACCTGCCGAATATGGGGTGGTAACCGACCTGTACGCCCTGGTGGCCTTTTTGAACATTGTGTACACCTATGGGATGGAAACCGCATTTTTTCGCAAAGTACAGTCCGAAGGGTTTCGTGTATATCAAACCGCATTTTGGTCGTTATTAATAAGCTCACTACTTTTTACCGGCCTACTCTTGTTATTGGCCCAGCCCATTGCCAACGGTCTTCGTTATCCCAACCACCCTGAATATATCCGTTGGTTTGCCCTCATTTTGGGGCTGGATGCCTTGGCTGCATTACCCTTTGCCCGGCTGAGGCACGAAGAAAAAGCGCTAAAATTTGCGGGCATCAAGTTGGTTAATATTGGCTTAAACATCGGGCTTAATTTATTCTTTTTGTTGCTCTGTCCTTGGTTGGTAGCAAGCGGGAAGCTTTCGTTCCTTACCAACCTGGTGTATAGCGCCGAAGTAGGAGTGGGTTACATCTTTTTGAGCAATTTATTAGCCAACGGCATTACCTTGGTTTTTTTGTTACCGCTTTTTCCGCGCCGTTTTTCGGGCTTCGATTACGGTCTTTGGCAGCAGATGTTTGGCTATGCGTTGCCTTTATTGTTTGCTGGACTAGCGGGCATGGTCAACGAAACCATCGACCGCATTATGCTGAAATACCTACTGCCCATGTCAACGCAAGAAGCCTTACATGAAGTGGGGATATATGGTGCGGTATATAAACTGGCCATGCTGATGAGCATTTTCACCCAAACCTTCCGCACCGCGGCGGAACCCTTCTTTTTTCGGCAGGCGAACCAGGCAGATGCCCGGCAGGTATACGCGCAGGTAATGCAGGTGTTTGTGCTTGCGGGAGGGTTGATATTTTTGGGCGTCACCCTCTTTTTGCCTATCGTACGGCATTTTATTGATGCCGCTTATTTTGAAGGACTGGGCGTAGTTCCTATTCTGCTTTTGGCCAATTTGTTTTTGGGCATGTACTACAACCAATCGGTTTGGTATAAACTCAGCGACCAAACCCGTTGGGGCATGTACCTATCGGTTGCCGGTGCTGCCATAACTATTTTTGGCAATTGGCTACTCATACCGTACTACGGCTACACCGGATCGGCCTACACCACTTTGGTTTGTTATTTAAGTATGATGCTCTTAAGTTATTGGCTAGGTCAACGATATTATCCTGTTCCATATCGGCTCAATCGCATTGCTCGTTACCTCCTATTGGCCTTATTGGTTTACCTCATTGATCTAGGCATTTCCCCTTTATTACCGGAAGTCTTTGCTTGGTTATTGCGGATTTTGTTGTTTTTTGGTTATGCTTTACAAGGGCTTTATGCCGAAAAGCTTTTCAAATCCGTAACTTCGTAGCCACCAAACCAAAGCGAAAAAAATTTACCATGAAAATTATTGTACCCATGGCCGGTCTCGGCAAACGTATGCGTCCACACACCCTTACTGTGCCCAAGCCCCTGGTGCCCATAGCCGGTAAACCCATTGTTGAACGCCTCATGGAGGACATTGTAAAAGTATGCAACGAGTCGGTAGATGAGATTGCCTACATTGTTTCGCCTGCTTTTGGTCCGGCGGTGGAGGCAAAACTTCTCGACATTGCCGGTCATTTGGGTGCCCGGGGAAGTATCCACTACCAAGAAGAAGCCTTAGGTACAGCACATGCCATTTTGTGCGCGCAATCGGCCCTCGAAGGTAAGGTGGTGGTTGCCTTTGCCGATACCTTATTTAAGGCCGACTTTACACTCGACACTTCACATGAAGGCATCATTTGGGTGAAGCAGGTAGAAGACCCCAGGCAGTTTGGGGTAGTGAAAATCGACGGGGATGGGCACATAAGTGAATTCCACGAAAAACCACAGGCCTTTATCAGCGATTTAGCGATCATTGGCATTTATTATTTCAAAGACGGTGGCTACCTGAAAAAGGAGTTGCAATATCTGCTCGATAACGACATCCGAGATAAAGGCGAGTATCAGCTGACCAATGCGCTCGAAAATATGAAGCAAAAAGGCAGCCGCTTTTTCCCGGGTACAGTTACCGAGTGGCTCGATTGCGGGAATAAAGATGCCACAGTTTATACCAATCAGCGTTATCTTGAGTTTATCAAAGATCAGCCGCTGCGTGCCACTTCAGCCAAAATCGAAAACAGCACCATCATTGAGCCTTGTTACATAGGTGAAAACGTGCAAATCGTAAACGCTGTGGTAGGTCCGCATGTTTCGGTAGGAGATGGCAGCAAAATCGAACAATCGGTGATAAAGAACAGCATCATCCAAACCCACAGCCAGGTAAGCAAGTTGGTGCTCGAAAATGCCATGTTAGGCAATTATGCTGCATGGAATGGTCGCGCTCGTGATTTAAGCGTGGGCGACTACAATCAAATAACTGAATGAAGATAAACAAGCTCCTCTTGCTGGCACTTGCTGCGGTTGTATTGTCGGCCTGTGCCAGCAAAAAAACAGGCCCTCTTGCGGGCAAAAAACAAGAAGTACGCGTCCTTTCGGAGGCCGAGCGTATGGAGATCGACTTTTTGTTCTTTAATGCGCAAAAAGAAAAGCTCATTGGCAATTTTGGTGTGGCCGAGAATCTTTTTCTCGAAATCATCAAGCGCGATGCCACCAATGCACAGGCCTATTACGAGGTTGGACGCACCAGTTTGGCCCGGCAACAACTGCCTCGTGCCCAGGAATACGCTGCCAAGGCAGCAGCACTAAGCCCAGGCAATCCTTGGTATCTCCGGCTCGAAGCGGATTTGCTGCGTCAGTTGGGGCGACAAAAGGAGTCGATTGCTGTACTGCATCGATTGAGCATGCTGCCTGATCAAGACCGCGCTGCCATTTTGATGGACATTGCGCTGCTTTATGGGGAGCAAAATGAATATCAAGAAGCCATCAAGGTACTCAACGAAGTAGAAAAAAGCACTGGACCTGCTCCGGAGCTGGCTGAACAAAAGCGGCAATATTGGTTAAAGCTGAATAAACCCGACAAGGCCATCGACGAAATTCGGCGCCTGAGTGAAGCCTCGCCCCTCGAGGCCGATTATCTGCTCTACCTGGGACAATTGTATTTCGAAAAGGGCGATTTTGACCTTGCCCGGAAGCAGTTTGAAAAAGCGCTGCTGCTGGAGCCCGACAATGGCAAGATTTACATTGCCCTGGCAGATTCGTGGCGAGCCAAAGGCAACCAGGGAAAATCCTTTGAGTACTTGCAAAAATCATTTGCTTTTCCCGATGTTGATATCGACGTAAAGGTTCAGGTATTGCTCTCCCTTTTCGATGATTTTGACCGCAACGTCGAGGTGCGCAAACTGGCCCTTGAGCTCAGCAAAATCACCGTAGAAACCCATCCCGAAGAAGCCAAGGCCTGGGCTATTCGCGGCGATTTGATGTACCATACCCGCGCATTCGAAGCAGCGGCAAAGGCATACAAAAACGCCATCGACTTTGATCAGAGCGCACAAAAATATACTGTTTGGCAACAATACCTGTTGAGTTTGCTCGAAACACAGCAATTCCAATTGCTGGGCACCGACGGGCAAAAAGCCACTGAACTTTTCCCGAACCAACCGGTACCCTATTTTTTGGCCGGGATAGCCCTCTTGCAAGAAAAAAGCTACGAGCCTGCCATTAAAATTTTGCGTTCGGGTGTGCGCATGGTGTACGGCAATGCAGAGCTCGAGTCACAATTTTATGCCTCTCTGGGCGATGCCTACCAAGCCATCAAACAGTTCGAAGAAAGCGATGCCAGCTACGATCGTGCGCTCAAAATTAAACCCGAAAATGCCCTGGTGCTAAACAATTACGCCTATTACCTCAGCTTACGTGGTGAGCGGCTCGACAAGGCCGAAGAAATGTCGGCCAAATCACTCAAACTGGAGCCTGGCAATGCGTCGTACCTCGACACCTACGGTTGGATTTTGTACCAGCAAGGGCGCTATGCCGAAGCAGCAGGATTTATGGAACAAGCTTTGGCCATAGACGGCAATAACGGCACCCTGCTGGAGCATTACGGCGATATCCTCTACAAAATGGGCAAAACCGAACAGGCCATCGACTATTGGAAACGCGCTCAAGCGGCCGGGGTTGAATCGGACTTTATCAACAAAAAAGTAGCCGATGGTAAATTGTATGAATAAGCGCCTAGTCATGTTGCTTATAATCAGCTTGTTGATGGCAGGCTGTAAAAGTAAAAAACGCATGACCGAAGACAGTCCGGCGGTTCATTTATCTTCGGCTGAACTGCGGATGCAAAGTCTGCTGCAAAACAATTTTCAATTCGATGAGCTTAGCATCAGCGGTAGCATCACGGCACGAATGAATGGAGAATCGTTTAGCTCAGCGGTGAGCATCCGCATGCAAAAAGACCAGCAAATTTGGGTAAGTATTAAACCCATGTTAGGCATAGAAGCCATTCGCGCACTCATCAGGCCCGACAGTATTTTTGTAGTCGACCGGCTAAACAAGCAATACCTCGAAAAGCCCTTTAGCTGGCTGATTGAACTCAGCAAGGCACCCCTCAACTTTGCTATTTTGCAGGATGTACTGCTCAACAATGCCGACTTTGTGCGCGCCTATCGACCAGTATTGGCTGCTGATGGGATGTTGTATCTCGAAGGGCCCGAATTGAAATACCAGCTCAGCACCACGCCCGACAACAAGCATATTGCCAGCACGCGGGTGCAGCGCGATAGCCAACAGCTCATTGTAAATTACACCAAATACCTCGATTTTGAGCAGCAACAATTGCCGCAGCAAATTCAAATTCTCATTCAAGGCAGCCAATCAGGTGCTTTTGACATAAATTTTTCCAAATTTGTAAAAGAAAATGGGCAGCGTTATCCTTTTAGTATTCCGAATTCCTACAGCAAGATGGATTAGTGTGGTGATCATGCTGTTGATGGTAACGGGAGCCCAGGCCCAAACCAAAAAACAGCTTGAGGCCCAGCGAAATCAGCTGATGGAGCAAATAAGCTTCACCAAAAAACAGCTCGAAGAAGTTCAGCGTAAAAAAACAGCCAGTGTAAACCAGCTGGTTACCTTGCGCAAGCAAATTCAGGTGCGTGAGCGGCTCATCGAAAATTACAACAACGACATCTCGATAACCCAAGCACAAATTGACAACTTGGGCACCCTGATCGAAGCCCTGGAACGCGATTTAGAAAAGCTGCGCAACGAATATGCCCGTATGCTCCAGGTGGCTTATCGAAACCGCAGCAATTACAACAATGTGGTACTTGTACTTTCGGCCGGCGACTTTAACCAGGCCTTCAAACGTCTGCGTTATTTACAGCAATATAACGACTTCAGGCAAACGCAGGTGCGGCTCATTAACCAAACCCAAGCCGGGCTAAATAAACGTAAGGAGCAATTAGAACAGAAAAAACGCGAAAAAGAAGCCCTGCTGCAGGAAGAAGAAAATCAAAAATCGCTTTTGGGTTACGAAAGTGAAAAAACCAACCGATTGGTAGTAGAGCTTCAGCAAGACGAGAAAAAGCTTCGTCAGGAACTTAAAGAAAAGGAAGCCGCCCGAACACGCTTACAAAAAGCCATTGAAGACATCATTCGGCGCGAACTTGAGGAAGCGCGCAGGAAAGAAGCCGAACGCTTGAAACAACAAGGCAAAAAAGCCGATGCACCGGCTCGCGGAAGTCGCGAAGAATTTGAGCTCACCCCCGAAGCCAAGGCCTTAGGTGCCGATTTTGAAGCCAACAAAGGTAAACTTCCCTGGCCGGTGGTTAAGGGCTTTGTGAGCGAACAATTTGGCGAACATCCGCATCCTGTACTCAAAAATGTAAAAGTTCGTAACGACGGTGTGAACATTCGTACCGCCAAAGATGCCGAAGTAAAGGCTGTTTTTCGTGGTGAAGTTACCGCCGTGGTAAGTATCCCTGGCATGCAAAAGGCAGTCATTGTGCGTCACGGGCAATACCTCACCGTTTATGCGCACCTCGATAATGTAACAGTTAGTAAGGGCAGTAAAATTGAAACCGGACAGGTGCTGGGCACGGTACATTTCGATGAATCGGAAAACAAAGCCGATGTACAACTGCAGGTGTGGAAAGGCACAACTAAGATCGACCCTATGCCCTGGTTGGCGAAACGCTAATCATGCTAGCCATTTGAAAAGGCCTCCGAGAAAGCCGGGGGCTTTTTTGTGCGCTCAACCTTAGTGTGACCTATCCAATGTAACCTTCAAAATCTCTGAGAAAATAAGCCTGAGAATGTTCTTGGCATTTAATCTTTAGACTGTTTCGCTGATAATGCTACTCACCTCCTAATCAGCAGCTTTTTAACGCTGGTTCCTGAGCTTGTTGACAACTGAACAAAGTACAAGCCATTTGGCAGCATTTGGGTGTTCAATGCCATGCGGTTGTGTTCAAAATCGGGATGTACCTTAGCTACAATACGTCCCTGAACATCGCGTAGCAATATGGTATAGACCTCAACAGGGGCTTCGAGCTGGATAAACACCCGTTCTTGGGCAGGATTAGGATACAGCGTTACGCCAGCGCCGACCCTAGAACTACCCGGCACATTCGTCGCACGTCCTACGGTTACACAACGCCTTTCGTTAGGATGGCTGATGCTCCACATACATAGCGTATTTATGGTATCTACCGGACTGTATTGCCGGCTGAAGGTTACCACTTGTTCTTGTCCGGGTAGCAAAAACACATTGAAGGTTTGTTGATGTAAAATGAGCTCTGGTTGCCCATACACCAGGTGCAATTGACTAAGGGTATCGGTACCCACATTCCTAACCCTTACACGCACCAATACCGAATCTTGCACAATTGCCCCATTGGCCGGACTTATTACCTCAAGCACTCGTGCCTTATTCTGGAGTGGTCGCCCAAAAGTAATCACACAAGCCGAATCATTTAATAGGTTTTGGTCGCCAGGAAATGCGCTTACCACACAAACGCGATGAAGTTCTCCTAATGGCGGCTGCCATAACGTATTAAATTGCAGGATGCTGGTATCGCCAGGGGCCATAAAGGCCCGTAAGCTTTCCGAAGCAAAGACTTGACTCTGAATGAGCAACTGCATAGGCACCTGGTTAATAGCTACGTTACTACGGTTGATTACGCGAGCGCGAACGGAAACACTGCTCAAGTTGGGTTGTCCATGAACCGGGTCAAGAATATCTAAAACCTCTATATCAAAAGAATTACTGCTGCTGTTCACCGCTACAAAAATGGTATCGCGGGCTGTACAACTACCATTGCTGACTTCAGCAATATATAAGCTGTTTTGGGTTGGACTCACCAAAATAGAATCGCCCGAACCAATAAAACCGGTGGAGCTGTACCACTGAACGGTATCGGTGGGAATGGGCCAGGAAATGAAACTACCCAAGTTCATTAATGTACTTGCGTTGATACTTGGGGCCCAACCCGTAGCATTGTTGTTGGCATTGATACGAAATACGCTCGAACGGCCTTGCACATCGGCAATGGCAGGACCTGACCACACATGGGCAGGTATGTTTAATGTGGCAGGGAAATTATATCCATTTGTACTGAGGGCGCTTAGGTACAGGCTATCGCTGGGATCAAACAAATAGATGCCGTATGCGATTCCTGATGTTAGCAGCGAAGTTTGGTTGGATATTTTGAAAACGTTTGGGGCGTTTTGTGCTAATTCACTAATCACCAGAAACATTTGACCCGCAGGCGGTAAAAAATAGTCGGGCAGCGTATAATTAATGGTTGGATTGGTAGCACCCGTTGAAAATACCACCAATTTAAGGCCGCCAACAAACAAGGTGCTGTTGCCCATATTGGTAATTTCAAACGCGTCGTTCGTTCCCGAAATGTTTAATCCGGCAGGATAGGTGGCCACCGGTTGTGAACCAGACCCAGTTGGAAAAAAAACCACTTCGGTCAGCTGCAGTGCCAGCCGATCGGGGCGTAATGCCTTAGCACCAATTTTAACCTGGCTTCCTGCGTTTATAGTGGTGTCACCAGAGGTGAGCAGTCCATATCGAGTATTTTCGAAATTTCCCAGCTCCAAGGTATCACTAAATAGCTCGTTGTTGTCTTTGGCGACGATTTTTAACATGGCTGGATTTCGCAAACCACTCATATCTGCTTCATACCGTCCATCTGCTATATTTCCACTGATTCGACGCATCAGTTGCGTTTGAAGAAGTCCATTCATTTGCTCCATGACCACCCAAACCGCCGAAACGCCTGAACCATCCCCGGTGTCCTGCACCCTTACCGTAAGCGTTCGTATGGCTGTGTTGCATCGTGCATCAAAAAAATCGTTGCTGTATTGCACTTCGCTGATGAGCGGAGGAATAAAGTCGGTGCTATCGGAACCACTTACATTTATCAACACGGTATCGGTATAGTGCTGCCCGTACAATGTGCTTTGCAAAGCAATGGGATACCTGCCACCCGGCAGCGGCCCAAGCTGCGCCTTAGGAGCTGTTTGGCCATTCATAATACCACCCCATTGGAATTGGGGTGCTTGTTGCTGTGGAATGCCGCTGTTCAGCAAGCCTAGGCTACCCGGTGATTGTGGGCTGTTTATCTCCCAATTTTTGGCACTATTCATGTCCATTCCAACCAGTTTTAGTCCTGAAGTACCGCTGATTGGGCGCAGGAAATCGCCCTTCCATGCATTATGAGCAGGAATGAAGTTAGTGGTTCTACCGTTAATTACCAGCTCATCGATAAGTTCATCCTCAGGCCCATATAGCAAGTACTGCTGATTTGAAGAGGTGTTGGCAATGATGTCGAGCATGAACCATCGGAAATAAAGATTGGGAATATCGGCTTGGCCGCTGCCAGAAGAAAAGAGCAGGATACTTCCCGGAGCCATCCAAATGTTAGCGTTAAAACGAAAAGTATCAATTTGATTTGCCGAAAGGTAATATCCATTTAAGTTAACACTATCCGTGCCCAAATTGCTGATTTCTAAAAATCTATGTTGCGAAGAATCGACATAGGCAGGGAAAGTTGGCGTTCGGCCCGGTGCGTTACGCGAAAAGGACAATTCGGTAAACCTTAAGGTTTGTCTGGCCGGGCTCAAGGCTTCTGCTTCAATGGTGTTTCTGGTTGAAACCACTGCTCTTGTCTTGATGTTTATGCGGCCATCCAAATTGGTATAATCCTTAGAAATTCCTGAGTATACGGTATTGCCTACGGTATCACGCGCTGCCACAGAAAGACTAAATGCCGGTAACAGGGTATCGGCTGGCAGGCTGCCCGTCCAGGTAGCGTGATGAGCTGTTCCACTACTGCGCGTTAAGAGCACCCTGCTTTCGGTTTCACCATTCCATAACGACAAGTATACTTCGCTTACGCCACTTTCGGCATCTGTGGCTTGAACAGAAAAGCTTCTTACTCCACCCGGATAAGCCAAGATGGCGTTGGTATCGAGACTTAACAGACTTAATATCGGTGCTTCTGCATCAACAGAGCTTGGCGACGAAATTTGGTACGCCCCAATATCAGCTAACTGTGTGGCATTCCCTCTGGGCACACCATTTAAATCGTTACTCGCATTTGGCGGCAGGTTAATTTGCAAGGCATTTGACTTGAGGAGCTGCCCTAAAGCGATCAGAGGGGCATCGGGCTGAGGTATTGCTATCGAAAAATCGACGCGTCTTAAAAATGCCGTAGTTTCTTGTTGCCGACCTGGCTGCGCCAGTTGACTTCGCCAACTTTCCAAATCGGCGTAGCTTAGCCCATTTCCGCTTTGATACAGGTTTACCTGATTTGCCGTATCGAGCAAATAGCTGTTATGTGAAAGCTCCATATTCAGCAAAGCGCTCAGCGCATGTGTAGGCATATAATAAATTCCTGCTAAAAAACGACTGGTATCACCTTTTGCATTATTGGCCAAGAGGTTGTTGTAAAACCTACGGTTGTAGTTGGTGGTAAAAACGATTGGGGCCGTTCGCAATCGCGTATTGCTTGTGTAAAGCCCATCTATGAAAATACTGTTATGGGCGTAGGTCAGTTGCGCGCTATTTTGTGTTAGATTGGCTAAATCGTAAACACCGGCTATTTCAAACCAGGGATCCAGACTGCTTGAACGGGCTTTTGGGCCTCTGATTCCCCGAATCAGGTTCCCTGTAACGGTTGCCCCTGGAATATTTCCTTCGAAACGCATACCAGAAATCTGCGTTGTGAGTGTTCCGAATACCGTCCATAAGCTGTCAGAACCAAAGTTCTGAATGATGTTGTTGGATACTTCCAAACCTTGACCCATGTTAAAAAAACGAAATCCACTGGCCGAAGAATTACTGTACCAGCTTAGGCTCACATTTTCTACTCGGTTATGATGAACAAGGAGGGTATCGCTATGCTCGGCCGACAATCCGAAAATGGTGGACCTACTGGTTTCGGTGGCATTCCCTATGACATTGTGGGCGATGGTGCTATTGGCTAGCCTACTCAGCTGCATAGCGTTTATTTGATTGAAAAACTGGTTATGTGTTATTTCAATTTCACGGTGACGGTTAGCACCCTGAGCCGCGGCATGTATGCCTATGCTATTGTTTAAAGGTAATGTTGAATTGAATTTTAAATAGGAAAGTCGGATGTTGTGGCATGCTCCCCCGGTGGCAGTTAGCTGAATAAAGTTAAAACTTTGCGAACCAGAATACACCAACTCAACACTGCCTCCTCCAAGGCTATCTTGGCCCAAAAAAGCAAAATTTCTAAGGTTTCGAATGGCAAAACCAGCATTAGGGCCTAACAACTGAATTTTAGTATGAACCCCAAGGGCTGGCTGAAGCGTAATGGTGTAGCTGCTATCATCCAATGCAAGACCCTCTGTAATGTTTCCAATATAGGCGTGCGAGTAGGACGTATCGGTGAGTAAAAGGGTTACGTGGCCGGCAATTCTGGTGTTGCTTAAAATGGCCAAAGCCGATTGAAGGTCTGGAAAATCTCTACCAAGGCCTACTTCATAAGTGCCTGCCAGCACCGGTAAAATTTGATAGGAATACCTCCTTGAAGGTGCATGCAACTGATTACCCCCAAAAGGAAAACTTTGCCATTGACCGGCATTATCTTGATAAGCAAAATAGTATTCAATTTCACGAGGACCATAGGGTGTGCCGTTTAACAAACTGTAATCGAATATAGCTGTATATTCATTTGCCGAAGTTCTATGTACCGTACTGTTGACCCAAGCACTATCCGTTGCGTATTTAAACCTCAGCAAGATAGGCACACTATCTCCTGCTTGCTGTGTGATGGTGCGCAACAGTACCGGGCGTGGGCCCAGTGAATCAACATTGCCCGGAGGATTAAATACAAGGATAGGTCGCTGGAAAAAAGGCAGCTCAAATGCCCCCAAATCAGTACTTGGCCCCGTTCTCGCATTGCCCAAAAAATCTTCTTGTGCATCTGTTCGTAACGTACCTAAGCGACTGTTGTCGGGGCCAATTAGTCGGTATTGTTGTGTTGAATCAAGCTCAAATGGCTTATTCCAAGATTGCATATCCCAACTTGCTACTTGTTGGAAAGCAACAAACTGTCCACTCGCCAGCGAAGCATACCGGTGTGGGTGGGATAAATTGTACAGATTTTCATTAATGCTAAGTAGCGGTGCAATTTGAGACGACCCCAGGCGATAAAAAGGGCTGGGATTGCCCCCATCGATCCACTGTAGAATATTGCCCTGTATGGTAATACCGTTGTAACGTGAAGGCAATGACGACATGAAATGAAACATGCCGGAATTAAACAATGGAATTTGTGCAGTTTGCAGCCTCACCGAATTGTATACAAAATCATAACTCAGGAAACCAGGCGTGCTTGCATTGCCATAAATGAAGCTTGCATTCCCGAGCAGGTCAAAACTTATCACGTTATTTGCAAACAGGTTAACCGTGCTACTTGAACGGTTGAGGTTTTCTAATACAAACAAGCTACCACGCGCTGTTACCTCAATCAAGTTCCTGGTAAAAGCCACATTCAATCCATTATTGTGTAAGAACTGGGTATAGGCCCCACTGATTGAAACATCGTTTTTGACCACAGTATTTTGGTGAAAATTAAATCCATTCACCCCATTTAGCTGGTATATGCCTCCTTTAGCGCCATGAAACCTGCAATTAGCCACCAGCAGGTTGTGGTTAGCTGCCGATGCTGTATGTGTAATTTCGAGCTGGTATATGCCCTCTTGAAAATGGCTATTTGTGATGGTTAAATGTTGTACCTGATTGGCTCTAAAATTCGATTGTAAATTTGGTTGCGATTGGTAGTTATTATTCGCTACAATGAACTGGCAGCTGTCGAATTGCCATTGCGTACTGTTTTGAAGTACAACCACGCCTGATTGCCCACTTTGTACGCCATTTCGTTCGAAGTTGATTTTAGTGACACTTACCCAGTTTGTTCCCGAAGCAAACAAGGCTGGTGCTTGATGCCCCACGATGGTAACACTATTAGCTTGGTTGGATGATGGACGGAGGTGTACACGCCTCAAACTATCCGTTCCCATTTGCGACCCAAAGCTTAAAGATTCCAGGTAGGTGCCTGGTTGCAGCTCCAGGATTACAGAACCGGCGATACCTGCATCGTTAAAAGCATCAAGGGCCTGCTGAATGGTGTTAAAATTTGCACCTGATTGCCCAACCGTATAAACCCCTGCGGAAATGGTTGTGTTTAGCACTTTGCTAAGCGTGTCGTCGTTCGCATTCGAATCGATTTGTCCATTTGGTAAAGCACACCAACTGATGAGGGTATCGGTTTGTGAAGGGCTGGCCAGTAAAGAATCTGAAAAGGTATATACGGCCGAAGCACCTGGCACCAAGAACCCGCTCCAGCTTTCATGGACCTGCTGGGTTCCCCAACGATAGCCCAACTGGAGTTGTAAGAGGGTATCGGGCGACATATTGGTGAAAGCAACCGCTACGGCATTATTGCCAACATGAATGCGGTTAGTCGCAGGCGCGATAATCTGATCGAGGCGTGCATTATTTGGCTGGAGGTTCAGCAGGTCGAAGCCCATATTCCATTGCACATTGTCTAAACTGCCCGAACTGGCCGTAGCTGAGATCGCAAAAATTCTGCTTGCTGCACGGGTGACGCCCGATCCGGTAAATGTGCCTAAAGCGCTATTGGACGATACCTCAACGACCAAAGACTGTGTTCTGTCATAGGTAAATGGCTGATCGAGTTGAATACGGAGGTAAGGCCCAATGATGTCTGCCGCAGAAAACACCCGATTAGGTACGGGAAATACAACGGTGGTGAGGCTATCGACAAACTGATTGTTGGCAAATGAGCTGAAAGTAACTTGCTTAAGTTTGATTTCAAGTTGATCGACCTGTAAACCCGACGTAATACTGCCCAAGGCCCTGAAGTACAAATGGGTGATGCGTCCGTTGGTTTGATTGTTTAAAAAGTGCCCCGGAGCATAAATGGTTTGAAGTTTACGAACAGTTGTGTTGCCACTCATGGGGTTTTGCGCCAGCTGCGACCCAATGGCAGCAGGGGGCACTGTTTGGGCAATACTTGTATGTTCTACAGCTAAAAGCAGTAAAAAAAACGTGACGAGATCCAAACGCATGACTTCTGTTTTGAATCGCTAAGATATTCATTACAATTGGTCCTTATATTATCTTGTGTATTTTAGCGGAAACAATTTGCTATGCGTCAACTCCTCAGTTACTTTTTAATCGTCTCAGGAGCAGTATTCGTACATATTCCCCATGCACAAGCACAAATTGACTTATCGATTCCCCCAAATGCCTTGGTTTTTCGAGTCGGGGCAGACACTTCCCATGACTTTAGTACCATAACAGCGGCCTTAAATTTTGCGAGCACGGCACTTATCGACCAGCCCTATGTGTTTCTACTAACGGATTCGACCTATCCAAACGATCCTTTTCCAATCACCATAGGGGCTCCTCAGCAAATGACACCACAAGGATCCATCACCATTCAGCCCGACAATGGCGTACACGTAATTTTCGAAAACCCGGCGGGCATCAACATCTGGATTTTTAGTTTTCACACCAGCCGAAATACAAAAATGTATGGTCGATCGCCAGACAGCACGGGTACTATCACCATTATCGACCATTCGCCATTTAACAAACGGGTTATCAGCCTGTCGGTTACCCAAAGTTTGAGTAATGTAAACACCGAGATTTGCTACCTTACCATTAAGGCCACGCACCCTAGCAATCAACTTACTGGTATAGATGGGGTTGGTGAATTCAGTCAACGTTTGGTGAATACTTTAATTGCCTACAATCGCTTTGAGGGTTTAAACAATGGCGTACGCTTACGTCATAACTCCATGATCCATGTCATTTCTCCTCATATTTATAGGAACTTTTTTGGTGGCACCGACACCTCTTATTCGCATGCCACTTACCCCATTACACTTACGTCCAGCAGCAATGCTTTGGTAGAAGAAAATGAAATTGCTTATCTACAGAATTCAAGCAGCATCACTGGCATTCTGATTTACAATAGTGCAAACGCCATTGTGCTACGAAATCGCATTCACCACATCAGGGTTGCCAATGAAGCCACTGGAATTGCCACGGGTTTAAGCACCCATGGCCATCTGATCAGCAACCATATCCATAGCTTTGGCTCCCTTAACCCTTTAGTACATGTAGCACAACTTACCGGAATAGATGTGGAAACCGGTGCCACCAATATTTACCACAACACCATTAGCTTATCCGATAGCGGTAACCATACCCATGGCGCCATGTATGCCATTTCAACCCCTTTACAAAACCACCTGAGGGAGGTTGCCAATAATATCTTTGAGTTAAAATCGACCAAGCCCCAGGTAAGCAGCTATGTTTACTACGCACGGAATTTATTTTCTGCACAGCATTCCACCCTCAACCCTAATAACAACGTTTATTTATTTACCACCGGCACGGATAAGGGACTTGCCAGAAGAATGGGCCAAGTCACGTATTTTACATTAGAAAGCTGGCGAAACGAACTGCAAGCCAATGGCAGTTCCCGCGAGTCTTTTTCATTTGCCGGTAACCCACAGCTTTACAGTTTATCCTCGAATCTCTTACCCGACAGCCTGCTGGCTGCACAAATAAATGATATGGGCCGTAGCATACCGTTGCTTAGCGGCATGCTTAACCACGACCTTAGGGGTCAAAATCGCCCGGCCTTTGGGAGCAGCTCTCCCGACCCCGGAGCTACAGAGTTCAATGCCGCTCGCAGCCGAGATTTAAGTTTACCCATCCTGCATTACTGGGACGACAACCTTCGCCAAGTCAATCATCACGCTCAAGCGCGTTCGATCTCCTTTTTGTTGTCAGACTCTGTTTCAGGCATATTCAAGGCAGAGATTCTGTTAAATTGTAACACCAGTAATTTGCTTATGCCCTTGCAGCGCGATAGTGGTACGGCATTTAATGGTTTGTGGAAAATTCATATAGCTCACCAGGCGCCCAGAGGCTGCTACCTACACCTGTACATTACCGATAGTACGGGCAACCGGGCCGTTATCCCACATCTTCATGCCTGGGAAGATGCCCTGCTTGACCTCAAACTGGGTGCTGATACCATCCTCACCGAGGCAGACAGCATTGTACTACAAGCAGAGAGTAGGGCACGTTACCCTATACGCTTTACCGAGTTTCTAACGGATAGCTCGGCACTTCCAGGTTCCTGGCCTGCACATTTACCTGCAGATTTAACCTATGCTGTAGAGCTCACCCATTTTGGTACAGACACCCTTGATATTTCCGGCTTGGTGGTTCGGTCGGCTTTGTCGCTCGATTTTCTAAAAAGTTTCGAATTTCCAAAAGGCACCCTTCTGTATCCTCAACATGCCATTATCGTGGGAAATAGCGTTTCCGCCTCTGGCAATGGCGTTTACCACTTTCAAACCGATAGCACAGGCTACCGACGGATGTTCTCCGGGCATGAGTTTGCACTTTATGACCGATTTAACCAACAAATCGACTATCTGCCCATTGACTTTAATCCGCTAACAACGCACAACCTTTGGCACCTGGCCGACTCGTGGCACGGCGGTGGGCTAAGCTTACAAAACACCCAGGGAGCCGCCATGCATTTATGGGATCTAAACCGGGCTGATGCCTGGCTTAATTACGGCCAAATGCAGCCTAGCCCGGGCCTCAATCACCTCAGCACCATCAAAATAGATACCGTGCATTGGCAGTGGATAGGTATTGCGAACTCCGGCAAAGCATTTGTTGAAAGTCCTCCATTAGCAGCCGGGCATTATCCCATCCGTTTACAAATACAGGCTGGAACCATGCATGCCATTGACTCCATGAATTTACGCATTTCGGGCCATGGAATAAACGATTTTATAGCACCTCAGATTAGCCAATTCAGCTATTCGCCACAATTTCATACTTCGTGTATTTCATCAGGAAGGGCTATGGAATTTATGATAAAAGACACTGCCAATGGAAGCGGTATTGAACGGGTGGAGTTACTTCTTTGGTCAGATAGTCTGATATTAAGCCTTAATCCTTTGTTGGATTCCGGAACAGTGCAGCATGGTAAGTTTTTGGTGAATTTGCCAAGTCTAGCCCGCAATAGCGTGTATCTACCAAAAATTTTTGCCGTAGACAGCTCGGGTAACCAGAGCGATACCCTCGTATTGCCTGCATTCACCGGCCGACAGTTTGAATTTGCGAGGCTGGGGCCCGACACCACCATATCCTACAATACGCCTATGGTGAAGCACGCAGATGTTAAAAGCGCCAAACGCCGAGGATTGCAGTTTACAGAGTTCGTCTATGATTATGGCATTTTTGGAAGCCAACCTACGGGAAGTCTGCCTGCTGGATTAAGCTTAATCAATCAGCATGCTGATGTTGTGAAAATCACCAACTTGGGCAAGGATACCGTGCATACCGGAGGTATTCGTTTTAGCTTTCATGGACAAAGCACCTCTTTTAGTCATGCAGTTCCTGCCTTGCTTTTGGCACCAGGTCAGGATTTATACCTGGTAAGCGGTGGTTCAGTAATATCATCGCCTGCCCACCGGGTTTATCAACTCAACGCAGGATCCTATTTTAGCAGTAGCAGCAGTGGTGGTTTATTGTTGGTAGATAGTTTGAGCGGTGAGGCGCTTTCGGCTTTGGCGCTGAACAACTACAGCTTCCCGAACAGTTTTCAACTTCCTTTAGATGTTTGGGGAGGTGCGGCAGTACAAACCGGACAATCGGCCGGGTTATACAGAACGGCTTCACCAGCAACGGCAGCCTCGTGGCAAATCGCCAGCCATCAACAAAACACCCAACTGGGTCAAGCCGCCATGTTTCAGCTAGGTGAACCGATAACATGGCGATTGAACGGCCAGGTGGTGGCCATTGCCGATACGCTTCGGTGGTCAGCAAACCGATCTGTCGTACTTACCATACACGACACCAGTTGGTCGTGCAGTGTAGCAGACAGCCTTAAGATTACCGTAATCGGAGGGGATAATCCAGCCGATCTCGCCATCGACAGCATATTGTTCCCCAATGGAACCGCGGCAGCATATCAATTATTACCCCAAATTCGTATCATGAACCTGGCTGGAGAAAGTGTTTCACGGGTAGGCCTGCAAGTTATTTGGAATGGCAGTCTTGTGGGTTCTGATCTTATTCAACAGCTCCTATTTCCGGGCGATAGCCTCCTGTACAACCTGTCAGAAGCCATTGATTTAAGCGACACTTCCGCAGGTTATACCTTATGCATCAAACACCTTTGGCCGTACGATACTCACCCTAGCAACGACGAGCTTTGTGTGGATATGCGAGGACGCATCAGCACCAATATCCCTCAGGAAATGGCCATGCCTGCCTTAAAACTTTACCCTAACCCGAGCCGCGACCAGCTCTTTATCGAACTGCCAGCTATGCCCGATTATGATTTGGAATGGACTTGTTATGATTATCTCGGGCGCTTAATACCGATAACGCAGCCCATGGCCATGGGCGATGGCAAATGGCAATTATCGATTGCCGCTTTACGCCCCGGGCAGTATCAACTCCTGGTAACATCCAAGGAGCGACGCTGGCATGCAAAATTTCAGCGGGTACAATGACTTTAGCCTCCTTGCTCTAATCCGCCTGTTTCCTTGCTCAGCTACCTATACCCCCATCTTGAGCAACTTAGCTTTTGAATCCTCAACACAATCCTGCATTCATATTTCTCTTTCTTTTGTTTTGAGCAAATTGAATAAATCCATTAGTTTTGAGCTACTCGATTTTACATGAAAAGCTACCGGCACATCCCTTGTTTAAACTTGCTTTCAAAGCCTTAGCTGCCTCACCAATATACTTATGCACGGAAACACCTCCCTGAGCTTTCATGCGGCCAAAACTGGCTTGATTTTACTTATTATCTGTAGTTTTTTCCATCCATCGGCCCGCGCCCAAACATTCTGGGGTACCATCCCCCAATTGCAGCCGCAAAGCAGCATGACGGGCATGATGAGCTTCCAACTCGAATCCAATACCGATGTTTACATCGACACCTTGTATTGCCGCATCCTCGGGAACAGTGGCAACTTCAGCGTATGGCGGAGCAGCACATCGCTTACCGGCCAGCCCTTTGTTAACAACCCAGCACAACAATGGGAGCAAATTGTATCCGATTATCATACCAACAGCGGAGGGAACCTGTCGGGCGAAGGCAATGTGGTGGCCATCCCGCTCGAAGGTAGCCTGTACATGCCGGCCAACAGTCCGCAGCGCTTTGTTGTCTGGATTCAGGCAGGACAGATGCAATTTACCAATGGCTTCAGTACCAGCTTTCCGGTCAGTTTTACCAACGGAACATTGACGCTGTTGACGGGCGGGCAGGTTACCTATAGAGGGAATCTCGCCAGTCCAAGTGCCACAGCCAACCAGGTTAATGCAGCTGTTTTTTACCGCCCAGCCACGGGGCGGGATATGCGGCTGCTGCGCTTGGTGTCGCCACAAAACTTGGGTGCCACGCCTGCTCAAATCCGGATGCGGGTACAAAACAGCGGTGCGGATACCCTGTTCTCCGCCGAATTCAACTACCGCATCGATGGCGGGCCTGTGGTGGGCAGTGGTGTGGTGAATTTCCCGCAGCCCTTGTTGGCCGGCCAAAGCTTCGATTATACCTTCCCCAACAGCGTGCCCAGCCCTGCTTCGGGTCAAATGCAGCTGGAGCTCTGGCACTGCAATGTGAACGGTCTAGGCCCTGATGCCGTGCCGGGCAACGACAGTCTGAGTCGCAACCTCTGCACTGGTCTGGCCGGCACCTACCAGGTGGGTGGGGCAGGTGCCGATTTTAGTAATCTGGAGGCGGCCTTTGCCGCCCTCTATAGTTGCGGCATGACCGATTCGGTGGTGCTTGCACTGGCAGCTGGCACCTACTATGGCCCCTATTTTTTAGGCCCTATTCCGGGCGACAGCAGTCTGGCGCTCACCCTGCAAAGCAGTAGCCTGCAGGCTAGCTCTGTGGTACTT
Organism: Bacteroidia bacterium; assembly: GCA_046291695.1. Taxonomy (GTDB): domain Bacteria; phylum Bacteroidota; class Bacteroidia; order UBA7662; family UBA7662; genus PNNG01. The sequence goes on from JBKBSO010000016.1 coordinate 23,442, forward strand.
ACACAAGACAGCAGTGTGACCGGTAATCCGACTATTTTCAACAGCAACAGCAACAAACGCATCCAATTCAGACAGCTGAGTTTTGTTAGAACGCGACCAGGGGTTTTAGATTTTCAGCCCATTGTTCATTTCGAATCGTTCCGGAGTAGGGCCGAAGTGAGCCACTGCAGGTTCATCGATCAAACCCTGTCACCCAGCAGTCTGAACATCGGCTTGCAGTTCCTAGGCAGCCATGGCTTGTTTGCGCACAACACCTTTGAAGGTTTTTGGGGGCCGTTAATTTTGCTTGGGCAGGGTAGCCCGGCGAACCAAATCATCAACAACAGTTTCACGGGTTTTTTTGGTACCGCCATTCGGACTGAAGCGCAAGCGGATCTTCTGATCCGGGGCAACCAAATCATGGATTTTGCCGGTTTTGCTGGTACAGCGCCGGGCATCGTTGTCACGGATGTGGTCGGCTTGGAGCTTGCTTTCAATACCATCGGCGGTTTGATGAGCGGCATGGGCATTCAGATCCAAGAACCGATACAAGGTCAAAGACCAGCAGGGGTCAAGAGCCGCATTTACAACAACATCATCGATGGCCGGCCAGGGCTGAACATCAACGCTCAGAACCTGTCTTTGCGCTTGCTGAATATCATCGGGCGCACGGCCGCCACCAATGGCTTTCGCGATGCGCTGGAAATTGCGCACAACACCATCCGGTATCAAATCAATACCACTTTTAGCTTTCCGCAAGCGGCGATTTGGGTCACTGGGCCTTTAAATATCAGGGCGTGGGATTCGATCAGTATTGTGAACAACCACATCGAGATCAGTCCCATCGACGGGGTATTGCCGGCGAACGCCCAGCTGCTCGCTTTCGGGCAGCCCCTCGACACCACAGCCGCTTACATCAATCACAACAACTACTTTTCGGCTGGATTACAAGTCCCTGGTCCGGTGCGCATCGGTTTTAATCCCGGGATCATCTACCCAAGCTTGACCGCCTGGCAGCAAGCCAGTCAAAAGGACGGGCAATCGGTGGCTATGGACGCCGGCTTCGGGCCGGGAGGCCTGCTCATCCCCTCTAACCCTGCTTTGGACAACCGGGGCCTGCCCATCGCTTCTATCCCCACCGACATCACCGGTCAAGTCCGGAGCAGCACGGCCCCCGACATCGGTGCTGTGGAATTTACCGGCTTGTTGTTGTCGCAAATCAACCCCATCCTGCTGGGCGATACCTTGCTTGGCAACAACCGCTGGGTGAGCGCAGAAATCACCGATACGCTGTCGACCCTCGTGCCCGGCAGCGCACGCTTGCGTTACAAGAAAAGCACACAGCAGAGCTGGCAAACAGATTCGATACCGCTCATCACAGGCAGCACCCATCACTTCCTGATCGACTACACCCTGCTCGGCGGGGTACAGTTGCTCGATACCATTCAATACTATTTTGCTGTGCAGAACGCTGCTGGGCAACTCACCACAGCACCCGCCGGTGGGAGCGGCACGCTGCCCGGGCCACTCATCGATCCCGATTCGAGCTATAGCTATTCCATCATCACACAGCTTGCAGGCACCTATCGGGTCGGGACTTCAGGGCCAGCCGATTTCGCAACTTTAAGCCTGGCATCAAAGGCTTTCAACAGTGCGATTATCAACGGACCGGTAGATTTTATCTTGATCGACAGTCTGTACGACGCGGCAGAAAGTTTTCCGATTAACTTTCGTTACAATCCGGGAGTCAGCGCCCAGCGCCCCGTCCGCGTGTTGGCCGATAGCAGCCGGCAGTCGGTGCGCATCACGGGCATTGCACCCAGAACCAATGGGTTGATTAATGTAGATGGACTCAGCCATTTTACTTTGGCGGGGGCCGACAGCCTTCGAAAACTGCAGCTCGTTTTCAAAGAAACGACTTTGGAGCGGGTTGCCGTTGTCCAGGTCAGCTCCGTGACAGGGCGGACCGTGAGCGACATCAACTTACTGAACCTCGATGTGTGGGGAACCAACCCCAATGCCGAAACGAGCTACGGCATCATCCTCGGCAGTCGCTTGGCCAACATCGCTTTTTTTGGCGATTCCATAAGCAATGTGCGCATCGAAAATGTGGACGTAAAACGTACCAATGGGGGTATTTTGGTCTTGAATCTCGATGCTGCCCCGGGCCATCAACTCACCATCCGACATTGCCGCGTGGGTACTGAATTGCCCGCCCATCGGGTGCAAGGCATAGGCATCTCTGTATATGCCATGCAAACGGCCAGCATCACCGACAATGAGATCTGCTACATCGGTGGTTCCCCGGTGGTTAGTTTTCAAACCGGCATGCAAGTGGCGGGAAACAGCACGCAAAACGTAGTCATCGGTAGAAACAAAATACACCACGTGCACAACAACCACCAGAACGGAGGGCCGGCCCGGGGGCTGTTTTTGGATGTGGGCAGCCAGGTGGTGGTTACCAACAACCTGATTTACGACATCCGTAGCTCTGGCACTTTGGTTACCGGTCTCAATCAAATGGCCACAGCTTTAGAAGTGCATCGCGGAACGCAGTACGGCATTTACTACAATTCCATGCTGTTGTCGACCGATGGACAGCAGGCAGGGCCCGACATGCCGGCGGCTTGTGGGTTCTTGGTCACGAACACCAGTGCAACCGGCAGCTTTATCAACAATGTGGTCGGGGTCAAGGTCACGCGGCAGGGTGGTGGCCAGGGCATTTACCATGCCATTGGTTTCCCCACGAGCTTCAATTTCACCAACTTTAACCTCAACAACAACGCTTATTTGGTGGCCAATCGGGCCGATCATTACCTGGGTAGACAAGGGACGGGCAGCACTGGGCTGTACCCCGAATTGGCGAGCTGGCGGGTGTTTTCGGCCTTTCGGAATGCCAACAACGAAACACAGTCGATTCCTGCCAGTGGTAAACAAGCCCCGCCTTTGCAGGCATCCGTTGCTTTACGACCGGCGACCGGGCTGGCCAGCCTCATGGAGTCGGGAGCAGTAGTTGTTCCTGCCCTGGGCCTCCCGAATACCGACATCGATGGCCATCAGCGCCCTGCCTTCAACGGCACCGCTCCCGACATAGGCGCCTACGAATTTGATGGCATCCGTGCCGCTTATCTTCCCAACACAGTAGATAGTTTTACAATTACTCCTGCCGAATCCCTTTGCGGGCCGGTAATTCGCCAGCTAAACGTGTATGCTTCAAACACCAACCCTGTGCTATCGGCCCGGCTGTTGATTGCCCACAATGGCGTGGAACAAGCACCCCTGGTAATGCACCCGCTTCCGAGCACGTTACAAAGCATTTGGCAAGCTACGGTTCCCCCTGCCCCCGCCAATGATAGTTTACACCTGGCTTTTGAACTTGTTAATTCGGCGGAAGACACCCTGATCACAAGTCTTGGCACCTATATCGACCGTGCGTTCAACATCAACATCAACCCCGACACCAGTATGTACCGGGGCGATAGCTTATGGCTTCGGGCCTCTACCGATTTTGCCGTTCCTAAGCAGCTCAGCAACCTTTTGGCCGATTCCTCGGCCGTACTCGATTGCGGAGGTGGCTTTATGTTTGAACTACAGGCCATGGATTCGCTCGAATTACAGGCCATCGATTTATTGCCCAAATTCAGTGGCGCGCAGCAAGTAAAGGTGTACTACTTACAGGGGTCGAAAGCAGGCTTTCAATCCGACAGCAGCAGTTGGACATCAGCAGGGGTATATGCCATTCAAGTCGATTCAGGCAGCACGATTTATCCGCTCGCTTTGCATAATCCCATCCCCATCGGAGCAGGTCAAAGGCTGAGTATTTACCTGCAATACCATTCACGTTACGCCACGGGCATCGATAGTTTGCAAAGCAATGAACTGGTGTTGTCGAATGCCGAAGCGCTTTGCAGTGCATGGGCAGCAGGACAAACCGCGGTAAGTTGGGTAGGCCGGCTGCATTATCGCTTCCAGCCACCCATTCAATGGGAGGCTTTTGATGTACAATGGCCTCAAGGGATTGCGCTGGGCAGCGGTAAAGCGCTATTGGTTGCACCCCAAGAAAATGTGGTGTATGTGGCCAGCATTGGCTACAGCAATTGCCATATTTCCGATTCGGTGGCGGTAACGGTATTGCAGCCCAACAACCGGGTTCAAGGGGTATTGCGTTACGACAACAGTGCACTTAGCCCCATCTCCAACAGCTTCGTGGAGTTGAAAAGAGGAGGTCTTGTGCTTCAAAGCGTTCAAACCAATGCTTCGGGCCAGTTCACTTTTACCCAGCTCGATAACGGCACTTACGAGCTCAGTGCCACACCCAACCTGGTTTGGGGAGGGGTAAACGCCACCGATGCACTCCGTACAGCCCGGCATTTTTCGGGACTGGCAGCTTTGTATAACCTGCGATTGCAGGCGGCAGATGTAAATGCCAGCAACAGTGTAAATGCTTCTGACGCCCTCGAAATTTCGCGACGATTCTCCAAACAAACTTCCGGTTTTAGTAGCGGCGACTGGCTACCTACAACCCAACGTTTACGGCTGCAAAACGACAGCCTGCACCTAAATCTCCATACGCTCGCCTATGGCGATGTAAACGGCTCCTACCTACCATCCGGCATACGGCAAAAACCTTCGGTAAGCTTAGTGCACAGCGGACGCCATCGCCTCGACCAGGAGGCTTGCGCAATTCCACTACAACTGGTTGATGCGGCCGCTTTAGGGGCACTTTCGCTGGTAATCAACATCCCTGAAGGCATCCGGGTTGAACGGGTGCACTGTTTACTCGAGGGGGGGCACTTTAGTTATACCATCAGTAAGCAGCAGCTCATGATGAGTTGGTTTAGTTTGCAGGAAGTGCAATGTGCCGGCAACCAGACCCTTATTGAGTTGTGGGTTTCGGCCGAAGCTGGTTTTGAATCAGGATATTGGAGTTTAGGTTCCGAGTCGGAATTGGCCAATGGCTGGGCCGAGCCTATTGAAACAGCTGTGCTGCGATTGCCCGTGGCACAGTCAAAAGCAGTTGCCTTTTCCGCCCGGGTTTACCCCAATCCGAGCAATGAGCGAGCGTATTTAAGCTATCAAACACCCCATGCCGGTGAGCTCCAGCTGCGCATCACCAATGCGCAGGGTGCTGTTGTACATCAACAAACCGAATGGCAACCCCATGGCGGGCCATTTGAACGTGCGCTAATGCTCCACGGCTTTGCCGCTGGCATTTATCAGCTGCACCTCAGCTTTAAAAGTGAAAGCGGATGGGTGTACGAAACCTTAAAATTGCAAATTATGCGTTAAATCGCTTTCCTTAGGCCTCCATCAGCCTATGCTTCCTGAGAAAATTGTATTTTCGCCCATTGGAAGTAGTTAGTTGCATGCGCATTAAGCCCGTTTATTATATCAGAAGGTATGGCTATCAGCAGCTACCTGCTTCCTATTTCAGGCGAAAACTCCAAAAAATCCGCGCCTATGAAGCGGTTTGCAATCAGGATGAATTGAATGAGCGGCTCAACTATTACTGTAAACTGCAAGACGCTTTTGATATTCCCAACCAGGCCATTGCTGTAAAAGACTACAAAAAAAACGGAGGGTCCGATTATTTCCTCGACCTGAAAGACTACCTGCATTACTTCAAAGCCGAAACCCATTTCGCTTACCGATTTGGTGATGATACCCGTGTGAATGCCTTTCCCACCTTGGTTAAGGCCCGGCCTATCCAGGGCAACAACGCCAATTCTGTTTTATTCAAACTCAATAAATCGCGCCATTTTGTTTGGGTGAACGACCCGTATGTCTTTGCTCAAAAAAAAGACATGCTGGTTTGGAGGGGGGGTGCCTATCAGGATATACGAAAGCAATTTGTTCAGAAATTCTGGAATCATCCGGCCTGTGATGTAGGCCAAACCAATTTGCCCAAAGAAGATAAACCCTGGGAAAAGCCCTTCATGCGCATTCGTGATCAGCTGCGGTATAAATTTATTTGTTGTCCCGAAGGAAACGATGTAGCCACCAATTTAAAATGGGTCTTGTCGTCGAACTCTTTATGTATGATGCCCAAACCCCGCTACGAAACCTGGTTTATGGAAGGGCAATTAATTGCGGGAATACATTATGTTGAGCTCAACACAGATTTCTCGGACGTAGAATCCAAGATGCAATATTACCTCGAGCGGCCCGAGGAGGCCGCAAAAATCATTAAAAACGCAAATGCCTTTGTCCGGCGCTTCCAGAATCCACGTTTAGAAGACTTGTTGTGTATCAAAGTACTAGAGCGATATGCTGCATTAAGCGGCCAATCTGTTGCCTTAAAGTTTTAAGCTGTAGCTGCTTATTTCCTGCTCGGCTGCACGCCATGCGCAGGCCAAAAGTATATACACACAGCCGGAGGTTTCCTCACAAAAAACTACCTGGTAAACAGCAGGACTTACTACAATATGCTTACATTCGAATCTTGAAGCTATCTGAATCAAAATCGTTGTCATGAGCATCAAAACCCAACAGCACGAAGGCAGTGTAACCGAGTTTATAGAAGCCTTTGCCAATAACGAGCAAAAGAAGCGCGACAGCTATGAATTGTTGCAGCTCATGGAAGAAGTGAGTGGTCATAAAGCCAAAATGTGGGGCAGTTCCATCATTGGTTTTGGGGTGTATCATTACAAATCGGAGCGGAGTAAGCAGGAAGGCGACTGGCCTTTGCTGGGCTTTTCGCCACGTAAAGCTGCCATTTCGTTGTATGTATTTTGGGGTGGATCGGAACAGCACGCCCTGTTAGCGCAGTTAGGTAAGTTCAGCATGGGAAAATCCTGCATTTATGTAAAAAAACTCAGCGATATCCGGCCTGAGGTACTCATTCAACTGATGCAATCGACCCTGGAACAACTGCGCATAAAATATGTAACAAGCTAATGGCCTGAGCCCATAACTTGCCCCAAGATCCTCCATGGAGCCTAAGCATATTTATTGGTTTGCCTACCACAATGCCGACGAAGCCAGTGTGCGCTATCGTGCCATTTATCCGCTTCAACGGATGCAGGAAAAGCACAACATTAGTTTTGATTTTGTATATCCTTCGTATCATTGGGCTAACGTCCGGCATTTTATCCGGGTGTATGTATCCGTTTTATTTTTTCGCAAGCGCCAATCGGTAATCGTTTATCAAAAGCTCTTTAACAAGGGCCCTTACACCCAACTCCTCCGTTTTTTGTTGTTTGTGCGGCCTTCTTGTAGCTTCTACGACATCGACGATGCCGAATACCTGCGTCGACCTGACGAAACCATTCTGTATTTTGCAAAACGTACAACGGCTTGCCTCGGTGGCAGTACGGCTTTGGTAGAATACCTCCTCCGGCTCAATTCCAGGGCCTATTTACTGGGTTCGCCGGTCATGCGGCATCACTGGCTCGGGCAGCAGCAAACCGGAGCCCTTTGCCTGGGTTGGATAGGTTATTATGGGGCACATCGCGAAAATCTGGAGCAATTATTATTTCCGGCCTTAAAACGCTTGCCCTTTCCAGTGCGGTTAAAGTTGTTGGGTGTGCAATCGCAAAGCGAATTGGATGCCCTTAGCAAAAGCTTTTCGCCCTTCCCGCACATTGTCATAGAAGCCCCTTTGAACCTGAATTGGCACAACGAAGCCTCCATCTACCAACATATCTCAAGCTTTGATTTGGGACTAGCTCCCCTACTCGACACCCCATTCAATCAGGCCAAATCGGCCTTTAAGCTCAAGCAATGTCTATCGTGCGGCATACCGGTTTTGGCCAGCCCGGTTGGAGAAAATTCCCGATTATTACAAGATGGCATAAATGGCTATTTGTGCGCTGATGAAGAGGCCTTTTACCAAAAACTTGTGCGCTTTAAAAAGCTGACTCCCGAACAAAATAAGCAAATGCAGCTCAATGCTCGGGCTAGTTTAGCGCATTTTAGCCTCGACCACTATTGCCAACAATGGTTATTGGCGGTGGAAAATCACTAATCCGGAACAGCTGTTCCTGCATCAATCGGTTTTGCCGGATTTCCAAGTCCGGCTTAATTAAAAGATAATCTTGTCTAATTTCAGATTTTTCGTAATTTGGGCTAGCTAAACGGCATGAGATTATGGAAGACAAGTTGCGGCTTTTGGCCGAAAAACTGGTAAACGAAGGACTCAGCAAAGCCGAAGAGGAGCAGCAAAAGCTCCTTGCTGAAGCACGAAGTGAAGCTGAAAAGATCCTACGTACTGCCGAAAAAGAGGCGGAAAAAATCAAACAGGAAGCTGATAAAGCGGCCAAGCAATTGCGTATCAGCGTACAAAGCGAATTACAGCAGCTAAGCCGTCGTGCCTTAGAAGGTATTCGGGCCGATATCCGTGAACTAATACACAGCCGAGTGCTTCGTCACAACATCCAAGAGGCTTTCCATCAAAATCCCACTGCACTGCTCAAGCAAATAATCGAACAGCTGTATCGCGACGAAAAAGGCCGTCTACAGCTTCGCATGCCGGAAGCCACCTTAGCAGCAATGGCGGAAAAAATCGAAGCCAGTTTGCATGATCTACTGGGCCAAAAACCGGTTTTAATGGCCGATGCAGCATTGGGTGCAGGCTTTAGCATTCAGGTAGAAGGCAACAAGTACGTAGTTGATTTTACTGCCGCCGATTTCGAAATGGTAATGCAGGAGCTCATGTCCGATCAACTTAAAAAATTACTGGGTGATGCTGAATGAACGTCAGTATTACGGCCTCTTGAGTTCGCTACCGGCCATACGGCTCGAAAAGTGCAGCGATCCCCCCTGGCAAGCCCTTTACCAGCTCGCCATGCCGCTGGTAGACGCTTATGAATACAACTTGCTTCGCGGGCTGTATCTGCACAACGAACACCTTCCCTTACTTTTGGGGCACATTCCGGCCGAATATCCCTATCCACTTCAACATAGCCCTGAGCAAATCAGCACTTCCAATCCGGCCGAGCTGCCATATCTCAGCAAAGAAAGCCTGCTCCAATTACGCGAAATCCCCCTGCCACAGGCCTTGGGAACGCTAGCGCGGGCCTACCACCGCTGGCTGCTCAGCTTCAAGCAAAGCATACTCACTGATTACCTCGAGCTGAGGAACGAAATCAACCATTACCGCCTCCAATGGCAAGCATCGGAAAATGCCGATGCCCGGCAAATGCTTAAAAACAGCCCGATGTCAGCCTTATCGGTACTCGAACAGCGGCTCGAGCAAAAGCTCATGCCCGGTATCTTACAGCAGCTGGTGCATAGCGGCAATAGCCGACAACAAGAATGGCAGCTCGATCAGCTCCTGTTTGAGTGGCTCGAACAGCAGGTATTTCATGAGACATTTGGCCTCAATGCCTTGCTGAGCTATGCCCTTCGCCAGCAAATTAGCTGGAAATGGTATGTGAGCCCGGGCTTCAACAGCAGCCAAAAAATTGAATCCATGCTCAACGAAATCTTGGCCTGATATGACAAAAGGAATAGTAACCGGACTCATTGCCAACCTGCTTCGCATTAAAGCCGATGGGGCGGTACGACAAAACGAAATATGCTACCTGCATACCGGGGGCGATCAGCTGATGGCCGAAGTCATCAAAATAGAAGGGGAAACCATCTTTGCTCAGGTATACGACAGCACACGAGGTTCCGCTCCCGGCGATGAAGTACATTTTACCGGGCAGTTGCTTTCTGTAAAACTGGGACCTGGCATGCTCAGCAAAAAATACGACGGCTTACAAACCGATTTAGACGCACTCGAAGGCGTGTTTTTAAAGCGTGGCCAACGCACCGAGGCTGTTGACACCACACAGGCCTGGCCCATAAACCCTTTGGTTAATGCGGGCGATCAGGTTCGCGCTGGTGACTGGCTGGCCGAGACCACGGAGAACGGCTTACCGCATCGCATCATGGTACCCTTTGCACTTAAAGGCAAATGGACACTCAACTATATTTGTCCGCCTGGCAACTACCCGGTTACCCACACCATTGCCCGACTTGAGCAAAATGGAAGGGAGGTAAGCGTTAACATGTTGCAAGATTGGCCTGTTCGCTTGGCCGTAACGGCTTATCACGAAAAGTTACGACCGGGCAAGATGATGATAACCGGCGTGCGCACCATCGATACGCTCAACCCCATGCTTGAAGGGGGCACCGGCTTTATCCCCGGCCCTTTTGGTAGTGGAAAAACGGTATTGCAGCAAGCCATAGCGAGGCAGGCCGATGCCGATATTGTGATTATTGCGGCCTGCGGCGAACGCGCCAACGAGGTGGTAGAAATTTTTCATGAGTTTCCCCAGCTCGATGACCCCACAACCGGGCGTAAGCTGATGGAGCGCACCATCATCATTGCCAATACCTCCAACATGCCGGTAGCTGCCCGTGAGGCCAGTGTATACACCTCCATGTCGTTGGCCGAGTATTACCGGAGCATGGGCTTGCGGGTATTGCTCCTGGCCGATTCCACCTCACGCTGGGCACAAGCCTTACGCGAAATGTCGAACCGGCTCGAAGACTTGCCCGGCCCCGATGCCTTTCCTATGGACCTCAGCGCCACCATTGCCGCCTTTTATGGTCGAGCCGGCAAAGTAGTGCTCAACAACGGGCAATCGGGTGCCATCACCTTCATCGGCACAGTATCCCCGGCGGGTGGTAACCTCAAGGAGCCAGTAACCGAGGCCACCAAAAAAGCAGCGCGCTGCTTTTATGCCCTGGCCCAACGACGTGCCGACAGCAAGCGTTATCCGGCCATCGACCCCATCGATAGCTATTCGAAATACCTCGAATACCCCGAATTTGCTGCCAGCATGGCCGCCATTGATCAAGCCGATTGGATTCAACATGCCATTCAGATCAAAAACATCTTATTACGTGGACGTGAAGCTGCCGACCAAATCAACATTTTGGGTGACGATGGGGTACAACCTGAGTTTCACTTGCTGTTTTGGAGGGCCGAGCTGCTCGATTTTGTGCTTTTGCAGCAGGATGCCTTCGACGATATCGACAAATATTGCCCTACCGAGCGGCAAGCCTACATGACCCGGCTGCTGCTCGACATTTGTACGCGAAATTACCAATACGGCCATTTTAGCGAGGTACGGCCACACTTCAACGGCATGATCAACGCCTGTAAGCAAATGAACTATTCCCCCTTTGCATCGCCTGCCTTTGAATTGCAACTCAAAAAGCTCAACGACATGGCCCAACGTTATCTCAACACTGCAAGTCCTGCCTGAACATGGAAAAAACAGCATTCAACCGACATTATACCGAAATCACCCACATTACCAAGGCCACCGTAAGCCTGCTAGCCGAGGGGGTGAGCAATGAAGAATTGGCCCTGGTAGATGGCCGATTGGCCCAGGTGGTGCGCTTACAAAACGGTACGGTAAGCCTGCAGGTGTTTGCGGGCACCGAGGGCATTTCGAACCAGGCCCGGGTAAGTTTTTTAGGCAGTGCGCCAACTTTGGCCCTTTCCGAAGCCCTGTTAGGTCGTTTTTTGAACGCCTATGGCGATCCACTGGATGGGCTCGCAGCGCCCCAAGGACACAAAACCGAGATTGGCGGCCCTTCGGTAAATCCGGTACGCAGGGCGCAGCCCTTTCAACCCATACTTACGGGAATTGCAGGTATTGACTTGAACAATACCTTGCTGGGCGGACAAAAAATTCCTTTTTTCGCCGATCCCGATCAGCCTTACAACGAAGTCATGGCCACTGTGGCCCTGCGGGCCGATGCCGATGTGATTGTATTGGGGGGTATGGGCTTAACCAACGACGACTACATCTACTATCGCCAGCGATTTGAAGAAGCCGGGCTGCTTCACAAGCTGGTAGCCTTTATCAACACCAGCGAAAATCCCGCGGTTGAACGCTTATTGGTGCCCGATATGGCCTTGAGCACTGCCGAATATTTTGCTGTGGAGCATCACAAAAAGGTATTGGTACTGCTTACCGACATGACCCTCTTTGCCGATGCCCTCAGCATAGTGAGCAACCGCATGGATCAAATTCCGTCGAAAGACGCCATGCCCGGTTCTTTGTATTCCGACTTGGCGCGGCTTTACGAAAAAGCGGTGCAACTGCCTTCGGGGGGTTCCATTACCATCATTGCGGTAACCACGCTGAATCAAGGCGACATTACCCATGCCATCCCCGACAATACCGGTTACATTACTGAGGGGCAGCTTTTTTTACGCCATGATTCCGAAACCGGAGAGGTTATCATCGACCCTTTCCGTTCGCTATCGCGGCTGAAACAATTGGTGATTGGCAAAAAAACGCGCGAAGACCATCCCCAAATTATGAATGCCTGTATCCGTTTATATGCCGATGCGGCAGATGCTCGTGTAAAGCAGGAAAATGGCTTTGACCTCACCGATTACGACACTCGGGCCCTCAGCTTTGCCCGTGAATACACCCGCGAATTATTATCCATTCGGGTACAATTACCTATGGATGCTATGCTGAACAAAGCTTGGGAATTGGTATCGGCTTGGTTTAGCCCCGAAGAAACCGGCATCAAGGCCGATTTGGTAGCTCGATACTGGAAAGGAAAACAATGAGACTGATTCAGTACACCAAAGTTGCCTTACAACAGTACCAGAAAGCCCTGAAGATTCGGCAGGCAGCTTTGCCGGTAATACGTTCCAAGGAAAGTGCTTTGCGCAATGAAGTCAAGCAGCAGCAAAAGCAGTTACAGGCTTTAGAAGCCGCATATCTAACGCAGCTCGAAGCAGCAGCCCTGTTGGGCGAACTTTGGCAACACTGGCCCGGTGGCATGCCGGAACTGAAAGCAATACACACACAGATGCAAAATTTTGCCGGGGTAAAGCTGCAACGATTTCGAGAACTCGAATTGGCCGAAAGCGGCTTAGACCCGCTACAGCATCCTGCCTGGTATTTTGACGCCTGGTTAAGCTTACGCGCTTTGCTCGAATTACGTGCCCAACTACAGTTAAAGGCCCAAGAAGTAGCTGCTTTAGAAGCCGAGCGAAAACGCACTACCCAAAAGTTAAACCTTTTTGAAAAGGTGCAAATACCGCATTATGAAGAGGCTATCCGCAAGATCAAGCGTTACCTCGAAGACGAAGAAAACTTGGGGAAAGCCACCCAAAAAATCATGAAAAAGAAAAAGGAGGCTGCCGCATGATAACCCCCATGCGCAAATACGAGGTCTTGCTTCATCAAAGCGACTACCCGGCTTTTTTAGAAGCGCTGGCTGAGCTGGGCATTGCGCATGTAGAAACCATTCGTACCGACCTGCCAGAAGCTGCTGAATATAAAATGCGGCAAATTCAGCATTTTGAGCAGCTCATCGCTTTGCTCGAACAAGCAGATGTAGCAGAAAAAGAAACCGATAGGCAACCGCTTCCAGCCGATGCTGTAACGCTTGCCCAGCGCATTAATGCTTTGGACAGTCGTTTGCAGGAACTAGAACGTTCACTGCAGCAGCTCCACAAGAAGCACAGCAAACTGGCACCTTGGGGCGAGCTACCGCTGCAAGCCCTACAGCAACTGCAAGAAAAAGGGCTGCACTTTCATCTCTTTGTTTGTCCCAAAAGTAGCTTTAAAGCAGTCTGGGAACAAGATTATTTGCTCGAACACATTTGGGAAAATGATCGGGATATGGGTTTTGTAATCATTTCAGAAGCTGCGGAAATGAGTTTACCCATGAGTAGTGGCCAACAACTAAGCGCCGAAGACGTGAGCGCCTGGGCCACCGCCCGTCATGAGCAACAGGCCGAACAGCAACAGTTAAAGCAAATGCTGGGGCGTTGGCGTCATGGAATACCTATGTTGCAAGCCGCACGCGATGCCGAAACCATGGCCTTGCGGTTGTCGCATGTGCATCACCATACCGCTACACCAGCTGGCAAAAGCCTGCGTTTGTTGGGGATGTTTGTTCCCAAACATAAAATCAAAGCCCTAGAGCAGCTCTTTGAGCGGGCACCACTTGTGTTTCATACCCAAAAACCCGGGCCCGACGATGAAGTACCTGTGCTGCTCAACAACCAGCGTTTTAGCCGCTTGTTCCACCCTATTGGCGATTTATTTGCCCTGCCCAGTTACCAGGAACTTGACCTTACGCCCTTTTTTGCACCCTTCTTTACCCTCTTTTTTGGCATGTGCCTGGGCGATGTTGGCTATGGCTTGCTCATTGTAATAGCGGTATTGATAGTCCGGCGGAAAGCAGCTTTAGCCCCTTTCAAGCGGATCTTTAGCTTGGCACTCATTTTGGGCAGTGCTGCTGTAGCTTTTGGCTTACTCACAGGCACCTTCTTTGGGGCCGAACTTAGCACGATATCAATACCCCTACTGGAACGCTGGAAAATACGCTTTCTGAATACGGATGAATTATTTAACCTATCGCTCATTTTAGGCATAGTACAAATCCTCTTTGGCATGTGTCTGCGCATGGTAAATCGGGTACGGATGTATGGCTTTGTATATGGGTTATCGACCCTGGGCTGGATTGTGGGCATCCCTGGCTTGCTGCTGCTTGGGCTGAGTGAGGGCTGGAATGCGTTAGCCTACGGACTGCTAGGGGCTGGTTTGGCACTCATCCTGCTCTTTAATGATCCCGGGAAGCCTCTTTGGCTACAATTTGGCAAAGGTTTATGGGATTTGTACGGTATAACCGGTTTATTTGGCGATGTGCTTTCATACATCCGTCTGTTTGCCTTAGGCTTGGCCTCAGGCATTTTGGGATTGGTGGTGAACAACATTGCTTTTTCGGTACTCGATGGCCCTCCGGTAATCTCATGGTTGTTTTTTGTGCTCATCTTGCTTGTAGGGCATGGACTCAACTTCGCTATTTCAACCTTGAGCGCCTTTGTGCATCCGGTGCGTTTAACATTCGTAGAATTTTACAAGAATGCCGGCTTTTTAGGAGGCGGCAAAGCATACGATCCTTTCCGGAAACCAAAATCCACCACCATTAAAACACATCAACTATGATTACTGCAGTTACATTGGCCTACCTTGGCCTGGGCTTAATGCTGGCGCTTTCGGGCGTTGGCAGTGCTATTGGCGTATCTACCGGCGGCAAAGCCACCCTCGGAGCACTCAAAAAGCGCCCTGAGGCGTTTGGCAATTATATGCTGCTCAGCGCTTTACCCGGCTCTCAGGGTATTTACGGTTTTGCAGGCTTTTTTGTAATCAATGGGCGAATAGCCGGGCTCGAAGCTATGACGATTTTTCAAGGCGGCATGGTGCTGGCCGCCGGTTTGGCCCTGGGCATTGTGGGCTTATTTTCGGCCATACAGCAAGGGCAGGTTACAGCCCACGGCATTGAAGGTATTGCCTCGGGTCACGACGTTTTTGGTAAAACCATGGTTTTGGCCGTGTTCCCCGAACTCTACGCCATCGTGGCTTTTGCCGCTACCTTCCTGATTTCGGCGGGGATTTAACCCCAGCAGCTACGGTCAGCATCCGACGAAAACAGACCGTAGCACTTGGAACGCCATCTACCTGCCGGTGGCTTTCCGCCTCCATCTCGCAATCTTGCCAAGCAGCTGGGCTCTGTGGCAAGCAAACCATCATCCCAACCCCTTGCGGTTGCCTTTGAGCATTGCCTTGAAAATATTTTTAGATTAGTCTAAATTTAATTTTCGATTGCTATATTTGTGCCATGAAAAGGCTGATCGCTTGCTTATTTTTATGTTTTGCCTCGGGTCAGGTTTCGGCCCAACACCTGCTTGGTCAAGTACTGCATCAGGGAAAAGTCTTGCCTGGTGCCCACATACAGTTAATGCCCAACGCTGGCACCGCCATCAGTAATTCAGAGGGCAGGTTCCGGTTTAATGTCAAACCAGGCGAATACCAACTACGTGTAAGTTATCTGGGCTTTGCTACCTATGAGCAAAAACTTCAGCTACTACAGGGCGATAGCCTACCCTTGCAAATAGAGTTACAAAGCGATCCGTTGGGCCTTAGTCAGGTGGTGGTAAGTGCCAATCGGCAAGCCACCCAAAGACGTGAGGCTCCTGTACAAGTAGAGGTCATAAACCAACAGTTGATGCAGCGCCTTCAGGCACCGGCTTTGAGCGATGGGCTTAGCTTTAGTGCCGGCGTACGCACTGAAAATAACTGCCAGAATTGTGGCTTTTCGGCGGTACGTCTCAACGGGCTGCCCGGCGCTTACAGCCAGATCCTCATCGATGGCCGCCCCGTATTTAGTGCCCTCAACGGTGTTTATGGGCTCGATCAGATTCCGGCTTCTATGATCGAGCGCATTGAAGTCGTACGCGGGGGTGGTTCGGTATTGTATGGCGGCAATGCTGTAGCCGGAACCGTAAACATCATTAGTCGCGAGCCCGTTGATAATGGCTTCAACATTTGGCAGCAAAGTAGCCTCATTGAGGGACGAACCCCCGAAAACATTACCCAATTCAACATCGATTTGGTGGATGAAAACCAAACGGCAGGCATCAGTTTTTACGGAAGTTTACGCAACAGGGGTTGGCACGACATTACCGGAGATGGTTTCAGCGACATTACGCAATTAAATGGGCACCATTTGGGCGCAAATGCTTTTGTAAAACTACATAAGCGCATACAACTCAAAAGCCACTTTTATAGTCTTGAAGAATTCCGGCGTGGGGGTACTGATTTTGAGCTCGAGCCACACCAAACCGAACTCACTGAACAGCTGCAGCACCGTCTGTTTGGCTTGCGGAATGACCTGGTTTATCATTCGGCCAATTACCGCCACCGATTTACCCTCTACAATGCCACACAGCATACCCGTCGCCACAGCTATTATGGCGGAGGGGGACGGGTGCTCCAAGCCGGCGACAGCCTCACAGCAGATGATTTAGCTGCTTTGAATGCTTACGGGAATGCCGAAGATTTATCCGTAATCAGCGGTATCAATTGGCACTATTTTGCCGGCAGTGGATTGCAAATTACAGCGGGTACGGAATATTGGTTGAATACTGTTGTGGACCAAATGCCGGGATATGGCCGCATACTCGATCAGCGATATCGGGTTTGGGGTAATTTTATACAAGCAGAATACGCGCTGAGCGAGCGCTGGAAACTGATGGGCGGTCTGCGGTTCGATCAAGTATATATCGACGGCCGCTATGATCTGGCCAGCGATGCCTTTACGCAAAATCAGTTGTACCCCATGCTTCTCCCTCGTTTGGGTAGTATGTACCAGCTTTCGGCCAACTCGCGCTTTCGGTTCAACTATGCACAAGGATACCGTGCACCTCAGGCATTTGATGAAGATTTACATATCGAACTTGTGGGAGGTAGCGCACGATTTGTACGCCTGAGCAACCAGTTGGTTCCTGAGCGATCGAACAGCCTAAGTGCCGGTTGGGAATGGGAGCAGAACAAGGGAAAAACCGCTTACAGAAGCAGTATAGAAGCCTTTTTTACACAGCTCGACAATCCTTTTTTACTGCTCGATGCCGAAGTTTTGCCGGGTGGAATACAAGTCTTAAACAAGGTGAATGGCACGGGTGCGCGGGTGTATGGCTTAAACTTCAGCCAGCAATTTGTGTTGGAGCCCGGCCACCAACTCGATGCCGGACTCAGCCTGCAGCGCGCCCCGCTCCTGGAGGCCGAAGAGCTTTGGAGCAGCGAAAATGGCGACAGCATTACAAGCATTACACAGTTATTGCGCACACCCGATTGGTACGGCTTTGTAAGTTATCGCCATAAACTTTCCAAAAATTACGTCCTGCAGTCAAATGTACAACTCACAGGCCCCATGTGGGTTGCGCATATGCTCGATCCTGAAACCGCTTACACCGAGCTGGTACGCACACCCTCCTTTATCGACCTGTCGCTATTTATAGAACGTCAATGGTTGCTGAGCTCACGTACCCGCTTACAAGCAACAGCAGGCATACAAAACTTGCTCAACAGCTTCCAGCGCGACCTGGATACCGGTGCTGAGCGCGATGCTTCTTACGTGTACGGCCCCATTCGGCCACGTACTTATGTGATTAGCTTGCGCTTAATCAGGTAAGCTTACTTGTTGCGGTTTACCGTAAAGGCCACCAAAGCACGTAAGCTTTCGCGGAACTGATTATCAGGAAAACCATTGAGCAAGTCTTCTGCCTCTTGCTGTAACTGCTGCATACGCTGGAAGGCATAGGCAATACCTCCGCTTTCATGGATAAAACGTACTACTTCCGCCACCTTGTGTTTGTTGGTGCTGTGATTCTTAATGATTCCGATGATGCGTTTTTTTTCGGAGCCAGTGGCCTTCGAAAGCGCATGAATAAGCGGTAAGGTCATTTTTTTCTCCTGAATATCCACACCACGCGTTTTACCGGTAGGGTCATTGCCCAGGTCGAGCAGGTCGTCTTTGATTTGAAAGGCCAGACCCACTTTTTCTCCAAATTGCCGTGCACGCTCTACCATTTCGGCTTCCTGGGTCACCGAGGCTACACCCACTGCACAGCAACTGGCAATTAAACTGGCCGTTTTGTTGGATATAATTTCAAAATATACCGCTTCGGTGATATCGAGCCTGCGCGCCTTTTCAATTTGCAAAAGCTCCCCCTCACTCATGCGCCGCACGGCGTCCGAAGTGATTTCGAGCAGGTGATACTCCTTATTTTCAAGCGATAGTAATAACCCTTTACTGAGTAAATAATCGCCTACCAACACCGCTATCTTATTTTTCCAAAGCGCATTGATGCTAAAAAAACCGCGTCGTTCGTAAGCATCATCCACCACATCATCGTGCACCAGGGTGGCTGTATGCAAGAGCTCCACCAAAGCCGCAGCCCGATGGGTCGATTCCGTTACACGATCCATCATGCCGGCCGATAAAAACACAAAAAGCGGACGAATTTGCTTGCCTTTGCGCTTAACAATGTAGCGGGTTATCCGGTCGAGCAGTGGCACACGGCTTTGCATGGCCTGACGGAACTTGTCTTCAAACAACTCCATTTCTACGGCTACCGGCTGCCTGATTTGGTCAAGGGTGTTCATGAGGTGATTTGCAACGCTAAGATAGCCGAAAAAGGCTGCATCAAGCATAAAAAAACCCCGCCGCAGCGAGGTTCTTCATAATTCCATTAAGTTGCTTAGTACACTTCGGAGCGGAGGCTCGAAGAATAATTTAGCTTAAGGGCATTCACCTTGCGAAGCTCCTGCTTCACATCGGTTACAATACCCATTTTGGTTTCCTGGTCGGCCTTAATTGAAGTCGTCAAAAAAGGTATTTCCGATTCCATACGCGCAGCCCGCTCTTTTTCGATAAACTCAGGCACTTGATTGGGAAGGGCAAAAGCATCGTTTAACTGAATACGTGGCGCCGTTCCAAATTTGGCCCGGTAAGTCTCCGTGGGTGCACCAATGTAAATGTAGCTCACCAAAGACTTTTTCTCAAGCTTCTGAATTTCGGTTGCTTGGGGTACTAGAACCTTCACCTTCAAATCGGTCTCCCGCAATACGGTTGACACCATAAAGAAAAACAAAAGCATGAAAACAATGTCGGGCAATGAGGAAGTGGATATCCCCGGGGCCGGTTTCTTTTTCTTAGCTAGTTTCATATCAGTTTCCTCCTCCAAAATCTTCAGGTTCTGCTTCAGAAATTACCTGGCGGTAATAATCACGGATCTCATCCTGCTGTTCCTGTGTGAGCTTATCAAATGCACGTCCAAAATCCGCTTGTGCCTTTGACTCACGCAATTCGTTGTAAGCCGCCTTCAATTCGTTGTGAACCTGTATGTACAGGTTATACGAAGTCCCGCGGTCGTTTTTCAACGAAATTACCGCCTTTTGAGGCGTTTCGGCCAGTTCAGGATCGTTGTAAGGATTGTCGATGAAGGTTTTAGTGGTCTTCTTCAAATCCTTAATGCCAATAGGCTTGCCATCTACCAACAACTGGTCGGCTGCATTCACGAGTACTTTCAGTACGTTACGTTCTTTCAGCTTGATGTTGTCGATAGGTTTATCATCTTCAGGCATAGGTGGGAGCCTGATGGCGATACCCTTATCAGTATCGATGGTTGTGGTTACCAGAAAGAATATCAGCAGCAGGAAGGCGATGTCGGCCATCGAGCCTGCGTTCACTTCGGGTGTTCCTCTGCTCTTCTTCATTTACTTAAATGCTTTGTAGATCTCACCAGCAATGGCCATTACAATGGCGCCCAGGCCTAATGTGTACATCATGATGAGTACAGCACCTACCATTTTCGATGAGGTCTCGGTTACACCATACTTAACGTAGGAATCTAACACTTCATTGCCGGAAAGCATATAGCTGAAGAAAAACACAACCGCCACTCCCCCAATGCCTACCAGGGCACGCTTGGCTTTTTCCATATCGCCAATCATGGTAATTATAGGGAAGATGATGGCTCCCAACGCCCCCACACCCAATAGGGTATAGGTGATGATGAGGAGAATATTTACGGTTACATCACTCATAACTTACTTATTTTTGGGCTTCGTACTTCACCAGAATGTCGATGAGCGAAATGCTCGCATCTTCCATGGCGTTTACTAGGCTGTCAACTTTTGATACCAGGTAGTTGTAAAAAATCTGCAGGATAACCGCTACAATCAAACCAGCTACCGTAGTCAAGAGGGCTACTTTAATACCACCAGCTACCAAAGATGGGCTGATGTCTCCCGCTGCTTCAATAGCATCAAAGGCCGAAATCATACCTACTACCGTACCCATGAACCCGAGCATCGGTGCCAAGGCAATGAATAGCGAAATCCAAATCAAACCACGCTCCATCTGTGCCATCTGCACCGAACCGTAAGAAACAATCGACTTCTCAACGATCTCAATGCCCTCGTGTGCACGATCAAGTCCCTGGTAAAAAATACTGGCTACCGGACCGCGGGTATCGCGACAAACAGCCTTCGCAGCGTCAACACCCCCAGCCTTTATAGCATCTTCTATCTTGGCAAGCAGCTTATTGGTGTTGGTACTCGACAAATTGAGGTAAATGATACGCTCAACCACAATGGCCAAACCAATAATCAAACAAATCAATACGGGGCTCATCCATTCCCAGCCGCCTTCAATAAACTTTTGCTTGATCACATAGTGAATGCCTTGCTTCGGAGGAGCCGCTTCTTCTTCCTCTTCTACCATAGGCGCAGCTTCTGCTTCCTCGGCTTCATCGGCTTCGTCGCCTTCTTCCATTTGCTCCATCGCCTCGGCTGCAGCCTGGTCGTCCTGAGCGTTAACCATTACCGTGGTAGTCACGCCAATGACGATGGCGAGCATAACCATGAACACTTTTTTCATAATTGATTTTGTTGTTTAAATTGTTTCATCAGGTTAATATCGTTGTTAATCAAGCCCATGCAGCTGTTTGAGCATTGCGGAGAGAGCGGGATTCGAACCCGCGATACCCTTTCGAGTATACACACTTTCCAGGCGTGCTCCTTCAACCACTCGGACACCTCTCCTTTCCGGCCTCGATTTAACGGTGCCAATATACGAAAATTCTATACACACATAAGATTAAGCCTATTTTATCAAATTTTTGACAACTCCCCGACAATAGGCAATTCGAAGTGTTCTGCCAGTTGTGTGCCCCGCAATCCTAACCCTAACAAATGCATGCCTTTGGTAATGGCGGCTTCAAAAGTCATGTCGTGGCCCGTTGTAACCCCTATTTGCTGCAAGCGTGCACTGGTTTCATACTTACCCAACTCTACCGATCCTCCGTGGCATTGGGTAAGGTCGATGATGGTTTTGCCCCGCTTAATAAAATGCTGAAGCGCTGCTATAAACCAGTCAGCAGTGGGGGCGTTTCCTGCACCATAGGCCTCAAGCAACAACAGTTCGAGTCCTGCCGTATCTAAGATGCTCCTTAGCAGTTCCTCCCCCAAGCCCGGGAAAAGCTTAAGGCTGGCTATTTGGGTACCAATTTTGGTTTGGAGGTTTAAATCGCCTTCTGCAACCGGGAGTATATAATTATCATGATAGCGGATGCGGATGCCCGCTTCGGCCAAAGCCGGATAGTTGGGTGAATGAAAGGCTTCAAATTTTTCGGCATTGTATTTTATTACCCGATTGCCCCTAAAAAGCTGGTAATCGAAATATAAACACACTTCCGGCACCCGACTTCTTCCACCACCATCTTGTGCGGCTGCAATTTCTATGCTGGTAATCAGATTTTCTTTGGCATCGGTGCGCACATGACCAACAGGCAATTGGGAGCCGGTAAGCACCACCGTTTTACGCAGGTTTTGCAGCATAAAACTCAGGGCACTCGCTGTGTAGGCCATGGTGTCGCTACCATGCAAAATCACAAAGCCATCGTATTGGTTGTAGTGAGTTGCAATGATATTGGCTAGTCGTACCCAGATTTCCGGGCATACATTACTCGAATCGATGGGTTTTTCGAAAGCATGGGCATCTATCTGATAGCCAAAGCTGCTGATTTCGGGTACCTGTGCTAAAATTTGATCGAGGTTAAACGGCCGTAGCTGCCCACTTTCGGGTTCACGTATCATGCCAATGGTGCCGCCTGTATAAATAAGGAGGATACGCCTGCTCATAAATTAAAAAGTTTGCGGGCATTCGCCGTAGTTAATGCCCCTACCTCCGCAGTACTCATGCCCCAAAGCCCGGCCAAACAGTCGGCAACATGAAGAACATATGCACTTTCATTACGCTTTCCTCTAAACGGCACGGGGGCAAGGTAGGGGCTGTCGGTTTCGAGGATTACTTTGCTGCGGTCGACTTTGGCAATCAATTGCCTGAGCGCTTCGTTGGCCTTGTAGGTTAGTACGCCGCCTATGCCCAGGTACATGCCCCGGGCAATTATTGCATGCGCTTCTTCCTCGCTTCCTGAAAAACAATGAAAAACACCTTTTATGGGCTTATCAGCGAGCAATTCCAGGATAATGCCAGTGCTTTCGCGCGAGTGGATGACTACCGGGAGTCCGAGTTCAAGCGACCAATCCAATTGTCGCAAAAAAGCTGCTTTTTGCTCGGCCAGATTATCTTGCCGCCAATATAAATCGATACCAATTTCGCCTACCGCCACGTATGTGCGCTTGGCAAACCAAGGGTAAAGCAGATCAAGTTGCTCGGCCCAATCATTTTCTACAGAGCCGGGGTGAAGACCCATCATACTCCTGATATGCTTGGGATGCGCATCCTCAAGCCGGTGCATGGGACCCACACTTTCCAGGTCGATATTGGGCAACAACATGAGCTCAATGCCCGCTGCAATGGCTCGTTGCAACATGTCTTCCCGGTCACTGTCGAATTGTTTGCTATATAAATGGGTATGGGTATCTATAAACATGCTCAAAGGGTTGCAAAACGAAAATCGTTTTGTTGGAGGTATTTCAACACCGGTTCTAAACAGCCCATAATGTTGGGCTGCGCCTTGATGCTGTCGTGAAAGACTAAAATATCGCCAGCCCGCACCTTGCCGGTGATGTTGGCCACACATTGGTCGGGACTCTGCCGGCGGTCGTAATCCTCACTCAATATCGACCACAATACAATTTTATAGCGCTGCCGTAAGGCCCGAACCTGTCTGGGCGTAATGCGCCCATAAGGGGGCCGAAACAAATCACTGCCAATGGCCTCGTCGGCCTTGAGGATGCTCTTGTAGTAAGTCAGGTTGTCGGTTTTCCACGCATCTGGATGATCCCAGGTGTGGTTGCCTGTGCGATGACCTTCACTTAAGATGCGCTGATATATATCGGGATAGCGGGCTACATGCTTACCCAGGCAAAAAAAAGTGGCTTTCGCATTATATTTCGCTAAGGTATCGAGCACCCAAGGGGTTACTTCCGGAATAGGACCATCGTCGAAGGTGAGGTACACCTGCCGGTCAGAGGGTTTATAATCACCCCAATCAACCGAAGGGGTGATACGCCGTATAAAATCGGGTGTTCGAAACAAGGCCGTGCTTTACTGCAAAAGTAATGAAAGCCCTGCATTTGCACTAATGCTTCCACCTATTGTATGTTTACAGCAATTATACTGTAATTTTACCTTTCATGTTGAAGGCTTTAGGAATCATAATGCTGGTGATGGGCTTAGCCATTCACACGGCCCGGGCGGGAATGCAGCATGCTTCCTCACCCGACAGCCTCTGTCATGATGATTTTCTTTTGCCCAAA
Source organism: Bacteroidia bacterium (assembly GCA_046291695.1). Lineage (GTDB taxonomy): Bacteria > Bacteroidota > Bacteroidia > UBA7662 > UBA7662 > PNNG01. The sequence goes on from JBKBSO010000016.1 coordinate 47,468, forward strand.
GCCACACAATATGGGTTGCATCCAGGCGAAATCAACCGACCCGAACTGCTGCTGCTTTTTGAGCATTGGCGGGCTACACCCTATCGGTATGGCGGAAAAACTGAGCAGGGCATCGACTGCTCAGGCTTTGTGCATGTGGTGCTTCGTACTGTTTTTGAAACGGAATTACGCGGCGGTTCTGCCCAGTTGTACCAGCAGGTACAGCGACTAGACCGTGCCGATATGCAGGAGGGTGATTTGGTATTTTTCAGAATCAGGCGCGGACAAATATCGCATGTAGGCATTTATTTGTCGAACAACAAATTCATGCATGCCACTACCCGGGGCGGGGTGATGATTAGTGATTTGAATGAGCCGTATTACAAGCGGTATTTTGCAGGGGCGGGGAGGATTTGAATTCGGGATTCATCGCGTGCCTGCGCTTGCTATTCAAAATTCACAATTGGAACGGTGTATAACCCAATGGGAGCGACTTCCATCATACGACGGCGAATTTGAAATCCCGAATCGGCTAAGGCCTCTCGGGATGCCGCAATTTGCTATTTGCATGTGCAGCATTTGCAATTCGGTGCAGGCGATTACCCAATGCGTACACCTTCGATTACAAGATTTGTTGTTAACATTCGAAACGCAGCTTAATCCAGTGAGCAAGGCGCTCATTGCATTATTGCTGCAGCTATATGGTGCTTTGACCATCGTGCATAGGCAGACGATGCGCCTGCGCTCGCTGCATCCAAAAAACCGTAGGACCCCGGCGGTTTATTGTCTCATCAAATTATTCAACGCCTTATATACCGTTTCGTATTCGCAGCGGAAACCGGTTTGCTGGATTTTTTCGTTGGAAACCAATTGCGATTGTAATACGGTATCGGCCATTTCGCCTAAGACCAGTCGAAGCGCAAAGGCAGGCACCCACATCCAGAGCGGGCGTTTCATGGCGCGGCCCAGGGCTTTCATAAAGGTGTATTGCTCCACCGGTAGTGGGGCAACCGCATTGTAGGTGCCTTGACATTGCTCATTTTCGATGAGGTGAATGATCATCCGGCACAAATCGTCGAGGTGAATCCAGCTCATCATCTGTTTGCCTGAACCCAGCACCCCACCGGCGAAGAACTTAAAGGGCATCATCATTTTGGGCAGGGCGCCACCTTCGGTACTCAACACAATACCTATGCGGAGGGTGCACAGGCGGGCAAAGCTCGCTGCCGGGGCTGCGGCTGCTTCCCAGGCTTCGCACACTTCGGCTAAAAAGCCTTGTCCCATTTCACTGTCTTCGGTACAAAGCGTTTGGCCGGCATCGCCGTAATAACCGATTGCTGAGGCGCTGATGAAGGTTCGTGGCTTTTTAGCCGGCCAAGCCATGGCATCGAGTAATAATTTGGTGCCTTCAACCCGCGAGCGCATAATTTCTTGCTTGCGGCTCACACTCCAGGCTTTATCGGCCACCCCTGCACCCGCTAAATGCACTACATGCTCTACCCCTTCGAATACGGTTGGATCGAGCTTGCTTTCGGCTATGTCCCAGGCAAAAGTTTGCACCCCATGCTGCTGACCAGCAGTACGGCCAATATGTGCCACTTCGTATCCTTTGTCTTGCAACATCTGGGTAAGTCGGCTACCCACCAATCCACTACCCCCGGTGATTAATACTTTCATACTAGGCCTTTGTTCAAAAGTAAGGATTTTGAAGCGCTATTGTTTGGGTTTTGGCAATTGTATTGGTTTTAAGCAAAATGTTTATACCTGAATAAAGCGGTAAGCGGGCAGGCCTAGGGCTCCTTGGTTGGCCTGCTTCTTAAACGCTGGAGGCATGGCTTGAGCGACCCAAGGAGTAATTGCTCCAATGACGCATTATTGTTGCAGTTGCAACATAAAAACAACATAAATCAGCCGCTTAATGGTCTAAATCCGTAAATTGCAACAAAAGGGGCGTACCTTTGTGCCCGATATAAGCCAAGCTGCATGGACAAATACTCTTACATTGCCAATGCCGATCCGGCAGTGATTGACGACTACTACCGTCAGTACAAGCAGGACCCCACCAGTGTTGACGCTGGTTGGATGAAATTTTTCGAAGGTTTCGAGTTTGCCGCCAGCGGCGAACAAGGCGGCCCGGTTTCAGACGAACACATGACCAAAGAGCTCAATGTGGTGCATTTGATCCATGCCTACCGCTCACGTGGCCACTTGTTATCGAAAACCAACCCAATTAGGCCGCGTAAAGACCGTGATCCGGGTGTTGCCTTGCGCTACCATGGCTTGGCTGAGGCCGATTTGGAAAGTCGATTTGCAGCAGGAAGCCTCATTGGGCTTCCAAACGCCAGCCTTAAGCAAATTATAGAAAAGCTCGAGTCGATTTATTGTCGCTCACTCGCCTTTGAGTTTATGCACATCCGCCAGACTGAAATCCGCGACTGGTGTAAGCATTATTTCGAAAAACATGCCTATCACTACAATTTCGATCAAGAAAAAAAGAAACGTATCCTCAGCAAACTTAACGAGGCCGTAGTTTTCGAAAACTTCCTGCATAAAAAATACGTCGGCCAAAAACGTTTTTCACTCGAAGGAGGCGAAAATACCATTCCCGCCCTCGATGCTGCCATCAACAAAGGCGCTGAACTGGGTGTTGAATCGGTGGCCATCGGAATGGCGCACCGCGGCCGCTTGAATGTTTTGGCCAATATCCTAGGTAAAACCTACGAATATATCTTCAATGAATTTGAAGGCATTGCCAATCCCGACCTCAGCTTTGGCGATGGCGATGTAAAATACCACCTCGGATTTTCGAGCCAGGTAAATACCACAGCAGGCAAACGGGTAAATCTCGATTTGGTGCCCAATCCTTCGCATCTCGAAGCTGTAGATCCCGTGCTTGAAGGCTTTGTGCGGGCAAAGTGCGATTTGTTGTACGAAAAAGATTACAGCAAAATTCTGCCCGTACTCATTCATGGCGATGCCGCTTTGGCAGGGCAGGGTGTGGTGTACGAAGTGGCCCAAATGTCGCAGCTCAAAGGCTATCACACGGGTGGAACCTTGCACTTTGTAATTAATAATCAAATAGGGTTTACAACCGATTTCGACGATGCCCGTTCTTCGGATTATTCCACCGCCGTTGCCAATACCATTGGCAGTCCGGTGTTGCACGTAAACGGCGATGATGCCGAAGCAGTAACTTTTGCTATTGAATTTGCTGTGGCTTTTCGTCAGGAGTTCCGCCGCGATGTCTTCATCGATATGTTGTGCTACCGTCGTCATGGCCATAACGAAAGCGATGAGCCTAAGTTCACCCAGCCTACACTTTACGGACTCATCGACAAGCATCCCGACCCGCGCAAGGTATATGCGCAGCAGTTGATTGAGCGCGGCGATATCCCCAGCGAGCTGGCCGAACAGCTGGAGGAAGATTTTAAAACCTTACTGCAAGACCGTTTGAATTTGGTGAAGCAGAAGGAAGTAGCATACAAGCCGCATGCCTTAGATAAAGAGTGGGAGGCCATGCGCAGGTCAACCTACGAAGATTTCAACAGCTCGCCAGCCACTGCCGTTACCCCCGAAGCGACTGCCACGGTGCTCAAAGCCATCACCACGGCACCCGATGGTTTTTCGGTGATGCGCAAAGCCCAAAAAGTAATTGATGAGCGCAAGACTTTGTATGCCGAAGGTAAACTCAACTGGTCGTTGGCGGAACTGCTAGCTTATGGCACGCTCTTACACGAAGGCAAAAAGGTAAGGATTAGCGGACAGGACGTAATTCGCGGAACCTTCTCGCATCGTCATGCTGGTGTTCGCGACGAAAAAACAAACGAATTATACATTGGCTTGCAAAACATTTCCGATAAACAAGGTCGCTTTAGCATTTACAACTCCTTACTTTCGGAATATGCCGTGCTCGGCTTCGAATATGGTTACAGCATTGCTTCGCCTAACGTTTTGGCGGTATGGGAAGCCCAATTCGGCGATTTTGCCAATGGTGCTCAAACCGTCATCGACCAATTCATCAGCTCAGGTGAATCGAAATGGCGCCGCATGAATGGCCTGGTGATGTTACTGCCACATGGTTACGAAGGTCAGGGTCCTGAGCATTCCAATGCACGACCAGAGCGCTTCTTGCAGTTGGCGGCTGAAATGAATATGGTGGTGGCCAATTGTACAAGTCCGGCCAACTTTTTCCACCTGCTTCGCCGGCAGTTGAGCTGGGAGTTCCGTAAGCCACTCATTGTGATGTCGCCCAAGGCATTGCTCCGCCATCCATTGTGCGTATCAGACTTGAGTGAATTGTATGAGGGCGGTTTCCGCGAAATCATCGATGATCCTCAGGCCGATCCCAAAAAGGTGAAACGCGTGCTGCTGTGTACCGGAAAAGTGTATTACGATTTACTCGCACGTCAGGAGGAAGAAAAGCGTAAGGATGTTGCCATTGTGCGTTTCGAGCAGTTATATCCCATGGCCGAGTCGCAGCTAGATGCCATATACGCACGCTATCCGAAAGCCGAATATTATTGGGTACAGGAAGAGCCTAAGAATATGGGGGCCTGGACCTATATGCTGCGCTATGAGCAAAACCGTAACCTCAAGCTTATTGCGCGTAAATCGAGCGCTTCACCAGCCACGGGTTATGCTAAAATTCACGAACAAGAACAACAACAAATTATCAATCAGGCGTTCACGCTTTAAATCGTACTAACGTATGGCTTTAGAAATAAAAATTCCCGCTCTTGGCGAATCCATCAGCGAAGTAGTCATTGCCAAATGGCTGAAAAAAGATGGCGATTATGTGAAGATGGACGAGGTGCTTTGCGAGCTCGAAACCGACAAGGCAACCATGGAACTCAATGCCGAACAAGCCGGAGTGCTGCAAATTAAAGCGCAGGAAGGCGATACCTTGGCCATTGGCGATGTGGTTTGTTCGATAGATACCAACGCCAAAGCCCCGGCAGCCTCGGCGCCGGCAACTGAATCAACAAAAACCGAAACCCCATCCGCAGTCAATACGCCCAACGCAGCAGCCGATAGCTATGCCAGTGGACATCCATCGCCGGCTGCAGCCAAGATTCTGGCTGAAAAAGGCATCGATCCAGCAGCAGTAAGCGGCAGTGGCAAAGATGGTCGTATTACCAAAGAAGATGCGCTTAAAGCAGAAAAGACCGCTCCGGCAGCGGCTAAAACCGAATCGGCAGCTACAACAACTACGCCTGCTGTTAGCGAACGTCAACAACGTCGCGAGCGCATGAGCCAATTGCGAAAAACCGTTGCCCGCCGACTGGTAAACGTGAAAAACGAAACCGCTATGCTCACCACCTTCAACGAGGTGAATATGGGGCCTATCATGGAGATTCGCAGCAAATACAAAGACAAGTTCAAGGAGAAGTATGGCGTGGGCTTGGGCTTTATGTCGTTCTTCACCCGTGCCGTTTGTTTGGCCTTGCAGGAATTCCCTGCTGTGAATGCCATGATCGATGGAGACGAGATGGTGTTTAACGAATACTGCGACATCTCCATAGCCGTTTCAGCCCCTCGTGGCTTGGTGGTTCCGGTAATTCGTAACGCTGAAAAACTGGGCTTACACGAAATTGAAGCTGAAGTTGGTCGGCTTGCCAAGCGTGCCCGCGAAAATCAGCTTACCATTGAAGAAATGACCGGCGGCACCTTTACCATCACCAATGGTGGTGTGTTCGGTTCGATGCTGAGCACCCCAATCATCAATGCGCCGCAAAGCGCCATCCTGGGCATGCACAATATTGTGGAGCGTCCCATGGCCCTCAATGGCGAGGTGGTTATACGTCCGGTCATGTACATTGCGCTGAGTTACGACCACCGCATCATCGATGGTCGCGAATCGGTGAGCTTCCTTTACCGCGTTAAGGAATATCTCGAAGATCCTGCAAGGATGCTTATGGGTATTTAAGCCTGGTAAGCCATAAAAAAAGCCCCAATTGTTACAGATTGGGGCTTTTTTGTTGGGTATTGGTTGTGAAGCAAAACACCTTTGACCAACACCAACGTAGTACGAAACCGCAGTCCATAGCGGGGCAGTGCGGGTTTGCAACTAGGTGCGCTTTAACGACATCAACGGGGTACGAGACCGCAGTCCATGGCTGGGCAGTGCATGCTCGACGCGGAAAACGCTTGAACAGCAGCAAGGCCATTCAAAAATGTATTGCATTGCAGTTGTTCATATGCCCAAAGCTTCAAATCCGCACTGGCCAGCTGCGGTCTGCGGTCTGATTGCCGCATTGCATTGATGGCGTTCATATGCCCAAAGCCTCTAATCCGCACCGGCCAGCTGCGGTCCGCGGTCTGATCGCCGCATTGCATTCATGTCGTTCATATGCCCAAAGCTTCAAATCCGCACCGGCCAGCTGCGGTCTGCGGTCTGATCGCCGTATTGCATTGATGTCGTTCATATGCCCAAAGCCTCTAATCCGCACCGGCCAGCTGCAATCTGGCTGCCATCATGACCAGGTTTCTCATCCTGTTCACGTAAACATATTGCGCCCTTTCAGGGCTTCGATTTTGTGTGCTTTCCAATACCGGGGCTGCAGCCCGGCCTAATGCTTCTTTTTGTGCGGTGGCTCGTAAATTAAGCGTACAAAAGTGCTCAAGCCTTCGTCGCGTTGGCTAATCGGAATACCCGCCACAATCCCCACCAGGAGGTTGTCGTTAATACTCACCCGCATTTGTGGCCTAACGGTAACCTCATTCCCTGTTTTGCTAAAGTATTTGTTCACCTCTACACCCACAAAATTTCGCGTTTCAGGGATCATATAATGGATATTGGTGTGCATTTCGTACCGGTGCGTCCAATGCCCATCTCCAAAATGCAAGGTCGATTGTGGGCCCGTATAAATGAGGCTGTGCCAATTGGAAGTTAAACGCTTTGCGATGATAAAAAAGGGATTGAACATATTGCCACTCAGGAAAGGAGAACTGCCTATCTGATCCAAATCGGTAAATTCCAGTTCGTTGATATAGCCCAAAGCCAAGGTAGTACGGTAGCGGGGCGATACAAAAAAGCTCCATTGGGCGGCAGTCTTCAACGATTCCACCCGGTTTGAGGGCTTGATGGAATCTAAACGGGCCGTTACCGGGGCGTAAAAAGTAAGCGGCACTTCTATCTCCAAACCCAGCCGGTCGATGGGGGCCCATTCGTATTCTACAAGCGCTTCGTAACGGTCGAAACGTACCTGATCGACCATGGCCAAACCTACGTTCCACTCCTTTTCGCCTTTACGCGCACCGAGGTCGCGAATAAGGTCGATGTACAAGGGTTCGGCATGCAATACTTTGGGAGGCAGGCCCTTGTCAACCGGAAAATGTAACGAATCACCGGGCTCATAATCCTGCGCCTTGAGCGAAACTACGCCCAAAAGCAGCAGCGTCCATACCAGGACTTTGCTCATTTTGAAATACATGAAATTTTTTTGATTAATGGATAATACTGATCAGCAAGCAAGCGTGGCCAAAAGGTATCCATCAGGAGGGGGGATGATGACCTCTCCAGAAAAATTCAAATAAATAAAAGCTGTGTGAGCAAGTGTGATTTTATAGCCGTGCCAAGCAGCCAGCTGATGTCCATAAAAGTTCGGGATATGCCAATGCAATTGCAATCCACTTTTGAGTTTTTTTTCCGCATCGCCATGTTCGTCGCTGGCAATGCCGTCTTCGAGGCCTAACCAGTGTTCGAGTACGAGTTCTGAAAGGGAATTCACCGGATCTTGCACCACTATTCCCGAAGCTATAAAGCAGCTTTGAAACATGGTATTCAATATCAATACCATCCAGATGTACGCAAAAAAACGGGCTGTTGTTTTCATATGCCAATCGAACGCGAATTTAAAACGGGAATTGCTTGCTGTCAAGATTCACGCATTAAGCTTTTTTTAACTTAAGCATGGTTAAGCTCAAGCCACAGCAAATCCTTAAGCTGCTGTAGGTTGTAGTTGGTAATACTGCTGATAAAAATGGTGGGAATATCTTGGGGTAGCTCTAAACGTAACTCTGCCATCAGCTCATCGTCGAGCAAATCGCTTTTGCTCACTGCCAGTACCCGCTTTTTATGCATAAGCTCCGGATTATACAAGGCTAATTCCTTTTCTAGAATCTGATATTCCTTATACAAGTCGGAAGCATCAGCCGGAATAAGGAACAACAACAAGCTGTTGCGTTCAATATGACGTAAAAAACGATGCCCCAAACCGCGCCCCTCGTGTGCACCTTCAATTATTCCAGGGATGTCGGCCATCACAAACGAACGGTAGTCGCGGTAAGGTACAATGCCTAAATTGGGCACAAGGGTGGTGAAGGGATAATCGGCAATTTCGGGCTTGGCTGCCGTAATGCTGGCCAGTAAAGTGCTTTTGCCGGCATTCGGAAAACCTACCAATCCTACATCAGCCAATAACTTAAGCTCCAAAATATTCCAAACTTCTTGTCCGGATTCGCCGGGCTGTGCATATCGGGGCGTTTGGTTCGTAGGGCTTTTATAATGATGATTGCCTTGTCCTCCACGTCCACCCGGAAGCAAAATAACCTCCTGCCCGTCTTCGGTAATTTCGCAAATTTGTTCGCCACTTTCGGCATCACGGGCTACGGTGCCTATGGGTACTTCCAGGATTTCGTCGGGGCCATTAGCGCCCGATTTTAGCCCACTGCTCCCGGCTACCCCATTGGCCGCAATCACATGTTTGCGGTATTTTAAGTGCAGCAAAGTCCACAATTGGCTGTTACCACGCAAAATAATATGCCCGCCTCTACCGCCATCTCCACCATCAGGGCCCCCTTTGGCGGTAAATTTATCGCGGTGAAAATGCATGGCACCTGCCCCACCCGCACCCGAGCGGCAACAGATTTTTACGTAGTCTACAAAATTGCTTTCTGCCACAGTCGTTAAATTAGGCTTCTATGCGCGCACAAAGCGCACTAAATATGGTATCAATGGCTCCTATGCCGTCAATTTCGTGCAATTTGCCCTGGGCCTGGTAATAACCAGCCACTGGTGCAGTTTTACTTTCGTATTCCTGAATGCGCTTGCGGATGATGCTTTCGTCCTGATCGTCGGCACGGCCCGAATCTTTGCCACGTAACAGCAAGCGTTTGGTCAATTCTTCTTCGGTAACCTTCAACGAAAGCATACAACTGATTTGTTCGCCATGTCCGTTAAGCAATTGGTCGAGTGCCTCCGCCTGGGCAATGGTGCGCGGAAAACCGTCGAAAATAAAACCCGCTGCCGCTTTGTTGCTATTGAGTTTACTGTCGATCATCCCAATAACCACCGCATCGGGCACCAACATGCCTTGGTCCATTAGCTTTTTAGCTTCCAAACCTAAAGCCGTACCGGCACCTATTTCCGAACGCAACAAATCGCCGGTAGAAAGGTGTACCAAGCCATATTTTTCGATGAGTTTTTGCGATTGGGTGCCTTTACCTGCACCGGGAGGACCAAAAAGTACAATATTAAGCATGCGTAATCTTATTAAGGCTGCAAAAGTACAAAAAAACGGGGGAAGATCGGGCTTAAATCCCTTGAAGCTGTGTTACACCAGCAGTTCAAGCAGGCGATGTTTCCATTTAGGGAAGTCGTCGATAAAATCAGAAGCCCGATGTTCATGGGTAATGATGTTAAACAGCAATGCCGCACCTTCGGGATTTTGGGTATAACCGCGTTTGTAACTATCCCGGCCTTGGATGCGGATGCTGTTGATGGTGGCTTCTACCGCCGCCCAGGGCAGGTCGGCGCCTTCGGCATCGGCCGACCAGATGTAGGTGGCGTGGGTATTCAGCAATTCCCACACAAAATGCACCCCCCGCTCGCCCCGAACACAAAATAAAAAGCCAAAGTGTGGATGCAATGTGTACCTCAACCGTACTTCAGGGGCTTGTTTACCGGCCAAAAAAGCCAGTTGTTTACGGTTCTTGATGTTGCTTTGATCCAACAGCATTTGCAACAGGCTGCTTTCATCGTCCTGAAAGGCATTTCCCCCTTCTGCTGTATCGCTGAACGCATCAAAAATATCGTCGGTGGTAAACAGGCTTTTGTCGGGTTGATAGCGCTCCGGGGCTTTGGTTAGCGACCAGGCCCGCTGATAGCGGATGCTTTGCAGAAGTTCGGGCCCAATTTTGCTGATGATCTCGGAGGTTGCCTTTAGATCTTCCCAGTGCCCTTGTTTAAATTGCCCGCTCACTTTTAACACAACTTTGTTCGCCTTCAGCTTTTTGGCAAACCACAATTTGATGGCGTCAAATTCGGGCAAGAGGTAGTCGTTGTATATCCTAAGCTCGTAACTCGTTTTGCTGTCGGGGGCTTGTACGCTGCAAAACGCATGACCTGTTTTAATGATTACGTCTTGCCAATTTAGTTTTAGGGTGAATTCGCGGTATTTGGCTTCGATTTCGGCCTCTGACTCCATCTTGGGTTCCTCCGCTGCTTTCCAAAAGTCGGGCAAGGCAAAGGGGCGGGCTTCGAGATTGGTTAAAAAATCGAGCAGCTTGCTTTTTTGGTAGCTGCTGAGCAAGCCTTGCAATTCGGCCCAATCGAGTTTTTCAAACTGCAGCCGGCGGACTTCGGCTTTGGGAATTTGCTGTTCGAAGGCTTTGCTATCCTTACATTGATAATCGATTACACGCAATTGCAAAATGCCCTGTTGTGCCTGGTATGCCAGCATTTCGACCCGCCAACAGACTTCGGAAAAGCTGCGGAAGCGCATATGTTCCATGGGCAAATTACTGCAGCCTACCGGAAGGGAGGTGTCGGGCCCCAAGGCTATTTGCTCATTGGTAAGACGTATAACCAGGCTTCGAGGCATATCAACTCATGAAGCGCAAACGTGCCTTTGCTAAATCTTCTTCGGTATCGATGCCCAGGCTCTTTTCGTGCACCAGGCCCATACGAATAGGAATTCCGTGGTATAACAGCCGCAGTTGTTCGAGTTTTTCAAGCTGTTCGAGCGGGGCCGGTGGCAGTGCGGTAAATCGCAGCAAGGCTTCGCGTTTATAGCCATAAATGCCTATATGTTGATAGATAGGTACATCTTCCGGTAAGTTTTTGGGGCGTGGCTCTTGAACATCGCGTGGAAAAGGGATAGGTGCCCGCGAAAAATAAAGGGCATCTCCCGCCCGGTTGCACACCACCTTTACCACATTGGGGTTCTCAAAATCGGCCCAGGTGTAGATGGGACACATCAGCGAGGCCACCTCCACTCCGGGTTGGGCCAACTGCTCCAGCAGACATGCGAGGCTTTGGGTGCTGGTAAATGGCTCATCGCCTTGGATATTCACCAGAAAATCGGCCTCGAGCCGTGCAGCGATTTCGGCAATGCGATCACTTCCACTCTGGTGGTGGGCAGCACTCATCACCGCCTTACCTCCGTGGGCTTCAACCAACTCCAAAATCCGTACATGGTCTGTTACCACCAGCACATCACTAAACAAGCCCGATTTGGCAACCGCTTCGTGGGTGCGCACAATAAGGGCTTTGCCTGCCAAATCGGCCAGCATTTTTTCAGGGAAACGGCTCGATTCCAATCGTGCAGGAATGAGGGCAACAGCTTTCATCAACGCTAAGTTACGGGAGTATTCGACTTTTTACATCGGTTTCAGCATCCTGCTACACGATTTTAGCGGTCAGCATAGCACATATTAGCAAACACCTACTATATTGTGTGAAAAATCGGTACGGCTATGAATGTGCAAAAAGTGCTGGCCATGTTTTTGGTTGGATTTGGTTTACTACTGCTCGCAAACAATCTTTTGGGGTTTGATCTTAACTTTTTCAAGGTCTTCTTGGGCATGTCGATGATGGTATTGGGCTTGATGCTGGTACTTGGCCGAACCGGCTGGCCCGCTGATCCGGCCTTCCAAAACAGCCACAACGTGCTTTTTGGCGAAGGGAAGGCGAGGGCCGGAGGTGATGCCGGGCCGGAACGATTTTCAACCTTGTTCGGTAGCCAACGCATAAGCCTCGAAGAGGTAAGCGGGGGTGGTAAAAACATCCAAATCAGCACCATTTTTGGCGAAACCAAGGTAATTATTCCTGCAGATATGCCTTGCCACATTCAGGCGAGCGCCCTTTTTGGTGAGGCAAAAATGCCCGACGGCGAAGAAGCAAATTTCGGAAATCGTACTTATGTCGATTTAAAAGGCATGCAGGAAGCTGCCGTGCACATCCATGCGCAGGTCGTTTTTGGCAGTTTGAAATTTAAACGGGTGTGAGTATTCAGCTCAAACAGCTCGCACATGCTTCGGTAGGCTATGCCCTGAGCATTGCGCTTCGCGACCGCTTGTTACGTCGCCCCTTAGGCCTGTACTTTACGCCTGAACAACTGGCCGAGGAAGCCGACGAATACCACCTTACTGCTTGGGAGGGCAACCGACTATTGGGTTGTTTGGTGCTAAAGCCACTCGATGCCTTTACCATTAAAATGCGGCAGGTTGCGGTAACCGAAGAAGCCCAGGGAAAAGGCATAGGCCGGATGCTGGTGGCTTGGTCGGAGCGATTTGCACAAGAGCATTTATTCAAAGAAATGGTTTTACACGCAAGAGATACCGCCATACCCTTTTATGAACATTTGGGATATACGGTTTTCGGTGAGGGATTTACTGAGGTATCGGTTCCGCATCGGAAGATGCGTAAGGAGTTGTGAGTTTGGCGCTACGGTCGGCCTGCTGTGGCGTTTGAATCCCGAATTGCAATATGCGCAGCCATGCATATGGGGTTAGGGCACGCTACAAATCATGAATAACGAGTGCGGTAGCACACGTGACCACTCCTACCCTAAGGTTGATGCGGTGCCCAATTGCAAATCGCAGATAGCCTGTGCAGCAAACAAACAAGGCAGAAAATCGACTACTGTCGTGCCACGCACAAATTTTCGATTGCTAACCGCTTTTGCTTTGCCATGCGCTTGATTACACAGAAATAAGAGTTGCAACCCAGTAATTTTTCAAGGAACACATTGATTCGTTAACGAAACAACATGGTATCATAAATCCCCATCATAAAGCGGCTATTGCTTCCCATTGGGTGAATCAATTCTTTTGCTAATTTTAAGCGTGAAAAAATGGTTGCCATTTATATTAGGTCTGGTATTACTCGGTGCTTGTAAAAAAGACAAGCCGATTGAAGACAACAATGTTTGGCTTCCGCAGGGGCTGAAAGATCAGTTTTTATTCTATCCCGGTACTTACTGGATCGTTAAAGAACTGAATACCGGCTTCGAGGACTCTATTTTTGTGTACGAAACGGTACTTGACACCTTACCTATTCGGCATCCGGGAAGTCGCGATACCATAGGTTACAAAGAGCGTTTCAGGGTAACCATACTCATACCTTTTTACGGACAACACATTGAGCACTTGAGTGTAAGTGCCGATTATGAATTTCAGCGGGCCGGTCATCCGCACCATTACGTAAATCGCCGGATGATTAAGAATGCAGCCGTCTTCCGTCAGAACAACATCTATTTTTATCCCGAAGCGGTTAAAATAAGCATTCCCATTAGCCAGTTCGGTATGGATCCTGAACAAATGCGCTTCGACACCATTTATCCCACTTATGCGCTTCTCGACAGCGTATATTCGAATGTTAGGGCCATCCGCCTGAGTAACGATCCGAGCTTAGAATATCAGGAATCTACCCGGTATTTTGCTCCAGGTATAGGCATCATTCGTTGGGTAGTACCCAAAATGGGCTGGGATTGGGTATGCGAGCGCTACCATGTAGTAAGGGAAGCGCCAGCTACCCCTTAGCAAAAAAAAAGCCGGCGCGAGGCCGGCTTTTAAACAACTTCCGCTGTCTATATATTTATCTCATCAAAGTAACTACCAAAAAGAGTAAACCCGTTGTAGAGGCGATGATGGAAGAAATAGCTGCTACACGTGTAGGGTCAATGCCTCCTTCATCTTTGCTCACTTTAGGAGGTACCATCACGGTGCTGCCCGGGCTTACATGAGGATACGATCGGATACCCAAAAACCGTTTAGTTGCCTTGGCACGTCCGCTGGGCTCAATCACATAAATGCGCTTTTTATCCGCATATTTTGAGGTGCCACCGGCATCCTGCAGGTAAGGCTTGAGCTTTTTACCCGAATAATTGATGGTGAGCTTATTATTTACCTCTCCCCGCACCGAAATCGTATTTCGTTGTAAGGGAAGCTGTAAAATATCACCATCGCGTAAGAGAATATCGAAACGCTCTCCGTTTTTCCCCATGAGGGCGCGTAAATCCACCACAATGGTATCCAGAATGACGCTATCGGCAAGGTTCATATCCACATCTTTCAACAGGTCTTTGTCTTTGAGCTTATCCAGGCTTTCGTTGCGGCGCTTTTCTTTGGCATCCATTTCCTGGGCTACCTTGAGGAACATGGGATTTTTAATTTCCCGTACAATGAAAGCCGCATTCAAATCGGCCAGTGCTGTGGGACCCCCGGCACGATTGATTACCTCGCTCAATTTCTCACGCTGTTTTACCAGCACATAAGGTCCCGGGAACACAAACTCGCCTTCCAAGGTCACCACCACCTGTTCGTGGAATTCAGGATTGGGGCGTACAATCACCACATCCATGGGCTCGAGCAATACCTCTTCGGCTTTGATCATCAATTCACGATCCGAAGCGGCGTCAATCACCTTTGAGATTTTCTGTTCACCGCGGCCATCCATACGGCGCGCCACTTCGATGCGGCTGGGTAGGGCTGAGCGACGGAGTCCGCCTGCCAGTAGCACCGCATCTAAAGCCGTGATGCCTTCACCAAACACATATTTTCCCGGTTGGTGTACCTCACCCATTACCTGAATGTGCTCTTCGCCGTAAAGGTTTACCTTGTCGCCAATGATTACCGAATCACCGTCTTCCAATACAATTTGCTGGTTGCCGTTTACAACTTCTTGGGGGACAAATCGTAAGTAAGCTTTTTCATTATCACGACTCGCCCGATACACCAAGCCTCGGGTAAGTAACGCATTTTCTTTTAATCCACCGGCGCGTTCTATTAAGGTCTTCAGCTGCATATTGGCTTCCCATCCGTAGTAGCCCGGTCGCATCACCGCTCCTCCGGCCGCTACCCGGCTGGTGTACCTATTAAGCACTGAGCCCGCCATGATTACATCGCCTGCCGAAGGTACATACTCATCAAAACCGGCGGCCATGATGTCTCGTGTCACAAACTCATTGTCAGCAACCTGTTCCACATAAATGCGTTCTTTGTACGCTATGGCAGTAAATCCTCCGGCATATTTGAGTAATTGCCCTAAATTTTCTCCGGCCTTAAGTTCAAACAAACCTACACGCTTAAACTCGCCCCTCAGCTGCACACGACGATCGTAAGCCGGTATGTTGATCACATCGTTTTCTTGTAAATTGATGTTTTGTGTCAAACTTCCTGAACTCAAAAACTCGTATAAGTCGATTTTCTGAATAACCTTACCCTTGCGAATAATTTCAATCTCCCGGTAAGTGCCCTGTTTGGCCGGGCCGCCTGCTATATGCAAAACGTGAAAACTTGTAGCTACCGAAGGAACCAAATACACCCCGGCGTTTTTTGCGCCGATTACGGTCACCGGAAAAGTTCTGAATTCGGCTATATTCAATTGCATACTGGTTTCGCCTGTGGTTAAGCTGTTAAACCCGTTTCGTTCAAGTGCCTGCCTTATCCTTTTTTGAGCCTGATCCATCGTTAAACCCGCCAAAGAAACCACACCGGCATACGGTATAGAGGCTTTTCCATCAGGCATAATTTTGATGTCGGTATTCATTTCCTGAGCACCGTATAAAATCAAACTGAGTACATCTCGCGGACCAATGACATAATTTACCGGAGTAGCTAAAGGCAAATCGGGAACAAACGACATTTTGCTGTTCGAAAATAAATCGGCTCCAAAAATCACACTATCCGGAATTTCCTGGCTTTTGGCATACACCTTGGCGTCGGTACCTACCGCTTCGGGATCCCATCCGGTTTGCTTGAGCGAATCACGAAGCTTAAAATAATCGTTCATCAACTCAATATTGTAAAAGTCCTTGGCCGCATCGGTATTGCCCAGGGTACCCATGCGCTTCTTTAGTTTGGCTATTTCTTCACGCGACAAGCCTTTAGAACGCAAATACGATTCCATTTCCTGCCCACTCATGTTGGAGCCCTGAATTTGGCGCTGAAACTTGATGACTTGCTCCTGGCTCAGGTTATCTACCCGAACGTTTGCGAGGTTTTTGCGGTAAAACAAGTCCTGAGCCATTAAAGACGACCCGATACCCAGCACCAAAAAGGTGAGGAGCACTACTTTTTTCATTACTTCCATACAAATAAAAATGACCTCAACAGAATGTTTATATCCATCCCGAAGCTCGAGTTGCGGACGTATTCAAGGTCGTATTTCAATTTTTCTAAATTTTCATTGGGTGAGGCATTGGGATTTTGCAATTGCGCCAGTCCGGTAATGCCCGGTCTGGTCAACTGCCTCATTTCATATTCAGGGTGTAAGGCCTTAAAATGATCAAAATAATAGGGCACCTCCGGCCGAGGGCCTACCCAACTCATCTCGCCAATCAATATGTTCCAAATCTGAGGAATTTCGTCGAAGCGAAACTTGCGCAAAAACCTGCCCACCATCGTAATATCGAGCTCATCGTGTTGCGCACCGGGTAAACTCTGAAAACTGCGCTTGAGCGTTCTGATCTTAATCAGATTGAAGCTTTTGCCGTTTAATCCCACACGTTGTTGTACAAAGAAGACCGGTCCCGCCGTAGTTAAACCGATCAGCACGATACTTAAGAGCATAACCGGTAACGCAATCGGCAATACCAATAAACTGAAAAAAATGTCGAGCAATCGCTTGCTAACACTCATGTTGTACAACGACATCGGTCTAATTATGGCTTCAAGTCTCACAAAAGTAAACAATTGTCTGTACCATGTACGCAATATTGATGCTTTTTAGATTTAAAAGCGTAGACTTTAACATTGCGATTACACTTGCGCACTTAAAAACGGTAAACCGTAGTGAGCTCCAGGTTGATGGTCCAAATATTTACACCGGGAAAGCGGAAAGGCCCTTGCAGCGAAAGTGGGTCATAATTCCACTGGAAATTATAGGTACGCCGGAGGTGGAGCTGGTAGCCCAGAAAAAATTGGCCAAAAGCGGTATGGTGGTTAAACATCACCCCCCAATCCACAAAGCGTTTGCTATAGTCGAGGAAAAAGGGGTTGGTCGCAGCCGGGTTGAGGCGCAGGTAGTCGATTTCGGTAAAAAACAGGTCTTCATTATAAATCACCCGCTCGAAATGCAGGCCCAGGGTGTGAAAACCTTTGCCATAGGTGAGGCCGATGGTGGTCATATTGCTGCCCGGGCCTATGCCGGCGCCCAGCACCTGCCCGCGATGCGTCCAGCCAACCCGATTGCCATGCGTATAAAAACTGTAGGTACTCACATTGGGCCGCACCAAATTATCTAAAGGTGCCTGTATGCGGGTATGTTCAGTAAATAGCTGCAACCATTGGTCTTTGCCCGCCAAAGGATACAACTTGCGCAAACCCAGCATCCAGGCGGTGGTAGGTCGAGGACGCGTAATGAGGTCTTCCATATCCCACCACCAGTCTTCGCGGCCAATTTCGGTGTACACCTCAGCATGCGACTCCTTGAACAGATAGCGTACTGATAACGCAACCAATTGGTTGCGATTCATACCGTCTTCGTCGGGACCCGAAAAAGTTTGTTCGCCCCTGGGCTCCAAATACAGCATTCTAAAATAATCTCGTCTATCCAGGGGTTCGCCCCTGGCTTGTACCACACGCGATAAACCAATGAACAAGCCCGGGGTGATGGAAGGCTGGTAAACGGCCTGCATGGCATTTATGTAGGTATGGTAGCGGCTACGGCCTGAGGTGTCGGGCACCACATCGCCGGCTATGGGTGGCCATTCGCCGGCCGTGTAGCGTCGAGGGTACACAAAACCCGAACGTTCGAGCTTGCCCATCACCATCTGCCCTTCCACGGTTCCCCAGCGGCCTTTGATCGGGCGGTTAGAATGCAAAGTAAAATGCCCAAAGCCGGGTGCATTGTTACTCATGATGATGGCATTCTTAATACCCGGTCCCCAATACATATTTTCTGTAGACAAGCCCATGCCTATGGCACCCAGGTTGAGTTTTACGTACGATTGTCCCCGGAAACGCACTTTATATACCTCCTGCCCCATGCGTTCGGGCATATCAATTTCCCTTGCACGAAAAGGCGGGTTTTGGAATTCGGAATTTTGCGCCCATACATATTCGGGGCGGTACTGGGCTTCGAGCGGGCCCAATTTTACAAAAACACCGGCAGAGGTATATTGTTGAAGGCCACGGGCGGGCACCATGGGTCCATCGTTCCAGCCATAAGGGTGGTTTTGGTTAAAACGGGTATGGGTGTAAATGGGCAGCAGGGTGATGCGTGCGTGTTTCCAACCCGCCGGCCTAAACGTGGGCAATCCATCGCGCCCATGCGCGCTGTGGGCCGCCAAACCCCAGCCCGAAGAATCATGTCGGGGATAGGCGAGTAGATCGGTATATCGCGAATAACGGTTGGTGTCGAGTGGCAGAAAGCTTGTATCCAAACCAAAAGGGTTTGCGATTTTAAACGCCCTCACCGGATCTACCGGCCTGATCATAAAAGAAACATCGGCATCGAGTCGGCCCATGAGCTGGGCACGGCGTAAGGCATCTTCAAAAAAGGGCATGCCCACAGGCACCGTTTGTGCCTTCAATTCAATTCCGAGCAGGGCCAGCAAGCATGCTATCAAAACAGAACAGGTACGTAAACGCTTTTCGAAAATGTTCATATAATTTTCAAAAATAAGCATTGTGTTGTTTCACACAAGCTAAATGGCTTTTAATTTGGCAGATATGCGTGGCAGGCGCTTTCCAAGGGCATGCCGGGCGTAGCTCAGCAAGTGCCAGCTCAGCTTCCAATATGGCAAGCCAGCAATTTCGCGCAACACATAGGCATGCGAGCGCATGGCCAGCCATTTATTGGCCGAACGTGAGCCTGGTTGAACCCTGATGTTGGCTACAGGCATACTCAAATAAGCGGCTTTCACCGGCTTGGTACGAAACATTTGCAACCAAAAAGCATAATCTTCGTGGATGAGCCCATCGGGCATCGACTGAAAATACTGCCGGCCGAGGGCCTGCCGGTTAAACATGGCTGTGCTCATGGCCACGGCATTGGTAGTAAGCATGCGGGGATAGGTAATTGGAGCCGGCAGTTGAACCTCACGCAGGCGTTTGCCTTCGGTTCCCCGAACATAGTAAAAGGCCGAGCATACCAGATTCGCTTGCTGGCTTTCGGCCAGGTGCAGCTGGCTACTCAATTTCAGCATTTCCCACCAGTCGTCGGCATCACAAAAAGCAATCCAGTTCCCTTTTGCGAGGCGGATGCCCAGGTTGCGCATCCGGATTACCCCCCGATTATGCCTTGAATTAATCAGACGAATGCGCGCATCGCTTTGTGCCCATTGGTCTGCTAACCTAAGGGTATTATCCGGCGAGCCATCCACCAGCAGCAGCAGTTCCCACTGCTGAAAATCTTGGGCAAGGATGGCTTTTACCGCCCAATCCAGGGTGTGTTCGGCCTTAAAACACGGCATTACTATGCTAACTTCAGGCATCGGCTATGGGCTTATCACCAACTTCCGTGGCAGCATCCATTTCAACAAGCGGCTCATCGGCTTCGTCCGGAACAATCACCATCCGGTAGGCGAGGGCAAAAAAGATAAAGGGCAAAGGATCGCCTATGCTGCCCAAAGCAAATATATTGAACAAGAAAAACACCATGAGCGAGCGCGCATGTATATCAGCAAACAGGGCCCTTCTTGCCACAAAAGGCCAAAAGGCGATACAAAACAACAGCAAGCCCACGATGCCCGTTTCGAGCATAAGGCCGGCGGCAAAGCTGGTTGGGCGTACCCCTTGGTATTCCGAGCCGGCCACCGTGGCAAAAAAGCTCATGGCAGAAGCAGGAACACCGATGTCGTCCATGGCTTGTATACTGGCGTTTCCCCAACCGCCTATTCCCGAACCAAAAGGATGGGTAAAGCCATATTTATACGAGGCCCACACACTAACAAAGCGGAAACCCGACTGCTCGAGCAGCCAGGGCACCGGATCTTGGTAAGCACCGTACTTAAAAAAATCATGCGCCACTTCAACTGAGCGTGGTGCGTTCGACGATTGCCCCAAAAAGTATATGCTCGACCCCAATACAGTCGTAATCACCAATCCTGCCTTGAGCAAATCACGGGCTTTTTGCATGCTCGCCAGATATAAAACAATCATCACCACCCCGGTCACCGATCGGATGATGAATAAGTCGAAAGCTACAATACCGGCAATGGCGGCAATGCCATAAAGCGAACGCGGGTTAATCCGCCGGCTCATCATAAAGAAGGCGAAATAATAGTGAAACGACATACTCGCGTAAGAGGGCTCGGCAAACAGACCGGCCACCCCGCGCCCGCCCCCATAAATTTCAGCCGTAAAGCGGTCGATAAACAAACGGAAAAGCGGATCCAAAAAGGGAGGAAACAAGCCCAGAAACTGCACGGAACTGAGGATCATATTGGCCAAAAACACCCATTCAAAGGCTTTCACCAAAAAGTTGAACTCCTTGTTCTTAATATTGATGAGCACAAAAAAGATCATCGACGCATTGATCAGCGCAAAAAATGCCCGTGCCGGGATGAGGATAGACGAAAAACTCCCCAACATAAACGAAACCGAAACAACCAGATAGAGCAAAAAAATGGCATAGCCTAGGGTCAGGCGCAAATCTTTCCGTAAGCTATACAAAAATGCCCAGGGAAAAATCTCTGCCTGAAAGAGTGCTCCCAACGGCATGATGTTGGGCAGGTAAATGAGTACGCCTAAAATCCTTCTGAGCATCTATGCTAATCGGCCCTAGGCGCCCGAACCTTGAGGTAAATCAAATACATACCAAAACCCAGACCGGCAGCCATGCCGGCAAAAATGTATTCCCAAAAACGTAAGCCCACCCTTTCGAGCGGGAAAGCCGGCTTCTCGATAATTTGAATGAGCGGGGTTTGTTTGCGTAAGCCGATTTCAGCAAGCTTCAGGTTCTTGGCAAGCTCACCATAAAGGGCTACTGAAATCTGCAAGTCAATCATGGAACGGTTCTGCGAAACACGTACGGTTTGCTTCAGCGGATTTACATTCAAATCCGACAATTCCGCACTCATCATCAGGTTTTCATCCAAAATTCTCTGTACCGAATCGGCCTCCAACCGCAATACATCGAGGTTTTTGCGCGCCTTTTTGGTCAGGGTTTCAATGTAATAATCGGTAACGGTTTCAATAATGGCTCCACCCAACACCACCGCCAGCTCCCCATTCACATGGGTACTGGTTACGTTGATA
The DNA here is from genome assembly GCA_046291695.1 of Bacteroidia bacterium. Classification (GTDB taxonomy): domain Bacteria; phylum Bacteroidota; class Bacteroidia; order UBA7662; family UBA7662; genus PNNG01. The sequence goes on from JBKBSO010000016.1 coordinate 68,873, forward strand.
AAGGTTTGCTTTTTATCCGGCTTGCTCACCCGCAGCAGGTCTTTGCGTACATGTTTGTACAGCAAATACAAGGCACTGTCGGTAAGGCTGTTGTGCATCCGCCGGTCTGCACTAAACTTAACCTCCTTAAAAATGGGCTTTCGCGCCATCTTCGTGCCGGCAAATAGGGCATCCGCTAAAATTACCGTATCGCCCGCCAAAACTACCTCTTGCAAAAGGCTGCGCTCTACCAGGGTACGGGTTTGAAACAAGCGTACCAAACTTTCGCCCTGGAACACCCCGGCCGGATTACTTCCACCTACATCAAGACCAAACTGCGCCAACAGGCCTTCCCAACCGGCCGAACTTTCTTCTTCGGCAGCAATAATGTATTCTGCACGCTTTTCATTGGTTGATAAAATGACCCCTGCCAATAATCCGAGAACCCCAAATACCAGGGGCCACAGCAACAGTTGTTTCCTGTGCCTACCCGCAAAGGCAAGCAATTGTAAAAATTGACGCCACAACTCTTCCATTGAAGCATCTTTTTGAAGTACATTTTCCGGTTTCTTCGTGTCCATTATGTTTGGTTTGCGCAGCTTATCTGTCAACAAAGATAAGCGTCTGTTTCAGCCCTTACTTATTTTTAATATACTCAGCCGGGTTCGAAGCCGGTCGCGCCAGCGAAGCAGGCGATAACGTACAGGAAAATAGGCCCCCAAGCTCCTGAGTGGCAGCTCATTCGCCGCTAAGGCACGACTCAACGCATGCTCGAGCCGGATGCAGTGCTTTTTCCTTGAAATATTTTCTTCGTTGCGTAGTCCATGCCATCCCCCAAATAATTTCCTCTGATTCACCCAAGCGTCTAAAAATTCGGCATACTCCCGGCTGTCGGCCTGACGTTCGGTATCCAGCAGCTGTTGTAAACAGCTTCTGAACAGCTCCAATGCCCTTCTGTTGGGCAAAATAAAAATCCAGGAAGCCAGAAAAGGATCCGGCCGCTCGAGCAAGGCATTACCATCGCTGCGGATATCGCCCCAAACAGCCAGCTCATCCGCAGGCATTTTTGCCAGAAAGCTCCGGATTAAGGCCTGCCATGATTTTTGATCATGGGTTTTAAAGAGCGTATCGTTGGCAATCAAAAAAGGGCCATCCGACTCAAAAAGCTCACACGCCTTGCGGTAACCACTAAACTCATACTGCGAATTATCCCCTGCTATTTCTTCCGCCATCAAGGCAGAAGTCTGGTTGTTAATCAGATAAGCCTTCATCCCCAAAGGCTGCAGCCATTGGCGCCATAGTGCCGCATCGGGAGGAAAATTGCCATATTTTATCAATGCTCCCTCAGCCATCGTTTTGAGGTTTGCCAAAGTAAAAAAGCACATCAAAAAAGGCCTGACTGACCCACAAGCTCAGCAGATTTCGCAAAAAGACATAGCCGTATGCCCATTGGCCGCGTTGCAATGCCTTGCCTGCCAAGCGCAATAATGCCCAACTAAAGTTTTTCCTCCTGAGCCAGGGGTATTTTCTGAATCGATAATGCCGTCCTAAAAAATACCGCGTTGTCATCGGCTGTAGCTGCTCATGATCTATGTCGGGCGCCGTAGCTATCATGCCCAGCAAATACTTATGGTAAGCCGCATCCAAACAAAACTTATAGTCGACCCCCTCCACAAAAAAGTCGGCGTCATGCCAGCCTATTTTTGCCAGTGGCCTTAGGTAAAACAAACAACCGCTATTGATCAAGAGTCGGTGGCGCGTGGGTTGCGGCAAGGCTACTGTTGTGTCGGTGGCCGTCGATGTAAATTGTATAGCAGCAAAATCAACAGGTCGATGCGCTGCTAACCATTCCGCCATCCAAACTAAGGTATTGGCTGTAAAAAGGGTGTCTTGATCGAAATACAGAAGCTTATCAACCCCCTGTTCGGCAACTAGCTGAAAAAGACTCCTCATGGCCGGCCCTAAACCTATATTACCATGATCCCGATGACGATAATGAAATTGGGCATGTCCTTGCATTTGATGCAGCAAGGGACTGCCCCCCGGGGTGTTGTCAAATACCCAAACCGCCAACGACATGTCCAATGCAGCCTTCAAACGCTGCACCAAGCCTTCATCAGGGTAATAGCTCACCGTAACCAGCACAAAGGCCATCTTATTGTTTCTGTACTTTAATCAAAAATTGTTCGGTGAAAAAGTCCCTAAATAACCCAAGCGTAAGGCCGTTTACCAGGGCCGACTTACTGCCTTTGGCCAAGGGACTGGGCATCCAGCTCAGCAGTTGAAAGGGTGGGCTACTTACCAGGGCTAGGGCCGACTTACGGGTAAACCACCGCAAATGGGTGCGGTCCATAATGCCCTGATTGGCATATTCGAACTGTCCTTTAAACAACAAATTGCTAAGCACAACCGCGGTGCGCATATTGGGGATGCTGGCAATAAGAACACCTCCTGGTTTAAGTTTTTCAGCAATTTGCTGCACCACCGCCCAAGGATCGAGCAGGTGTTCAAGCACATCGAGACAAAGCACGAGGTCGAGGCTGGCATCAGGAACGGCGGTCAATTGGTTCTCGACCGGCCCAATGAGCCATTCATCGATTTGAATGGCTGGATTTATGACTTCCGGCATGAGTTCAAGGCCAATACAATGAGCAAATTGTGTTGTAGCCTTGTAATGGGCCAGGGTAGCGCCATTGCCGCAACCTATTTCGAGAACCCGTTCGCTAAAATCGGGTAAGAGCGGTTCTATGTCCTTGCGAATATTGGTAAAATAGGCTTGAGGCTTGGTGTGGTAATTGTGTTGCATGCTTGGGCAAATATAGTGTTTGGGTGGCGGTTTATAGTGGTTTGGTCGTTTGGCCCGATTCGGGGCGTTCGGGTTAGCCGGTAAATGCCTTTGAGCGGCTTGAATTCAGTACTGACCGCGGAGGGCAAGCCATAGCGGGGCAGTGCGGGTTTGCAGCTGCGTGCGCTTGACAACACCAACGAAGTACAAGACCGCAGTCCGCAGCTGGGTAGTGCATGCTTTCAACGGAATGCACTTGAACGGCTGTAACGCGGTACAGGACCGCAGTCCACGGACCATAGCTGGGCAGTGCGGGTTTGCAGCTGCGTGCGCTTGACAACACCAACGCAGTACAAGACCGCAGTCCGCAGCTGGGCAGTGCATGCTTCCAACTGAATGCACTTGAACGGCTGTAACGCGGTACAGGACCGCAGACCGCAGCTGGGCAGTGCATGCTTTCAACGGAATGCACTTGAACGGCTGTAACCCGGTACAGGACCGTAGCCCACGGACCATAGCGGGGCAGTGCGGGTTTGCAGCTGCGTGCGCTTGAACAACACCAACGCAATACAAGACCGCAGTCCGCAGCTGGGCAGTGCATGCTTTCAACGGAATGCACTTGAACCGCTCTAACGCCGTTCAAAAATGTATTGCATCATAGCCGTTCATATGCTTATAGCCTCAAATCCGCACCAGCCAGCCGTGGTCCGCGGTCTGATCGCCGTATCGCATCGATGTCGTTCATTTGGAAAAGGCTTCTAATCCGCACCAGCCAGCTGCGGTCTGCGGTCTGCGGTCTGATCGCCGTATTGCATTGCAGTTGTTCATATAGAAAAAGCCTCTACTCCGCACCGGCTAGCTGCGGTCTGCGGTCTGCGGTCTGATCGCCGTATTGCATTGCAGTTGTTCATATGGAAAAAGCCTCTACTCCGCACAGGCTAGCTGCGGTCTGGCTGCCATCATGACCAGGTTTCTCATCCTGTTCAGGTAAACATATTGCGCCCCTTCAGGGCTTTATTGCCCCCGACGCTTCGCTCGGCATCTAGCGCAATACGGCCGATTTACGACTATTGATGGCCAACAAGATGAAAAAATCAAGGGTTGTGCGGGTCGACCACACCAAGGCCGCGCCCATCAAACCCCAGGCTTGAATGGCCAGATACAACAGCGGCAGATACACCACCAATTGCACCACAAGCAACAAACTGGTGGTCTTCACCCCACCCCTCGCCTGAATGGCCGTAAATGGCACGATGGCCATACTGTTAAAAAACACCCCCAGCAATAGCACCACGGTCAGTTGCCATGAAATGTCGGCAAACTCGGCCCCAAGCCAAAGCGTTAAGCCGGCTTTGGCCAAAAGCGACAACAGCAGGGTAATGGCGCCCATGCTTAAGCCCACCACCCCCAGGGCCTTGCGGTAGAGCTGTGCCGATTGGACATTATTTCCCGAGGAAAAAAGCAAGGTCATGCGCGGAAAAAGAGCTGCCGATAAGGCTATAGGCACAAAAAGCAGGCGCAGTACCATGTCTTGCGGAACGGTATAATAGGCCACCAGCTCGGCACTCAACATGGCAGCAAGCAGGTATCGATCGAAATTGACCATAATCGGGCCAATGAGGTTCGAAAGACTAAGCCAGGAACCATAACCCAACAATTGGCGCAAGGCAGCCGGACTAAACCAGTGATCTTCGGCATATACCGGATGTTTCCGCAGTAAGAGGAGGTTGTGCAGGATGTTAAGGACGCGTGCAGCAATCAGGCTGATGACAATGAGTTCCAGGCCTGGATAACCTTTCGATACCAATAAGTAAGGCAATAAAAAATTAAGCGCACCCAGGCTCATCCGCAAAATGGCCGCTGCCCGAAAATCTTCATACCCTTCGAGCATGCCGCGCAAGCCCGAGCTCAAACTCACCAAGGGGATACTAATGGCCGCCAACCTAAAAGCCGCCACGGCCTGTGGTACCAAATCCGGACTAATCTTGAGCCAGTGGGCTGCCAAGGGCTCAGCCATAAGATAAAACAGCAAAGCCCCCAATAAGCCAGGGGCCAAACTACTTAAACTTCCGGTGAACAACATCGAGCGACCCGGCATGCCTTTTTCGGCCCGTACCGCAGCAATGCTATGGGTAAGTGCACGCCCAAGCCCAAAGTCGAACAGGCTAAAATAGCCAATGGCGGTCCAGATGAGCGTAAGCAAACCAAAGCTTTCCTTGCCCATACCGCTTACCAGGGTGGGAATGGTAAACAAGCCAAGCACCAAGGGAATACCGGCACCGGCGAGGTTCCAGAAGGTGGATTTGCCGAGGCTGGATTTGAGGAGGGATTGGAGATTCATCATTCATTGCGCGCCTGCGGCACGCTATTTGGAATTTGAAATTTGCAATTTGGTACTATATATAACCCTAGGAGAACGGCTTCGATCATGCGACATTAACATTCAAGATTCATTGCGCGCCTGCGGCACGCTATTTGGAATTTGAAATTTGCGATTTGAACCGGACCACGATATAACCCAATGAGCACGCCTTCGGTCATTGAAATTTAAAATTCATCGCTCGGGCTGCGCCCTTCGCTATTCAAAATTCATTGCGCGCCTGGGGCACGCTATTTGGAATTTGAGATTCAATGTCGTTTAGTTAAGCACTGATAAGTTTCTTAACACGCTAACCCCACCTTTTTACCCCCGGATGGCCGAGGTTTTCAACACAGATCTTTAGATCCCGACCGAATCAGCGGGGGGACACGGAGAATGCTTATCCTCATACTTCGTTAGGGCCTCACCCCCCCGCCCCTCTCCAGAGGAGAGGGGAGCTACATCTCGAATCGCTCAATATTATTCTAAAATGCAACGCTTCTATTCCGTTTTGTACTGGTTTTTACCGCTGCGCGGGAGAGGCAGCGGGCAGTTGACTTGGTTCAGGCCTGACCCCCTCGAAGATGCTGACCGACAGCGTCAGTACGGCCCCTCTCCGGCCTCACCTCCTTAGCGTCCGACCGAAGCGTTGGACCTCTTATCCCTCTCCGGCCTCACCCCCCCGCCCCTCTCCAGAGGAGAGGGGAGCTGCCTCTCGAATCGCTCAAAATTGTTCTAAAAAACAAAGCTTTTACTCCGTTTTACGTTGGTTCTTGCCGCTGCGCGGGAGAGGGGAGCTACATTGGGGTGCGCTCCACGAATCCGGGTAACTACTAAATGGTAATACGCTCGGTGTTGGGTATTACAGGCTTCTTGGTTGCATTGATCTTATCGGCCGTAATCATCCTCTAATCCAACAATATCATCCTCGTCGGAGGCGTGGCGCACTATTTAATTCTTCTCTCGAAGTCCCAGCGATTGTCGTGAATGTCGATGATACTTATTTTGCTTTCACTAGAAGTGTAATAAACAGAAAGTACGCTGTTCAAAACAGCTCTTCTGATTTTCATTCTTTTTGATTGTTTGTAAAGTGTAGGATACAAAGAGATGATTTTCTCGAAATCTGCTAAAGTCTGATAAAAAGCGTCGATTTCTTTCTGTGAAAATTTGTTTCTTAAGTAGGCTACTATTTCGGAGGCACTATTAAGTGACTGCTTTGAATATTAGATGGTTAATCTTTTCTTCTCAGCCATTTTTTAGTGCATTCCAAAATTGCGAAGATGGCAGCACATTGCCCGTTTCAATATCTTTTATGCCGATTTTAATCATCTGCTGTTGAGTAATTGAAAGCTCATCCCACCAATCTGCACTCGTGTCAGAAGCTTTTAAACCACTAAAAACTCAATCAAATTCTCGTCTGAAAGCCTGTTTATCCAAGCAATCAAGTCGAGTTTCTTTTTATTGAGTTCAGCTGTTGACATTTTTGAAGCGTTAGTACAAATATAGCCCGTTCGTTATGCTTTTCAAACAATCAAATCATCAGATAAATAGGTCACTACTAATTCCATGGGATTAGGATAACCATGCAGAACCCCCGTCCCCTCTCCGGCCTTATCTCTTTAGCGTCGGATCTTAGCGTCAGGCCTTTAGCGCCTGACCCTCTCGAAGATGCTGACCGATAGCGTTAGTATTATCCTTCTCCAGCCTCCCCCTCTTTTCCCTCTCCAGAGGAGAGGGACGATCAAGATTTGGAACGCATCAAGTCTTTAAAATCCTCAATAATTTCTACTCCGCACGGTGTGGTTTATTACCGCTGCGCGGGAGAAGGACGATCATCCGCGTTACGCGTTGGTTTTTGGGTACATCAGAAGCTCGTTCCGCGAGGACCTCACCTCCTTAGCGTCCGACCGGTAGCGTTGGACCTGTTATCTCTCTCGCCTCATCCTCTTATCCTTCTCCAGAGGAGAAGGACGATCATCTGCGTTACGTGTTGGTTTTTGGATACATCAGATGCTCGTTCCGCGAGGACCTCATCCTCTTATCCTTCTCCAGAGAAGAAGGACGCTCGCTTTTTGGTACGCCTGAAGTATTTATAAAATCAAAGTTTCTATTCCGCTAGATGCTGGTTTTTACCGCTGAGCGGGAGAGGAGAGCCAACTTTTCTCCTGTTTTTGCTTCTTTGGTCATGCATGATTTTTTTTCTCTGAAAATCTTTGCAGCGTTCCGGGTCATGATGGCATTAGCGACCGTAATCATCCTCTAACCTCACGATATCATCCTCGTCGGAGGGGTGGAGCGGGTCGGTGTGTTGCCAGATTTCGGCGACAACGGCCCATTGGGTAAGACCGATGAGGCGGTGACGCTCGCCGCAAGAAAGGGTAATCTGGTCGCCTTCGTTGAGGACCGTGGTTTCGCCGGCTTCGTCGGTGGCAGAACGCATTACAGCTACCTGCCCTTCAACCACCCGCCAAATTTCGGCACGGCGGTGGTGGTACTGCCAGCTGAGGCGCTGCCCGGGCTTGATCAATAAAATTTTGGGGCTCAGCTTGCCGGCTATTCGTAAACTATCGGCGGTAACATCGATGAAAAACCGTTGGGCAAAAGCATCGGCCTGGTTTTCGTCAATCACGAAAAAACCTCCCCAAGGGCGGGTAAAATCATGGCTTACCTCTTTGAAGCCTTGCTGATTAAATTCAGCTCTCGTCTTATCAAAAATTGATTCCATCTATTTTCTTATTTCAAATCTACCAGTAAACAATTCTCCAGGCAGGAGCATCAGTGGCTCATAAACTATTGGTTCAATACAAATAAAGCGATTCCAGTCGGAATCAGGCAAGTCGGAAATGTTTTTTGCCCCAAGCCTACCCGGATTCCAAATCATCCAATGTGTGAAGCCTGTAGTGCTTAAAACCGTTTTCGGCAACTGGTTTTCCATCAGTGTTATGTCACCATCTCCTGAAAAACAACACTCATAGCTGCTTTCGTCAAATGATAGCCATTCGTTTTCAAATACTTTTTCTTCAGGACGATAGAGATTGTCACAAACCCTTCCGTTTAATCCAGCTATCTGCACCTGCTGCAAATCATCTACTAAAAAATAGGGGTGCAAACCGCCCGTAAAAAAAAATGCTTCTTCCCCATCATTTCGTATGCTGAAGTCAATCCTTAAGTCTTGACCTTGGAGCGTATATGCTACTTCCAAACTAGCTATATGAGGCCAATTAGGCCAGCTCGATGTTGTTGTACGTAGTGAATACCGTAGTCTATTGGTCTCTTCGCATACACATTCCCAAGCCTGGTTACGGGCAAAACCGTGTTTTGGCAAGTTTCCTCGTAAAGCAAACTGCGGAAAACAAAGGGGAACTCCTGCTCTTGCAGTTTGGCCAGGTTTCGAAATAGGACTTTCGTAAAATATAGCCTCAGTTCCCCAGTTGGCTTGGAGCAATTGGCCTCCGATGGCTTGGTGCTTTAACGTCAAAGGTATCGCTCTTTAAAATCGGCATAGGCCAGGGCAATGCCTTGTTTGAGGTCGATGTTGGGCTGATAACCTAAGCCCATCAGCTTG
>JBKBSO010000017.1:0-77404 GCA_046291695.1 Bacteroidia bacterium
CAGCGCTGAAGGCGCGCCATACAACAGGGCAGGGTGAAGCCCTGTCATAATAGATGCCTATGCAATTTGAGCGCTGATGGTGCGAAATGAGCTACCGCTCTTACAATTGGGCCAACAAGCCAGGAATTATAGCACCGGAACGCAAAAAAAAAGCAGCACCCTCGGGTACTGCTTTTTTGTCTCGAAACGATTTTTAGATGCGTTCTGGTGCCATACCCCATTTTTCGGGCGAGCGCCATAAAGACGACAGCAAGAGTTCGCGCATAAAGAAAAATTCTTTCGGCAACTTGTCATACATCCGACCAAAAAGTTCATCGTGACTGAGCACTTCTTGTTTCCAGATTTCGCGATCTACATGCATGATGGTTTCAAATTGTTCTTTGGTAAAGCTGATGCCGTTCCAGTTTAGGTCTTCGTAACGCGGCATCCAGCCAACCGGACTTTCGACCGCTCCGGTGCGGCCTTGCACGCGGCCAATAATCCATTCCAATACGCGCATATTGTCTCCAAATCCGGGCCATTGGAAGTTGCCTTCGGCATCTTTGCGGAACCAATTGGTCACGAAAATGCGGGGCGGGTTTGGCAGCTTACGGCCAAATTGGAGCCAGTGGTTAAAATAATCGGCCATGTGGTAGCCGCAGAAAGGCAGCATGGCGAAAGGATCGCGTCGTACCTTACCTAATTCGCCAAAGGCCGCCGCAGTCATTTCTGAGCCGATGGTGCTGGCAGCATATACGCCGAAGTTCCAGTTAACCGCCTGGTAAACCAGTGGCACGGTGCTCGAACGACGTCCTCCAAAGATGAAGGCGCTGATAGGTACACCCTGCGGATCTTCCCATCGATCGTCGAGGCTGGGGCATTGTGATGCCGGAGCCGTAAAACGGGCATTGGGGTGCGCAACAGGCTGACCGCTATTGGGGTCGTGTGGCTGTCCTTTCCAGTTAATTACGCCTTCAGGAGCTTGTTTGCTCATGCCTTCCCACCAAACATCGCCATCGGGCGTTATACCCACATTGGTAAAGATGGTATTGGCATGTATGCTGGCCATGGCATTCGGATTTGTATGTTCGTTGGTGCCAGGGGCTACGCCAAAATAGCCGGCTTCTGGGTTGATGGCATAAAGTTTACCATCATCACCGGGCTTAATCCAGGCAATATCATCGCCAACGGTAGTTACTTCCCAGCCAGTCATTTCTTTAGGTGGAATGAGCATGGCAAAGTTGGTTTTGCCACATGCACTGGGGAAAGCTGCGGCCACATAGGTTTTTTCACCTTGCGGACTCTTGGCGCCCAGAATAAGCATGTGCTCAGCCAACCAGCCTTCGTCGCGGGCCATTACAGAGGCAATACGTAAGGCAAAACATTTTTTACCCAAAAGGGCATTTCCGCCATAGCCCGAGCCGTAACTTACAATACTACGCTCTTCAGGATAATGAACAATGTACTTCACGGTAGGGTTACAGGGCCATTTGGCGTCTTGCTGACCGGCTTCGAGAGGTGCACCTACCGTATGGAAGGCCTTTACAAAGGCACCATCGTTGCCCAATTGATCTAGGGCAGCTTTGCCCATACGGGTCATGATTTTCATGTTCACTACCACATATTCCGAATCGGTAATTTCTACACCAATTTGTGAAATGTCGGATCCCAGTGGGCCCATGCAAAAGGGAATCACAAACATGGTACGACCCTTCATGCAGCCATCGAGCAAAGGAGCCATGGTTTTTTTCATTTCCTTGGGGTCCATCCAGTTGTTCGTCGGTCCGGCATCTTCCATGCGGCGCGAGCAGATATAGGTGCGGTCTTCAACACGCGCAACATCGCTGGGGTCCGAAAAACATGCAAAACTGTTCGGGCGCTTTTCTTCATTCAAACGGATGAAAGTGCCTGCTGCAACCAGCCGCTCGCACATCAATTGGTATTCTGATTCTGAGCCATCACACCAGTAGACCTGGTCGGGCTTGGCTATGGCAGCCATTTCGGCTACCCACTTCTTTAAGCGCTCGTGTTTAATCGAGTCGGCATAATCTTTTGGTAATTGGAGATTGGTTGGCATAGGAAATGTTTGTTGTGAATTGCGATGCTAAGGTAAGGACAAAATCAGAACTAAACTAGATGTTTTTGTCCGAATATTAGCAGTAGAGCAATATCCGAAAATTTGCTTAAAGCTGACTAAAAACGTAACAAATTTCCCGACCGATTTGTCGACAACGTTCCCGGTAGCGTTCGCTTTCTGCTGCTGTGCCATCGGCATGCTTGGGGTCGTCGTAGGGGAGCGAAAAGCGTTCATCCGCACCAAAAACTATGGGGCAGGCCTCGTCGGCATCGCTGCAGGTCATAACGGCCGCAAAGTCTTTTTTGGGGTTAGACTCATGGAAATAGGGCTTCGAAAAGCAACGCAATGGCGGCAATGTTTCGCCCAAATGTACCAGATACACCGGGTTTTCGCCCTCGACTTCCGGAATGCTAAAACCAGCTTCGCGCATGGCCCTTACAGCACGGGAATTAAAAGCGGTGACTTCCGTGCCGCCCGAATAACTGTTGAGCCCGGCGGGTTTCCCATAATAGGCAGCTGCAGCTGCAGCCCACAATTGCGCCATATGACTCCGGCGACTGTTGTGGGTGCAAATAAAGACGATTGAAACCGTTCGCTCATTTTGCGCTTGTGCTTTGATGTAGCTGGCCATGGCATCAAGTTCTTCACGTCGCCCATCCGGAATTAGCGGATATTCGGTTTGGAGTTGTTCTATGGTGTTTTGTAAAACTGGAAATAGGGGCATAGGGGGTGGGGTTTGTGCGCTTAAGCTAAAGTTTATCAGGAGCAGCGCCACGAGGGTTAAGATTTTATTCATTTAACAACAATTACTGTTTGGCTTGCAGGTCATATTTTGGATTTCGCTGAGTTTTACGCGTGGTTTCGGCTTATTGCCGGGTTTTTCGCCGTAAACCGTAATGCTGAAGATGCCTGTGTCGAGCTGCATGTATTGCGCTAATTGTTGCTCGTCGAGGTAGTTCGACAGGATATCTTCGGGAATATGAATGGGTTTTGCCTTTTGAATTTCGATATGCATAAAGCCGGCCGCTTCAAGTTGCGTTAAATAATCAGCTTGTTGCATGGCCCCAGCCACACAGCCTGCGTACAATTCTGCGCTTTTTTGCAGTGCGGCAGGAAGTTCGCCTTTGAGCACCACATCCGAAATGCTAAAATGGCCTCCAGGCTTGAGCACGCGAAACATTTCTTTCATTACGGCTGACTTGTCGGGCACCAAGTTTAGCACACAATTGCTCACCACCACATCGGCAATGGCATCGTTTAACGGCATGTTGTCGATATCACCCAAGCGGAATTCAACATTATGTAATTCGAGTTGCTCGGCATTTTTTCGCGCCTTAGCAATCATGTCCGGCGTGAAGTCGATGCCTATCACTTTGCCTTCGGTTCCGGTTTCGTGTCGTGCTACAAAACAATCGTTGCCGGCGCCTGAACCCAAATCCACCACTACATCTCCGCGCTTAATTTTCGCAAATACGGTTGGCAAACCACAACCTAAGCCGAGGTCAGCCGCGCTTTGGTAGCCGTTGAGGGCCGTGTAGTTTTCCATCATGATGTTGTACACCTTGTTGGAAGTGGGCGTGGCGCCACAACAGCTGGCGGCATTATCGGCTTGAGATTGATTGGCAATGGCTGCGTACTTATCTCTGACCAGCTTTTTTAGGCTTTCGGAATCTTCGTTGTTCATGATTTTATTTTATTGCAATATTACGATAAAGTAGACAAACCGCCATTGCCTATGCCAAACTTTATTCCTTGAAAATGGTTAAGTTTACAATAAAATAAATCCGGTATGATTTTAACCCTTTTAATCAGTCTCAGCAGCATGCTAAGTCCAACTTCCAAAAACCTGTACGATTACAGTTTCAATTCCATTGATGGTAAAGAAATAAAGCTTTCGGAATTCAAGGGAAAGAAAATTCTTTTTGTGAATACAGCTTCAGAATGCGGTTACACCCCTCAATACAAGCAGCTTGAGGAGCTTCACAAAAAGCATGGCAATAAGTTGGTGGTTATTGGCTTTCCTTGTAATGATTTCGGTGGTCAGGAGCCGGGCTCCGAAAAAGAAATTGCGGCCTTTTGCGAGAAGAACTTTGGCGTAAGCTTTTTAATGGCCGAAAAAATCACGGTCAAAGGTGATAAAACCCATCCGATATACAAATGGTTGACCTCCAAAGAGCTGAACGGCGTTAAAGACAGTCAGGTTCGTTGGAACTTTCACAAATTCCTGGTCGATGAACAAGGGCGCCTGATCGACAGTTACGGGAGCGCTGTGAAGCCAATGGGAGAAGAAATTTTATCGAAGTTGTAAAGCTTCAAAACACAAAAAGGCCGGTTGACCGGCCTTTTGTCGTTTATATACAATGTTTTACAGCAAACTTTCTTTGATGAGGATGTAAATGCCCATCACCAATACAAACCAGCCGAAGCCTTTTTTCAGTTTTTGGCCGTCAATATTTCTGGCGAGTCGGTTGCCAAGCAAAATGCCGGCAATGGCGATGCCGGTTACAATCAGTAAAAGCGACCAATCGGGTTGCAGGTTTTTCAAGTCTCCGGTAAAGCCAATCATAGATTTAGCAGCAATGATGAGCAATGACGTACCTACTGCTTTTTTCATGGGTAGGCCGGTGAAGAGCACCAAGGCCGGTATGATGAGGAAGCCGCCCCCTGCGCCTACCAATCCGGTAAGTACACCCACCACAGCGCCTTCTGCCAGAATGAGTCCATACTTGAATCCGGTATCCTTATGGCTCGTCTTGACGCCGGTTTTTTTGTCGCGAATCATGCTGAAAGCTGCAAATACCATGAGCAGCGCAAACAAGCCCATGAGTAGCAGCCTCTTGTTCAAAACAAAACTTCCGAGGGTAAACAGCTGTTCTGGAATAATCGGAATGAGGTAGGCCCGGGTGAGGTAGACGGCAATGATAGACGGTGCACCAAAAATGATGGCCGTACGCAAATCTACCAGACCTTCTCGGTATTTGGGATACGAGCCAACCAAGCTGGTAGTCCCTACAATGAACAGGGAATAGGCTGTAGCTGTTACCGCATCGATGCCGAATAAATACACGAGAACGGGTACAGTTAGGATGGATCCCCCTCCTCCAATCAGGCCTAGGGATAGGCCTATAAGTGCTGCTGCGAAGTAACCGATGATAATCATTTTTTTGTTTTGGCTGCGAAGTAAAGGTATGCTGCTCGGTTTACATGTAACTACAATCACATAAGCGCTCTGAAATCTTGAACTAAGGGTTGAAGGTACAAGAACATCCTAATAACTTAAAGCCGCAATACTGGTAAATGATTCGTTTTTTAGCGATATTCGCTGAAAAGAATCCATGCAAATTTTAGCAACCACTGATTTTACCGAAGGGGGCAACAATGCTGTGGCCTATGCTGCTCACTTATCGGCAGTTGCGGGTGGTAAATTGTACTTGGCACATGCATACAAAGCCCAATCGAGTGCAGCCACGGTGTTTAAAGGATTAAATGAGGTGCTTGAGAACGATGCCCGGGAAGGGTTGGAAGGTTTAAAGACTGCGCTGCTTGCCCAATTTCCGCAGTTGGTTATTGAGCTTAAACTGGCTTACGGGTATGCTGCCGATGTAATCACCCGAATGTCGCTAGAGCTTCAAATCGATTTGGTGGTTAGCGGGAGCCGTGGAAAATCATTACTCGACGGTCTTTTTTTCGGAAGTACTAGCCGAGAATTGAGTAATAACATAAAAAAACCACTCTTACTCGTTCCTCCTCAAAACCAATTCGAAAAGGGAGGTGTGCTGCTGTTTGCTACAGCCCTACGCGATTTGCCCGATTCTACCCAGCTGGAACTCATACGCAATTTTAGCAAATGGCATGCTGCAGATACCCGGCTGTTGCATATATTCGATGATGATAATCAGGTTACAGCCGAACAAGAAATCCGTTTTCGCACTTTAATTACCTCTTTGCATATAGCCCAAACCGACCATCAGCTGCAATATCACGAAGACGTAATCGCAGGAATTTTGGATGCTTGTGAGCAGCTTAAACCCACAGCCCTGGTCATACAAAAATACCATTATAACTTCATAGAAAAGCTCTTTATACCCTCCATGAGTCGAGCACTTTTGCAGCGGGCTAAGCAGCCATTGTTGCTCTTGCCAAATTATTCATCCTAAAAGCATGGTCTTTTTTTTGAAATAGCGTTTGCGTTTCAAAATCGAAGTTCTATCTTTGCAGTCCTGATTTAAAAAACGAGAGCAATGAAAAGGACTTTCCAGCCTTCGATCCGCAAGAGAAGAAATAAGCACGGTTTCCGCAGTCGTATGGAAACTGCCAATGGCCGTTCAGTACTCGCCCGTCGTCGTGCGAAGGGTCGTAAGCGCTTATCTGTATCTGACGAGAAGCGCCACAAAGCGTAATCATAAGGGCCCCGTGGCCCGGTAAAGCCCGGAGGATCCATGCAAACCTTTACCAAAGAAGAGCGATTGTGCAGCCGCCAATTTATTGAGCGGCTCTTTGCCGATGGCTCTTCTTTTTTTATGTACCCCTTTGCCATTCATTACCTGGAACTGCCTCCGGGTACGCAACCCTTTCCTGCACGGGTAGCTTTTGCCGCATCGAAAAAGCGTTTTAAAAAAGCCGTTGACCGAAACCTGATTAAACGCCGGATGCGTGAAATCTATAGGTTAAACAAAGTCAATTTTTACAATCATTTGAACGCAGGTAATAAACAAGTTGTATTTTTAGTTAGCTATTCGGCCAAAGAGATCATGAGTTATGAGCAGCTGTCGAAAAAACTGCTGCCGGCACTCGAACGTTTATCGGTTGAACTTAATGTAAAAAACGCTTGAAGTACTTGTTTATCGGACTGATACGCATTTATCAGTATGCTTTATCGCCTATGTTACCTATGAGCTGCCGCTACACACCAAGCTGCTCGGCCTATGGCGTGGAAGCGCTCCGTAAGCATGGCGCTTTGAAGGGCGGCTGGCTTACCCTTAAGCGTATTACAAGTTGCCACCCCTGGGGTGGTCATGGTCATGATCCTGTGCCTTGAATTCCTTATATTTGATGCTTATGAACAAGTTAAAATCTCTATTGCTCCGCAGTCGTAAAACTGTACTGGTCCTTTTAATTGCAGCTAGCACCTTTGGTTCACTGGCTTTTGTGAACAATTACTTCGAGCTTTCGAAGAACATCGAAATATTCACCTCGCTTTACCGCGAAGTAAATACGTATTATGTCGATGAAATTGATCCAGCCAAATTTATGCGTACCGGCATTGATGCCATGCTTAAAAGTCTCGATCCTTACACCGACTATATTTCAGAGTCGGAAATCGAGGATTTTCGTTTTATGACCACGGGTCAGTATGGCGGAATCGGTGCTTTGATTTCGAAAAAGGAAGATGAGGTGATCATTGCCGACCCTTATGAAGGCTTTCCTGCTCAAAAAGCTGATTTACGCGCAGGGGATATCTTGCTCGAAATTGAAGGACAGTCGATGAAGGGTAAAAATACCGAGGATGTGAGCAAGTTACTTAAAGGGCAGCCCCGCACCGAAGTGCGCATTAAAATCAGCCGACTGGGCGAACCGAAACCCCTCGATAAGGTGCTTGTTCGTGAAGAAATCAAAGTGAGTAGCGTTTCTTACAGCGGCATGCTCAACGATGAAATAGGTTATATTAACCTAAGTGGTTTCAGAACCAACGCGGCCAATGAAGTGCTCAAGGCCTTTAACGACCTCAAAAAGCAAGGCATGCAAAAGCTGGTATTCGATCTCCGAGGCAATTTGGGTGGTTCACTCGATGAGGCCATACGCATTAGCGGCATTTTTGTGCCACGTGGCTCAGTGGTAGTTGATACCAAAGGCAAAGTCAAGGAATGGGATAAAACGTACCGAACCACCAACGAACCTTCTGATATCAATATACCTATCGTGGTGCTTATCGACGGGTCTTCGGCTTCAGCTTCTGAGATTGTATCAGGGGTTATTCAGGATTATGATCGTGGCGTGGTCATCGGGCAGAAGTCGTTCGGCAAAGGCTTAGTTCAAACGGTGCGCCCGCTTACTTACAATAC
Organism: Bacteroidia bacterium; assembly: GCA_046291695.1. Taxonomy (GTDB): domain Bacteria; phylum Bacteroidota; class Bacteroidia; order UBA7662; family UBA7662; genus PNNG01. Next base: position 8,119 of record JBKBSO010000017.1, read on the forward strand.
CCAGGTCAAAATCACCACGGCCAAATACTATATTCCCAGCGGACGCTGTATTCAGGCGATTAACTATTCGGAGAAGGACGATAGGAACCGGCCGGTGAAAACCCCCGATTCGTTGCGCATAGCTTTTAAAACCCGTAATGGACGCACGGTCTACGATGCCGGAGGCGTTAGTCCGGATATCACTACCGACACCCGTCAGATGAACAATATTACAGCAGTCTTATTGGGTAAGCGACATATTTTTGATTTCGCCACCATTTATCGGGCGAAACATGCTGAGCTACCGAAGCCGGAAGACTTTCGCTTAAGCGATGAGGTTTATGAAGATTTTTTAGCCTACATCGCCGATAAGGATTACGATTATACCACTGAAAGCGAAAAGCTGCTGAATGACTTTAAGGAGAAGGCCACTAAAGAGCAGTATTTTGAAGCCATAGCAGCGGAATACAATACCCTCATCGAAAAAAAGAAGCGAGATAAGGATCAAGATGTTCATAAACACAAAGACGAGATTAAGTTTTTCCTAGAGCAGGAAATTGTATCGCGCTACTATTATCAGCAAGGACGTTTGCGGGCTTCGTTTTATGAGGATGCCGAAATTAAAGAAGCCCTTTTAGTGCTCAACGACCCGTTGCGTTATGCAAGTATTTTAAAAGGCGAATAAGTTGCCCGGCCTCGAACAACTGCTCATTTTTGCTCTTTTTGGTATTTTGAGCGGATTGATAGGTGGTTTTTTAGGGGTCGGCGGGGGAACCATTTATGTGCCTGTACTCACGGCTTGGTTTATTGGCCATGCCTATTTGGGCGCACCATTCGTTACCTTTATCATTGGCAATTCGCTCTTTTTAACCATGCTTTCGGGCCTAAGTGGCAGTTTGAAGCAATGGCGATTGGGCAATTTCCATAAACAAGATACCCTGCTGGTGGGAGGTACAGGAGCCATCACGGCCTTGAGTACAAGTATTCTGATTTCTTATGCAAGTTGGTACGACAAATCAACTTTTGCACTGGTATTTACCCTGATGCTCGTACCCCTGATGTTGCGGATGTTTTTAAAACGCTCGGTTTCGGAAATGCAGCCCTTTAACCCGGCCGATCGACCGAAACTGGTATTGGTTGGGGCATTAAGTGGCGTGGTATCGGCCCTTACGGGATTGGGAGGTGGGGTGATTATGGTGCCTTTGCTCGTAGATATGCTGAATTACCCGCTCAAAAAGGCTGCATCAGTAAGTTTAGCCTCCATTGTGTTGATGGCCATGGCAACGGTTTCGTGGTATGCCTTACAGTTCGATAGTCCGCAATTGAGTCCCTGGCAAGTGGGTATGTTGGCCTTGCCTGCAGTGGTTCCTATGGGTATTGGGGTGCTGCTGTCGGCCCCCTGGGGCGTAAGGCTTTCGGTACTGGTGCCCCCTTTTTATACGAAACTCTTTTTCTTCCTCTTTTTTATCCTTGTAATTTTGCAAATGCACTTCCAGATTTTGGGGTGAAAACAATAGTCTATGAAAATGTTTTTCCGTCTCTTATGTTTATTGCTTGCCCCGGCAGCATTGCTGGCTCAGGTACCGGCCGAAGGTTTAGTACCCCGTCTCAAGTACCATGTTCATTACCTGGCCGACGATAGTTTGCAAGGAAGGCAAACCGGCAGTGCTGGTGAAGCCGCCGCCGCCGCTTACCTTATTCAGCAGTTTAAAGAAATGGGTTTACAGCCTGCAGGGGATGCCGGGACCTATAAACAGGCCTTTAGTTTTACCGCACGCCAGGAATTTGGAAAAAAGAATGTCCTTAGCATTAACGGGCAAAAGCAACGCTGGTTAACGGCTTTTTATACCTTACCACAAAGTGCTAGCGGTAAAATCACTGGCGATTTGGTATCGGTGGGTTATGGCATCAGCAATGCGAAACTTGAACATGACGATTATACCGGCAAAAAAGACCTGAAGGGAAAGGTCTTTTTAATTCAGTTGAATAGTCCCGATGGCAATAACCCCCATGGCAAGTTTGGGGCTGATGCTCAAATTGATCGCAAGATTAAGCTAGCCGCAGAAATGGGGGCAGCAGGGGTGATCTTTTTTCCTGGCAGTGCCGAAGATGTGCTACCAGCCGATAAACTCGATCGCCGCACCCAGCAGCTTGAACTACCGGCGGTGTGTTTGCGCTGGGAGGCATGGGAGAAAGTTCGGGATACCCCATTGCTTAAAGCGCAAATAGAAACGGAAATCGTTCGGCACCAAATCAGCGGGCACAATGTAATTGCTTATGCCGACAAAGGAGCTCCCTATACGCTTGTTATAGGCGCCCATTACGACCATTTGGGCATGGGTGAGTATGGTAGCTCCCTCCATGTAGGTGAGCCCGCAATTCATAATGGCGCCGATGATAATGCCAGCGGAACAGCCGGTTTGATTGAGTTAGCGAGGTATTACGCAGCTAAAAAAAATAGTCCCTACAACTTTCTTTTTATGGGCTTTTCAGGGGAAGAATTGGGGCTTTTAGGTTCGGCCTACTTTGCCAAAAACCCAACTGTATCCCTCGATAAGCTGGCTGCCATGATCAATATGGACATGATTGGCCGACTCGATAGTACAAGCCGCCAGCTGGGAGTAAATGGCGTAGGTACCTCGCCTATCTGGCCTGTTTTGGCGGATAGCCTCAAGGGTAACTTGAACATCAGAACCACCGAATCGGGTACAGGTGCTTCCGATCACACCTCCTTTTACTTGCAAGACATTCCCGTTTTGCACTATTTTACCGGAACGCACAGCGATTATCACAAACCTTCTGATGATGCCGAAAAGCTGAATTATGCAGGTATGGCAGATGTGGTGAATTACATCATCCGAATGATCAATGCCATGGAAGACGGTGAAAGGCCTACATTTGTTAAAACCAGCGACAGCGACAGCCGCTCGGCTCCGCGTTTCAAGGTAACTCTTGGCATTATGCCTGATTATTTTTATGAAGGTAGGGGCATCAAAGTAGATGGCGTGAGTCCAGACAAACCGGCTGCCAAGGCAGGGGTACTAAAAGGTGACTTGTTGGTTGAAATGGGAGCCTATGAACTGTCGGATATGCAGGCCTATATGCAGGCATTGGCTGCCTTTGAAAAAGGCGCGCAAACCACACTCACCATAATTAGAGGCGATCAGAAGCTGCAACTCGATCTAAAATTCTGATGGTCGAGCGTATCTTGCTCATCGATACGGCCACTACGGCATGTAGGGTAGGGCTAATGAGCGAAAAGGAGTTGCTGGCCGAAAAATCGACCATAGGTACCTATGCGCATGCTGAGCAATTAAGCGTACTGATTGATACATTGATGCGGGAGCAAAATTTGCTTTTTTCGGAACTTACTGCACTAGCCATTACCGGTGGCCCGGGTTCATATACCGGGCTTAGAATTGGTGCATCGGTGGCCAAGGGGATATGTTATGGCGCCTCGCTCAAACTCATTTCTATCAATACCTTAGCATTAATGGCGCAAGGATATTTACTAAAGCACGAGTGCCTGTCGGAAAATGCATTGCTGGTACCCATGATCGATGCGCGGCGAATGGAGGTGTTTACATTGGTGCAAGATGTAAAGCAGCAAGTACTGCTTCAACCTCAGGCCATGGTGCTCGAGGAAAGTAGTTTTGAACAGTTTGATGGAGCAGAGCTTCACTTTTTTGGCGATGGGGCCGAAAAGTACAAGACCCTTTTTCCGGGACAAGCAAGGTTTTCTTCAGACATGTATTTAAGTTGTGCGGCCATGATTCCATTGGTTAAAAAACGCATATTATTAGGCCAATTTGAATCTGTTGCGTATTATAGCCCTGATTATCATAAGGATTTCTTTACGCCACAGTCAAAATAATTTGATTCTCTCCAAACAAAACTGCTAGTTGATTTGATATTAAGTAGTTCTATATAAAGAGAATCAGCATTATGAACACCAACGGCATCGTGAAATTGCAAACCAGCATGGACCAGTTAGACCTCGAAGATTTAAAATTAGCTACGAAAGTTTTTCGAGCAATCAATCATCCGCTGCGATTAAACATTGTACGCCTGATCGAAGAACATGGACGTTTGTCGGTAACGCAGATTTATTTCAAGCTGCGCATCGAGCAGTCAGTGGCATCGCAGCACCTTGCTATTTTGCGTGATTCGGATGTGGTAACCGCCAGCCGCGACGGAAAGAATATTCATTATTCTATCAATCCATCGCGTTTGAACGCCATTATCCGAAGCATCCAAACCCTTAGGGTTTAAACTGGCTCACTACGAGGCGACTCATACGACTAAATTGCTCCTGCTCATTGTAATAGGAGGCTTTAAGGATGTATTGGCCGGTGGGGAGCCCCTGTCCACTACACTCACCCCGCCATTCAAAGGTAAATCGTCCTTCTACAAATTGCTGTGGTATGAGCCTGCAGCGTTCATTGCCGTTTTCGTCGTGCAGGCTTATTTGTAGCATACCTGGTTTTTCGGCTTCAAACCAAATAAGTACACTTCCTAATTCCTGCAACCTGAGTATTTTGGGCTCTAGACCGAAGCCGGCGGTTTCCCCGGCAGTTAACTTACGACTATTGGTGGAGCCAGGACTGCCCCGTGAGGGCAAAATAGCGCTTGAAAACCGGCCTTGAGGGGCTCCTTCGGCTTTTTCGAGGGCAATTCCCCGGTTTTCGCGCAACATGGGATGGTGAAGGCTGTCGTGGTAAGCTTCAAGGGCCAGTATTTCGCCATGAGCTTTAAAAATTGCCAAACGGCCACCCGATACCAACATATTAGGCCAGTTATCGGTTTGCCAGCGGTTTTTTGACACAGTAGGTCCTATATCGGCGCTTACTGCTGCCGTGTCGCGACTAAACATCATACGCCCTCCAGGTTCAATGAGCAAAGGATAAGTGCATAAGCGCAACGATTGTGTAGGAATGCCAGCTTCATCGGCCATGCCCATACGTAAGTTTTGCAACAAAACTGCGTTTTTACCGCTATTCAGTAGCTCAAAATATTGGCTGCCTCCGGTGGTCGTTCGGTAGTATATTTCGTTGATATGTAATTGACCGGCTTCGGCTTCTTGGCCTATAAAAAGCTTTCGTGTAATGTCAGGCAAATGGCGGCCATGACAATCGTACCAACCGCTTAATTCGAGCAAAACATCATCTTGCTGTTTTAGTGGCGTCAGTGCCAAACGCCATTCTACCTTTGGGTGTTGTGTGTTGGGTATGTTCAGGCTGTGTGTACCTATGCGAACCGAAGCTGCCGTTACCGCCTTTGAAAACAGGAGGAGCAGCGAGTCGCTGCCCAGGTAAAGGGCTTGCAATAGTTCTGGCAGTTTGCCAGCGGCGGGAGTTCCCGCCACGCTATTGGTAGATCCTGGGCTTCCACCTTTGGCTTGAAGCGAGGCTTTCCAGTTGGATGGATTAAGGCAAAGGCTAGCTGCATCCACACGTTCAAGCGTCCAGCCGCCTTGTTGCTTAAATGCGGGTTCGAGCCATCCCGATTCATAGAATACGGTGTCGATGAGGAGGTTTTCTGCGTTACGCAAAAAGAGTTCATCCCTATCGTTGTTGAGGTTAGGCCAGGGATGCACCTCTAAAACATCACCAAATGCTGACCATAGTTGTACCCGGTTGCGTGGACAAAGAATGAGGTATCCCTTCGGAGGTAGTTCATAGGCTCCCAAGATAGCTGTGCTTTGCAAATCGCCGTAATGCCAATTGAGGAGTTGTATGGGGAAATCGGTGGGGTTATAAAGCTCAACAAATTCTGTTTCAGGCAGGTTTACAGGCGGACTTTCGCGAATGAGCAATTCGTTGATGACAACATCGCCTGGCTGGATTCGACGCTTTAATATACTGATGCTGGTATCGAGCCGGTTTCCGGCGCTGTCGCTGAGGCTGATGTCGAGGTTCAGCCATGCGGGATCAGGGAATGGCAGCAGCCATTCGAGCAAAACTTGGTTATTGGGCAAAGGGTTAGCCCTTATGGGTGTCCCAAAGCCGAGCAATTCGTATTGCTGTCGGATGCTGAGTAGGCTATCAGGAATGGATTTATTCAAGTGCAGTTGTATGGCTTGTTCGCCAATAAGTGCTGCTTGCAACAGGGCAGGAGGCAGGGTATCGGGTATGGGGCCCCCGCTAACCACAAATTGGTCGTAATGAAATCCGTTGGCCCGGGTAGTGGTGTACACATGTCTTAGGCCAAACCATTCAGCAGTGCCTATGGTATTGTCTTGCACACTGCCTTCGAGGTAATAGTGTTGTCCGGTGCCACTGGTATCGCTGAAGAGTTCCCAGATGCCCGAGGCCGAGCGTGTTACTTTTACTTTAAGGATATTTTGATTTCGATCGAGGAGACCATCGATGCCATCGATGATTTTGGTTCGGGTATTGCCTGTTTGCCGGTAGAGGCTAACTTCGTCGGTGGTGTTGCCAATACGTACAAAATAGCCTTGGAGGGAAGAGTCGAGATTAGGTTGATTGCTCACAAGATATACATCGGCATAGTTGCTTGAACTAGGGTTGAAATCGAGCTGCATCCACCATTCCCAACTGGCCTGATGCAAGGCCCGGCTGCGGGTGCGTAATTGGGAGCGGGTAAAACCGGTCGGAGCTTGTTGACGCAAACGAAAATGGAGGGTATCGACTATAAAATGGCTGGTATCGCCCAGCCAAGTGGGGTTTTGGTTAAAATTACCGTCGGAAAAATCGTCGGTAAACTGTGCGTATGAAAAAGGGCTCCAGGCGAGCCAAAAAAGCAAAATGGCAGGCAACTGTTTCATCTTTCAAATAAGGGAAAGAAAAACAGTAATTTTGCCACGTTTTTTAGCACTAATCACGCATTCAACATGAAAGTAGCAGTAGTAGGCGCCACCGGTATGGTAGGTGAAGTTATGCGCAAGGTATTGGAAGAGCGCAATTTTCCGGTAACGGAGTTTTTAGCAGTAGCCTCGGAGCGGTCGGTGGGCAAGCCCGTGCTTTTTAAGGGGAGGGCATACCCTTGCATTTCATTGACCAATGCCGTTGCTGCCCGGCCGGATGTCGCGCTTTTTTCGGCGGGAGGAAGTGTTTCGCTCGAGTGGGCACCTCAATTTGCAGCGGTTGGCACCGTGGTTATCGATAATTCCTCGGCTTGGCGGATGGACCCAACCAAGCCGCTTGTGGTGCCTGAATTGAATGCCGATGTCATTACCCGAGACAACAAAATCATCGCAAATCCCAATTGCAGCACCATTCAATTGGTGGTAGCGCTAAATGCATTGCATGCAACTTATAAAGCCAAACGTATTGTGGTGAGCACTTATCAAAGTGTTACCGGCACCGGTGTAAAAGCAGTGGCGCAGTTAATGAACGAGCGGGGTGGTCAATCGGGTGAAATGGCCTACCAGCATCAGATCGACTTGAATTGCCTCCCTCAGATTGATGTGTTTCTGGACAATGGCTACACCAAAGAGGAAATGAAAATGACCAACGAAACCGTGAAAATTATGCGCGATGCAGACATTAAGCTTACTGCTACCACGGTGCGAGTGCCGGTTATGGGTGGACATAGCGAAGCGGTGAATGTTGAGTTTGAGCACGAATATGAGCTCGCCGATGTGTTAAAATTGCTGCAGGAGAGCCCGGGTGTGGTGCTGCTCGATGAGCCAGGAAAAGGGATTTACCCCATGCCAATCAATGCTCATCATCGCGATGAAGTGTTTGTAGGTAGGGTGCGACGCGACGAAAGCCAGCCAAAAACCTTGAACATGTGGGTAGTTGCCGACAATTTACGCAAGGGTGCGGCAACCAATGCAGTACAAATCGCTGAGTATTTGTTATCCAAGGGTTTGATTGGATAAGCCTTAGTTTGTTTGACTTAAGTGGATTTGCATTTGTTGGAGGGTTGCTGCGCTTGACATATGCATTTTTTGGTTATTTGACTTATATGGCCGTTGCGTGTTATATTGCCGCTTCGTTTGGCTTAAAGATATTCCGATGAAATTGAAGCAGTTGGTCGCATTAACGGGCTTGGTTGTTTGTTGCTTAACAACTTCGATACAAGCCCAGGAAAATCCAACCAACCGACAGTTGGTGCTACAAGCGTTTTGGTGGGATTACTGGAACAGCAATTACCCCAATGGTTGGGCGAATTATCTCACCGAAATGGCGCCTCGTTTTCGTGAAATGGGGGTTGATGCCATATGGATTCCGCCCACCATAAAAAATCAGGCACAAAATGGAGTGGGGTATGCGCCCTTCGATCATTATGATTTAGGTGACAAGTTTCAGAAAGGCTTTTTAAAAACGCGTTTGGGCGATAAGGATGAGTTGTTGCGCATGATGGCGGTAATGAAAGCCAATGGGATTGATGTGATTCAAGACATTGTTTTAAACCACCTAAATGGGGCTGGGAGTGCGAATGGTTCGGGAGGACAAGACCCTGCTGCCTTGGATGATGGCAGTACGCAGCGGTTTAAAAACTTTAGGTACGTAAGTTATCTCACGCCTGCCCGGAACGAAACGGCGGCCAATTATTTAGCGCGTTCGGGTCGTTTTTCAAAAAATTGGCAAAATTTTTATCCAAATCCGGGCAATCCTTGCTGTACCAATCCTATCAATTCGGTTTGGTGGGGGCCTGATGTTAGTTACGAAGCCAATGCCTTTGGGTTAAGCAGTAATGCTATTTATAATCCAGCGCAATATTCGGAGTATATGCGCACCGAAATGCGCAACTGGATTATTTGGAATAAGAAGCAGATGGGTTGGGATGGGGTTCGATTAGATGCTGTTAAGCACTTTCCGAATTACATTACGGAAGATTATTTGTGGAATTTACAATTTGGTTCCCTATGGGCCAGCGGTGGAAATGATATGTTTGCCGTTGGGGAGTGGGTAGGAGGGGCCTCGGAATTAGATGCCTGGGCTGCTGCTGTTCAAAATCGGGCAGGAACCTTTGATTTTGCGTTGCGCAATGCGTTAACCGGCATCGTTTCGGGCAATGGTAATTTCAATATTGGTACGGTACCCAATTTTCAGCAGCAAAACCGGAGCCGAACTGTTCCATTTGTAAACAATCATGACACTTTTAGGCCGCAATTAAGTGCACAGGGTAATTATACCGGCTGGAATTTGGGAGACCAGCTTGGACCGCATATTGAGCCTAACGATGGGCGTTTGAGTGTGCTGTATGCCATTATTATGGCGGTAGATGGTGCTCCACAGATTTTTTACGAAGATTTATTTAACATAGGCTATTTGGGCAATCGATTTAGTCATCAGCCGACTGTGGATAGCACTTTGCCTGCTCGAAGCGATATAGAAAACCTGATGTGGTGTCACCAGCACTTACGATTTAAGGATGGTGCTTACCTGGTTCGTTGGCAAGCTCCGGATGCCTTGGTTATTGAACGTTCGGCCAAGGCCTTAATTGCTGTTAATGATCATTGGAGCCAGTGGCAAAACTTAACAGGGGTTCAAACCAATTGGACAGATGGTACGGTGTTGGTGGATTACAGCGGGGCGAGTGCTGGAACCCGTACGGTATATGGGGGAGGATTGGCAGATATTGCTATTCCGCCTTGTAATGGCAGCGCGCCTAATGGTCGTCGGGGTTACAGTGTATGGGCACCACAAGGGATCACGGCCAATTACAGCCGCCAGCCCCGCCGGATTACCCAGGAGTGGGAAATGGATAATGACTTGGGGGATATGGATGCCCGGGGCTTGCAGCAAGGGGGGAGCACACCGAACAACAGTACCGAATGCCGGGTGGTAGGCCGTGTATTTGCGGCCCTTGGCGAACCCATAGAAGTAGAGCTTTACCCGAACGACAGTCTGTGGTCGCTTACGCTCATTTTGCTCGACAACAACTGTATGCCCATTGATTCGGTAAGTGGAGCTGGGGTGTTGATGTTGAATCATGTGCCTGCCTATTCGGGCTGGTACACCTTACGCATACGAAATACTACAGCCAATCAGCTTGGGCAGAAATGTTGGGTAAAAGTTACTTATCAGGCTCCGGCTGTGGTACAAACCAATACACCTAAGCAAAAATGTGCTTGTGTAAGTGGTTTATATACATCAGTGCAAGAGGTAGGGACTGAATCCCTGGCGGTTCGGGTATTTCCCAACCCGGCTTCTGACTTTGTACATTTGGTGATGGAGGAGACCGACTGGCAACTTTGCCAGATCAGGGATATGCAGGGCCGTTTGTTACGGACTGAAGCGCTCGAACCAGCACGGAATGAGGTTCGTATTTCACTTGAAGGATTACCTTCGGGGGTTTACTTGGTTGAAGTTCGCAGGCTCAGTGGAAGTAGTGTGCATAAGCTAATTAAGCAATAGTGCATGGCCGAAAATCCGAGCTTATTTTTTGCCCTAATTGGCTGTACACCAGCCGGTAGGCACACGGAGCAGCATGATGTTTTTGCTGGAATTGCGCCTAGTTTAGAGGCGTTGGTCCCTGAGATGAAGGCCTTTTGGCCAGAAGCTCAAGGCAAATTGCATTTAGATGCCTGGCGTGAAGTAAAGCAGGTTGATGGCTACGATGTTAAACTTTTGGCAAAAGGTAGTAAAACAGCAGCGGCATTGAAGCAACTTTGGTTTGTGAACCTGGGGGGTTACCAAAGCGGCTGGTTCGAAGAGCTGCATTGCAAGTTATTGTTGGTAGCCTCAAGCAAGGCAGAAGCCGTAGCAAAGGCCAAAAAAAGCGATTTTTACCAACAAATGAGTATCAAGGGTGGCGCCTCGCATATTGATGATCAATGGCTGGTAGAGGCCGATGAGGTGCTTCCAGTAACATCGTTGTTAAGTGCCCGGGCAGCCGCTGAATGGGATTTGGTGCTGGAGCCAGCTACGCAGCTGAGGGAGGATGAATTACATATCGGATATTTTAAAATAAGTAAGTTAGGAGCATAAAAAAAGGCGGCTCATCGCCGCCTTTGGATGGCATGGTAAAGTTATTTGCCTTGCACATTGGTGCTTTCAGGCTCCAGCGCTTTACGCTCTTTCACTTTGCCGTGCTCGTCGTACATGGCCCATTCACCTACGGCTTCTCCGTTTTTGTACGTCAACTTATAGCGGAGGTTACCTTGGTTGTCCCATACTAACCACTCGCCATCTTTATTGCCGTTGTTGAAGTGGGCTGTGCTTATCAATTTTCCGTTTTCATCGTAATTCGACCAACTGCCATGCTTTTTACCTGCCAGGTAATAGCTATTTCTCGCAGCTCGCCATTGGTATGAAATCGGTTGATTTTTCCTTCTGCTTTGCCTGCTATAAATTCTATTTCAGCGGTTTTGATACCATTTTCATCGTAACTCACCTTTAGCCCGGTAAAGGCTTCAGTTTGGCTGCCTGATGGAATTAAAACCGTTTGTTGCGCGTTTGCCGCAAAGCTGATACAAATTACGGTAAACACCGCTGCCATGATTCTTCTCATATCGCCTCCTCGTTTTGTTAATTCAAAGTTAACCAAATATTAACTGAATGTTAACTAAAGGCTATATTAAATTTTTTTAAACGATCAATGAATGTGTATTTATCTGATTATCAGCGTTAAATAAATTTGTCGGGAAGCTTTCTGAAACAAGCAAAACACAGTATCTTGTTAACATGCAAACGAGAACACCCCCTTGGCTCAAAAAGTTAGGCTGGGCAGGCTTTTTATTTTTTCTGATAAAAGGCCTGATTTGGCTGGCTATTTTTTATGGCTTGGGTAATTGGTTGTTTGCCGATTGAAGGGTGCTGGCTGCACCTTCGGCGAGGGTACTTTGCAGGGGGTGGTAGCTAAATTGGGGTAGTACTTCACAGATGGCTGTGCCACCAAATTTCTTGTGGGCAAAGGCTGATCGCATGGTTTCGCGACTGATGAAAATTCGTTTTCCGATAATTTTCGACCAAAATGCATTGGTACGCCAAGCCAAACTGCCCATCCATTTGCGAGCCCGCCAACGTACCGGCTTTTTATTGAATACGGCGGCCATGCCGTCAAAAAGCTTTTTATACGATAGGTTATGGGCATTTAGGATAAACCGTTTGCCCGTAAGCTGTTGTTGGTGAAGCATGATCATGGCTTTTGCTACATCGCGTACATCTACAAAGCCGGTGGCCCCCGGACTGTAAAACCGCAAGCCTTCGTACACTTTCCGGAACAGTTGGTTACTTCCGCTTTCTACCTTCCCGGGTCCTAAAATTACAGAAGGATTTACCACAATCACTTCCAGTCCTTCCTCCATTCCCCGCCAAACTTCCATTTCGCTATAAAATTTCGAAATGGCATAGTTAGAATTGTTTTTGTCGGTTTTCCAACTGGCTTGTTCGTCAATAAGCAGGCCGGGCTCTGCCGCCTGGCCCAGGGCAGCAATGCTGCTTACATGCACCAAACGTTTTACATCCAGATGCAAGGCTGCATTTACCACATTGGCCGTACCCCGTATGTTTACAGCAAACATGGCTTCTCGCTCGCGCGGATCGTATGAAATAAAGGCCGCACAATGAAAAATGGTTTCTATGCCGTTAAGAGCCTGTTCTATTGAAAAATAATCCGTAACGTCGCCCTGAACGATTTCTAAGGCTGAAATAGCAGCAGGGCTAAGTATGCCGTGTTGTCCGAGTCGGGCTGTATTTCGGCAAAGCACACGAATGGTTGCACCTGTTTCGAGCAGTTGCGACACGAGATGTTCGCCTACAAATCCGGTTGCTCCGGTTACCAGTATCATCTGAATGCGTGAATAAGGGTGCCTGCACTGTGATCGCGACTAGCGCCGGTGACAGTACGCAACACGTTTATGTGCCCAAGATAGCGCAACAAGCCTAAAAAGCCGAAGATTAATGCTTCCTTTTGTTCGATTATTTCGGTTTCGGCCAATTCGATTTTTAAGGGCGTAGCCATCGCAATGCAGTCGCATAAAAATTGATTGTAGGCTCCTCCACCGCTAATGAGCACGCTAGCCGAAGCGGGTAAGGCAATCAGGCTCTTTCCGATGCGATGGCTCAAATGCAAACTCCAACTGTGCATGATATCGGCGGGGGATGCATCAAAACTTTCTAATATCGGCAGGATCATTTGCTCGAAATACTCGCGGCCCAGCGAAGGCAAAGGCTTTTGCTGATATAGGGGAAGTGCTTCAAGTTGCGCTAACAAAGCCGGAATTGGCTTTCCGGAGGCGGCTATTTGTCCTCCTTCATCAAACTCCCGGCCAAGTTGCCGACTGAAATGGTTGAATACCATATTGCACGCAGCAATGTCGTGCGCAATCCGATTACCCTTTATGTCCATCGAAATATTGGCGATTCCCCCCAGGTTTAGGCAAGCCGTATATTTCGAAAAAAGCAGGGCATCGCCTATGGGTACCAAGGGCGCCCCTTCACCGCCTAGTTGCACATCGAGCGTGCGGAAATCAGACACTACAGGTAATTGTAGCGTTGCTGCCAAAGCAGCAGCCTGGCCTATCTGGCAGCTTAGCCCACGATTGGGCTCGTGAAATACCGTGTGGCCATGACTGCTGATGAGCAAAGGAGGGCACGCTACATCGGCTAAAAAGCGAGTAACTTCCTGCGCAAAATGGCGACCCAAATCAGCATCGAGCTGCATGAGCGCCCGCCCGCTGAGGAGATGGGCCTGCAGTAAACGCTCCTGCCAATCGGGGGTAAAGGCGCTACTATGCGATTTTTCGATTTCATATGCCCAGCCCAAATCGGTTTTACAGAAACGGGCCAGACATAAGTCCAGCCCGTCGCATGAGGTGCCCGACATGAGGCCCAATACCCGCCAGCTGCCTGTTTGCATCAGTTGCTGTCGATAATGCGAAACAGATCGTCTAAACGAGGCGTAAGGATAATTTCAGTTCGGCGATTTTTCGCACGGGCCTCTGCGGTTTTGGCCGGATCGAGGGGCATGTGTTTACCTCTGCCCGCCGCTGTGATTCGTGCCGGGTCTATTTTCTGGTTATCGGTGATGATTTTTACGATGGTGGTGGCCCGGCGCACGCTCAGGTCCCAGTTTACTTCGTCGCTGCCCTGATCGTCGGTATGTCCTTCTACCATGATGCTGATGTCGGGATTGGTTTCGAGTACCTTCGCCAGTTCGGTAATGGCCTGGCGGCCACGTGGATCGACCGTAGCGCTACCTGTTTTAAAAAGTAATTGTTCCGACAAAGACACATATACTTTACCATTCTTTTCAACCACGGTAAGTCCGCTGTTTTGGAAGCCCAGCAAGGCCTGAGCTACCGCATCCCGAAGTTTTTTTACCACGGCATCTTTGGCGTCGAGGGTGGCTTGCAGTTCATTTACCTTTTTTTCGCGCGCTTCTAAATCGGTTTGAAGGGCGGTAAGCCGGGTTTCGAGTTGAGCTAATTCACCCTCTTTGCGTTTTACCAGCAATTCATTTTGTTTGAGTTCGCGCGCGAGGCGTGCATTTTCAGTCATGCTGTTGTTGGCTATGGTTTCATTGGTTTTGAGCAGTTCATCGAACTGTTGGTTCAGGCTTTTGATACGTTGCTGTGCCTGGCGAATTTCGAGCCCTGCTGCTGCAGTATCGTTTTCGAGTGAAGCCTTTTCGGCACGCAGGGTTTCGAGTTCGGTACTCAGGGCGTCGTGCTGACCGGTGAGTGTTTCAAACTTTTGGTTGAGTTGCTGACTTTCGCGTGCGAAGCGGTCGCGTTCGCTAACTACAGCATCGTGTTGTTTTTGGCTCACGCAGGCAGTTAAGCTGCTCAGCAGGGCGATACTCAGGAGTAGGTGCTTCATTTTGGTGGATTGAATTTTAGGCAGTTGCTAGTGCAATATTAGTGCTTATTTAAAAGAAGTCGTGGCTGTGTGGGTATCTTTCGAACCAAACTGTTTTTACCATATTGGCGAGCCTATCACGCAATTCGTCGATATTTATTTTGTCGGCTGCGGAAATAAAAATACAATTCCCTGAGCTGCGTGCCATCCAGCTTTTTTCGAGGCTGGCGATGGGCGGGTGTGCTTCGAGGAATTCGGGTTCGTCGTGGTGTGCCTGGCGTGCGGCTTCCCAGCGGTCGATTTTATTAAAAACCGTAAGTATGGTTTTATCGCCGGCATTTATATCCCGTAAGGTTTCGAGCACCACGTCCATTTGTTCTTCGAAATTGGGATGCGAAAGGTCAACCACGTGCAGCAGGATGTCGCTTTCGCGTACTTCATCGAGGGTGCTCTTAAAGGATTCGACCAGGTGGTGGGGTAATTTGCGGATAAAGCCAACCGTATCGGAGAGTAAGAAAGGGGTATGGTTTACCACTACTTTGCGTACCGTTGCATCGAGGGTAGCAAACAGTTTGTTTTCGGCAAATACTTCCGACTTACTCAGCAAGTTCATGAGTGTCGATTTGCCTACGTTGGTATAACCTACCAGGGCCACGCGGATGCTTTTGCCCCGATTTTTACGCTGGGTAGCATTTTGCTGGTCGATTTGCTTGAGCCTTTCTTTGAGCAGGCTGATGCGGTTCCGGATAATCCGTCGGTCGGTTTCGATTTCTTTTTCCCCCGGGCCTTTCATGCCGATACCGCCTTTTTGTTTGCTCAGGTGCGTCCACATGCGGGTAAGACGGGGCAGGAGGTATTCGTGTTGTGCGAGTTCTACCTGAGTTTTCGCCTGTGCGGTTTGGGCCCTTGAGGCGAAGATGTCGAGGATGAGCGTACTTCTATCGAGCAGTTTAACACGGGCCTCGAGCGGATCGGGGTTAAAAACCTTTTCGATATTACGCATTTGTGAGGCACTCAGCTCGTCATCTACCAGAACAAGGTCGATTTCGTTGGCGCGGACATATATTTCGATCTCTTCGAGCTTACCGCTGCCCACATAGGTACGTGGGTCGGGTTTGTCGAGCCGTTGAACAAAACGAGCGCGGGTGATGGCGCCGGCGGTTTCGGCCAGAAAGGCGAGTTCGTCGAGGTATTCGGTGGCTTTTTCTTCGGGTTGCTGCCGGGTGATGAGGCCCACCAGTACGGCAGTTTCCTTTTTGATGAGGTTTTGGTGCATATGATTTGCAAAAATCGTGTAAATCAGCCGACTTAGAAAATTTTACCGATCAGTTCATCGAGTCGACCCGAGCGAATGAGTTGTAAATCCTTTGGTTGGGCTTGAATTTGTTGGTGTTCACTAAGGAATATTTTGCTGAATCCGAGTTTAACGGCTTCTGCCAGGCGGTTTTCGATTTGGGATACAGGACGCAGTTCGCCGCCCAGGCCTATTTCGGCAGCAAAGCATACTTCGCCACTCAGGGGTAGGTCTTGCAAGCTGCTGGCGAGGGCTGCACAAACCGCCAGGTCGATGGCAGGATCTTCTACCCGCAAGCCACCGGCGATATTCAGGAATACATCCATTTGGTTGAGCCGGTAGCCACAGCGTTTTTCAAGCACGGCGATGAGCATGTTTAGGCGACGCTGTTCGAAGCCGGTGGTGCTGCGCTGCGGGGTGCCAAAGGCCGATCCTGCAGCCAGGGCCTGTACTTCTACAAAAAGGGAGCGATTGCCTTCACGGGTGGAGCCTATGGCCATGCCGCTTTGTTGGTGCCATTGGCGTGTGAGCAGCAATTCGCTGGGGTTGGAAACTTCACGGAGTCCGGCACCCTGCATATCGTAAATGCCCAATTCGGAGGTAGAGCCAAAACGGTTTTTGAGGGTACGCACAATGCGATAGCTGTGGTTCCGATCACCTTCGAATTGCAAAACCGTATCTACCAGGTGCTCGAGTACCTTGGGTCCGGCGAGCTGCCCATCTTTGGTAATGTGACCAATGAGGAAGGTGGGCACACGGTTTTCTTTGGCAAAACGCATGAATTCGCCGGCTGCCTGCCTGATTTGAGATACACTGCCGGGAGCCGATTCTACCAGGGGTGAGTACACGGTTTGGATGGAATCTACGATGAGCAAATTGGGCCGTATGGCTTCTACCTGGCGGAAGATGGCGGTAGTGTCGGTTTCGGTGAGCACATAGCAATGTTCCTGAGGCAAACCCAATCGGCTTGCCCTGAGTTTAATCTGGGCTTCGCTTTCTTCGCCCGATACGTATAATATACGGTAGTCGCTTAGCTGTAAGGCCAGTTGTAGGAGGAGGGTTGATTTGCCAATGCCCGGTTCGCCCCCGAGCAGGATAAGCGCGCCGGGTACCAAGCCGCCTCCCAATACCCGGTTGAGTTCGGCATCGGGGCAATGCCAGCGTTCGGTTAAGTCGCTGGCAACATCCGAAAGCAGCTGGGCTTCGGACTGTCGGCGGGCACCTTTGCCACTAAACTGCCGAGCATCGGTACTGCTGCCCGCCTTTTCGCGAATTTCTTCCACAAACGAATTCCAACTCCCACAGCTACTGCACTTCCCCACCCATTTGGGCGATTGGGCACCACATTGCTGGCAAACATATACCGTTTTAAGCTTACTCATGAGCCGTAAAGATACAGGGCGGAACTTCTCATTTCGAACAAAAGACTTCCAAAATTGAGAAGCTTTTTTTGATCTTTGACCTTGATAATCCGTTTAGAGCCATTCAGCTTGCCGTGGTACTATTGTTGAATAAAAATGAAAATGCGTTTGAACAAGCTATTTCGCTTAAGACTTTTGCTATTGCTGAGCACTGCACTGCTGTTTGCATGTAAAGGGAAAGATGATAACCCTGTACCGGCGCCTTTTGCTCAACTGCGTGTGCCGCAAAGTTTTGATTGGTTGTCGATTCGAAACCTGATTATAAATGTAACGGTGAATGAAGGCCATAATGGATTGGTGATGGATTTGCTCGACGATCGGGGCAATCGGATTGAACGTTCGGTTATTGTAGACAACCGTGCCCGCTTTAATGTTCGAATGAGTACGGCAGAGCTTGATGTGGTTATTAAAAGCCCGGTAAGCGGCCAGCAAATCAAAATACCTGCGGTAAATACCACCGAATTTTTCGCCCTCAATGCAGATACGCGCGAAATTTGGGAGGCAACCCCCGATACGGATGGTGACAGCATTCCCGATTTATGGGACGACTTTCCTAACGACCCAACTTTGGCCTTTGAACAACGGGTGCCGTATTTGGGTGAGCATTTTTATTTGTTTGATGAAGGATGGCCCGCCTTGGGTGATCATGATTTTAATGACTTGGTATTTTCTACGGTAACCACTTATAAATATTCTCCACAAAGAAGGTTGGTGTCGGGCTCGGTAGCGCTAAAACTTTTGGCTGTTTCGCTCAACGAAGATATGGGCCTCGGACTTGAGCTTTTTAGTTCGATAGCCGGAAGTACCTATGCCTACACTTTTGGTACAGCCGCCAGCTTTAACGGGGTAACCCCCGACGACAGCATTAATAACGGAGCCATCATTTTTAATAATTACAAGGATGTGCAAACCGTGCCTTACAACAATAATGGTGTGGGGCCAAGTGCGGTACCCGAGCTGATCCAATTTTCTTTTGATTGGAATGCCAATATTGGTGGGGATTATGCTTGGCCTAATTTTTATTTATTTCGTACGTCTAATCGTCAGCGCGAAATCCACGTTTTTGGCTATCCGCCAACGCTGATGGCTGATTTTGCCGAATTTTCGACCCTGGATGATGCCAGTATTCGTAGGTGGAACTGGGGGGGTAGCTTTGCCATGCCCAATGCCTTTTATCGTTCGTATCGCAATTTACCTTGGAGCATCGAGTTTTTTCAGCGCGATTTTGTTCCGGTTCGGGAAGGCTTTAATATTACCCAAGCCTATCCGTTGTTGATTAATTGGGCAGAAAATGCAGGCGCTACCAATTTAAACTGGCGGAATTTCCCGGATAACCGTTATGTATTCAGGGTTCCACAGTAAATGCACGAATAAAGCGCTATTTTCGTTTCCATGAACATGATGTGGAGATTTGTTGGGTGGTTGATTCTAGGGCTGTTGACCGCCACGCTCGGCTTGGCCCAAAGCAGTATTCAGGGCCGTGTGCAACTGGGCATGCAGTATTACCAGCAATCGGATTATGCCCGGGCTACCGAAGTGTTTGAAGGGGTGCTTAAAGACGATCCTTCGAACAACACCGCCTATACCTATTTGTTCAATGGTTATGTTCAGTTGGAGCAATACGAGCAGGCCGAGAAATTGGCTGCACAAATGGCCAAACGCGACCGTACCGAGGCCATGTATGAAGTCGATCAGGCTTTTGCCTTACGTAAGCAAGGTAAGGAAAGCAAAGCTTTACAACAATACGATGGTCTGATCAAGAAGCTAACGGCTAATCGAGGCCAGCTGATGATGCTTGCGAATGCTTTCAGGATGCGGGGAGAATTTGATTATGCCATAAAGGTGTATCAGCGGGCCAGGCAGTTGCTGGGAGAGCCTTCGTCTTTTGCCCTGGAGTTGGCCGATTTGTTTTTGGCTACCGGGCAGAAGTCGGCCATGATCGACGCTTACCTCGATTATTTGCATGCAGCTCCACATCAGCTCAACTATGTGCAGAATATGTTGCAGTCGCGTTTGGCTGACGAAGACTACAGCCTATTGCGTTCGGTTTTGCTCGATGGTATTCAGAAGCGGCCGGATGATTTGATGCTTTCGGAGCTGATGATTTGGTTTTTTGTGCAGCAGAAAGATTTTGAAGGTGCCTTTGTGCAGGCACGGGCCATGGACAGACGATTGAATGAAAATGGAAGTCGTATCCTGATGTTGGCACGTTCGGCTCGTGAAAACAGGGCCTTTGCAGCGGCCATAGACTTTTATGCCTATTTGATAGAAAAAGGGCCGGTGCATGCCAACTATTATGAAGCGCGCTTTGAAGTGCTCGAGGCCCGTCAGGAGCTTTTGACTGAAAGGCGTGCAGATGAAGTTGCCTGGCAATCGCTGGCGATCGGCTACGAGACCTATATCAAGGAATTTCCGGCGCAACGCAATATCACCTTGGTGAAAAAGGGTCTTGCTCGAATTTTGGCATACGAGCTCAAGCAGTTTGAAGAGGCCATTGCACTGCTGGAGACCAATATCCGGGCCGGGGGCGACAGGCGTTTGCAGGCAGCGGTGAAATTGGATTTGGGCGATTTGTATTTGCTCACAGATGAGCTTTGGGAAGCCGCGCTCACCTATGGGCAAGTAGAGAAAGACTTTCCTAATGACCCGCTCGGACAGGAGGCCAAGTTCAGGAATGCGCGTTTGTCGTTTTACAAAGGAGAGTTTGAATGGTCGCAAGCACAGCTCGATGTGCTCAAGGCGAGCACCTCCCAGCGGATTGCGAATGATGCCCTCGCCTTATCGCTGCTTATCACCGATAATTTAGATTTAGACACAACCGTTTTGCCCATGCAAGCCTTTGCCCGGGCAGAGCTGCTCATGTTCAGGCAAGAGTACGATTCGGCACATGAGGCTTTTGAACAAGTGACTGTAGCATATCCTGGCCATGGCCTAACCGACGAAATTTGGTACCGCCAGGCGCGTATGTTTGAGCGCCAAGGCAAATATGAAGATGCGGCCGCGCGTTACGAAAAAATTCTCAAGCAATTTGAACAAGACATTTTAGGCGATGATGCCCTGTTTGCCTTGGCTGTGTTGTATGCCGAAAAGCTGAATGATCGTCAAAAGGCCATGCAGCTGTTTCAGGATTTACTGATCAAATATCCCGATAGTACATTTACCTTTGAGGCGCGCCGCCGTTTTAGGGCATTGCGGGGTGATAAGATAAATTGATATGCTATTATATAATGTAACGGTAAGTGTAGATGAGTCGGTGCATGCCCACTGGCTGCAATGGATGAAAGACACGCATATACCTGAAGTGATGGCTACGGGTATTTTTAAAACCTATCGGATTTGTAAATTGCTGCACCCGGTATCTGAAGAGGGGGTCACCTATGCCATTCAATACTACGTACAAAGCCGTGACTTGCTCGATCGTTATTTTGAAAAGCATGCGCCCGTTTTGCAGCAAGCGCACGCTGAGTTGTATGGAAACCGGGCCATGGCTTTCAGAACGATACTGGAAGTTTTGGATTAAAGTTCGGCCAGTTTATTTTTGGTAGCGAGGAATTCTTCCCAAATTTCTTGCACAATAGCTGCTGCAGGTTTGAGTTCCCGAATTTGCGCCGAAACCTGACCGATTTCCAATTCGCCTTCATCCAGGTCGCCTTCGAACATGCCTTTTTTAGCTCTACCACGGCCCAGAAGTTGGGCCAGGTTATCGGCCTTAACTCCTCGGGCCTCGGCTTCAGCCACCTGAAGGTAAAAGGCATTTTTGATAAGACGAACTGGAGTAAGCTGTTTTAAAGTGAGTACGGTTGCTCCTTCATCGGCGTCGATTACGGCTTTTTTAAAAGCCTGATGGGCTGAGGACTCAGGGCTGGCTACGAAGCGGCTGCCAATTTGAACGGCTTCGGCTCCCAGGGCGAAGGCAGCGCACATAGCGCGTCCGCTGCCAATACCACCCGCAGCAATGAGTGGCAAACTTACAGCATCGCGGACCATAGGAATGAGGCAGAGGGTGGTGGTTTCTTCGCGGCCATTGTGGCCACCGGCTTCAAAGCCTTCGGCAACGATGGCATCTACCCCAGCCTGTTCTGCTTTGCGGGCAAATTTGACATTCGATACAACGTGTACTACGGTTATTCCCCGGTCTTTGAGCCAGGAGGTGTACTTAGCCGGATTGCCCGCTGAGGTAAATACAATAGGTACCTGATGACGTTCGATGGCTGCCAGGTGCTGCTCAATGTCGGGATAAAGTAGGGGGAGGTTTACGGCGAAGGGTTTATGGGTGGCTTCTTTACATTTTTTTAACTGCAAATCGAGCACTTCGGGATACATAGAACCGGCCCCGATGATGCCTAACCCTCCGGCATTACTTACTGCTGATGCCAGCTCCCAACCACTGCACCAAATCATACCTGCCTGAATTATAGGCAAATGAACGTTGAATAGCTTAGTTACACGATTCTCCATGCCGCAAGTTCTTACAATTGCGTGTGAAATCAATGTAAATAAGTGCTTGCATATGTACTTTTTCG
This sequence comes from Bacteroidia bacterium, assembly GCA_046291695.1. Taxonomy (GTDB): domain Bacteria; phylum Bacteroidota; class Bacteroidia; order UBA7662; family UBA7662; genus PNNG01. Next base: position 30,053 of record JBKBSO010000017.1, read on the forward strand.
TCCCTAAGTTGCACCCCTGTTTGTTAAAAATTTGTGAAATTGCCTGAAATATGTTTTGGAAAGCTTTGCCAGAAATGTCAAAAAAGCGTCATAAGCGTGCAAAGGCCATTGCCATGAATAAGAAATGATTTAACTTAAATTTTCAAATAGACCTAAAGCAAAATTCAGACTATGCAGAGAAAGTTCTACCTGAGTGTAATCCTGCTGATTATGAGCACTTTTGCAGTCTTTGGCCAGGCCGGTACCGGTTCCCTTCAGGGTAAGGTAGTGGACGAGTTAAAGCCTAAAGAGGGGATTCCCTTCGCAAACGTGGTCATTGAGCGGGACGGAGTGGTCAAAGGCGGTACTACCACAGATATTGATGGTAAGTACAAGTTCGGAGCCCTCGCCCCCGGCCGCTACGATATCAAGGTATCGTATGTGGGCTTTAACCCGGCCGTTATTAAAGGCGTGCTGGTGACTGCCGACCGCAGCAACTTCGTTGACGTTAAGATGACCTCGGGTGTTGACCTGAGCGTGATTGATGTTGTGGATTACGAAGTGCCGTTGATTTCGAAAGACGAAACCTCAACCGGTGGTACCATTACGCGAGAAGAGATTGCGGCCCTGCCAACGCGCGACGTAAACTCGATTGCGGCAACCACTGCCGGGGTATTCCAGCAGGATGAGGGAAGTGCCCTGAACATTCGGGGTTCGCGTTCAAGTTCAACGGAATACTTCATTGATGGTATTCGTGTACGTGGCTCGACCAACCTGCCAAACGCGGCCATTGAGCAAACCACGGTAATTACCGGTGGTATTCCTGCCCAATATGGCGACGCTACTGGGGGTATCATCAACATTACCACACGTGGTCCTTCTTCGCAGTTTTTCGGAGGGGCCGAGGTATTGAGCTCTTCCTATGTGCTCGAGCCTTATGGCTACAACCTTTTTGCCCTGAACTTTTCTGGCCCACTTTACAAAAAGAATAAGGGTACGGCCGAGGAGAAGTCCATTTTAGGGTACTTCATTTCGGGTGAATTTGAGCGCCAGCTCGACCCTAGCCCATCAGCCATAGGGGTATGGCAGTTGAATGATGAAACCTTGAATTTCCTCAGTGAAAATCCCTACCGTCCTTCACTTTTTGGTTCGGGAGTTAACCGGAATTCTGAATTTGTGACTGCCGACGATATGACCAACGTACGTGTTCGGCCGAATGCCAATCGCGATCGCTTGTCGTTGGCTGGTAAGCTCGACTTCCAACCCACCAATCAGTTTAGCATCACGCTAGGTGGTAACTACGATCGTACCAACGGCCGTGCTTACCAGCGCTCGCTTTCGCTGATGAGCCCCGATAATATGGGTCATTTTGACAACAGCACCTTACGTATGTATGGTCGTATCCGTCAGAACTTTGCTTCACCAGGCGATAATCAAGGGGGCTTGATCAAAAATGCCTATTACACCTTGCAGTTCGACTACACCAAATCAACCAGTTCCCAAGATGGGGGCGATGCACTTGGTCGTAATGCATTCAACTACGGCTTTATGGGTAATTTTGAGCTCGATTTGATACCTATTTATGAGCTTCAGGATTTTGAGGATGATGGTGCAGGATTCCCTGTTTTATACAGCATGTATGTGCTTCAGGGTTTTGGTGAGCGTAACCTGCGTTTTACACCAGGGAACATTGATCCAGGTTTAGCTAATTGGGGAACCAGTTTCTTCAACACGCTGAATGCAACCGAATTTAACAGTTTGAGTCAAGTACGTCAGTTTGGTGGCCTCACCAATGGACAGCGTCCTGGTTCAGCTTATGGTATTTGGTGGGAGCCGGGTCGTCAGTTTGGGGGATACAACTATACCGATAACGATCAGTATCGTTTAACTTTCTTCTCCTCTGCTGATATTGGCGGCCACTCATTGAAGTTTGGTTTTGAATATGACCAGCGTGTTGACCGTGGATACAGTATGAACCCATTTGCAGCGGGTGTAGGTTTGTGGGGTTTGGCACGTACCCTTACCAACAACCACCTGTTGGAGTTGGATTTAGGCAATCCGCTTGTGAATCGTGATGCAAACGGTTTCTTGACCGATTTGGATACTGTGAATTTCAATCGTTTGTACAACTCTTCGAACCAATCGACTTTTGATCGGCGTTTACGTCGTTCAATGGGCTTGGCCGAAAATGATTTACGCTTCATCCAAATAGATGCCATGAATCCGGCTGATTTGGACATCAGCTTTTTCTCAGCCGAAGAATTGTTGAACGAGGGTAACTCTTTTATCAGCTACTTTGGTTATGATTATATGGGTCAGCGTCAGCGTACGAACCCAGGTGCTTTGGACTTCTTTTCGAATCGTGAGGACCGTCCGATACCAGCCTTCCAGCCGATTTATATGGCGGGTTTTATTGAAGACAAATTTGCTTTTGATGATTTGGTATTCCGTGTGGGTGTACGTGTTGACCGTTTTGACGCCAACCAGCCTGTACTGCGCGATCCATTCCTCTTGTACCCAGCGCTTACGGTTGCCGAGGTTGACGGTGCTTTTAATACCCAGAACGGTGGTTTGCACCCTTCAGTAGTACCCAATGACGCGGTAGTGTATGTAAACGACATTACACAGCCCAACCCAACCATTTTGGGTTATCGTTCTGGTGTGCAGTGGTACACCTCACAAGGGGTTGAAATTCGTAATGCTTCAGGTATCGCCGCCGCATCAGCTACAGGTAGTGTAACTCCTTTCCTCCGCGATCGGGAGCAGCAGGAAGTACAAGCGAATGCTTTTGTAGACTATACGCCACAAATCAACATCATGCCACGTATTGCCTTCTCATTCCCTATTTCGGATGAGGCGCAGTTCTTTGCACACTACGATGTATTGACGCAGCGTCCGAGCGGCTTCCTCCGTTTCGATCCACGTCAGTATTATTATCTGCAGCAAGTAGGAGGCACGTTGAACAATCCTGATTTGAAGCCAGAGCGTACCATCGACTATCAGTTGGGCTTTAAGCAGCGTTTGACCAAGTCATCAGCTTTGACGATCAGCGCCTTCTATCGTGAGTTGCGGAATATGATCCAGATCATTAACGTTCCTTTTGCGTTCCCACTCGACTACCGTACGTTTGGTAACATCGACTTTGGTACAGTAAAAGGGTTGACCTTGGCCTACGATTTACGTCGTACGGGTAATGTGAGAATCAATGCCAGCTATACCTTGCAGTTTGCTGATGGAACCGGTTCGGCTCCGCAGCAGGCGGCTCAGATCATCCAGGCAGGTATTGATAACCTGCGTACGCCAATTCCTTTGGATTTTGATGCCCGTCACCGTTTGGTTGGTACTTTAGACTTCCGTTTTGGTGAAGGAAAGAACTACAATGGTCCGCGCATCAACGGTTTTGGAATTATGGAAGGCATTGGTTTCAACTTTGTAGCCAACGCTATTTCAGGTACGCCTTTCTCACGTCAAACCTTCCCAACTCCTGATGGAGCGGTTGTAGGCGGTTTGCAAGGCCGTACCACACTGAAAGGTGGTATCAATGGTTCACGATTGCCTTGGCAGTTCCGGATGAATTTCCGTGTAGACAAAGACGTAACCGTGAAGCTTGGCAAAGACAAGAACGACAAGCCTAAGGAGGCCACCGTAAACGTATTTGTTCAGGTATTGAACCTGTTTAACAATATGAACGTGATCAATGTGTACCAGTTCACTGGTGACCCATCGGATGACGGATATCTCGCAAGTGACCTGGGACGTCAGCAGTTGCAAGGAGTATTGGATCAGAGAGCTTTCTTTGATTTATACACTGCATCTATGGATAATCCTGGCCATTTCAGCTTGCCCAGAAGAACACGTTTGGGTATTCGCTTTAATTTCTAGAGAAACAATGAAAGGGAAGATGATAATGAAAAACAATGTTTGGTTACTGGCTGTGCTTATGGCATTTGCCGGTATAACGGAAACGACAGCCCGCGAAGATCTGGCAGCACAGCCGCGTGTTGACCAGACGAACCGACAGTTTATTGCTCGTGTGGCATCGAACTGTACCCCTCCCAGTGCGAGGATTAACCTCGACATCAACAACGTACGTGCCTTGATTCTTCGTGGTAACGATATGTGGTGGGACCAGGGCGGCACGGGTAATCCGCGTTATGAAGTGCCTAAACTCGATGATCCGAGTTTGCCAAAGAAGCATTCTTTGTTTGCAGGGTCCATTTGGGTAGGTGGTATTGACGCCAATGGTGTATTAAAGGTTGCGGCCCAAACTTATCGCCAGACTTCTACTTTGGGTGTAGGCTGGTGGGCTGGGCCACTGGTAATCGATTCGGCTTTTACTACCCGCGATGAGTGTCGTCGTTGGGATACCCACTGGAAAGTTGAGCGTCGCCAAATTCAGGAGCACATCGCTGCGATAGCTTCTGGAGATCCAACCTACATTGTACCAGATGCTATTCGTAACTGGCCGTGGCAGGGTGATGTAACCCTTGGTCAGGAGCTTTATATGGCTCCATTTGTTGACGTAGATGCCGATGGCGTGTATAACCCACAAGCAGGTGATTATCCGGATATTTTTGGTGACCAGTCGATTTGGTTTGTTACCAACGACCGTGGTGCTCCTTCTACTTCAGGTGCCAGCCAAATAGGCATGGAAATTCAGACCCAGGCATTTGCTTATCAATCGAACGACGAGCTGAACAACATGACGTTCTATTCAAACAAAATTATTAACCGCTCTACAGTTCGCTTGGACTCTTGCTTTATGGCGCAGTGGGTTGATCCGGATTTGGGAAATCCAGTTGATGATTTTGTAGGTTGTGATGTTCCTCGCGGTTTAGGCATTTGCTATAATGGTGATGACGATGACGAAGGTATTCAGGGTTATGGTTTGAATCCGCCTTCGGTAGGGGTTGACTTCTTTGAAGGTCCTTTTTCGGATCCCAATGATGGCATTGATAACAACCGGAATGGTTTGGTTGACGAATTGATTGCCGTAGGTTGCGATCCAACGCCACAAACCGAGCGGATTATCATGGCGAAGTTTTTGTACTTCAACAATGACAGTTCTCCCATTGGTAACCCTACAACGGCGGAGCATGCTTATAACTATATGATTGGTCGTTGGAAAGACAATACCAGAATGGTTTATGGAGGAAATGGTTATCCCGGATCACAAGGGGCAACTGCCCTGCCAGCCGATTTGATGTTCCCCGGAATTTCAGACATGCAGTATGGTTGGGGCTTGGGTGGATCAGTTCAGAATCCGATTACTCCTCCCTTCCCTTGGGATGAAAACAATCCTGGTCCAGGTGCGCAGCCTAACGTTCCTGCCGACCGTCGTTTTGTGCAGTCAGCAGGACCTTTCACCTTGGTACGAGGAGCTGTAAACTACATCACCATAGGTGTAGTTTGGGCGCGTGCTTCTTCAGGAGGTGCCCGTGGTTCGTTTAACCTCTTGCTCCGTGCCGACAGTAAGGCCCAGGCGTTGTTCGATAACTGTTTCCAGACCATTGACGGTCCGGATGCACCAGATGTATCCATCACTGAGCTCGATCAGGAACTGATTCTTTCGTTTAGCTACCGTCCTTCCAGCAATAACTTCGGATTACAGTATCTCGAAGAAGATCCGATCATTAAGGCTTTGAACGACAACGCACCTCCAGGTGCACCATTCTTTGATCCTTTCTATCGTTTCGAAGGTTTGAAAGTGTACCAATTGGCAGAGTCAAACGTATCTACCGGTGAGTTAGATGATCCAAACCGTGCCCGCTTGCTTTATCAGGGCGACATCAGGAATGATGTGGGTAGGATTATCAACTGGGAATTTGATCTGGATATTGAGCGTTCAATTCCCTTCATTGCTGTAGAAGGTGCAAACCAAGGGGTGAATATGAGCCTGCGTGTAACACGTGACCTGTTTGCTGAAGGTAGTGACCGTTTGGTGAACTTCAAGCGTTATTACTACTTGGTAGTGGCGTATGGTTACAACAATTACGCAACCTTTGACCCGGTAACCGATACTGGGCAAACCCGTCCGTACTTGGCAGGTCGTAATAATGTAAAGACCTACACGGGTATACCGCACAAGTGGGAGCCCACTTTCAATGGCTTGATTTTGAATTCGCAGTATGGCGATGGTCCTTTGATAACGCAAATTGAAGGACGTGGAAATGGCGGTACGGCTTTACAACTTACAGAAGAAACGGTAGCTGAGATTTTGGCCAATGGCTATGCAGTTGCTCCGAAATATGTAGGGGGTGCAGGTCCGGTTAGTATCAAGGTTATTGACCCGACGCTGGTTCCGCGTTCTAAAATGATTATGGGTATGTACCGTGGTAATCCTAACGACAGTGATCCTGTGAATGATCAGGCTAAGTGGTACATTGTACATCAAGGTGATACCATATTCTCTGACACGACCATTTCGGTTGGATCTGAACAGATTTTGGGATACTTTGAGAATGCAGTAATATTCCGTCGTCTTGGATTAAGCGCTACTATTCTGAATGTGCCAGCACCCGGTGCGGAGCCTGAAAAGGGAAATGGCGTAATCACTTCCGGTTTCACTTATGAAGATTTATCGCGAGAGTGGTTGCAGTTTTTGCCTGATGATCCGCGTTTAGAAGTATTCGACTGGATTAAAGCAGGACCTCCCGGTGGTGATCCGTTAGTAGCTACCGGTGACCCAAATAGGTTCTTTGAAAATTTGGTGCCAGCCGAATGGACACAGTTCAACATCAACGGTGGTACCTGGTCGCCGATGCGTTATGCAGCACCTACGCCTTTCCATCCTGGGGTATTTAATTCTCAGAACGACAATCAGCCGTTGAATGTGCCATTCCGCGATCGTGCTCGTTTGGATAGTCTCAAGAGTATTGATGTAGTTATTACGCCAAACAAAGACCTTTGGACCAAGTGTGTGGTATTGGAAATGTGCGAAAACCCAACCTTATCCCAGGGAGGACGTCGCCGTAACCAATTGCGTGCAGGTGCATCGGTAGATAAGAATGGTAATATTGATGGATCTGAAGGACGAGCTGGTTTTGGCTGGTTCCCCGGTTATGCCATCAATGTGGAGACTGGCGAGCGTTTGAATATGGCTTTTGGCGAAGATAGTCGTTTGTCGATTCCTAACGGGCGCGATATGATATGGAACCCAAGTTCACAGTTCATTGGTGATCCGCTTGTTGGTCAGCCAGATATTGTGATGGGTGGTAAGCATTTCATTTATGTATTTGGATCGCGTTACGACCAAGGCGAAACCCCTTATGGTGTGATCACCCGTAATGGATCTGGTGGCCAGCCCTTCCTTCAGAACATCAACGTTATTCGCGACTTTTATGCAGATGTTTTGTATTGTGCGGTGCCGATGTTACGTCCGGGACGTAATTTGCTTGATAATGAGTATCGGGCTCAGATTCGGGTGAATCAGCGTTATGGTCGTTATCTCAATCCTGGTGTAACTGCTCAAAACAAAGCTAACCCGTATTATGAAATTGATGCCACTGGTTTGGCGCCAATCAAAAATGATTTGGCTACAGCGCAGTCAGCGCTTGATTTGATACGGGTAGTTCCAAATCCTTATTATGCGGCTTCGCGTTATGAGACCAGCCAGATTGATAACCGTGTACGGATTACCAATTTGCCTCAGCGCTGCGAAATCAGGATATATACGGTTGGTGGCACCTTAATACGTACCCTGCGTAAGGATGACCCATTCACCTTTGTGGATTGGGATTTGCAGAACCAGCAGCGTATTCCGATTGCTAGCGGTGCTTACATCATCCATGTGAATGCCCCAGGCATTGGTGAAAAAGTGGTGAAGTGGTTCGGTGTTACCCGTCCGATTGACCTCGATACATTCTAATTCTAAATGACACGAAGCATGAAATTGGAACATATGAAGAAGATAAGCCTGGCAATAGTAGCACTCACAACCTTGGTTGTGAGTGCCTACGCAGGCAATCCCGACCGTCGTGGTCAGGCTGGAGCAACAGAATTGCTTATTGTACCCTGGGCACGTAGTGCTGGCTGGGTTGGTGTAAATACATCCTTAGTGCGTGGAATTGAAGCGGAGCGTATGAACGTAGCTGGCTTAGCTTTCACGGAAAAGACAGAATTGAATTTTTCGCGTACCACTTGGTTGAGCGGCAGTGATGTATTTGTAAATGCCTTTGGATTGGCTCAGCGTATTAATGAGTCGAGTGTATTGGGTTTTTCGGTGATGTCGTTGGATTTAGGTGCCATCGATATTACCACTACTGAAAATCCTGATGGTGGATTGGGAACTTACCGTCCTAGTTTTGCGAACATTGGTATATCGTATGCGCGCTCCTTTTCTGATCGTATACATGGCGGTGCAACTGTACGTGTAATTACGCAAGGCATTTCCGATGTGAGCGCTCAAGGCGTGGCCTTCGATGCCGGTATTCAGTACGTAACTGGCCCTAAGGATGCCTTGAAGTTTGGTATCGCCCTCCGCAACGTGGGTACGCCAATGGTATTCGGCGGTGATGGTTTATCGGCTCGTGGTGTGATGCAGGGAAGCAATGTTGCGCTTACCTTGAGTCAGCGTTCACAGCCTTTCGAGATGCCTTCACTCATGAACATCGGTGCCTCTTACGATTTGTATCCGCTTGATGGGGATGAAGCTTACCGTTTAACATTAGCGGGTAACTTTACCTCACACTCTTTCACCAACGACCAGTATGGTGTAGGAGCAGAGTTCAGCTGGCGAAAGATGTTTGCGATTCGTACGGGTTATCAGTTCGAAAACAGCGTAAACGATCCTGAATTGACACAAAATGTGTACACAGGACTCAATATGGGTGTTTCTATTGATGCTCCTTTTGGGAAGAGTGTATTTGGGTTAGATTATGCCTACCGTCACACCAACTTTTTTGGAGGAACACATTTATTAGGAATCAGGTATACCCTTTGATTTTTTTGGTAAATTTGCAAGGAAACGCTCCGCTTCGGCTGGGGCGTTTCTTTTTATTTTAACCTCAACGCAAAAGAGATGAGTCAGGTTTCGTATTTCACCAAGGAGGGCTTAGAGAAGCTCAAGGCAGAATTAAATGATTTGAAGGGTAGAGGCCGTTCAGAAATTGCCAAAGCCATTCAGGAGGCACGTGACAAAGGGGATTTGTCGGAAAATGCCGAGTATGATGCTGCCAAAGATGCTCAGGGGCTTTTGGAGTTAAATATCTCCAAATTGGAGCATATCTTATCCAGCGCACGTGTGATGGATGAAAGTCAGATCGACACTTCCAAGGTTCAGGCCTTAACCACGGTTAAGATTAAAAATGTGGCCAATGGAGCGAGCATGTCGTACACTTTGGTGTCGGAGAAGGAAGCCGATTTAAAAGCGGGTAAGATATCTGTTAGTTCGCCGATAGGTAGTGGTTTATTGGGTAAGAAGGTAGGGGAAGTGGCTGAAATTCAGGTGCCCTCAGGATTGATGAAGTTTGAAATTTTGGAAATAAGTATTTGAGTATGCCCAGTATTTTTACACGTATCATCGCCGGTGAAATTCCCTGTCATAAAGTAGCGGAAGACGATCAATACTTGGCGTTTCTCGATATACAACCGCTTACGGAGGGACATGTATTGGTGATTCCGAAGGTTGAGGTAGATTATATTTTTGATTTGGAAGACGAGTGGTTATCGGGCTTGATGCTATTTGCGAAGAAGATTGCACCAGCTATTAAACAAGCGGTTCCTTGCAAGCGTATAGGCGTAACGGTAATTGGCTTGGAGGTGCCGCATACACATGTACATCTGATTCCGATGAATGAGGTTCAGGATATGAATTTCGGCAAGCGCAAGCTAAATCCGGGTACGGATGAGTTGGCTGCAACAGCTGCCGCCATACGAGCTAACCTATAAGTTTGTCGGGATTATTTCTTAGAAAGCTTTTCCACCCACCCTTTGCGGTGGGTATTTTTTTGCCATTGGTTTGGAAGTGGTGACAAACGGCTGCGGCCAGTGCATCGGTGGCATCGAGTTTATGGCTGCTGAGTTCTGTTTTAAGCAGGGTATCGAGCATGGCGGCAACTTGTTCTTTAGAAGCATTGCCATTACCTGTAATGGCCTGTTTGATGCGTTTGGGTGCGTATTCGGTAATAGGAATTTGACGGGAGAGGGCTGCGGCAATGGCTACGCCCTGCGCGCGACCCAGTTTGAGCATACTTTGCACGTTTTTTCCGTAAAAGGGTGCTTCAATAGCGAGTTCATCGGGATGGTAGCGGTCGATGAGTCGGATCATTTCCGTGAATATTTTACTCAGTTTTAAGGCATGTTCACCGGTAACTCCCATGTTGAGTACACCCAATTCGATAAGTTCAAAATAATTGCCTCGTGTTTGTATAAGGCCAAACCCCATAATATTGGTGCCTGGATCGATTCCCAGTATAATTTTTTCGCCGCTTGGAATGGGTGTACTTACTTTTTGCATGGCCCTGCCAAGATACGGATTCGCAGCATGCTAATGCTTCAAAAATCCGTTAGAATAGGTACATTCGTGCCTGAGAAAGAATTGTGACAAACCTAGCTCCTCATACCGAATCGATTAGTCCGGCCACTGTATTTCGCCGCCGGTTTTTTAATCACAAGCCTGCGGTGGCGGGTGGGTTGTTTCTCCTATTGGCGGTATTTTTAGCCTTATTTGGGGCTTTGGTTGCGCCTGATGGCAGTCGTAATGCCAATCAGCAGGATTTGCGATTAATTGCGTTATCCCCGGGCAGTCGGATCAGCCAGTTGATTTTTGTTCCCAATGATTACCTACCCACGGTGTGGTACAAGCGTTGGTTTTTGGGCGAGGAGGATCCGCTTGAGCGTATTCCCTTGGCAGCATGGCGGCTTGAGGGAGCACTGCTTCATTATCGTATTTACGATGCTTCTGAAGCGTCTTGGTTAGTTGTGAGTTTGGAAACACCGAGGGGTAGTTATCGTATTAAGGAGCAGTTTTATTGGTTGGGGACGGATGTAATGGGCCGAGATTTGCTGAGTCGCTTATTGCTGGGCTTGCGTGTGTCGTTAGGTGTAGGTTTTATCGCTGTGCTCATCAGCATCGGTATAGGAGCCAGTTTGGGTGCTGTAGCAGGCTATTTTAAAGGAAGGGTTGATTTGTGGATTAGTTGGCTCATCAATGTAATTTGGTCGATCCCTTCGTTGCTATTGGTCATTGCTTTTTCCTTGGCATTGGGCAAGGGTATGTGGCAGGTGTTTTTAGCGGTAGGCCTCACCATGTGGGTAGATGTAGCCAGAATTGTACGGGGACAGGTGCTTGCGCTGCGGGAGCAGGAGTTTGTTACTGCCGCTAGGGCAATGGGATTTAGCCATTTTCGGATTATTTTCCGACACTTACTCCCCAATGTAGTGGGGCCGGTAATCATTATGGCCGCGAGTAATTTTGCCACGGCCATTTTGGTAGAATCGGGATTGAGTTTCCTTGGTTTGGGTGTACAGCCGCCTACCCCAAGTTTGGGCATGATGATCAAAGAGCACTATCCGTACATCATTATGGATGCGGCCTATTTGGCCTTGGTACCTGGTGTAGTCATCTTGCTGTTGGTACTTGCTTTTAACCTTTTAGGCAACGGATTGAGCGATACTTTTGACAGTAAAGTGAAAATGAGTTAATTTGTACTATTAGCTTATGCAACCCGACCTGCTCGATACCGAAAGTCTTAGCCGCCAGTTGGCCGAATTACAACAGCGATTTGAGCTGAAACACCAGCAGCTTGATGCTGTTTTACAGCTTACCCAGGCCATCAATTATAACTTTTCGAATGCCGCTTTATTTGAAATTTACGGCTATTTGCTGAGTTCTGAATTGGGTATTGGGCGATATCTGTTGTATCTCGACGAAGATGACTGGCGTAAATACGGTAGCCGGGGACTACACTTGCCGTCCTATCCCGAAAAGCCAGATGTTTTAGGCAACAAACAGCAAATACGGCCGATAGATACGGGCCTGCAAGAGTTATTTCCGGATTTTGAAGTAGTTATTCCGGTGCTAAGCAAGCAGCGTATTCTGGCTTACGTACTTCTAGGTCATTTACCTTGGCAAAGTGAAATACATAAGGATATTCTGCCTTACATCCAGGCCATTACCAACATATTGGCTGTATCTAATGAAAACCGCAAGTTGCTTCAAAAAGAAATGCGGCAGGAAAAAATACAGCAGGAATTATCGCTGGCGGCACAAATGCAAGGGTTGCTTATTCCAGATAAGTTGCCGCATGACCGAAAAATTGAAATGGCAGCGGTTTATCTACCGCACCGTGATGTAGGCGGCGACTATTACGATGTGGTTAAACTGCCCAGTGAAGAGCTGGTGTTTTGTGTAGCCGACGTTTCCGGTAAGGGCATTCCTGCGGCATTGCTGATGTCAAATTTTCAGGCCAATTTGCGGGCGCTAATTGAATTTCATCCGAATTTACGTGAATTGGTAGCCCGTTTGAACAAGGCAGTACTCAACATTACCAAGGGCGATAAGTTCATAACCATGTTTATCGGAAAGCTTGATGAAAAAACGGGTTTGCTCAAATACATCAGTGCCGGACATGTGCCGCCTTTACTTTTACGTGGCGAAGAAATTACCGAACTACGGGAGGGAACAACCATTTTGGGGATGTTTGATGAATTGCCCTTTTTGAGTGTGGGTAAAATACAGCTTCGAGCCGGGGATATGATAACGGCATTCACCGATGGGGTATCAGAAGTGAACGATTATCGTGGCCGCGTATTTGATATGGCCAATTGGTTGCTCTCCGATGCAAAACATGTTCATGAACCCATTAAATCTTTACACAAAGAGCTGGTGAAGGCCCTTATCCGGCATAAAGGCGACCGTAATTTCGACGATGACCTAAGCCTGCTCAGTCTCCGTTTCCGGGGCTAAGGGAAGCGATTCAGCATCTTGATGATAAACATCTATGGCGGTTATCATGGCCAGGAAGCTCCAAAAGAGCAGTGCAGTTTTATCGATATCGAGGTAATCGTTGAGTACCCCATGGGTGAGGTAGGTTACCAGTCCCAATAAAACAATGAGGATGGTTTGTTTAAAGAATTGGTCGCGCAATTTGTAGTAGAGCCGCATGGCGCGTTGTATTGAAAAAGCAATGATGCTCATAAAAAGCAGAAAGCCGGGAATCCCCATTTCTACCAGGGGGTTTAGGTATTCGCTGTGGATGCCTCCCACATCGGCAGCATTGGTGCTGATGATGGTTTTTTCATTCGGTTTTTGAAAGGGGGCGTACTGAAACATATAGGTACCGGGCCCCCAACCCAACCAGGGGCGTTCTTCGAGCATCCGCAATCCACTGGCCCAACGGTTGAGTCGCTCGAGGTTAGAGGCATCGGTTCTGACGTTCGAAATGGATTTGACATGCTGCCCCAAATCGTCGTGCGAATCGGTTTTGTTTTTCATGAGCTTCATCATGATTTCGGTTTGGAAGCTAAAAAACAGGGTAACTCCCAAGCCAAGGGTAGCCAGTAGGGTCCAGAAACGAAATTTTAAACGGAGAAGGAGGTAAAAAGCGCCTGCGGCCAATACCCCGAGCCAAGCCGCGCGGGTGTAGCTAAAGATAAGGCCTGCCACAAAAATGATGAGGAGCAAGAGCATTACAAAGCTCATCAAGGGCCGGTTGGTGAATAAAGGAAGCCTGAAGAGGTACACGAAAATCATGGGGATAAAAAAGGCCATCATGGCCCCGTAGATACCATGGTTCATCACAAAGGGTTCGCTGGCCCAGTAAGAGGCCTGCTTGGTAAAGCCGTAAGTACTGTGGTTGTAAATGCTCCAGATAATCACAAAGGTGAGCGGCACCACATATAGCCAGAGGAATAAATGGATGTTTTCTTTTTTCTTAAAAAGCTGCAGACCTATGAAATAAAAGCACACAATGAACCAAAGGTTCGACAAGAAAAACTTAAAGGAAGCAAGGGGAATACTGCTCGAAATGGTGGTAAAAACCATCCATAACAGGTAAAAAGTAATGCTCAGGCTGATAGGATGGTAAAATGCTTTGAGGTCATAACGGCCTTCGATGAGTAGTTTCAAGAAAAACAACATCATCATGCCAAACAGCAGCGGTTCGGTAGGCAGGGTAAACGAAATGCCCAATTGTTCTACATCAAATAAAACGCTGAGGGGCGTTACAAAGGTGATGAAAAGCAAAGAGCGATCGATGCTGAAGGTTACAAAAAACACAAACCATAGCGCCATGGGCAGCAGCATAAACCAATACTGTTGCTGCCAAATCATGAGGGAGTTAAATAGCACAAACATAATGCCTATGCCATAAAACCAACTCTTGCGTACAGTTGTGCTTGTTTCGCCCATTTAGCGTTGCTTGGCTAAGAGGTAGTTGTAATTTTCGATGGCGATAAGCACCAACAAACAAAGCAAAAATGCGCCAAAAGTACTTAGCAGTACGATTAACGAACGCAGTGGGTAGGTCTTTTTCTCGGCTACTTTGGCAGAGTTAACAACAAACTTCACAGGCAGTACTTCTTCCACATCTACGCGGGCACGGTCGTATCGTTGGCGCAATTTCACCAATTCTTCGTTCTCTTTTTCGAGTTGCTCTTTCACGCTCGAATAGGCCCCACCATACTGGCCCAATAAGTTGAGCTGCTCCTGAAGCTGTATGGCGGTAGACTCAAAGCCACTTAAACGAGCTAGGTTATTCACAATGGAGGTATCGGTTTCGGGCAGGTTGTTTTCGCGATACACCCTTAACTTTCCCCTTGCTTCCGACATGCCCGCCATGGCTTTCACATACACGTCGGTAATGTGATCGATTTGCATTTCATAATCAAAAATGCCCATTTGACGAAAGAAATTTAAGGAGTCGTTGAGCTGATTTACAAACTCACGCTTGGAGCGATACTGCGTTTGCACGATGTCGAGTGCCTTCAAGGCTTGTTCACGCTGAATTTTGTTTTTGGTTTCATCGAGCAAAGCGGCAATGTCGTTGGCTATGTTTGCTGCAATTACCGGGTCGGTATCGAGCACTTGAATTTCTACTGAGGAATATTCGGTGCGACGAAAACGGATGTTATCGCTGAATTTTTTTTGCAGCTGGGTTTGTCGAAAACGGGCATTCGGCTTGATGTCGTAATGGTTCATCAAATCGTATTTCTCGATGATAAAACCGCGTATATCGTCGGAATACAGGATTTGAATCAATTGTTCAGCTTGTTCTTCTTCGCCAAACTCAAGCGGGTCGCTGCGGTCGTAAGCGTTTTCGTTCAACAGGGCTTTAGAGACTGAATTCGTAGTGGCCGGATAAAAAATCACGCTTGACTTGAATCGGGGTTTGATAAAGGTTGGTCCCGAAAAAATGATAGAAGTAACAGCTGCCAGCATGCTTACCAGCAGGATAGGTTTGCGCCATTTATACAAAAACGCGACCACGGAGAGCGAGTCGAAACTATAGGCTTGTGGGGCGGGTTTATCAGTCATTTGCAGTAAAATTTGGTCAAAAATACGGGAATAAGCTCAATTACCACCGATACGGAAGCTTTTTAAACGCTGATAAACAGGTTGGCCAAACCAAAGTAGCAAAATAAGTATGGCCAAGAGGCCATTAAAAAGCATGGCCTGCCAGTCATCAAAGAGTTTTATTTGGGTAATTAGTAGTAAACTTAGACTAGCAAAGAGCAAACGCAGGGCAAAAGCCAAGTCAAATTTCCAGCTAAATAAACGGTAGCAGGCAATAAATTGTAAGCTAAACACCAAAGTTTGGGTGGCGAGTGTAGCGATGGCCGCTCCTGCTGCGCCTAAACTGGGGATGAGCCCATAGTTTAGCCCTACGTTGAGCAGTAGTCCCGCAACTGCCAGGTAATTCATGAGGGGCAGTTTGCCTGCGGCGGTGAGCAAGGTCCCGAACACATAATTCAGGCTGAGGGGTACAAAAGCCCACATGAGCAAACTAAACACCTGGTATTGATCAACATCTTGGTGATGGTAAAGCAGGTCCATAATCAATGGCGCATGTTGCCATCCGATTATGGCTGTTATGAAAGCAATAGCTCCCAAGAGCAGGGCTGCCGTGCGAACAAAAGCGGGTTCGAGGCTTTTTTGACTTAGCAAGTGGGCGAATTGGGGCAGTAAGATGCCACTTATCAATACGGGCACCATAGAAACTGCGTCGAGCAAACGATAGCCGGCAGCATAAATGCCGGCAGCATAGTTGCCGTCGGGCAGGAGCTGAACCAAAAGCACGGCATCTATTTTGGTATAAAGGCCCATGAGAATGCCCAGTAGTGCATACGGCAGGGTTGCCCTCAGGGTAAAGCGTTGTCTTTTCCATACAATGCTTATGCCCACCTTGGTTTTACTGCGGAGCAACAGCAGCAGTACCAAGCTGCTGCTTGCATAAGCCAGGCTTTGAATGAGGATAAAATCGAGCATCAAGATCCCGCTCAGGTAATAATTTCCCCAGAGCAAAGGCAAGGCACCCAGGCTCATGAGCAATTTGTCGAGCACACCCAAAAGCCCATCGAGTTTAAATAATTGCAAGCCGGCTATGTTCGAACGCAGGTAGCTGTTCAGAAAGCTCAGGCCCTGATTCAGGCAAATGATCAGTAGCCAATAGAACAATGTACCCCGGTAGCCCAGCAACAAGGCGCCACCGAGGGTAATTATGAGGTAGGCCGCAAATAAACTGAGCTTGAGGCCGAGGAGTTCTGGCAAGTGACGCAAACCTTTTTCGCGTTGAATGGCCACCTGACGCGCATTGTAGTTGGCCAGCCCGGCATCGAGCAAGGCACCAAGCAATAGCGAAAAATTGAGCAGGGCGTAATAAGCCCCATAGGCCTCGGGCCCCGCCAAGTTCTGTACTTGCCTGTCGATGGCGAATATCCAAAATGGCTTGATGGTGAGGTTTACCAACAGGATAAAACCGGCATTATATAAAAATCGGAGCCGCATGCTTGAAAGGGTAAATATAAAGGGAATAGGGAGATTACGCGACAGATTTGCGTGGGCTTGCGCATCTAGGAATAAGACGGGTTGAAAAGCAATAATTTATGCTCAAATTTGCGACATGATTGCCCCAGAGCGTGTGTTATTTTTTTTCTCCTGGTTGGCCAATGGCTGGATTAACCTCTTTAAGCGGCCCTTAGCGAAAGTACCAAAACGAATTTTAGTCATTCGACTCGATGAATTGGGCGATATGGTAACCACCATGCCGGTATTCGAAGCCCTCAAAAGCAATTATCCCGATGCAGAAATAAGCTTGCTTTGCAAGCCGCTCATGGCACGCTTAGTAGCCAACTGCCCGCATATCGACCGGGTGCTTACCGATTGGTCGGAGGTGCAAGGCCGATTTTCGTACATAGCCGATTTGCGAGGCAACTGGAAGAGCTTACGTTTTGCTTTGCTACACCGGGCCTATCGGGTCGACCGGGGTAGCCACCGCTTTGTGAACCGTTTGTTTAAGCGTGATCAAGGGCATGAAGTCGACTTTAACCTGCATATTATTCGCCCGCTCCTCCGCAAGCCACTTCAGGGCATCGCCCCCAGGCTGTACCCATCGCGCCGAAATGTACAACAGGCCGATTTGTTTTTGCAAAGGCTTTTGATTGGCGATTTTGTGGTTTTTCATACCGGTGCAAGGAAATTACTGCGGAGGTGGTCGCTGCAGAAGTGGGCAGAGCTGGCCGTATTTCTTTACCAGCGTCATGAATTACAAATCGTGTTTGCAGGCGGACCAGAAGATGAAGCCGACATTGCCAAGATTCAGAAAAAACTTCCTTTTGAAACCTACAGCTTTGCCGGGAAAGGGGATTTGCTCGATTATGCAGCATTGGTAGGCAAGGCGCGCTTTATGGTTGGGAACGAAAGCGGCCCTATGCACATTGCGGCGGCTATGAACGTGCCGGTACTGGCCCTCTTTGGTCCCGGACAGCCTGAAATCTTCGCGCCCTATGGCAAACAGAACAAGTTTTTACACGTAAAGCTGCCTTGTAATCCTTGCGATCAGTTGAGCTGTATACATCCCAATAATCCTTGTATCAACCGCATCGAAGTTCAGGATGTTTTACGCGAAGTACTTACCTTTTTGAACTGATTACCCATACCGCCTTCGCGGTATATTATAGATGATAGTTTGTTGGGCAGGAACTAAAAGCTAAATTTGTTCAACTAAACAACTTTGAGCTATGAAAAAGCTATACACAGGAATGCTTGGGATGATGTTGCTTGCCGCAACAGCTTACCCTAATGAAGCAAAAGCACAAGGAGGGGTGATTGATGTATTGGGAGGAGGTATTAGCGACGCCAACAAATTGATGAATGCTTATTTAGGGCCAATGGGCGAGAGTTTTGCCATTGGCCTTGGACAAAACTGGTTTAATACCGCTAATCCTTTAAAACTTGGTCGATTTAACTTGCAGTTTGGTGCATCCTTGGTCATGATTCCCGAAAGTAAGCAGACGTTTGATGCGGCTGGACTTAATCTTCAGAACCTGATACCTACCAGCAATGAGGCGCCAACACTTTTTGGTAAGGGTGCCGGTCCTGATTATATCTTGAGGGTAGAAGACCCAAACAATCCGGGTCAATATTTGAATGTGGACACGCTTGCCGGATTAACACGAGGATTGGGCTTGGCCATGATGGCGGCCCCTTTTGCGCAATTAAATTTGGGTCTCATTAAAGGAACAGAAATAGGCGTGCGGTATTTGCCTTCCCTCGATTTGGGAAGCTTGAGCGGGGGAAATGTTGGTGGTAGTATCTCGCTTTGGGGTGTTGGGGTAAAACACGACATCAAACAGTGGATTCCGGTGGTTAAAAAGCTGCCTTTTAGTATGAGTGGTTATTTTAACTATACCCGCTTGTCGTTTAATATGGATGTAAGCATGGCAGGGCCAGAAAGCAATACCTATGCGGCCTACACCGGTCCGGGCGATGTGGTGGGTTTTGATTATGCGAATGGAACAGCAGGGGATTACAGCAGTCAGGCCATCTTGTTAAACTCTACTTCCATGGGATTCGGCTTGATTGTATCGAAGAAGCTCCCTGTGATAACGCCATACCTGAGCTTGGGCTTTCAGAATGCTACCTTTAGTTTGAAAACGGCCGGTGATTATGCCATTCTTTCAGGCATGGCGGTTAATAGCGACCCCTTGGCTCCTGAACCCGGTGCATTTCGTGAACAATACTCAGTATTTACCGATCCGATTAACATTTCGCCAGATGCCATAAGTGCCTTTCGTTATGGCGTAGGTTTGCGTGCCAAGCTCCTGATTTTTGGTTTGCATGCCGAATATTTCGGAGTAGGCGAATTTAGCGGAGTTAACGTAGGCTTATCGCTAGGATTCTGATAAAACACCTTTAATAGAAAAAACCGCAGCCACAAACTGCGGTTTTTTTTTTGAGTGCGCGGCATTCAACAAGGCATAACAAGTTTGGTTGGCTAGGAAAATACGGTCGGTTTTTTTAGCGGTTAAGAAAAGCAGCACTGCTTAGGTGGTTGTATTGCCTTTGTTCTCCCAGCTTACCTTTTGATTGTTTTTAAAGCTGTCGAAAAAGCCCAGCAAAAGGGCGACGTTCATGCGCAGAAAGTGTCCTAAAAAGCGAAGGGCTTGTACCGAAATGCCCAGGTATTGCAGTGCCAGGTCGAGCAAGGCCAGTAGAAAGGCCAGGTTCATTCCTAAAAAAGCCCAATAGAGCCAGTTTTGCTCCATAGCCAGCCCGCTGCTCAGGTAAGCGGCAAGGATGAGAAAGGGCGTAAACCACCGCAATACCTTGTGCGACCAATACACATAGCCGATTTTTCGGAAGGGGTTTAGTAATCCGGTAAAATGCCGTAGGTTTTGGAAATTTCCTTTGCCGATGCGCCGTTTGCGCCTAAACTGCACCGCACTATCGGCCGAAACCCGCAGCTCGGTAATGGCTTCGCGGCTGAAAACGGTTTGGTAGCCCTGACCTGAGATATCGGCAAAGGTGTAAAAATCGTCAACGATAAAGCCGGTAGGCACTGGCCGGAAGAGGTTTTTTCGCAAGGCATAAGCTGAACCAAAGCCTCCGATAACGGCACCCCAGACTCCTTCGCCGGCTTTGATCTCCATTTCGCGACGGGTATAACTGGCTTCTTGTTTGGCAACGGTATCGCCAGCAATCATGCTGATACGGGTATTGGCTTGCACACCACCTATACGCGGATTGCTGAACGGGCGTACCAATTCGCTTAGGCAATGGGGATCGAAAAGTGCGTCGGCATCGGTTATAATCAGGATTTCGCCACTACATTGCCTGGCAAGCTCATTGATGATCACGGGTTTTCCTGTACGCTTTTCAAAAAAAATGATTTGAAGACCCGGAAAATCATGGGTCAAACGGCCAAGAATGGCGTTGGTGTTGTCGGTACTGGCATCGGAGCCAACATACAGATGGATTTTTTCTGGGGGGTATTGGCTGTTAAATACCGAGCGGATTTTAGCTTCGACTACCGCTTCTTCATTATATGCGGCCATGAGAATAGCCAGCTCGGGCCAATCAGTTGGCTCAGGCCATACCGGCTGCTTGCGTGCCAAACGCTTCATCTGCATGGGAAAAAGCACATAGCTGTGAAAGATGCTCAGCGTAGCGATGGTGAATATGCTGCCTAATACAATGCTCATGCCCCTAACTGCCGGTAAAAATCGATAAGTTTTTTGCTTAATGCCCCACTATCGTACTGTGCTGCAATAAAAGCCCGGCCTTGTTGGCCCAAATTAAAGGCAAAATCTTCGTTTTTTTGCAATTGCAACACACATTTGGCAAATTCTTCGGGACTGTTGGCCAAAAGTATTTCTTTGCCATGTTTTACTGGTATACCTTCGGCGCCTATCGTGCTACTAATTACCGGCAAGCCAAGGGCCAGGGCTTCGAGTAGTTTGATGCGTATGCCGCTGCCCGAACGCATGGGAATGAGGCAAAGCGGATGGCTGCGCATAAAGGCATGGGCGTCGGTAACTGGTCCTAGCATGTTGAGGCCCGGACTTGCCAAGGCTTTTAGAAAGGCGGGGAAGTTTTTGCCGGCTACTTGGCAGCGACTTTCTGGGGCCAGGGCAACAATTGCAGGCCAAATTTCAGTAGCGAGCCACTGCGCAGCTTCTTGGTTAGGCTGCCAATCGAGACTGCCTAAAAAATGCATGCGTTTGCTGTTGCATTCGTTTGGCTGGATGGGCCGATAGCCGTCGAGTTTAATGCCTGTGGGAATCACACTGATGGGCGCAGGGGTATGTTGCCTAAAAAATGTGGCGTCCACTTCGCTGATCGCCACAATGCCGTTGACCTCACGAATCAACTGCAGCTCAAATTTTTTCAAACGAGCAGCTTGTTCACGCAAATACCAAGCTTTTAAAGGCTGTTGACAGCCCTCGGCGAGGCGTTCCCAAATGCGGTATTCAACATTGTGTGCACGCAGCACAATAGGTGCTTTGCTGTAGGTTCGGAGGACTTCATAATAGCATCCTACAAAAGGCGCTTCGAGCTGAATGAGGTCGAATTGCTCCGACTGCAGCAGCATTTTGAGCTTTTGGGCAATTTTCGGTCGGTAAAAGCGGCTGATGTGAAAGGGGGTCTTTCCCAACAAATTGAAAGCCGCTTTGTGGGGCCATAGTCGGGTATCTACGGTTTCGGTTTGCAGGCCGAAATCTTCTTGCAAGGCTTGCGGTATTTCATTTGGGGCTACATAGTTACGACTGGGGTTGAGGGCAAACATCCTCAGACGAATACCTGCTTCGTGCAAGCCGCTGCTCAGACTGTGCACGGCCAGGGCACCGCCATCGTGCAAGGGCCAGGGAATTCGGTTGTACAGCTGCAGTACACGCATCAGTTTTTAGCTGCTTTGGGTAACCTTTTTCGAAACCAGTTGATGTAGGAATCCATATCGAATAGCCTCGAATCGCTATTGGCTTTTACCATAAAAAAGATTCCGGTAGGAAGCATGATGGCGTTCGCGATCCACAAGGCGAGGTGCACATTGAGTATGCTTTCGCGAGCAAGTTTTTCACTGGTCATGCTTACCACATGAAAAATGAGGAAAAGCAAAATGCAAAAGAGCAGGGGTAAACCTAAACCGCCCCGCCGTATGATTGCTCCCAGGGGCGCTCCGATCATATAAAAGACAAAACAAGCAAAGGAAAGGGCAAATTTACGATGCCCCTCTAAATAGTGCCTATTGAGCATAATCCTACGCGATTCGAGTTCACGCTTGCGCATGGCCGAATAACCTTTAATGGTTTGTACGTTGTTGATGGCATCACGTAGAATTTCTTGCTTTTCAACCGGACTTTTGCGTTCGAACCAATCGGGTCCATAAAACTTCCGCACATTCGATGCGGTAGCAATGTCCATAAAGCTGCTGTCGTTTTTGAATTGATAATGGTTTTTGATGATGTCAGTAAGCTCTTTGTCGCGAATGCTGTAGGTGGTTTCGAGCGAGTCGATGGTATAGCGTAGTTGACGGATGTTGAGCATCGAGTAATAGTCTTTGAAAAGCTCTTCATCGGTGCGGTTCAGCTTAAATGCACTCAGGTCGAAATGAATTTCCTGTTCACTAAAGGCCGTTCGCATATGTGGTCTACGATAGTAGCTGCCATCGGTGGGTTTTACTTCTTCATACGAATAGCCGTCGTACAGCTTGAGGCTCAGATAGCGCTCATCGGGCGATTGGCTCATTTCGCCCCGTTTGGCTACGATGATCATGGTATTGCCACGGCCTTCGGTATGGTCGTAAATGAGCACATCTTCGAGGTAACGGTTGTCGTCGCTTTTACTAGCTACCCGAATGGCGTAGTTTTCAATATCGGTGTAAAAAAGTCCCGCTTTAATGGATAAAGCAGGTTTTTTCTGCTGAATATCGTAAAGTAAGGAGCCGAATTTTAGCCGTGAGATTGGCAAAATACTGTTGGCAAAATAAAAAGCACCCAAGGTAATCAAGAGGATAAAAATGGTAAGTGGACGTGAAAGCCGCCACAAGCTTACCCCGGAAGATTTGATGGCGGTGAGTTCGTAAAATTCACCCAGATTGCCAAAAGTCATGATGGAGGCCAGTAAAATGCCCAGGGGTAAGGCGAGGGGAACAAAGCTCGCCGAAGCATAAAAGATCACTTCGGCGATGATGTACCATTCTAGTCCTTTACCAACCAAATCGTCGATGTAAACCCATAAGAATTGCATCACCAGTACAAAAAGCACGATGAAAAAGGTAAGGGCAAATGGACCTAAAAATGCGCGAAGTAAAAAGCGCGAAAATATGTTCACCCGTTAAGCTGATTAGGCTCCAATACGCGCACGCAATTGTTGAACGGCCGCATCCCAGAGCATTTGGTTTTCTTCCTGTTCCGAAGCGTCGCAAAAATCGGTAATGATCAGCGAAAGTTCGCTTGTTAATTCGTCTTGTTTGATCCTGAATTCAAAATACTCTTCTTCATCCTCTGACTCATGCCAGCGGAATCGGGTATGTGAATTCAATTTGTTTTCAAGTAAATCGGCTTTGCTGCTGCTGCCTTCCCAAATAAAGTCGTAATGCCCTTCATGTATGTTTACTTGTTCGGCAAACCAAGTTTCGAGCCCCGAAGGTGATGAGATAAATCTGTAAAGTAATTTTGGGGAACAATTAAAAAGATATTCCAACTTGTGCTTAACCCTATTTTCCATCTTTCACTCCTTTCGGTACGTAAAGCGTACCATTTGTACAAGTATAGTTTATTTATACGAGCATTCGTAGTAAAAAATTTAATGGTTGGCGGAAGAAAAGGGCAACTGATTTGCCACCCTTTTTTAGCCAGCCAGCAAGCACGAGTCCGGGCAGCCTGCCGAGTGGGAGTTTGGCCAGACGTAGTTTAGCCTAACTCTCAATCTTGAGCCGGGTCAAATGGCTGTTATCAGAAAATAGCAGGGATGTTAGTGCAGCTTTATCGGCTATTCTTCGATGCTTTGCGCCGGTGCATTAAATTCGCCCAAGTCAAAATCTAACTGTGAAATCACGTCAAAAGCACGATCCAGGTTTACTACACCTCCGGTATTGCTCAACTGGTTGAAGGCTATTTTTTTCTTTTTGCTGCCTGGAAGAATTACTTCGCTTTCATAACCTACGGCACTTCGGCGAATGATGTCGCGGACTTGATAGGCACTTAATTCGGGATACATGCCCCGGATTACGGCGGCAACGCCCGATACTACCGGTGCTGCCATGCTCGTGCCACTATTGAAGTCGTAACGATTACCCGGCATGGTAGAATAGATGTGAAAGCCCGGGGCAAAAACGTCAACATTTTTTTGACCATAATTGGAGAAGTCGGCCACCAATCGGTCGCTCCACTGAAAGGAAGATGCCCCTACTTCAATCCAATGGGGATAGCGCGTGCCGTCTGGGGCGATGGGCGATGGGAAATTCTCTTCTTCGTCGATATTCTTGGCGTCGTTCCCCGCTGCATGAATAAGAAGTGCATCTTTTTCGAGTGCATACAAAATGGCCTCATGCACCAACCACCGCTGGGGAGAGTAACTCTTGCCAAAACTCATGTTGATGATGGTAGCCCCATTGTCAACGGCATAGCGTATGGCATTGGCGATGTCTTTGTCATGTTCGTCGCCATTGGGTACAGCACGCAGGGTCATGATACGGGCGTTTACGGCTATGCCATTCATGCCAATGTCGTTGTAGCGCGTTGCGGCAATGATGCCTGCCACATGCGTTCCGTGACTGGCATCCGGGCCAATTACCCGATTGTCGCCATAAATCCGGTTTGCCCAATCGTCATACACATCGCCTACTTTATTTCTGGGGTCAAAAGTCAAATCGAGCCCGTAATTGAACATGCCGTCAATTTGCTCATAATTTTCCATAAGCTTGGTTTCGGCTTCGTGTATAGCTACTTCTGCTTTGAGTGATTGGAGGTAATAGCTTTTTACGATTTTCTGCCAACTGCCTTTGGGTTTGAAGGCTTCAATGCGTTGCACCGAAATGGTTTCACGTGGTATGGCAGCAAAGAAGGCGTCATTGGCTGTTTTGAGCTTGGTCATCATGCCAAATGCCTTTTTCATTTCCTTATATTCTTCCTTGTAATGCTTTTCTAGCTTGCTGAGGTAAGCCGCATCGGTGCTGCCTTTGGCGATTTTCCCTTCCGCATTTAGCGCTCGCATGCGCCGTAATTCACGCACCAGTTCGTAAGTGTCGTGGTGTACTTCGCCCCCCGGCCCACTTAAAAAACTCCAGCCATAAAGGTCGTCGATGTAGCCATTGCCGTCGTCGTCGATGCCATTATCTGGAATTTCTCCGGTATTTATCCATAGCACATCCTTGAGGTCTTCGTGTTTGATGTCGACACCGGCATCGATGACGGCTACAATTACTTCACGGGGTGTGGTAGCTCCAAAACGGTTGGCATAGGTGCGGTGGGCCGAGATTCCGGCAACATTGTCGGCCTCACGGTCGAGGTGAAACCATTGCTGCGCGCCATTGAGTTCTTGGCCTTGGCTGCCAATGCTAAGCAGGCCACCAAGCACCAACGGCAGTAGCCTCATGAGGAAGTTAGTTTTCATTTATACAGACTGAATTTCTGTTGTTTGTAAAAATCAGACAGGCCAAAGGTAATCACATAGAGGCCATTCGACAAATGGTTTAGGTCTAGTATATCGCCATCATATTGCTTGCCTTGGTAATGCAGGCGTCCGTCGAGGCCATGAATATAAACATCAACGGCTTCAGGTGTATCGAAGGTAAAGCGTACTTGGCCGCGGTTGGGATTCGGATAGGCCAGCCAATTCGGCTGTGGCTTTTCCGCTATCGATACGCTGTTGTTCTGTAAGTTGTAAAAAAAGCGGGCCAGCTGCGCTTGAATGTCTTGGCTGATGGTGCTGTTGCTGTATAAATCATGCCCGGTACCTGGGTAAGTAAACAGTTCGGAATAGGTGTTCAGGTTTTGTAGGCGTTGGTGGATGAGGCTACTGCCATCTACCACCAGCACCGGAAAGCTGAGTGCGCGTATAAAGTCACGGCCATAAGGCACCACATCGTCGGCGGTGCCATGAAAATGAATACCGGTAACGGCAGCTGGTTGGATTACCTGGGTGTCGAGCACTGCCCCGGCCATGTTGAAGAGGGCCGCCACCGATGAACTGTAGCCTGCATTGCCTGAGGCGCCAAACAAGCCTGCATTTAGGGCAATGATTTCTTCATTTACAATGCTTGAGGCCTGACTGGTATCTGAAAACCAGGCCACATGTATGGCGGCAATGGCGCCTGCTGAATAGCCGCCGATATAAATTTTGCTGGTATCAATGCCGTAAAAATTGCCGTTTTCGCTAAAGTCTTTCTTGAAAAAACGTACGGCGGCATGGGCGTCGTGGGTGGCTCTTAAGGCGGCTTTAATAAACTCGCGATTGAGGGCGTTGGTATTGGCTATGTTTACTCCCAAGCGGTAACTCACGGTGGCGGTTACATAACCTCGGCGGGCAAAACTGTTACAAAGGGCCAGCATGATGGCGTCGTCGCGTTGACCCCCTACGAACGAACCTCCGTGAAAAAACAGCATCAAGGGGCGCTGGGTGAGACTATCGCCCACCGGTGTAAAAATATCCATGGCCAAATTTTGGTTCGTGCCATTCCAATTGGGAGCACTGCCATAAGCCACATTACTCATGCGGTTTACTTGTGGAAACACTTGAGTGAGGTAGCGCTGGGCATGAAGTCGCGGGCTTAACAATAGGCCAAGAAACAAGAAAAAGAGTATTTTATTCACTTTTATTGATGATTTGAATGCCCAATATATACAGTAAATGGCATACACAAAGCAATTGGGTGGTGATGTAATTTATTTTGCTTCCAATTTTTAAGTTCGTATCTTTAGATATGGTTTGGTTATTGGGTGATTTTAATTGGGAAATAGCCCGGCAAAGATTTACGTACAGTCGGGAAACGAAGCAGTTACTTACTGCTTCTACGGATTTTTATTTCGATGAGCGCCCCTTTGCTCAGGCGATGCCCATCCATGAGCTTCCTTCAGCCGAAACCCGAGCCTTGCCTGATACAGGCTGGCAAGAATTTGAATTGGAAGAGCATTTTTTTGGATTTCGGGTAAAACTTCAAGCTTACATCTTCGAAGGCGCTTTTTTAGGTTTGGTTTTTCAGGCGAAATTCCCGACTTTTTGGTTTTGGGAAAACTATTTTGAGCAGCGGATAGCCTTACGCGATCGGTTGCCGGAGGCGGATTGTTTGCTGGTAGATTCCATGGGAAACAGGCTATGTTTGTTGCCACGTACACATCCTCACCTCAGCAGTTGGTTGCTCACTACCTCCTTGGTGCATGAGCTTGAGCTGGTGAAAGCGTTGAGTAAATTACAACGATCCGAACTGCAATATCATTAAGTCAGGGGTGTGCTTTTTGGATTGGCAAGTCATGGTAACCCGACAAGCGGTTTTTTATTCAGTACAATTGTACTTTTGCATCATAAATTTTTGTTTTTTTGTATGCATCTGAAGTGGGAATCCAGAGATATTGGAATCTGGTTTACTCCTCTTGAGATGATGTCTGAAAACTAAATGGTGTGATTGGAGTAATCCAGTCGTAATTTTTAATGCAGCAATGATGCTAAAGGTGATTTTTTTGGCCTTGAAAAGGTATGGGCTCAGCTTGGGCCTTGCGCTTTTTTGCACGACTGCCTTTGCCAATGACATCCGCATTTCGCAACTTCAGCTAGTAAATCGAGATACTTCCGCTGGTTTTGTACAACTCCAGTTCGATATGAGTTGGGATAATTCATGGCGGTTACCGGCTACGCTTTCTCCGGCTAACCGGGATGCGGCATGGGTTTTCGCCAAGTTTCGCGTAGGTTTTGTTAATCCTAATTTTAGTGTGGCTTCCGCTGCGGCTTCGGCCACGGTATTGGAGGTGAGCAGTACCGATGGTTTACGTGTGGGGATGCCTTTGCGCATTATCAGCGGTAGCGGTGCCTTGGCAAGCAGCACCCGCATTGTTGCCATCAATGCCGTAGATAACGAAATTACCCTAAGTACAGGCGTAACTACCGCACTAAGCAATGCGGTGCTTGAAGCAGAACGTATTTGGGAACACGCCTGGTTGCACGAAACGGGTCATCAAGCAGCTTCTGGTAGTGTGTTGCATCCGGCTTTACCCGATGAATCGGCAGCTTTTGATGCGTTAACCAATCCAGTGGTGGGGGTGTTTGTATATCGATCGGGCCCGGGAAGTGGAAATTTTGATGCAACGGACATTCAGTTGCGCTGGAATTATCGAGATCAGGGACTGGACGATAACGACATTGTAGATGTTCGGGTTTTTGGACTCGAAATGGTGTATGTTCCCGGTGCCAATTATTTTGTAGGCAGTGGAGGTACCGAGGCCGCAGGTTTTACGGCAGCCAATAGCACCAGTGGAAATACGGCCAGTATCGAAATTACGGCCACACCGCCGGTAATTCAAGGTAATGATGCTTCATCGAGCGATGAAAACCTGAGCGCACGTGGCAATATCGACCTCATCGGCACAGCAACAGCCAGCCTGGCTTCTGGCTTTCCCTTTGCCCAATCCGCTTATTATCTTATGAAACACGAGCTTTCGCAGCAAGCTTATGCCGACTTTCTGAATACCCTTAGCCGCGAACAACAACAGGCCCGCACAGCCAGCAACCTGGCCATCGGCGAAACGAGTGTAACCAACCGTTATGTGATGTCGGGCAGTGCCAGTTTGCAAAACCGCAACGGTATTCGCTGTAATGCTAGCATCGATGCGCAAGCGCCGATAAACTTTTATTGCGATTTAAGTGGCAATGGTACGGGTGGTGAGGCCGACGATGGTATGTTCATCGCCTGTAATTATTTGTCGTGGGCCGATTTGGCCGCATATTTTGATTGGGCAGCCTTACGGCCCATGACTGAGTTGGAATATGAAAAAGCCAGCCGGGGAACGGGCGATCCTACAGCCGGAGCCTATGCTTGGGGAACAGCAGCTGCCGTGCAGGCCACAGGAGTTTCGCAAGCAGGTGCCCGCGATGAACAGGCTTCGAACGGAGCAGCCAATGCGGTTTTTGGTAATGCTGGCGGATTGCAAGGTCCTCTTCGTGTTGGGGCTTTTGCTTCTGAAGAAAGCTCGGCCATAGCCGCAGGGAGTAGTCCCTATGGCATTTTGGAGTTGAGTGGAAATTTGAACGAGCGATGTGTGAGCATCGGTAATGCGGCAGGTAGAGCTTTTACCGGCCTGCATGGCGATGGTATGTTAAATAATGCCGGAGATGCGGATGTAAGTCAATGGCCCGACCAGAGTGGAGGCGGTGCCGGATTTCGTGGAGGGGGCTGGGCCGATAGCGCTGCCGCTATGGAGTTGGCTAACCGCTCGCGGGCTGCTGAAACTTCGTCGACCCGAGCTTCGGAAAACGGTGGCCGGGCGGCTCGTTCTCAACCAGCTTTGGCTACCATTTCGGGAGGTGCACCATGAGCAAACAATTCAAACCAGTATGGTTAATGCTATTGTTTTCAGTATTGTCGCAATGGGTACTGGCTCGAGGTATTGTGGTAAGCAATGTAAGCCTGAGCGATCAGGATAGCACAGCCGGGTATTCTTTGGTTCGTTTCGACATAAGTTGGTTCGATTCGTGGCGGTACAGTGCAGCGGCCGATATTAATTCGTGGGATGCAGCCTGGGTATTTGTAAAGTTTAGGGTGGGTGGGGTCGATTATCTTTCGGCGGCCGGCGCTACCAATACGGGGAATGTCATTACGGTAAACACCACCACCGGTTTAAGGCCTGGGATGGCCCTTTCGGTAAGTACAGGCACAGGTGAATTTCCTGCCCAAGCCCGGGTAGTTTCCATCATCAGCGATACCCAATTTGAAGCCAGTGAAGCGCCAACCACACCATTATCCGCCGGAGCCGTGGTGTTGGGCAGTCGGCCTTGGGAACATGCCTGGTTAGGCAATAGCGGTGAGCATACGCCCGGAACAGGCAGCTCGGCCGTATATGAATCAGGGCTGAAGCATCCCGATTCGGCTTACCAATTGAGTAGCAATCCGGCCTTAGGGGTTTTTATTTACCGAAATTCGGAAGGCTATGGCGCTTTGAATATCAGCAATATCGGATTGCGGTGGAATTATGCAGTGCAATCGGTAGGTCATAACGATGTGGTAGAAGTGCAGGTTTATGCCATCGAAATGGTGTATGTGCCTGAAGGCGCCTTTGAGCTGGGCGACAGCAGCATCAGCAATGTTCGTGGGCATTTTCGCGATGCCGACGCAAATATTCCGTTCAGGATCTTATCGGATGGCGTCCTCACCTTGGGCGGTTCAAGCGCCGGGCAGCTGGGTAATAACCATGCTACAGGCATGAGCAGCCCCGACGATTATGACAACAGCACCACCCAGTCGTTACCGGCGGCTTTCCCTACGGGCTATACGAGTTGGTACGCGATGAAATACGAAATTAGCCAGCAGCAGTATGTCGATTTTTTAAATAGCCTTAACCGATTGCAACAGCAACAGCGTACGGCTACTGACCTTAGCCCCGGCTTAACCTCAATAAGCAATCGTTATGTACTTTCGGGAACTGTTGGGCTTCAAAACCGCAATGGAATCAGATGTGATGCCACGATTTCAGCAAGTGCAGCGGTGCAGTTTTATTGCGATTTGAATGGCAATGGCACGGGCGCTGAGGCCGACGATGGCATGTTCATCGCCTGTAACTATTTGTCGTGGGCCGATTTGGCCGCTTATGCCGATTGGTCGGCATTGCGCCCCATCACCGAAACCGCCTATGAAAAGCTGGCAAGAGGTCAGCGCATGGCCATTCGCGATGGTTATGCTTGGGCCACAAGCGATTTACTCGCGGCGGAAGCCATTGCCAGCGGGGGTACAGCAAGTGAAGCCATAAGCACATCAGGCGCGAATGCGGTATTCAACAATGAAAGTGGTGTACAAGGGCCTGTGCGCGTGGGGGCATTTGCCGATACGGCCATTACCCGCGAAGCCGCCGGTGCCGGATTTTGGGGTGCTATGGAGTTGAGTGGTAATTTGGCCGAGCGCTTGGTAAGTACCGGTCATCCCAGCGGGCGGGCCTTTACCGGGCAGCACGGGGATGGTGCGCTTATAGACACCGGAAATAGCTTGGCGCTATATGGGAATGCCAATACCGTGGATTGGCCGCCCGCAAATGGTGACGGACACGGCTTGCGCGGTGGGAATTGGGCTTCCAATGACTTGGCGCTGCGCATTTCCGATAGGCTGGATGCCAGCGCAGGAGGAGCCGGACGCTCGGCCAATGCCGGAGGTCGCCTGGCAAGAAGCATAAGCTGCAGTGTGCCGTCGGGTACTGCAGTGGTTACAGGCGACAGCATTCCGGCCGGAGGAACTGCCGTATTTACCGCCAGCGGTGCAGGCAGTGCCTACTGGTGGATTGTGCCCCCAGGTTGGGAAGTGGTAAGCGGACAAGGAACGGCCACCGTAACCATTTATGCCGAATACCCTTCGGTATTGCGGGTGGCGCCTTATAACGACTGTGGAAGTGGTGAAGAAGTAAGAGTAACTGTAACCGTTGATTAACATGAAACTGAACCACAACTTTTTTTACACGCTGCTTTTTATGTTGTTTGCACAGTGGCTTAGCTCCAGTTTAATGCCGGCAGCCGCCAACAACATTAGCGTTAGCAATGTACGATTAACCGACCGCGATGTGTCGGCCGGCGTGAATAATCCAGCCAATTTTACCTTTATCAGGCTGAATCTCGAGTGGGAAAATGCCTGGCGATTGAACTATGTGGTTGGCATTAATAATCGCGATGCCGCTTGGCTTTTTGTAAAGTATAGGATTGAGGGTGGTGAATGGCAACATGCCCGCTTACACGATAGTGGACATGATATGGGCAGTTGGACCGGCTCGGGCTCGGGTCCGGCGGTTTTTGAAGCCGGTTTGCTCGATCCGGAAGCAGCTTTCGACAACAGTACCAACCCTTGTTTGGGTTTATTTATTTCGCGCTCAAGCACTGGTTTGGGGAGCTTTGGGGCCGAAGACATGCGTATTCGCTGGAATTATGGAGCGCAAGGGGTGACGGATGATGATTTGGTGGAAGTGAAAGTGTACGCCCTCGAAATGGCCTTTGTGCCGCAGGGAGGCTTTGTGGTAGGCACACGAGGTCAGGAAACAGGCTCCTTTACCAATGGCTCATGGACGAGCGGAAATACCGTACCCTTGCGTATTGGTGCTGAATCGGCCATTACCGTGGCGCAAACAGTCGGAAATTTATGGGGTCGTTCAACCGTAGGCGACAGTACCATTGGGGGTGCAGCTACCATTCCTGCCGCATTTCCAAAAGGCTACAGGGCCTTTTACGTGATGAAGTACGAAATTACCCAGGAGCAATGGATCGATTTTTTTAATACGCTTACCACCGATCAGCAGGCGAATCGCGACATTACCGATGCTAGCGGTAAAGACAGTGACGGGCTTGTAAATCGGAACAACGTGAGCTGGAGTAGCGGTTTCGATGCTGAATTGCCGGCTGACGAATTTGGGGATGTCCCCTGCAACTTTTTAAGCTGGGCCGATGTAGCGGCTTATCTCGACTGGTCAGGATTGCGCCCCATGACCGAGTTGGAGTTCGAAAAAATTTGTCGTGGCGATCGTGCCGGACAGCCGCATGAGTATGCCTGGGCGAATAGCCAGGTTGCCGATGCTCCTTATAGCATTTCGGATGCAGGTTTGCCCAACGAAAGTATATCGGCCAATTACAACAGCAGCGATTTGGCCGGGAATGCACACTATAGTTTGACCAATGGTCCGGCCGGCCCTTTGCGGGTAGGAATATTTGCGGCGAATGCAGCGAGTACCGGACGAATTACAGCAGGTGCTGCCCGTTATGGCGCCCTCGAAATGAGCGGAAATTTGTGGGAGCGAGCAGTAACCATGGCCTTGCC
Source organism: Bacteroidia bacterium (assembly GCA_046291695.1). Taxonomy (GTDB): domain Bacteria; phylum Bacteroidota; class Bacteroidia; order UBA7662; family UBA7662; genus PNNG01. Next base: position 62,962 of record JBKBSO010000017.1, read on the forward strand.
GGCAGGGCGTGCTTACACCGGTTTACATGGCAATGGGGCATTAAATACGGCTGGAAATGCCGATGTTAGCCATTGGCCGGGTAGCGATGCATTGGGCGCGGGCTTAAGAGGTGGAGGCTGGAACAGCACGGCAGCCCATTTGCGGTTGGCCGACAGGTCGAGGGCCGCGGAGGCCAATTCAGTTCGGGGGAGTGATTTTGGCGGAAGAGGGGTGCGCACCATTATTTGTAATGTGCCGGGCGATCAGCCTGCGGTGATTGACGACGATGAACCCCTGACGAATGTATTGGAGCTAAGCACTACGGGTGCCGGCACCGGCGAGGGTTATCTTTGGGTTGTGCCTTCCGACTGGCAAATCATTAATGGTCAGGGTAGTGGAGCCATCAATGTGGTGGTGGGTAGTTTACCAGCCACGGTGCGTGTGAGTATTGTGAACCAGTGTGGCTCAGGGCCCGAACGTGAGCGGACGTTTAATCCGTAACAGCGCACTGCGTGTTCATTCAAAAATTCAAGTTGAGCGCAGCGAAATCCCGCAAGGCGGGATTCAAAATTTGTACGTGATGTAAACCAATGGGTGCGGCTTCGATCATACGACGGGCTCATTTGAGATCCCGAGTCGGCTATCGCCATTCAGGATGCCGCATGATGCGAAACAGCGGGAATTTCCGCTGAAATGAGTAAGGCAAACACCCAAATTTATGGATTTATCGTTGCTCCGCAGCATAGGCGTCAAGACCTTCTGAGTGCACTTTCCTGCGTTTTACCCTATTATTTTTCCTCATGGTTTTGGCATACTTATGAATGCCCGCACACAATTTTTACCCCATTTGAGCTTCGCCAACTGACTTCAGCTTATATTGTAGGCGTAATCCAACTTTTATGAACAAGCTGAAGGGCATGAAGCCCCGTAAACGTATTTGGTTATCAATTGGAGCTGCGGTTTTGGTAGTGGCTGCTGCGGTTATTTGGGCAGTGCCTTCAAAACAAAAGGGCTCAACCACAACAAGTTCGACCATGGCCCCTGCGGTCGATCCGGCTTTTGCCGATTACATACAATCGTACACCAGTGGGGTGGTAGGTTCATCTACCGAAATACGGGTGCGGATGAATTACAGTCAGCCTGACAGCAGTATCATAGGCCAAGAAGCCGGGAAGTTGTTCAGTTTTAGTCCTGCCATCAAGGGCAAAGCCGTATGGGTCGATCAGCAGACGGTAGTATTCAGGCCTGAGGGGCGGCTTAAAAATGGGCAGGATTACAAAGTAATTTTTCAATTGGGTAAGCTGGTGCCTGTGCACGACAAATCCTTTGCCAAATTTGTGTTTAGTTTTTTGGTAGTGCCCCTCAATTTTGAGCTAGAAACTTACCCCTTACGCACCGATGAAAATGGCGACAGCTATGTGCTTAGTGGTAAAGTTCTGCTGACCGACGAACTGGATGCCGCAGCGGTAGAGCAGTTGTTGAAGCTCGAAGGTGTTGATAAATCGGTTAAGGTGGCATGGCAGCATCAGCCCGAAGCAAGTAGTTTTGTGATATCGGGTATTAAGCGCGAAGCGAAGCGTACAGCATTGAATTTAGTGCTCGATGGCAAGTCGTTGGGCATTGTAAAGCCGCTTCGGCAGGCTTTTGAAATCCCTGAACGCAATTATTTTGGATTGCTCGAGGTGGGGATGTTGCAAGAAAGTGAAACGGTGGTGCGGGCGGTTTTTTCAGATCCGCTCGACCGGAGGCAAGATTTGCGTGGTTTGGTGCTCATCAATGGCAAGGAGCCGGTGCGCTATCAGGTCGATGGCAATCATTTATTGCTTTATCCCGGAAAATTGGCCACCGGGAAGCATAAACTGGAGGTTCAGGACGCATTGCGGAATAGTTCGGGAGCTGCCATCAATGGGTTAAAGCGGCTCGATTTTGGGGTAGACGACATGAAGCCTGCCATCAGGGCCTTGCGCAGTGGAAGTATTTTGCCAGCGGAGGGCCGCGAGGTATTGTTTCCCTTTGAAGCGGTAAATCTACGTGCCGTTATACTGGAGGTGTATGAAATTCCGGCCCGGAATATCGGGCAGTTTTTGCAAAACAATCAGCTCGACGGCCGGTACAGCATGCGTCAGGTCGCCCGCCCGGTGCAGGTTCGTACCATCAGTTTGGTGGGCACGGGCAGCCAAAAACTCAACAGTTGGAACCGCTATGCCATCAATTTGGCCGATTATGTAGCCATCAACAAAGGATCGTTGTATCAAGTTAAATTGCGATTCACCCGCAATCTGCTGCTCAATCCGTGCAAATCGGGTGAAGATAGTTTTGATGCTGCCGACGATTTCGAAAGTCTGCAGCAATTGCAAGACACCTACGACCGGCCGGGTTATGGGTCGTACTACGACGATTATGATGATGGTTTGTGGGACGAAGACGATGATTACGACTGGCGGAAGCGCGACGATCCGTGTAACCGTGCCTACTACAACAGCGATCGTTACATCACTTCCAATATACTGGTATCGGATTTGGGGGTAACTGCCAAGCGGGGCAACGATGGGGGAGTGCAAATTTGGGTAAACAGCATACGCGATACCCGGGCCTTATCGGGTGCTGAGGTGGTGCTCAGCGATTATCAGGGCAACGTATTGGTAAAAGGGCAAACCAATGGCGAAGGCCTGGTTAATTTTAACCTCAACCGACGTCCTTTTTTGTGCGAAGTTAGGTTGGGCAACGAAAGGGCTTATCTGAAGCTCGACGAAGGCAGTTCGCTCAGTTTAAGCGATTTTGATGTGTCGGGTACCAATATCCAAAAAGGTCTCAAAGGGTTTGCTTATGGCGAAAGGGGTGTTTGGCGTCCGGGCGACAGTATTTATTTAAGTTTTATGCTCGAACGTACAGCAAACCAGCTTCCCGAAGCCTATCCGGTGGTGCTGGAGTTGCGCAATCCCAAAGGCCAGTTGGTAGATCGGCAGGTAAATGCCCGTTCGGTTAAAGGCGTGTATGCATTCAGAACCCATACCCGTGCTGATGCCATGACGGGCAACTACCAGGCGCGGTTTAAGGCAGGAGGGGTCAATTTCGAACGAACAGTACGCATTGAAACCATCAAACCTAACCGGTTAAAAATTGAATTTGGGGTTGAAGACGAAGGCAGATTACTGGCCGGTGGCGATCGGAGTATTCCTTTGAAAGTGCGTTACCTGAACGGTGCACAGGCAGGGGGTTTACGGGCGGTGTACGACTTGGTGCTTTCGCCATCAAAAACCAGCTTTAAAAACTTCCCCGCTTTTCAATTCGATGACCCTTCAACGGGCTTTTCTACCACGGAAATTGGTCTTTTCGACGAAAGGCTCGATCAAAACGGAAGTGCAAAGGTTCGGTTAAAGCTGCCTGCCAATCTGAAGGCACCGGGGGTAATCAAGGCCAACTTCAAAGGAAAGGTCTTTGAACCGGGTGGAGATTTTAGCATCGACAATGCTACGGCCTACATCTATCCGTTCAACAGCTTTGCCGGATTGCGGGTGCCATATGCCGAGCGCGAACGTTACCTCGATATCGCCAAAACCCACCGTTTCGAATTGGTGACTGTGAATGCCGATGGTAAAGCCGTGGCCTCTGGAAATGTAGAAGTGCTGGTGTACAAAATCGACTGGAATTGGTGGTGGCAAAGCACGGAGGAATACCTGTCGAGCTATATGGAGCGCAATGCATACAATACTGTGATGCGTGAAGAGGTAAGCATGAAAGAAGGCAAAGGCACCATCAACATCAAGGTAAACCGGGGTTGGGGACGGTATTTTGTGCGAGTCAAAGATTTACAGTCGGGGCACAGCAGCGGCAGCATCGTATACTTCGACGAACCTTGGTGGGCAGGCCGACGGGCCAGTTCGGGGGAGGGTGGTGCCAACCGATTGGTATTTCAAACGGATAAAGAAAAATACCAAACTGGCGAAACCATCAAATTGAGTATTCCGTCGCCTGGGCAGGCGGTGTTGTTGCTCACGGTGGAGAATGGCAGTGGCATCATCAGTACCCATCGCCATGTGTTGAAAGCAGGCAGCAACAGCCTGGAGTTGCCAAGCCATGCCGGCATGAGTCCGAATGTATATTTGTTTGCCAGTTTGGTGCAGCCCTATGAGCATCCCGATAACGAGGCGCCCATCAGGCAATACGGGGTGGTAGGCATTGAGGTCGAAAATCCGGCCAACCGATTGCATCCCGAGGTAAAAGTGCCGGTAGAAATGAAAGCTCAGCAGCCATTGAGCATTGAAGTGAAGGAAAGTAAAGGCCGGCCGATGGTGTACACGGTGGCGGTAGTAGATGAAGGCTTATTGGGGTTAACCCGTTTTAAAACGCCCGATCCTTATCGGCATTTTTATGCCCGGGAGGCGCTAGGCGTTCGCAGTTGGGACATGTACGACCAGGTAATTGGGGCCTTTGGTGCCGGCATCGATCGTTTGCTGGCCTTGGGAGGCGACCAAGAGTTACGGCCGGGTGAAGATGGCCCCGGCATGCGGTTTAAGCCTGTGGTACGCTATTTTGGCCCATTTTACCTTGAAAAGGGCAAAACAGCCCGACACAGTTTTGATTTGCCCAATTACATAGGGGAGTTACGCACCATGGTGGTGGCCGGGTACGAAGGGGCTTACGGACATGCCGAAGGTTCGACACGGGTGAGTAACCCCATCATGCTTATGTCGAGTTTTCCGCGGGTACTTACCACCAACGAAGAAGTGAGTTTGCCGATCAACATTTTTAATACCAGCAAGCGCAATCGAAAGGTAGAGGTAGAAGTGCGGGGAAGTGGCATGCTCAGTTTGGTTGGAGCTTCGAAGCAGGAGGTGGAAGTAGCAGCCGGCAAATCGACGCTGGCCTATTTCAGGTTCAAAACGGGTACGGGTGAAGGTCTGCAAAAGGTGCAGGTAAAAGCCATTTCGGGCGTCGATAGTTATACAGAGCATATCGATATTTTGCTACGTAATCCTGCGCCCATCGTGCAGGAGTACCTTGATGTAGAGATTCCGGTTGGGGAGCGATGGCAGCAAGACCTTAAGCTTCCGGGTATTGCCGGCACCAATCATGCGGTATTGGAGTTGTACGGACTGCAGCCGGTGTACCTCGAGCATCGTTTACAGCAGCTCATTCATTATCCGCATGGGTGTTTAGAGCAAACCTTATCCACGGCATTTCCGCAATTGTGGATTGGGGCTTTAAGGAGTCAAGATGAGCAAAGCCGCCTGGCTTTACAGCAGCACATCAAGAGCACCTTGGGGCGTTTGGGGGATTTTCAAAGGTCGGATGGTTCCTTTAGCTATTGGTCGGGCTTGAATTATGGTAACGATTGGGTGAGTTCATATGCCGGTCACTTTTTGGTAGAAGCGGCACGGATGGGATTTGCGGTGCCCGACGACATGCTCAATCGCTGGCGGAGTTATCAGGAGCAAGCTGCGCGTCAGTTTAGCTACCGGCGCGAAAATAACCTGGTGCAGGCTTACCGGCTGTACACCTTGGCCTTGGCTGGGCATCCCCAATTGGGTGCAGCGAATCGTTTACGCGAACAACTCAAAGCCGATGAAGGCGTGCCTACGCTCATGCTGGCGCTTAGTTATGCTTTGAGCGGCCAGGAGCAACAAGCCCGCAATATGTTGCTAAACGTTAGTTTGCCTGATCCTAGGCTGGGAGGATATGACCCGCTCAGTTTTGGTTCGTCGTTCCGCAATGCGGCCTTGGGTGTGCTTGCTTGTAAACAAGCCGGATTAAATGATAAAGCCGTGCGCAATTTGAATGTACTAACCAAAATTTTCAATGCCGACGATTACCTGAGTACCCAGGAAATGGCCACTTATTTTATGGCCTTATATGCTTGTCGCGATTTGTTCGAAACCAATGCCATCAAAGCTAGTATCCGGCTCAACAAGGGCGAGCGAATTCAAGCCGAAGGCAACGAAATGGGATATCAGTTGCCGCTGCTCATTCGGCAGGAAGGGGCACAACAGCTTGAAATTCAGAACAAAGGAGCGAGTACGCTCTTTGCACGCATCAGTTTAAGTGGTAAGCCATTGTATGGTAATGAAAAGGAACAACGCCGGAAGCTCGACATGCAGGTACGTTACTTTAACAAAGATGGCAGCACGCTGGACCTGGGTAATTTACGACAAGGCCAGCAGTTTTATGCCGAAGTGGCGGTAACGCATCCCGGCGGTTTCGGACAGTACCACCAGCTGGCCATGCAAATGGTGATACCTGCCGGATTCGAAATTGTGAATAACCGGCTCGATGGCACCATGGAGTTGGTGGGAGGCAGTCAGGCCGAGTATATCGACATTCGCGACGACCGCCTGTTGGCCTATTTTGATTTGGGACAAGGCCGAACCTACAAGCAGCGGGTGGAATTGGTAGCCACCTACGCCGGCAAATACTATTTGCCCGGAATTATTTGTGAAGCCATGTACGGCGACCAACCCTATGCAGCGGATAAAGGAAAATGGATTGAAGTATTTCCGGTGGATTAATTGGCGTATATGGAGGCCTTGGTTGGCCTTGGTTACAGCATTTGTGGTGTTGTTCATGCTCCTTGTGCCTTCACTTAGCTTTGATCCGCCGTACAGCAGTGTGCTTACTGACCGCAACGGGCAATTGCTGGGAGCACGCGTGGCAGCCGACGGGCAATGGCGTTTTCCGCCATCCGCAGCAATTCCGGAGCGATTCAGTACGGCTTTATTGGCCTATGAAGACCGCTGGTTTTACTGGCATCCCGGCATAAATCCGGTGGCCATGTTGTCGGCCTTATACGATGCTATGTTCACAGATTTGCCGCGTAGGGGAGGGTCAACCATCAGCATGCAGCTGGCGCGATTGCATTATGGTGCCCGTAAGCGCAGCCTGAGGGTTAAGTTGGTAGAAGTAGCCATGGCCTTAAAGGCCGAACTGATGTACAGTAAAAAAAGCTTGTTGGCCATGTATGTGGCACATGCGCCATTTGGCGGGAATGTGGTAGGCTTAGAGGCGGCCACCTGGCGGTATTACCATCAGCAGCCAGCCTTGTTAACTTGGTCGGAAGCTGCGGCATTGGCGGTTTTGCCCAACAGCCCTGCCTTGGTATTTCCCGGAAAAAATGAAGCCCTCTTTTTACGCAAGCGCAATAAGCTATTGGCCCGTTTACATGCCCGAGGGCAGCTCAGCGATACCGATTACCAGCTGGCATTGGCCGAACCTTTGCCCGGCAAAGCACGGGCCTTGCCGAACCAGGCACCCCATTTAATGAATCGTTTTTTACGCGAAGGATATGGCGGGAAAAGGGCATTCAGTACGATTGACGGAGCCTTACAAGACAAAGTAAACCAACTGGCCATGCGCTATGTGCAGCGACTGGCCTTTAATGAGGTAAACAACCTGGCGGTGATGGTAGCGGATGTGAGGAGCGGAGAAGTTTTGGCCTATGTACATGCCAGTGGTACAGCCGACAAAAATGGAGCGGATGTAGATGTGTTAGATGCACCTCGTTCATACGGAAGTTTGCTCAAGCCGTTTTTGTATGCCGCTATGCTCAGTGAGGGAAGTATATTGCCTGCACAGCTGATTGAAGACCGCCCCATTGCTTATTCGGGCTTTATGCCTCAGAATTTCCAGCTCGATTTTGATGGCATGGTGCCGGCCCATCAGGTGCTTTCACGCTCGCTTAATGTACCCAGTGTAAATATGTTAAGGCAATACGGTACCGCGCGTTTTTTACACCATTTGCGGCAAATGGGTTTAAATGGACTTAACCGCAGTGCGGAGTACTATGGCTTATCGCTTATTTTGGGAGGAGCCGAAGCGCGTTTGTGGCAATTGTGTGGCATGTACGGTTCATTTGCTCACAGGCTTAACACCAATGAAACCAGCTTTGCATTGCGGTTAACCGGGGCGAGCAGTGGTATGCTGGGGGGGAGCAGCTGGTCGACCGCATTGTATAGCAGGTCGTCGGTTTGGTTTACTTTGCAGGCCATCACTGAAAATAAGCGGCCGGTAACCCAATCTAACTGGGAATATTTTCCTTCGTCGCGAAAGATTGCCTGGAAAACAGGCACCAGTTTTGGGCATCGCGATGCCTGGAGCATTGGGCTTACGCCTGACTATGTGGTGGGTGTATGGGCCGGTAATGCCAGTGGCGAAGGGCGTTCAGGACTTACCGGCGTATTGGTAGCGGCACCGGTGATGTTTGATGTATTTTACCTTTTGCCGGAGAGCGATTGGTTTGCGGCACCCGATGCCGATTTGCGCATGCGCTCATTATGCCGCGAAACGGGCATGTTGGCCGGGCGCGACTGCGAAACCGTACGCAGTGAATTGGTGCAGGCCGATACGGATAAAGCCCGGGTATGCCAATGGCATCAATTGCAATATACCGACAGCAGTGGTCGCTACCGGGTGCATGCCAATTGTTATCCCATGCAGTTGGCCAAGCCCCGTAAGCAATTGGTTTTGCCGGCAGCGGCGGCTTGGTATTACCGACAAAAAAACCCTACTTATGAAGCGCCATTGCCATGGTTGGAGGGCTGCATGCCGGCCCAAGAGCTTCAGCAGCGCATGCAGCTGCTCTATCCTTCGGCACAAAGTCGTATTTACCTGCCTTTGGGGCGCGATTCACTACCCACGAAAGCAGTATTTGAGGCATTACACAGCGAAGCTTCTTCCCACATTTACTGGCATATCGATGGCCACTACATTGGGCAAACCACGGATATTCACAAAATAAGTGTTCAGCCGGCAATTGGCCGGCATTTGTTGAGTTTAGTAGATGAGCGGGGCAATCAGTTAGAGCGTTGGTTTGAGGTAGTGGCCTCGGTACGGTAGTTTGCCGGTTGGGAATATTGGGTGTACACTTGCTGTGCCAAAAAACTTTCCTGCCAATCGCCCCGTTGTAAAGGCTATCTTTGCCCCGGTCAGGAGAAAACGATGATTAATTACGAAACGCATAGATTGGCCAATGGCCTGAGGGTAATTGCTCACCCGAATCAGAGTAGTCAGTTGGCGGCCTTCAACCTGATGTACGATGTAGGTGCCCGCGACGAAAGTCCCGAGAAAACCGGATTTGCCCACTTATTTGAGCATCTTATGTTTGGAGGCTCGGTGAATATCCCTGATTACGACGCGGTAGCCCAAATCATGGGGGCTGAAAACAATGCATTTACCAATAACGACATCACCAATTATTACCTCACCTTTCCGGCCAATCAGCTTGAAAAGGCCTTTTGGCTCGAAAGCGACCGGATGCTTCAACTTGATTTTAGCGAGCGCAGCCTGGAGGTACAACGTCAGGTTGTGATCGAAGAATTTAAGCAACGTTATTTGAATCAGCCTTATGGCGATGTGTGGCTCAAGCTTCGTCCGTTGGCCTATAAAAAGCACCCCTATCAGTGGGCAACCATTGGTAAGGAAATCAGTCATATCGAAAATGCCACCTTGGCCGATGTGGAGGCCTTTTTTTACCGGCACTACCGCCCCGACAATGCTGTATTGTGCGTAAGTGGGCCTTACGAGCCTGCGCTAATTTTTGCGTTGGCCGAAAAGTGGTTTGGCGGTATTCCGGCTTCGGGCAGGCCGCCTCGGGTATTGCCAGCTGAGCCCAAACAATTGGCCCAGCGGCGTGAGATAACCAGTGCTCCGGTCCCTGTAGATGCCCTATACATGGCCTTTCACATGCCGGCAAAAGGACTTCCGGCATATTTTGCAACCGATTTACTGAGCGATGTACTTTCGCGAGGGAAATCATCACGTTTATACCGCCGACTTGTAAAAGAACAGGCTTTATTTAGCCAGGTGAATGCCTACATCAGCGGCGATGCTGATCCGGGTTTATTGCTCATCAATGGGCAGTTAGTAAAGGGAGTGAAGATGGCCGATGCTGAAGCGGCGGTTTGGACCGAGTTAGAGCGCCTGCAACAAGAGCTGGTAGCTGAAGAAGAGTTACAAAAAAATCTGAATCAAATAGAATCGAGTTTGCTCTTTAGCGAAACACAGGGCCTGAACGTGGCTATGAGTTTATGCTTACACACCCTCTTGGGCAATACAGCCGCCATCAATTCCGATTTCGAAAACTACCAGGCGGTTACGCCACGCATTTTGCAGGCACAGGCCTGCGAAATATTCAAACCACAAAATGCCTCTATCCTCGAATATTATGCACAGTCTTGACCGCACCCATGCCCCGGAGGTACCGGCTTATGCCGATTTTGAGTTGGTAAAAGCCAAAGCCCATCAAATAGCGCACCATATTCCTGCCTTTACCCTTTCGGCGGGCGAGCAGGCGGTATTGCGCATCGACTTTATCATTGGTAGTGGTAGCTGGGATGAGGAAGTACGTATGGCTTCGTCGATGACCAACCGCATGTTGCAAGAAGGTTCACGGCACCGCTCGGGCCGCGATTTGGCTGAATCTCTCGATAAGTACGGGGCATATGTGCAATACGAGGCTGGTGCCGACCGCTCAGGCCTTAGTTTGTACACCTTGAGCAAACATTTGGCTGAGGTATTGCCCACGGTTTTGGAGTTGTTGTTTATGCCGGGTTTTCCTTTGGCGGAACTCGAAACTACCGTACGGAACAACATTCAGCAAATAGAAGTAGAAGGGCAAAAGGTATCGGTAATGGCGCGCAGGGCGCTGATGCAAGCCATGTTTGGGGCCGGACATCCCTATGGTTATCAGGTGCAAGCCGATGATTTGAGGCAATTGCGCCCCGATCAGTTGGCCCGATTTCATAAGCGGCATTATACCACCGACAACCTCATGGTGATAGTAGCCGGTTTAGCAGCCGAAGAAGCCCTGGTGCAAATAGATAAGGCATTGGCAGGACTTACCCCTTGCTTTGCAGATAAGCCGGAACGCAGTCACGGGCTGCTCGGTTACGAAGCCGGTCGCTTAGATGTACCCAAGGCTGGTGCTTTGCAGCATGCTTTGCGATTGGGTAAGCCGGTAGTAGGCAAGCAGCACCTCGATTATCCGGGCTTAAAAGTACTCAATACCGTTTTGGGCGGTTATTTTGGTTCTCGTTTAATGTCAAATTTAAGAGAAGACAAGGGTTACACCTATGGTATAGGTTCGGCCATTTTGTCGTATGAACGGGCAGCATTTTTCACCTTGGCCACGGAGGTGGCGGCAGATGTATCGGACTTGGCATTGAGCGAAATTCACCGCGAGTTACAGCGTTTGCGTACTGAATTGATTCCTGCTGTTGAGTTGGATACGGTACGCGCGTATTTGCAAGGAGTATACTTAAGTAATTTTGACGGGGCCTTTGCTTTGGCCGATCGATTTAGAGATATCTACTTCTTTGGCTTGGATTACGACTATTATGATCGCTATATTGGCACCGTACAAAATATCAGTTCCGAACAATTGTTGGAGCTGGCACAGCAATACCTCGATCCCGACAGCCTTATAAGTGTTAGGGCGGGGACTTAATAGAGCCGGTCGATGTCGTTTGAGATAAAATTGCAGCAGTTTGAAGGTCCCTTTGACCTGCTCCTGTTCTTCATAGAACGGGATGAGTTGGATATTTACGACATTCCGATCAGCCGCATAACCGACGATTTTTTGGCTTACATCCATAACATTAATGAGTTGAATATGGAGTTGGCCAGCGAGTTTATCCTTGTTGCGGCCACGCTCATGCGCATCAAAGCGAAGATGTTGTTGCCGCGCAAGGAGCTCGATGAGCAGGGCAATGAAATTGATCCACGGACCGATTTGGTAAACCGCTTATTAGAGTACAAGCGTTACAAGGCGGTACTCTCTGGTATGGTAGCTTTGGAGGCAGAACAATGGTGCCGGGAGCGGAGGGGCAATGTACAAGAGGAGCTGGTCATGATACAGGCCAGATTAGGGGTAGAACAGGAATTGGAGCAGGTTGATTTGTACCGTTTACTCAAGACTTTTCAGAAGGTTATGCAGCGATTCGAAGAACAAGAAAATGCGCCTACGCATGTGGTGGTACGTTATGCTTACACCATCGAAGATCAAAAGACTTTTGTGGTAAACAAGGTTCAGGGCAAGGGAAAGCTGGCTTTTGAGCAGTTGTTTTCTGATTTTAAGGACCGAATGCAGGCCATTTTTACTTTTTTGGCCATTCTTGAATTGTTGCAGTTGCAACTAATAGACATTAAACTGGGCATGGGCTACAACAGTTTTTACTTGTTGGAAAAAAATCAGGAGGCCTGATGGACCAGTTTTTTTCGAGTTTGTTTCTACCGGCCACCTTGGTAGTGATTATGGTAGGGGTTGGGTTATCGCTTACCTTACAAAGTTTCCGAAACATCATTGTATATCCCAAGGCCATTACCCTGGGTTTGGTGGCCCAGATGGTGCTATTGCCTTTATTGGCCTTTTTTATTGCAGATCGGCTGGCTTTAGCGCCCGAGTTTAAAGTAGGCTTGGTGCTGATTGCGGCTTGTCCGGGTGGGGCTTCAGCCGGTTTGATTACCCATTTGTTGCGCGGAAATGTGGCTTTGTCGGTTTCGCTTACTTCGGTAAACAGTTTACTTACCATATTTACCATTCCGTTTATCACCAATTTGGCTTTGCAGCGCTATATGGCGCAGTCGGCCCGCATTGTATTGCCCTTTGGGCAAACCATCGTTGAAATAGGTTTGCTTACCTTGTTGCCGGCCTTGGTGGGGGTTTTGGTACGCTACCGTAAACCAATATTTGCCCGGAAACTTGAACGCCCTTTACGCTTTGTAATGCCAACCTTATTGCTCATGGCCTTTGCCGGCATTATTATTTTTGAGCGCGGTGGAAGCGAACAAACGGTAGATGATTTTATCTCACTCATTTGGCCAAACATCATGCTCAATTTGCTGGGGATGGTGCTTGGTTTTTTAGTGGCTTTATTGTTTAGGCTGGGGCCCACAAGCCGCATGACCATTGCTATTGAAGTAGGTTTGCAGAACTCTTCGCTTGCGATTTTTGTGGCCCAGGTACTCATTGGAAGTAGTGCGATGGCATTGGTAGCCGTGGTATATGGCAGTTTCACCTTCGGCACGGCGGTGTTGTTTGGGATGGTGGTTTATCGGCTCAACAGGTGGGTTCGGAAAATGCTGAGGAGCGCAAGGACCAAGCGCTAGCCTGAGGTTGTACCGGACCTAGGCATAGTAAGTGCATCAAAGCTACTTGAGGCTTAGCTGGTGGTGATTTAATTACAGCGCTATTCCGTGACCATTGGTTGAAAGTGAGGAGGGCGAATATGGATTTTGCTTGCATTGGGTTGGGACAAATTGTTCGGCTCAGGTTAAATTTGTGCCCATATTTCATCAGTGGTTTAGTGTAGGTACAGCTACTGCCTTTTGCCTGAACGGTGGAGGGTTTCAAAAATGTTTTACAGAGAAATAGCCGCTTGTTACGTTCAAGTTCGCTCTGCTTGGTTTGATTAAAAACGCTATTCCGGGTTTTGTGCGAGCAAAAGGAACGAGTTATTTCCGTTGAAGTGAATTGGGTATGCCACCGGGCGAAGGAGGCAGGCCATCACCTGGCGCATCAGCTTGGGTATGTGGTGTATTCAGGCTATTCTAAACACAGTATATTTTCGTTAGGCTATCCTAAGCACCTATACATAGGTACAAGGCCCAATCTGCCAATTCAAAAAGCGCTGAGCGGCGATTAAAGAACCTATTGGATTATAGATTATATAAGTTAAACTACTAATTATGTAACAATAAAAATACCATTAAGGCACACCTTTGTAAGTGCTTACAGGAATGCTCATGAAGAGCGGATGAATGAGCAAAAGACCACATTGAAAATGAAATCATGAAAAAGACTTTTTTACTTAGTTGTACCGTATCCCCCCGACCAACTCCATCTTGTGAGCTGACCTAACAGCCCTGAACTTCGTGCAAAAAGATCATGAAGAAGAATTGGGAACAGATTTTAGCTGAGCAGCAGACCAGCGGCGAGAGTATTAAGCGTTTTTGCGAAGCGCGAGGCTTGAGTTTAGGCGTATTTCACTACCACAAGAAACGCAAGAAGCAAGCCGGGGCTGGCGGTTTTGTAGAAGTAGCAGGTGATTTTGGAAATGGCCATTTGATAGAGATTTGCTATCCGAGCGGTGTGCGTTTAAAATTGAGCGGGAAGGTGCCATTTGCCGAGCTGAGCAGGCTGCTGCATGTTTAGCTTGGGCAACCACCAGCGCTATTTGCTATACAATCAGCCTTGCGATATGCGCAAGGGCTTTGATGGCTTGTGCGGTTTGGTAACGAATCAATTGGGCCGCAGCCCGATGGATGGTGGAGTGTATATTTTCATTAACAAGCAGCGTAATCAGATCAAATTGCTGTGTTGGGAGCCCGGTGGTTTAGTTTTGTACCACAAGCGTTTGGAGCGCGGACGCTTCAGTGTACCCGATTTAAGTCAAAATTCGGGGGTGCTGAAGTGGCCTGATTTGGTGCTGATAGTTGAAGGTATTGAGCTGAGTTCGGTTAAGAAAAAAGTGA
>JBKBSO010000018.1:0-67220 GCA_046291695.1 Bacteroidia bacterium
ATCTTATCAGCGATATCGGAGTAACCCAAATTATCAGTCCAACTACCGTAGCGGCCTTAAACCAGCCAAACACGGTAAAAGTGGTAATCGAAAATTTTGGTACGGTACCAGCAGCAGGATTTGACGTGGCTTACCGGGTTAATGGGGTAGAAATTAACTCCAATGCCATTGCACGAAGCATTGCTCCAGGCGATACCATCCACCATGTATTCAGTCAGGCCTGGACCCCAACAGTGGGTGGCAACCTCGAGCTATGCGCCTTCACACGAAGCTTTGCGGGTGATGTCAATCCGGCTAACGACACTACCTGTGCCACCTTTAATGCGGTATCGGTGAATGCTTTGAGCATGATGCTCAACCGCGCTTACCCGAACCCGGCGAATGAACAGGTGAACTTCGAATTGAAGGAAGCAGCCGACCGGCACACCCGCATTGTATTTACCGATCAGTTGGGCAAAACCGTACTGGTGCATCAAGCACAGGAAGGCGAAATCAACCAGCGTGTTGAAGTACAAAATCTGGCAACCGGTATGTATCAATACCGCATCGAACGTAAAGATTCGGTTGGTCATGGCAAGCTGATGATTAAGCGTTGACGCGCTAGCGCATTGATCCATCACCACGAGCCGTCTGCAAGTATTAATTGCAGACGGCTTTTTTTTAGTACATCTCCTTTCATTGGTATTTTAGACTTGCAGGGCTCGCGGCTAAGATTTAGATTTGAACCGATGCCCGAACTCAACAACCCCAAAACCATTCGTGCCTGGTGCATGTACGACTGGGCCAATTCGGTTTATAACCTGTGTATCACCACGGCCATTTTTCCGATTTATTACAATGCCGTGAGCAGGTCGGCGGCCATTACGCGTGGTGCCGATCCGGCTTGGGAGCATTACGATGTGTCGATATGGGGCTGGGAAGTATCGAGTGCGGCAGCCTATTCCTATACGCTTTCCATTGCCTACCTGATTGTTGCCCTCATTTCGCCCTTGCTTTCGGGCATGGCCGATTTTGGCGGATATAAAAAGCGGATGCTGGCGGCCTTTGCGACTTTGGGTTCGGTGAGCTGTGCGCTTATGTATTTTTTTACCTCCGAGAATATTGAGTACGGATTAAGCATGTTCCTATTTGCGGCCATTGGCTGGGCTGGGAGTATTATATTTTACAATTCGTTTTTACCCGAAATTGCCACCGAAGACCGCTTCGACGAAATAAGTGCCCGCGGATTTGCCTATGGCTATGCCGGAAGCGTCCTCTTGCTCATTGCTAATTTGGTGATGATCATGTTTCCGGAATTGCTTTTTGATGTTTCAGGCAAGGTAGACGACCTCATAGCGGCTGGCATGGAAAGTACAGCGGCTACCGATGATGCCCTTTCGTATTACAAAGGCATGAGCACACGCTATGCTTTTATTACCGTAGGCATTTGGTGGTTGGGATTTTCGCAACTCACCCTTCGTCGTTTGCCTTCGGAGCAGGCCTTGGGAAAAATCAACGGCGATTTGTTCAAGAAGGGCTATCGCGAGCTAAAAAAGGTATTTCTTGAGCTACAAACCCAGCCTAAGCTCAAGCGTTATCTCCTTGCTTTTTTCTTCATAAGCGCGGGATTGCAAACCACCATGTACCTGGCCTCTATCTTTGGTGCTGAGGAATTGCAACTCAGTACCGATAAACTCATCATTACCATTTTGCTAATACAGCTCATTGCCATAGGCGGAGCTTTTGCCTTTTCAAAACTTTCGGAGCGGTTCGGTAATATTTATACCCTTCTGGGAGGTACCGTTATTTGGGTGCTTATTTGTTTGGCTGCCGCAACTATGGTAAGTACAGAATACCATTTTTATGTGTTAGCTGCTATTGTGGGCACCGTAATGGGTGGAATGCAAGCGCTTATGCGGAGTACTTATGCCAAGTTAATCCCCGATGCCACGCTCAATCATGCTTCTTACTTTTCGTTTTACGATGTAACCGAAAAACTTGCCATCGTATTTGGTACTTTTGCATTCGGCTACATCATCGTACTTACGGGTAGCATGCGGAATTCGGCTTTTGCCTTGGCTGCATTTTTTATCGTAGGTCTGCTGGTGTTGCGTACTATTCGCAATTTTAAAATTCACATCGGCTAGGCGATATGCAAATCGATTTATTTGTTCCCTGTTTTGTTGATCAATTGTATCCCGAAACAGCATTTAATGCCATCAAAGTTTTGGAATTTTTGGGTTGTGATGTGCATTACAATCCAGAGCAAACTTGCTGCGGCCAGCCGGCTTTTAATGCCGGTCATTGGGATGAAGCCAAATTGGTGGGGGAAAAGTGCATTCGAGAGTTTAATGCCAGTCGCCCTATGGTGGTGCTCTCGAGCTCATGTACGGGCATGTTTCGTAATTATTATGGAAAGCTGTTTCACAATACCGCTTTGCACAATCAATACAAGCAAATGCAAAAGCAGACTTTTGAATTTGCTGAATTTATTTTTGAGCATTTGCCTTATAACAAGTTAAGTGCGCGTTTCAGTCATAGCATCACCTATCACGATGCCTGTAGTGCCCTGCGCGAATGTGGGATACGCGAAGCTCCTAGAGCTTTGCTTGGACAAGTACAGGGCCTTACTTACAGTCCTTTGCCCAATAATGAAATGTGCTGTGGATTTGGGGGGACTTTTGCCGTGAAATATGAAGGTATATCTACGGGTATGGCCGATCAAAAGCTACAACATGCCCTTGGTACTGGTGCTGAGTATTTGGTATCAGCCGATTTGAGTTGTCTGATGCACCTGGAAGCCTTTGCCAAGGAGCAAAAATTAAATATACGAACCATCCACCTGGCCGATGTGCTGGCCGCAGGTTGGTAAAACAAGGTCACATGGAAAATCAGCTCTTTACGGAACAACAACTTTGGCAATATATGAGTGAGGTCTTCATTAGGATGGGGCATTCACAGGAAGATGCCTACCTGGCTACAGATGTATTGCTGGAGGCCGATATGCGCGGCATCGATTCGCATGGAATAGCCCGTTTACCCGGCTATGTCCGCTTATGGCAGGCGGGCAGGCTCAATGCGAAGCCGAAGATTAAGGTGGTGCGCGAAACGGCAGCAGCAGCTACGGTTGATGGTGATGCAGGTTTGGGTTTGATTGTGGCCGCGCGTGCCATGGACATTGCTATAAAAAAAGCCTCAGGTACAGGTATTGGCATGGTAAGCGTATGCAATTCCAATCACTTTGGCATTGCCGCCTATCATGCCATGAAAGCTATCCCTCACCATATGATTGGCATGGCTACCACCAATGCCAGCCCGCTCGTTACACCTACGCATAGTCGCGAACGCATGTTGGGGACCAATCCGCATTGCTGGGTGTTTCCGGCGCGACAGCACGATGCCGTGGTCATTGATATGGCTACCGCGGCGGCGGCCAACGGAAAATTGGAAGTAGCCGAACGGGAAGGCCGGACAATTCCGGAAGGCTGGGCGGTAGATGCAAAAGGTAATGCATCAACACAAGCAAACGTTTTGAAAGACGGTGGAAGTTTATTGCCATTGGGAAGTAGCTATGAAACCGGGTCGCACAAGGGTTATGGTATGGCTGCGGTTGCTGATTTGCTCAGTGGGGTGCTTTCGGGAGCTAATTTCGGCCCTTGGGTGCCGCCTTTCGTAAGCTTTTTACAGCCTCCTGCCGATCCGGTAGGGGCCGGCATTGGGCATTTTGTTGGCGCCATGCGCATCGACGCCTTCCGCGATCTGGATGCCTACTACCAGGCCATGGATATTTGGATTGCACGCTTCAAAGCAGCCGAACCCATCGACCCGAAAGAGCCTGTGCTGATTCATGGAGAACCCGAAATGCGTGAATATCGTAAACGAAAGAAAAATGGCATTCCGCTCAATACCAAGGTGGTGGCTGAGTTGCGGGTGCTAGGTGAACATTTTAAAATTAGTTTTTAATGCTGGGTAGTCGCCTCGATTAGCAAAAGGCAATATGAGCTTTATACTTAATTCCCCAAAAAATGTAAACGCAAACGAAGTCCGGCAATAATTAGGTAATTTCGACGCTTAAACACAACAACTATGTTCGATTTATTTGGTATGATGGATAAAATCGGCAAACTTAAGGATGCCGTAGAAGATGTGAAAAATAAAACCGATCGCATGAATGTGAGTGCGAGCGGGCAAGAAGGCGCGATTGAAGTAGTAAGTTCAGTGAGTAAAAAAATTCAATCCATCAGCATCGACGAAGCCCTGTTGAAGCCTGAAAATAAAGCCATGCTCGAGGAAGTCCTGCTGAATACGGTTAACAACGCCCTTCGCGAAGCTCATCGTACCTACAAGGAAGAATTCAAACAAGCTACCGACGGACTGATCCCGAATATTCCGGGTGTTGACCTGTCGAAGTTTATGGGATAATATGCTCAGTCAGTTACATCCGGCATTGGTTCATTTTCCTCTGGCATTGCTGCTATGCGCAGTGCCGGCCGAGATTTATGGGCTTTGGCGAAAGGGTGCATTCTGGCAAAAAGCAGCATTTTGGTTGCTCTTTGCAGGTACCATTGGGGCTTTTTTGGCCGCGTTAAGTGGTGGATGGGCCGAAGATGCGCTGCAAATAAGCAAGGAAATTCACGAGAAAGTGGAGCAGCACGAAACTACTGGTTACATCCTGGCTTGGTTGTATGCTGCCCTTCTCGTATGGAAGTTCCTACGCAGTAAGCAAATGGGCAGGGCTGAACAGGCCGTTTTTGCCGGAGCCATGCTGGCTGCTGCCATGCTGCTCATTTATACCGGCTATCTGGGAGGTGAACTTGTGTACTCCTACGGTGCCGGAGTAAAGGGATTGACCGTACCAGTCACGCCCTAATTTAATTTATAACCCACGGAATAAGATGAATTGGAAGTTCTGGCAAAAACAAAAAGACCGCAAAAAGGTCAAAAAATCGAAATCGCGTGAGTGGGCTGAGGCTATCGTATTCGCGGTAGTTGCGGCAACGCTCATTCGTACCTTCGCCATTGAGGCATATACCATTCCAACCCCCTCCATGGAAAAAAGCCTTATGGTGGGCGATTTTTTGTTTGTGAGCAAACTCAGCTATGGCCCACGCTTACCGATGACCCCACTGAGCTTCCCCTTCGCACACAATACCATGCCGCTTTTGGGTACCAAATCGTACCTCGAATGGTTGCAGTGGAAGTATCGCCGACTTCCAGGTTTTGGCAAAATCAAAAACAACGACGTGGTGGTGTTTAACTACCCAATGGAAGACTATCGACCTGTAGATAAGCAAGACAATTACATCAAGCGTTGCGTGGGTATTGGTGGTGATACTTTACAAATCATCAATCGGGTGGTGCATATAAACGGTAAGCCCATTGAACAACCTCCCAGAGCACAATACAAATACCATGTAAAAACCGATGGGTCTGGCTTTAACCCCAAAACGCTTCTCAAAATGGACATCACCGAAGGCGGTCCGATTTCTATTGAAGGCGATTTTCTGTTCAACCTCACCGTTGAAAACGCCGATAAAATGAAGCAATTTGCCAATGTTCGTGGTATTGAACCTTATAATGCGCCCGAAGGTTATTATACCGAAGATGTGTTTCCTTATACTGAGTTTTACCCTTGGAATCTCGACAATTATGGCCCGGTAGTGTTACCTAAAAAAGGAATGGAAATTCTACTCGACCTTAACAACATTAACATCTACCGCCGTGCTATTGAAGTGTACGAAGGCAATGTGGTGCAGGAAAGAGACGGGAAAATCCTTATCAATGGCACCGAAGCCAGCAGTTATACTTTTAACATGGATTATTACTGGATGATGGGCGACAACCGACACAATTCACTCGATTCACGTTATTGGGGATTTGTACCCGAAGACCACATCGTAGGAAAAGCCGTATTTGTTTGGATGAGTCTCGATTATAATGCTACACTCCTGAATAAAATCAGATGGAGTCGCGTCTTTAGAAGCATTAAGTAATTCGTTTTCTATTCCTAGCCCTACTAGCCTTTGGGCTAGTTTGCAATAAGGCCAATACTGCTCAAGGCAGCATTGGCTTGCTATGCTCTATTCGCGTTTGTATCATTTATAATCAATTCAGCTGGTCAACAACATGATTGCCGATTTAATCCAAACCCTGCTCATCAGTCTTTCCCCTTTGGGAGAAGCCCGTGTGGGGATTCCATTTGGGATGCTGCAAGGTTTACATCCTCTCCTGGCTTATGTAGTTGGAACAACTGCTAATCTCATGGTGTTGCCTCTATTTAATTGGCTACTCGACACCTTCGACCATAAACTTTGGCGCTTGCCGCTTTATCGCAAGTACAGCGTACGACTGATGCAGCGTGCAAAAAAAGGGGTAGGGGAGAAAATCAAAAAATATGATTTTTGGGGCCTCATGTTGTTTGTGATGATTCCGCTACCCTTTACCGGTGCCTATATGGGTGTGGTGGCCGCCAGGGTACTCCAAATTTCGCGACCAAAAGCCTACCGTGCCATTGGTTTAGGGGTGGTTATTGCAGCCACCATCATCGCTGGAACAACCTATTTGAGTTTGTTGGGGGTGAAGTTTTTGTAAGCTGGCAATAAACAGCTGCGAGTTTAAAATCAACTAAACTATGTACTGCCAGAAATTTGTGTACAACTACTTTCATTGGCTTTTATTGAGTAATTACACGAAGACTACCTTGATAGTGCCTCGGGCCTACTTTTAATTGGTAGAAATAGTTGCCTGATATAATGTTGTTTGAGTTCACCGGGAAGGGGTTGTCAGGATTGCTGGCATGATGTACCAACTGCCCCCACCGATTAGTTACTGTAAGTTCGAAGCAAGAAGCGAAGGCATCAAAAATGCCGGCAGCTGGAAAAAAGTCATTAATCTGATCGTTGTTTGGCGTGATGACATTGGGTAAGCTATCGGGTAGCTTTGGAACATTTTCAAAATTAAGTAGCTGCACACTGCTGTCTTGGCAATAGCTGTTACTTACTTCGCATAGGAGTTCAAGGCCATCTTGTTCGGCGGTGGATGGCAAAAGATGATAGAGGCTTGGGCCAGTACCAATGAGTCGATTACCTATTTTCCACCGAACCTCAGTTGCTACACTCGAATTGACATTTGCCTCCAGTATCCAATGTTCACAATCGGCAGCAATACTGTAATTAAATGTAGCATCGGGTGTTTGGCTTATTTCTAAGTTGAAGGTATAAGTGCCGAGGCAATAGGCCAGGTCGGTTAAGCTAAGTTGATAGGCTCCGGGGCTCAACGACGGCAAACGGAAGGCACTATCGCCTTGGGTAATATAACGCTGACCATTTATGACCCACTCCCAACGACCATATTTAGTAAAAGGTGGCAATGCCCACAGATCCTGATTTTCGCACAGTGGTGTATTTATATGTGCGAAAGGCAAGGTGTCGCCATGATAAATCAAAAGTGCGGTTGAATCAAGGCCGGTGTAGGGCAGTGGTTCTAAAGTTGTGCCTATAGCATCTATGGTATGGCCTCTTATGTCGTAAGGATAGGGGTGCTGGTTTATGGGAGTTCTGCCAAACAAAAAACTTGTAAAGCCTCCTGGGTTTTCGAGCACATAAAAGCCCGAGTCTATGGGTACACAGGCCCAGGCATAATTGGTATCGGCTGAGAAGGTATTGAAATGAGATCGGAAGGCTTGGTTGTTCAGTAAAAAGTTAGTCGTATCCTTACTTAGGCATTGAATGCTGAGGTAGAAATGGTTTATGTGAAAGCCATTTGGATTGCTTAATAAAGACTGGGTATTAAGAGGTAGGGGTGAGACAAAAAAAGCGGTACGTTGCATTTTTAAATCAAATCCGGTTTCATTAATAATGGTTGGCGCGCGCCAATTATCGCCATTGGCATCATGGGCTCCGGTAATCATGCGCATTACACCTACACCTTTTGAAGCTTCTAGAATATTTGAGCTGGTCAAACAAGTGTCGAAGGATTCGGCCTTGTTGAGCGTGGTAATGTATTGTTTATTCAGAAAAATGTCGTTAGCATCATGGGCTGAAACCAGGTTGAAAATTTGTGCGGGTTGGCTATCGATGGGATGAAGTAAGTAGGTTTTGCTGAATTTATGGACGGGTAAAATTCTTTGCATAAACCGGTTGATAAAGCTAAACTTACTAAATGCATTAAAATGCAGGCTGTCGCAGGAATCCATGATAATGCCAGGTCCATTATCACCAACCGATACTTCAATAGGTTTATTTAAAGGAGATGATATTTTGCTCAGATTAAAACGTTCGCCAACCACGGAGTTTAAGTACCATCTTTCTCCTTTATCTAATATAATTTGTCTGGGACTGTGCGCTGGAATGCCCGTTACACTAGGGCTACTTAACGTATAATCAATGGTTGTGCTATCCTCCATAGCAAATATGTACATAGAAACTGGATGATGAATGTTAATGATTGATTTATCATAAACTAAATATTCATTGGTTAGCCGCCGGGCAGGTGAAGAAGTTTTGATTTCATTAGATCTCAGGGTATTCGTAGCGCCATTTGCAATAAATATAGAAATGGGGTACAAGCTGTTTACAAATAAGCTGTTTTTAGTTATAGAGTCATTAGATAAGGCAATGAAATCTCTCCAATAAATTAGTGAAGTCAAATCGAACCAGGAGTCAGGTGAAACTGTAAAGCTAGTGTCATAACCAGTCCGGTTATATTCGATTTGGATGCAGTTTTTTAAATCAGTATATAGGTAAATTTTATATTCACTGATTGTGTCTGACGGAAAAATTACTGAATATATGGGATAGGTATACGGATAATCTACACGGGCTTGCCCGAAAGCAAGCCCATGTAAAAGAATAAAAAATATAACGATTAGTCTCATTGCTTAATAAAGCGCATTGGATACTGATTAGCCAATCGAATTATGTAAACCCCTTGTGATAATGATTGAACAGCAATGCCTTCATTTGGGTTATAAGTGCCCTTTTGTAAAACACGGCCCTGAATGTCATGAATTACATAAGATGCAGCAGCTACTTTTGCACCTTGCACAAACAAGATGTCGTGAGTAGGGTTAGGGTAAAGCGTAAGCTGCGCCAGCTCGGTTGCAGCGATTTCTTTAGCCCAATTGCCAGTTTTTGCCTGCCGGTGGTAAGCACCGCCATTCACATCTTCGGTTATGCGAACCAAAAAGGTTTTTGCTGAGATGCCGGTGCCTGAGAAAGTATGATTTCCAAAGCTTACAGGAGTAGCATAAATGTCGCCAACGGCAAATATGCCGGGAAATGGACCGTTAGCACTAAGATGTTTCATATGCGATGTGTTTCCTGACGATTCTACCAGCCAATCCGCAACACCATTGTAAGCGAATTTTACCAACAATGTTTGCATAGGGGTATTGAAAGTAACACCATTGCCAAAATCACATGCATTCTCTTCGGTTACACCTAAATATAAGGACTCGTTTTTAATGCTAAGTGGATATTTTTTTCCGTTTTCAAGGAAGTTTCCAAAACAATGTTGTACGCCTGGATAGCTGAAAGCTTGTGCCCAATCGAAAGCCAAATCATTGCCATTAAGATTTAAACGGGCAATGGCTACACAACTGCTGGTTGGGTCATGTATGAGGTTATGCGTAGCATTAAAGTCAATATCGTCTTCAAAAGCAAGGGAAATAAAACAATCACCATTTCCATCAACCACCAGGCTTTTATTCATGCGATAATTCGGAAGGAATAAATTTTGTGTGATCGGGTAAGTGCTCAAGCTGCTGAGATTGTTTGGGTTTATCACACGTATGTGAGCAATATCGTGATTGTTTGACGTGCCAAACATATACAGGTTGTTTGAACTGTGTGTTGTTTGTTGAAGGTCGCTCACGTTCAGGTCATTAAAAACGGTATGTCCATGGTAAAACCCAGGAAAGCTATATTCAACCAGTGCAACGTTTTGAATAGGGTTTAAAGGAGCATTAAATGAGTTGTCAGAGTTATAGAAAGCTACGTTGCCGGCCGCACTTGTTTGAAGAGCGAATATCAAATAGGTCTGGTCATGCTTAAATAGGATTTTTTTTGCCACTACGTCAACAGTCGATTCTATAAACCTTGTTATCCACTCTATCCCACCATTAGCATCGATTTTGGCTACAAAAGCATCCTGGCCACCACTATGCGTTAAGGTTACAGGAGTTGAATTGCTAAGGGTTCCTGTATAAGTTTGTGTATAATAACCGGCAATATAGCTGTTTCCTAATTTATCTGTGGCAATGTCTTCAATGGCAAGTCCATCAAGTAATTTAGTCCAGCTAAGGGAACCATCAGCACAATATTTTTGATATGAAGTGCCATTGGGTCTGGTTGGAAGGTGATAATTAAGTTCACCTTCAACACGAACAGTATCAGGATCAGAATAAAAAACAGCAGCGAAAAGGTCTCCTTCATAATTAACTTCAACGGCAGTGGCGTGTATATCGGAGCAGCAACTGCCAGTTGGTTGAATGTATTCAACCAACTTTGGTGAAAAGTCAGCATGACAACAACTGCTCTTTTGCAAGCTTACATCGTCGATGAAAGTATAGTTGGTCCAGCCTTCAGCAATCCAAGTTTGAAGGTTGCTTTCGAACACATTTGAGGGCTCAATTACCAATCGGTCGTAAGTGATGCCATTATTTGGCACTTGAAAACTGGTGTTGGTGGGATGCCAGCCATTATTTGTTGTAATATAAGTGCTGTTAACTTGGTCAAATACGCCAATAAAATGCCGTATTGCTGGATTATCACCGCTTTGTATATGTACTTTAAGTGCTGTATTTAAGCTTAGGCCTAAAATTGGATAGGTAAATGTCCAAAAGTTGAGGTCATAATAGCTGTTATTAATCAGAGGTTCTTTCAGTTTATTGATGAGTTCTACTGGTGCATAAAAGTAGTATTCAGGCATAAGAGAAGTATGCATGCCGGCATAACCATTATTCCCTAATGACTGACCTGTTCTGGTTTCAACTGGGGGATTATGAATAGGTCCATAAAACCAAGTTGCGAAATTTGTTGGTATGCCAAAGTCATAACCATAGGGTTGTGTAGGTGCACCTCTGAAAAAGAATTCTGCAGATTTATTGGCATACCAACCAGCAACATCACTATTAAAAAATTGATCGGGGACAAGCGCCGGGAAATGATAAGGCCAACCTAAGGGAGTGAAAAGGATAGAATCAAAAACCTCAAAAGTTCCGTTACACACAAGTTCACATGGTGCAGAATCTTCTGGACAATTGAGTGCAATATTTCCAATACGATCTACTGATGGACCTTCTTCCTCGAAACAATCATTTATTACCCAGCTTGGGTCTGCACCATCAATTGAAACTTGTGCTCCTAAATAGCCAGGCATTGTATGCCAAAGGTTGGTTATAACTTGTCCTTGTCCTTGATGAAAATTTACATGCAGATGCATATCATGAACAGGTGCTGGTAAAGGATGCATGTGGTTTTGTATAATGGCACCGTCGATAGGAATTAGCCAACCCCTAACTTCATCAATCTGACCTTGAAATGGGCCGAAATAAGAACTGCTAAGTGCATTACCTATCATATATTGGTTGATTCGGTCGATTGAAGGAGCAGGGCCAGCGATGGTAGATTCAAGATTGCCGTTTATATAAAACTGTATTTCATCAGGCAAGAAAGTTACAGCTACCCAAACACATTCGTTTAATTCAACAACATTACCATCTTGTTGTTCATAAACTGTATTATTCACTTCCACAGCCAATTTCAAAGTTCCTCCGTTTATGCCAAAGGAAAAATGCAATTTATTTTCATCGTCATCCAAATAAACGGCAGACAATATTGTTGCAAAATGATCTTCGAGACTATCGATTTTGACCTGAGCTTCAAAGCTAAAACCTTCTTCGGGTAAAGTTGAAACAAACGAAGGCACATTGGCATGGTCGTTATCGCCGTCAAAAATTAGGGCGAAATTTGGTGATTGTTGAGCGTTCACAAATGTCGTTGAACACGAAATAATTAGCAGAATTAGCCATTTTTTAAAGTTTATGCCATTTCGTAATTTCGGATTTCGGATTTCGGATTTCGGATTTCGGATTTCGGATTTCGGATTTCGGATTTCATAATAATTTGGTTTAGGGCAATTAAGTTACGGGAATAAATCGTTATATACATCTATTGTAATGTTTTTTTCATTTCAATGTTATAAGTGCTCGACACCTTCGACCATAAACTTTGGCGCTTGCCGCTTTATCGCAAGTACAGCGTACGACTGATGCAGCGTGCAAAAAAAGGGGTAGGGGAGAAAATCAAAAAGTATGATTTTTGGGGCCTCATGTTGTTTGTGATGATTCCGCTACCCTTTACCGGTGCCTATATGGGTGTGGTGGCCGCCAGGGTACTCCAAATTTCGCGACCAAAAGCCTCCCGTGCCATTGGTTTAGGGGTGGTTATTGCAACCACCATCATCGCTGGAACAACCTATTTGAGTTTGTTGGGGGTGAAGTTGTTGTGATTCACAAAGCCTTATTACACAAAAAAGCCCAACCATAGGATCGGGCTTTTTTGTGCGTAGCAAGCGGGCTTAGCGCTGAATGACCAGTCGTTGGCCGCTGATGCGCTGACCGTGACGGAGCTGGATGCGGTAAACCCCTTGGTTCAAATGGCCGAGTTGCAATTGTTCGTGGTGGTTTTCGCCTGTTGGGTAAACCACTTGCTCGAATACCTTGCGTCCACGCAAATCGTAAATTTCGAGTTGGATGGCTTCCTGAACATCGGTGCTAAACTGCACTACCACCTGACCATTGCTCGGATTCGGATACACCTTCATCTGGCTGGCCAGATCGAGAGCTCGCACCGATACGCCCGATACATTGACTGTTCGGAAAAGGGTATCAGTGCCACAGCTGTTGTTTACCACCAAGCGTACTTGGTAGCTGCCATTGGCCGTGTAAGTGATTGAGGCTGTAGGCCCGCTGGCGGTTTGCCCATTGCCAAAATCCCACAGGTAGCTGCTGGCATGTTGGCTTGTGGCTGCGTTAAAGCTGAAGCTGGGGGCGCTGCTCGAGTCGATGGTAAATGCAGCCAAAGGCTCCGGATTTACCACAATCGACTTAGACACCAGGGCGCTTTCGCAACTACCATGCTCTATCTGCATATTATAGAAATAGAAGTAGTTGGCGGCATTGCTCGAACTGGTGCCTGTAATGCGGGCATAGTTGCCAAAAGTGTAAGGGAATACGGCTCCGTCGGAATTACGGTACATACCGCCGGCGCTTTGGTTATTCGTAGGTGCCATGGTATACATACCTGGTTGCAGCGGAATATTTACTTGTACATCAACCGTACTATAAGGCAGTCCTTGATTTACACTGATGGCATGGGAGCTTACAATGTTGTTGTTCATATCCCGAATAACCAGATTAACTATGCCGGATTGCTGCGGATAAATACGCATGCCCCGTATAACTACAGGCTTAAGTATTTCAATATTCAAACGATTGTTGCCTACAGTAATACCCGAAAAAGCACCGCCATTGCCAATGGTATTGTCCACGGGGCCAAGTATGCCATTCACCAAGCCTAAAGCACGTGCCTGCACTTGGGTGCTTTGCGCTGGCGAAAGCGTAATGCTGTCGCCGGTACCTATTTGGTTATTGCTGGCATCGAACCAGCCGATATTACCCGCCCCGCTGCTGGGATCATTCCAAAGGGTAACCGAACCACCAGCACAGAGGGTGTCGGCAGTTGACAGAATAATCGGCAAGGCAATCTGTCGGATCTGTAGTGTCTTAAATATACTGTCGTTTGCGTTGTTTTGGTCGGCCTGGTAGAGCACGGTTGCTTCAACCTGAATGGTACCGCCAGGGAAAAGCGAAAGGGGCGTAGGCAGCGAAAGGGTATCCGTTGCTCCTGCGGCTATGCTGCTGGTGATGGTGGTGTTGTAAGTCTGGTTTACGGCACCTGTAAGCGCAATGCGCACATCAAATGCGGTAGCAGGGTTTAAACCTTCATTTTTAATAACCACTACAAAGGCGACATTACTGTCGGGACAGCTACCACTAATGGGTTCGAGCAGGTTGAGCATGGCCAAATCGTCGGTACGTGGTGTGCAAACGGCTAGTGGACCTACCCATGGTGAAAATTGGGTATTACAGCTGTCGCGTACATATACATCGTAACAAACATTGCCGCTAAGTCCACTAATGGTATAAGGGTTGGTTACACCACTGATTAAAGTGCCGGTTCCAGGAGTAAAGCCGTCTGGGCCGAATTCGAGTTGCCAAGCCGTTGCACTCGATATCCAACTGATGGTGGCGGTGGTAAGTCCGATGGTATCGACACTTACAATGGCAGGACCGGGGCAACCCGCTGGGGTGAATTCGATCGCACCCATATCGGGTTGTGCAGGATCCCGTGGCTGCCCGTTAATATCGAGCTGCACATAGGAAATGGGTTGGGCCGTGCCGTTTAATGCATTGGCTTGCGGGGTGTAATCGCGGTTCGGGCGGTCAACAAAGTCGGGGTTGAGGCTGATGCTGTTGGCATCGTAACCTTGGACTTGCCAGTCGGCCAAGCTACTCTGATTTGTACCACCGAATAAGCCAATGCCTGAATTACTTGCGGTAACGTCAACAAATAGGTTGTTGCGGTTACTTACTACATTGGCAGTGGTGTTGATGATGGCGATGGTATGTTTGGCACCTGAGCCGGTACGTGTTTGGAAGATATTATTACTGAAAATCCGCACATTATCGATGTTATTTTCAAGTGAAATGCCCCTACTTAAGCCGGTACTGCTGAGTGAACTGCTCATGTCGAGCGTATTGAAGCTTATTTCCGACAGGGTAGAGTTATTTAGTAAAATACCAACCGTGGCTCCCGAAGAGTTTAATTCATAAATGAGGTTGTTGTAAATGCGGCTCGAACTGCTCGAGTCGATGGGATTTACGCCACTCAGTCGAATGGCGTTGGCCGCTGTAGCTCTCGAACTGGCCGAAGTATGCGAATTGTGGATGATGTTTGAATGAATTTGCAAGCCGTTGTTTACTGTTTCAACGTTTATACCATTGAAGGTGGTAACCGTAACCCGGTTTTGGCGATGAATTTCGTTGCCTGCAATTTCGGTGTTGGTCGAATTGTTCACGAAGATGCCATTTGCGCTAAAATCACGAATCAAATTGCCTATAAAACGGTTGCCTGAAGTTTCGGGGCTGTTGATGATGCCATTTAACCGAATTCCCGTATGGGCACCTACTATTTCATTGGAGTCAATGACGTTCATGGCTGCCGGTGTTGAGGTGGTGTTGTTAATAAAGCCACCTGTAAACACAATGCCCGAAGAAGCATTTAAAGCATTGGTGACCGGGATGGTCGTAACGGCGCTCAAATCAATAAGGTTGTTGCGAATGATGTTGTGGTTCGCTTCATTTTGCAGGATAATACCTATCCCAAACTCAGCATCGAGACCACGAATCACAAAATTTTCAAGGTTGATGTACTTGGTGCCGTTCATCAACACCAGGTATTTGTCGTTGGTGTTGGGCGTAATGAGTATGGTGTCGCGCTGTCCGTCGAATATCAGTCGGCTGGTATCGCTGGTGCCTGGCACAAAGCCTAAATCTAAACGTTGGGTTCGTTTTTTGTTTGGGAATTCGGTTTGAATGCGAACTTCACCCAGAATACCGGCGCAATACAAACGCTCGAGCAGCTGGTTAAAGTCAGGAAAATCGCTGTTGGTGCTGCCTGAGGTGTAGGTACCCGCTGGTAAAGGAGCACAAAACTGAAACTCGAGGGTGTCGTTTAGGTTGTTTGCATCTGCACTTCCATTGGGTAAGGCACACCATACGCGTAATTTAAGGTCGCCGGCAGCAGGAATAAGCAGGTTGTTGGTAAACTGAAAAAGCACCGTGTCGAGGAAGGCCAAACTTCCGTTGAAGTTTTGGGAGATTACCGGACCGTTATCAAGTTGGTAATTGAGCTGGAGGCTGTTCAAGGTCGACTGTCCTTGGTTTTGAATCAAAACGCTAATAGGAACCGAATTGCCGGGGATTTGGGTTGGTGTTAGTCCGGGTAAATCGAGTAAGGCGGCATCGTTTCCTACCAACAGTATCTCATAAGCCCCAATGGTTGGTTGTTGCAAACTACGAGGATTTCCGACAATGTCGAAGGGGACATCGGATATGACGATGCCTGCATCTTTTAGCGGAGAATTGGGTAAAGGCCTCAGGTCTTCCAATGCCGTGAATAGCGGATCGGCCAAGAGACCGGCGCTATCGATTCCATAGGTAGTTTGCCAATCGACCAGGCTGGCCGAAGTTGTTGCCGGACTACTAATGAAACCAAAGCTGGTGAAACTGGGAATATTAAAGGCATTATGCGAGGCAAACACCCGATTTACAGCCGAAGCTTCAGGAAAAAAATATACCGAAAAATTGGCCGGTGTGGTCTGGGCTGCATTAACCGGAATTACACTATACACATTATTGATGTGCACCAGGCTGTCCACGGTATTGTTTTGGCCGAAACTGTTGGTGAGGTGCAAAATGCCATTTCGTGTGGTTGAGGTAGTGTTTACCCGCATTTGTGAAGCGTTGTGGTAAATTTCTATCCAGTCGTTACCTCCATTCGTATTACCGGTGAGGAAATAGGTGCGCGGTGTAGCATTGCTGTAGTTCAGTGAAAAGGAGTTGTTAAACACCTTGTTGCGTAAACTCCCGCTTCCTGTAAAGTTGGTGAGTGATAGGGCCGATTGCCCAATATTTCCTATAGCCGTATTGTTTTGGATCGTAAAGCCGGTATGATTGGTGAGTGTAATGACTGTGGATGCGGCCAACAGGGAACTGATGCTGTTTTCGAAGGTATTGCTGTTGATGTCGGTACCTCTTGCATTTGCTACTAAAAAAATGGAGCTGGCAAAAATGTTTTTAAAGTTGCAAGCTTGCACCTGAAGGCCGATAAGCGAATCTACCCCGGTAGTATTGGCATTGAACAAGCCATAGTAGCCATCTTCAAACGAACACTGAAAAATGAAAGCGTTATTTGCTCCACTCAAACTGAGAAGCCGATTATTTGCGCTGTTCGATCCTGCAACGCCGCTAAACTTGCAGCCAAAAAGCGAGATGTTGTGGGTATTTGCACCGATGAGCATCAGTTCTTCGGCACTTGTTGGTAAAGCACTACGCCGAAAACTGATATTCCTGAAATTTAAGCCGCCAGTATTGTAAATAGAAATTACGCTTCCGTTGTCGGGCGCTTCCAATACAACACTATCCGCATTTTGAGAAATACTTTCAATGGTTACCGTACTGCTTAAACCCAATATAGGATTGTTGATGAAGTAACTACCCGAATAAGTGCCGTTGGCAAGTAAAATGGTAACAGGTCCTGCGATGTTGCTGCAGTTGATTCTGGCCATAACATCATCCAGGTTGTTAAAATTGGTTGGGCTATTCGGTTGCGAGGGATCAACTGTAAAAACCCCGGTGAGTATGGGTGCCGCTTCGAGTGTGTATGTCGAACTGGTGTCGGCATTTAAACCACAACTCACGATACATCGGTAATATTCAGGCTGGTTGGCAGGTACAGGCACAAACAGGTTAAGCGTGTTGCCGGCTGCGACGTCAGTAAAATTGATGTTGTCAGAAGAGCTTTGCCAACGAAAGGTGAGGCCGGAACTGAAGTTGAATGCGCCGGCGAGACGAAGATTTATAGTGCTATTCGGACAGCTGATCCCTGTTGCATTTACTATCGTACCCGCAATGGGAGTGCTGCATACCGAAACGGTGTCGTAATAAATGCGCATGGTCGGACGACGATCGCGTGCATTTACCAAGGTGTCGGTATTTAGTGGGCCATTGTACCCGATTACCGAGCTACTTACGGTATTTAAGCTCCACTGGATGGGGCCTGAAAAACTAGTTGGGAAGATTTTTTCCCAGTCGAAACCCATTTCGAGTCCATCGCCTGTATATACAAAGGGTTCTTGCAATTCGAAACTCACATAACCGGTTCCGCCGGTTATGGCTTGTTGCGAGCTGGTGTAAACCCGGGTTGCCTGACTGATAAGCGCACTGAAAGAAGCCGGTACTTGTGGCGCTTGCTGTGCAGAAGAATTATTAAACCAAATCTCAAATTTATTGAGATGAGGGGGTAAGGTGGTAGAGGTGTTCCCTTTATGGAAATCGATACGGGTAATAATACTGCCGTTGGGCAGGCTGGCTAACTCGCTGGAGGTGAGTAGGTAAAAGTATTTAGAATAGGCGTCTACTACATTTCGTCCGTGTATAGGCCCACCATCAGTGGTTGCACCATTTAAATTTAACGGATTATTGGTTGAGGTGCCAATTTGCACAAACTGCTGTGCGCTTCCCGAAAGATATGCACTGAGCATACCCAATAGCAGTAAGGTTTTTTTCATAATATTAAATGTTGTAGAGCTTAAAATTACGCCTCTTTTTCGATTTTTCGGCAAAAACTTAAGATATAAAACCAAACAAAATGCGACAAGCCCGTCTATAAAAGAGTCGGGCTTGATGAAACCAGGATTAGGTATTTTGCTAACCAGACTTTATTTCAAGTATGCCTCCAGCCAACGGTCCATTTCCCAGAGCATATGCATAACCGATTCATTGGCGCGGTAACCGTGGCTTTCGTGAGGCAGTACTACATAACGAACTGTTCCACCATGTCCTTTAATGGCCTGATACAAACGCTCACTTTGAATGGGAAAGGTCCCCGAATTGTTGTCGGCCTCTCCATGAATGATCAATAAGGGTGTTTTTATTTTATCGGCAAAGCTAAAGGGCGACATTTGATAATATACTTCAGGGGCTTGCCAATAGGTGCGCTCTTCGGCCTGAAATCCAAAGGGGGTGAGGGTACGATTATAAGCGCCACTTCGAGCAATGCCGGCTTTAAAGAGCTGGGTATGCGCCAGCAAATTCGCTGTCATGAAGGCGCCATAGCTGTGTCCGCCTACTGCCACACGCTCACGGTCGAGTACGCCTAATGAAGAGCCGTAGTTAATAATGGCTTCAGCATTGGCAACCAGTTGCTGTACGTAAGTGTCGTTGGGTTCCTGATCTTGCTCACCAACAATAGGCATGCTCGCATTATCGAATACAGCATAACCCCGCAACACCCAAAAAACAGGACTTCCCCAGCTGATCCGGGTAAAGCGGTACGATGAACCTTTTACCTGTCCGGCTGCATCACGCGATTTATATTCACGCGGATAAGCCCATACAAAAGCGGGTAATGGGCCTTTACTGCTATCGTAGCCTGCAGGTAAATACAAATCGGCAGTCATTTCTATGCCATCGGCCCGCTGATAACGTAATTGCTGTTTTTGGATGTCTTTTAGTTGTGGAAATGGGTGCGTAAAACTGGTAATGGCGCGTGAGTTTTTGTGGGTAAAGCCGCGTAAAAAATAATTGGGGTTTTCGGTTTGCGACTCTCTACTGGTTATAAAAGTGCCTAGGCTCGGATCAACCAGGCTCACCACCGACTCGTAATAAGGTGCTTCGCAACGCCAAATGCGTTTAGTTTTTCCGGTTTTAACATCATAACTATCTAAAAAAGGCATATCACCGGCTTCTGATGCTCCTTGCCCAGCCAAATACAACTGGCCCTGATGCTGCCAGATGACGGAACGGCCATTTTCGTTCATACGCATTAAAGGACGCCCAGGGTCGCTATAGGCATCTTCGTAACTGCGATCGCGAATAAGTTTTACAATACCGTATTTGGATGGAATGAGTTCATGTATATGTTCTTTCCGGCTTCGTGTCCAGCTCGAACGTACCCAGGCATAATCGTCGCCCCACATGGTATAGCTGTAGCGTAATTCGGTGCGTAAGAGTTCGCGGGCTTTTTCCGTAAATGGCGCTTCCAGCAGCATGAGTTTATCGCGATGCGGCACCTCGTTTTTCGGGTTTCCTTCGTCGAGGGCTTCTACCCAGTAAACTGAAGCCGGTGCGTCGGGCCGCCAGCTGTGGCCACGAGGACCGCGTTCTACCGCATTAAAAGTGCTGGGAATGTATTCGCCTAAAGGCTTATTGGCCAAACGCAATACCGAATCGCCGTGTAAGGAGTAAAGCTGCACTTCGGTGGTAAAGCGGTAGTAAGGTACCAAGTACGAAAAAGGCAGCACGAGTTTACTGGCCAAAAGGTATTGCTGATTTGGCGAAACCTCAAAGCCCATCCAAAGGCCCGTTTCGAGCATGTCCGTGCTGCTGCCATCTAGGCCCAATATCAACAATTCGGCACTGGCGTAGTGACTGAAAACAGCTTCGTCGTGGGGGTTTTTGAGCAAATCTTGATAGGTGCGTGAGGGGGCTTTTTTACCTAAATTTTCCTCCACTACCGGGCCAAGGGGAACGCGACTAGCTTGGGGCAAATCGCTTTGTACCAATGGTCGTACACTTACCACCAATCCCTTGCTGTCGGTCAACCAACTGTAGGCATTGCCCAATACGGCATTCAATTTACGATCGCTGAGCAAGCGTGCTTCGGCTTTCGCTACATCTATCACCCAAAGTTGAATGGCGTCGGCTTCATTTTGTAAAAAAGCAATCTGTTTACCATCGGGCGACCAACTTAGGCCATTCATGAGCAAGGGTTCGGGCAAACCACTCACCGCACGCTCTTCCTTGCTGTTCAAACTTCGAATCGATAACCCATTGTAGTACGCGCTTCTGCTCGGGCCAAAATTGTTTGGGTCGATGCGCAAGCCAGCCAAACGCAGTTCGGGTCGGGATACTTCCTCAATACCAGGCAATTCTGGCCTCGTAAGGAGCGCAATCATTCGCCTGTCGGGTGAAAAACTGACTTGTGGACTCGAAGGTGCTTCGAGCAAACGGGCAAGTTCTTCGGGAGGACGTTGGTAAGTTACGGCTTCTTGTCCATAGCTCAGGGGCAAGCCAATGAGCATAATTAAATGGATGAGGATTTGTTTTTTCATTTAGGGGGTATAAGTAAGTTGTAGGCCAAAAGTTCGGGGGGCTCCAATATTTCCAGGTACAATCATGTAATCTCTGTTAAAAGCATTGCGTAGCAGCATTGCCAACCGCAAATCTGAACGAACCTCATAACTTATGCGAAAATCGGCAATAAAGTCACCCGCATCACGGCGCTGACGGAATTGCCGAACTCCGGGAATGATGATTTCGAAGGCTTCATCTATTTCAAGCATGAAACTATTGAAGCGGAGGTTCGTGCCAAAGCCCCATCGTGCCCTACGGACCTCAATGTCAGAACGCCATAAATGCCGCGTTCGGTATTTGAGTGTTCCCGCGATCACAATATCGGGCCGTTCTGCTACGGGCCGTCTTAATTCAACCGGGTCGATGAAGGTGTAGCCCAATTGTCCAACAACCTTAAACCGTCCAATTTCGCCAGCACCGCCACTACTGAGTTCAATCCCTCTGATCATGGTGGTACTACCAGTTAAATTTAGTGCTTTAAACCCGATGCCTTCGGGGAAATCAGTGCGGTAGCTGAACTCAATCATGTTTTCATATTGGGTCCAAAAGGCTGCCAGATCGGCAAAGCCCTTTATTTTTCCAATTTGCCAACCTTGTTTCCACCCCAATTCGGTGCTCCAACCACTTTCTGACTCCAAGGCAGGATTAGGCAGTATGAGTAAGGCGCCTACCGCAGCATTTACATAACGTTCGGCTACCGAGGGTGTTCTAAAACCTTGGCCGAAGGAGGCCCTTAGCCAACTGGCTTTGAATAACTCGTAATTGGCGCCTAGGCGCACAACCGGATACCTAATGGGGGGCTCGTTATTGATGACATATTGCTCGTAGCGCATGCCAGCCGAATAGTTGAGTTTACCAATCTGCTGATCGAGTTGCACATAGGCCGCAAGGTTTCGGCTATCGCGTAATCCGTATAGTGGGCCGCTGTTTACAAAATTGTAGATGTGTACCAAACCACCGGTAAATATGGTTTTGGTGTTCTCCCAAAGTTTCAGCGGTTGTTGATACTGGTATTCGTTATAGTACACTTGCCCTCTGGTGTTGCGGGTGCTATCACCCCGGTTCTGTGTAAAATACAAGCGGTTTCTAAAGATGTGCTTTCTCCCATTACTACCAAAGTACTGCAGTACCGGGTCGATGTTGTAACGAAGGGCAAGTTGGGCATCGTTGGTGCCCGGACTGGGGAAGAAGGCCGCGGTATCACTCTTCCAAAAAAAGAAATTACCCGTAGAATCTACCATGCCATTGGTATTGAGGCTAAAGCTCCAACGTTTATTGATGCGGTAGCGCCAATTCATATTCCCTCGAACACGTTTGCTATACTCTCCTATGCGATACCCTTGATCCCAAACGGCAAACATACCGGCGGTAAGATCGTGCTTCCCCACTTGGCGGCTATGTAAAGCGCTTATGCCGCTTTGATGGCGGCCATCACGTAGTTGATAAGGAGCTTCGAAAAAGTCGTTTGGTCGGTCGTACACCAAGCTAAATAGCTGAATTTGAGTACGCGGTCGATTAGTGGGATAGGCAGTTCGCAGGTTAACAATACCGCCAAGGGCGCTGGAACCAAAAAGGGTAGAGGCGGCGCCTTTTATGACCTCAATTTGTGATACATTCTCAATGGGCAGATAGGCCCATTTTACATCACCGGCATCTGCGCTCAACAGCGGCATATCATCGACCAAAACTTGAACACGACTGCCGGCCCCATAGCTAAAGCCACTTGTTCCGCGAATATTCAGTTGCCCGCTCACCACACTTACGCCGGGTACACGGTCCATAGCATCGTCGAAGCGGGTGAGGTTATTTTGCTCGATTAAATCTGGTTTAATGACTTCCATCGATACCGTAACTTCGCTCAATCGCTGTTCAAAACGTCCGGCGGTAACCACCACCTGCTCTAATTGGCCGGTCGCAACTTCAAGCGTCATGTCGAGCAGCTTGTCTTCTACCAGCTTCAGGTTGATTCTTTTACTTTCGAAGCCGATATAGCTGAACCGAAGCACATAAGTCCCGGCTGGAAGATGCAATTGGTAATGGCCTTCAGCATCGGTGATGGTACCCAATCCCCCTGGTTCTATCGCAATATTAACCCCTGCCAAGGGTATTTTAGTGCCAGCCTCGGTGATTTTTCCACTTAAACGCACATTGTTTTGAGCATGAAGGCCAAAGGGAAATAAAACAAGAAGAACCAAGAGTATTTTTTGCGCCATAGGTTTAGATGGGGTTAAAATCTCGATAACATTTGAATAACAAGGCTCCTTTGTTCACCAATATTGCCGGGTATGGGCATCCAACTTCGATTGCCCGCGTTGCGCACAATCAAATTCAGATTGAAATAATCGTTCAGGGCGTAACCAGCCCGAAGGTCAAACAACAAATCGCCATTAATGCTTTGCAGACGGTATTCTACCAAACCGGGCATAAAGCGATAATAGTCTTCGTCAATATTCAAGATAACACTATTGTAGCGGAGGTTAGATCCTAGCATAAATCGATTGTAATTTAGCTGAAAATCGGCCCGAACCAAGTGACGGTATCGGTACTTTAAAAATTGTAATAAATCTACAGGTACCCCGGCAAAGCTAAAAGTAGGCGGGTTGAGGTTAATGGGATTGGTAAAGGTGTAGCCGGCCTGAAACTGCAAACCGAACTTTTGCCATTGGGCCATGCCGCTGTATATCACTTCCACTCCGGTGATGCGCGCGTCGGTAATGTTAGACGGTTGAAAGCGTGCATACTTTTCGGCTAGTTTAGCCAAATTGCCTTCAGCCGCCCAAATGGAATCTTGTTCATCCCAAACATCCGGAAGAAAAACACCGAATGTGTATTCAATCAGATTACGGAAATCGGTTCGGAAAAGGGCTATGTCTAGGGTTGATTTAAACCGACCTGCATGTATAGCTTGCATAAATCCAATTTCGAAGGCGCGACTCGATTCAGGCAACAAATTCGGATCGCTCGCAAAACGAACAGTGCCCACAAAGGTGTTGGAAAACATCTCGGCCGCCGATGGCGAACGGAAACCTTCGCCGTAGGATGCCCGCAAGTTGCCTCCTTTCCAGAGCCGATAGTTTAATCCGGCCCTCAGAACAGGATTTTGCTCTTTTGGACTGCCATTTACAATGAATTGTTCATATCTGAATCCCATGCCATAGCTAAATCGCCCTATGTTTTGGTCCCATTGCACATACATCGCCCGGTTGTTGGTAAATTGATTGCCATACAGTACATCGCTTCGGATAGCATTCAGTTGATTTACCAGCCCTGCAGTAAGCATAGTGTTATTGGCCCAGTTCAATGGTAATCGATGCTGAATCTGGTATTCGCTGTAGTACATTTCGCCCAAGCCAAAATCTTCATTGTTGTAGTTGGTGTAACTTCGATAAAATCGATTCCGTAAACTATGTTTGGTGTTCCGTCCAATGTATTCAATGTAGGGATCAATCAGGGTTCGCGTATTAAGCTGGGCATTGGTGCTACCGGCATTGGGCATAAACGCACTGGTGTCGCTCTCCCAAAAGGTAAAAAGCCGGGTGGAATCTACTAGATGACTGGCTTGAAGACCTACATACAGCTTTTTGCCCAATTGCTGCCGCAAATGAACATTGCCACGTATGCGTCGGCTTGGTTCACCTACCCTAAAACCATCGTCATGAACTACATTGAGCGAAGCAGTAAGGTCGGTTTTGTTAATACGCTGACTGTGTGCCACTGATAGGCCCATGGCAGTGGGGGGTTGCCTGCCGGCCCAGGGGTCGCTATGATAGCCCCCTGGTCGGTCGTAAAAGGTATTGTACCAATTGATTCTGGTAACGGGTGTTGCACCAGGCATAATGCTTCTGAAATGAACCACACCACCCAGCGCTGCCGAGCCGTACAAGGCCGATCCGGAGCCTTTAATGACTTCAATTTGCTCTGCACTTTCAATGGGAAGCATAATCCACAAAATTTCATTGCCTTCTGCGGTAAGCAGGGGCAAGCCATCTAAAAGCATAAGTACGCGACTTCCAACCCCCAAGCTGTATCCGCTGGAGCCCCTAATGTTGATTTGTCCCCGTAGCACATGAATGCCGGGGGTTCGGTTCATAACGTCATCGGCCGATACCGAATTATTGGCATCAATTTGTGCGGTACGTACCACCGAGGTACTTATGCTGAGTTGTTCACGTTTTTGTTCGAAACGTCCTGCTGTAACGATGATTTGTTCAAGCTCATTGATTTTGGGTTTAAGCTGTACATCCAATACCAAACTAGTGTCTGTGCCGGCGTTTAATTGTCTTCTCAGTAGTTCATAACCCAAGTAACGGAAACTGAGCTGATGGGTGGTTGCATGATCGAGCCGAATGCGATACATTCCTTTGGCATCTGTTATAGTTCCACTACCATTTTGATGCGCAATGCTTACCCCAACTAAAATTTCGCCACTTATGGCATCGGTTACCTTACCGCTAAGGATAAAAGTTTGTGCCTGGGCATACTCTGCATAGAGTAAAAAACACAGAAAAAAACATAATATTCGTGGCATTTATCTAACTCACAAAGGTCTAAATTAGCAGTACAGAGGCTATGAACCAAACAGAAATTTATTACACCCTTGCGTTACTTCAACTTCCGGGTATAGGAAGCTTATTAGCACGTAAGCTTATCGAACGTACAGGAAGTGCTGAAGCAGTTTTTAAAACCAATCGAACCAAACTTGAAGCTACACCGGGCATTGGCCCTTTACTGGCCAAAAGCATCAGCACCCACAAACCCTTCGATTTGGTAGAAAAAGAACTTCGCCTGGTTGAACAGCACCAAATTCAGCTATTTCATTTTAAGGACGAAAATTTTCCCTTAAGGTTACGCCAATGCCCCGATCATCCGCTCATACTTTTTGGCAAAGGGGCCCTCCCCTTAAACGTTAATCGTATTGTAGCAGTAGTGGGAACCCGTGCAGCTACAGACTATGGCCGACAGTTGACAGAAGCATTGATCCAAGGGTTAATTTCTCTTAATGTTTTGGTTATTAGCGGTTTGGCTTACGGTATTGATATTCATGCACATCGGTTGGCGCTAAAGCACCAACTTCCTACAGTGGGCGTGCTTGGTCATGGTTTAGGACGCATTTATCCTGCTGTACACAAAACGGTGGCCGAACGTATGCTCGAGCAAGGCGGGTTACTTACAGAGTTCTTGTATGATACAGGGCCCGATAAAGAGAATTTTCCAAAGCGAAACCGCATTGTGGCGGGTATGGCCGATGCCGTAGTGGTTGTTGAGGCAGCCACTAATGGAGGGGCGCTTATTACTGCAAGCATTGCGAATGACTACAATCGCGATGTTTTTGCTTTCCCAGGAAGAGTAGGGGATAAATACAGCAGTGGATGCCACGCCTTGGTGCGAAACCATAAGGCTGCATTGATAACCTCAGCAGATGAATTATGCGAAGCGATGGGTTGGCTCCAAAGTCCGAACAAACCTGCGGCCTATCAAACAATGCTTTTTCCGGAACTGGAGCAGGACGAACAACTGGTATATGAACTGCTAAAAAACCAAGGGCAAATGGGTATCGATTTGTTGAGCATGCAAGTGGGCTTTTCAACAACACGATTGAGTCATGCTCTTTTAGGCCTCGAATTCAAAGGCTTATTACGAGCACTTCCAGGCAAACAGTTTGTTATCAACTAAATGCACTAGTGCTGCGAATGAAAAAGAAAAGGGACCTCCCGGCCCCTCTCGATGTTAAAAAATACTACCTGATGATGGCTTGCCTGTTGGCAAAACAACACACTTCCTTAGCAAATAGTACACCAGAATGTAATTGCACGAACGCCTGATGTTTTTAAGCCTGAATGTCCAGTAGGCTATACATTATTTAGTGTAAGGTGTCTACTTTTCCGGAAAG
Organism: Bacteroidia bacterium; assembly: GCA_046291695.1. Classification (GTDB taxonomy): domain Bacteria; phylum Bacteroidota; class Bacteroidia; order UBA7662; family UBA7662; genus PNNG01. The sequence goes on from JBKBSO010000018.1 coordinate 26,850, forward strand.
CAGCAGCTTATTTAAAATGTTCAATGGCCAGTTCAGCTGTACAGCAATGGTATTCATAAGGCTGGTTGCTGGCAATGATTATACTTTGGTTGGGATAGGCCTCCAAGCTCCGTGTAAGTTCGTTATACCAGGCAATGCCTGCTTTGTCGAGATTGGTGGTGGGTTCATCGAGAAATAGTACAGGTACATCACTACCAAAGGCCAAAAGCAGTTTCAGTCGTTGTTTCATGCCAGAGCTAAAATACATCACGGATTTCCTTTTGTGGGCTTCCAGCCCACTATCGTAAAGTACCTTGGTTAAATCGAAATCGGCTTTACGACTTTTGAGACTAAAGTGAAAAGCGATCATTTCTTCCAGGCTATACGCTTCAGGCAACTCAAGGTAAGGGGTAGCTAAAGCAATGTACTTATAAAGCTGCTCTATCGGTATTACATCATTCTCGATTTGGTAGTTAATTTGGCCTGCCGATAAGGGTTGATAGCCACATAAACATTGAAGTAAGGTACTTTTTCCTGAACCATTGGCTCCTGTAATGGCTAATTTACTGCCCGAAGGAATATTGAAACTACATCCCTTAAATATCCAGTCGCGATTGTATCGCTTGCCGGCTTGCTCAAGATTAATTTGAAGGCATTTACTCATTCAATCATGCCTTTAACCACACCGAAACTGGAGTTGCGGATAAAGTCAAGAATACGATCACGTTCTTTGGAAGGATCCACTTCGGCTATTACCATTTCTAAGGCTTTCGACATATTGTAACCACGCACATAAATAATGCGATAAATGTCTTCGATCTGACGAATAGCAGCTTCGGAAAAACCACGACGACGTAAGCCTATTACATTTACACCGGCGAACGAAAGCGGTTCTTTCGCGCACTTCACGTATGGGGGCACATCTTTTCTAACGAGCGACCCCCCACCCACAAAGGCGTGTTCAGCTATGGTAATAAACTGCTGAACCGCTACCATACCTTCGAGTATCGCCCAGTCATGAACGGTGATGTGACCGGCAAGCGTTGCTAAATTGGCTAGTATGACGTGATTGCCAACGATACAATCATGAGCCACATGGCTGTATGCCATTAATAAGCAGTTTTTTCCTACTTCCGTTTTGTGCCGATCAATTGTGCCGCGATTTACAGTAACGCATTCCCGAATGGTAGTGCCATCCCCTATAATGGTAAGCGTTTCCTCTCCTTTATACTTGAGATCCTGCGGTGGTGCCGAAATTACTGCTCCAGGATAAATTTTCACATGGTTGCCAATGCGTGCACCGTCCATTATGGTTACATTGGGCCCAATCCAACATTTTTCTCCTATTTCGACATTCGCCGAAATGGTAACGAAAGATGATATTTCGGTGCCGGCTCCTATTTTAGCCTCCGAATGAATGTTCGAAAGTGTGGATATCATAATTATTTCTTAACCAATTGGGCCATTAATTCCGCTTCAACTACCAATTTGTTTCCTACAAATGCCTGCCCGCCCATCTGACAAATGCCTCTTCTGATAGGCTCTTTTAACGCCAATTTGAAGATAAGGGTATCTCCCGGAACTACCTTGTCCTTGAAACGAACATTGTCAATTCTTAAGAAATAAGTCCAATACCCACCGGGGTCGTCCATCAAACTTAGGCATAAAATACCACCAGTTTGCGCCATGGCTTCTATGGTTAGCACGCCTGGCATCACCGGATTTCCAGGAAAGTGTCCTTGAAAAAAGGGCTCGTTCATGCTTACATTTTTGATCCCAACTACATATTCCTTCGTTAACTCTGTAATTTTGTCTACCAGTAAAAAAGGATAGCGATGCGGAAGGAATTCAGTAATGCCGTTAATGTCATACACAGGTGGGGTGTTCGGGTCGTACTTGGGAACATCAATGGTTTTTTGCCGCTTTTTAAGATACTGTCGAAATTCTTTTCCAAAGCCCACGTTGCTACTGTGTCCGGGCTTACTCGCAATTACATGTCCTTTTATCGGCTTGCCTAATAACGCCAAATCCCCAACCACATCAAGCAACTTATGTCGGGCTGCTTCATTTACAAAGCGAAGCTTGGCATTGTTTAATATGCCTTCTTCGGTCACCTTCATCTGCGGCTTTTTGAATACATCTGCCAGGCGCGTAAGTTCAGCTTCAGGGACGGGTTTATCTACTACTACGATGGCGTTGTTCAAGTCTCCACCTTTGATTAGGTTATGCTCAAGAAGCATCTCCAGCTCATGTAAAAAGCAAAAAGTCCTGCAGGCCGCTATTTCATGCTCAAAATCAGCTATATTTTGCAAACGGGCGTGCTGCGTGCCTAATACATCCGAGTTAAAATCGATGAGTACCGATAATCTAAATTGATCAGCTGGAATAATGGTGATCTCTGCATCTTTCTCAGCATCGTAAAAATGAAAGTTCTCAGTAAGCTCAATGTATGACCGTGGTTCTTTTTGCGCCACAATACCCGCCGTTTTAAGCAACTCAACAAATTCAATTGAACTACCATCTGCAATCGGACATTCAGGGCCATCGAGGCAAATAAGCACATTGTCTATTTGTAAGCCAGAAAGTGCAGCAAGTACATGCTCAACGGTATATACTCGGGCATCACCTTTTCCAAGGGTTGTCCCTCTACTGGTTTCTACTACATTTTCAACAAGAGCAGGAATAACCGGCTCCGCTTCTAGATCAGTTCTTTTAAAAACATAGCCATGATTCGCGGCTGCAGGGGTAAAGGTCATAGTAACCTTAGCTCCGGTATGAATACCGACGCCTGAAATACTTACAGCCTGACCAATGGTCGTCTGATTATCACTCATGATTAGGGCTTATAGGATGTAACTCTTTTAAAAACTTTTCGAGTTGTAAAATACGTTTTTCAAATTCAGGCAATTTCCTGATTAAACTATGTGTACGTTGGCTATCCATGTATTTCATCACCGGCGTTCCATTCCATTTTTTGTTGGGCTCCTCTATGGAACGGGTCACTCCGGTTTGTCCTCCAATGTGTGAACCCGCAGCCACATAAACATGACCAGCAAAGCCAACTTGGCCGGCAATTACACATTGCTCATCAATGCGGGTACTTCCTGAAATTCCTGTTTGAGCGGCAATTACCGTGTTCTTGCCAATTTCTACATTGTGTGCCACATGAACCAAATTGTCGAGCTTAACACCTTCTCTGATGATGGTGGCTCCCATGGTTGCCCGGTCAATGGTGCAATTAGCCCCGATTTCAACATGGTCTTCAAGAATGACTTTGCCGTTTTGGGCGATTTTTTCATATTTCCCACCTACCTGAGGTGCAAAACCAAAGCCGTCGGAACCTATTACCGCATTGGCGTGTATGATGCAGTTGGCACCAATTTCACAGTCGTTGAGGATCCGCACTCCGGGATGAATCACTGTGCCAGCTCCAATTTTGGCTTGCTTACCTATAAATACATGCTGCATGACCTTTACTCCTTCGCCGAGCACGGCCTCGTCGCTTATGTAACTAAATGCCCCCACAAAACTATCTGGACCTAACACTGATTTAAGAGATACATAACAAGGTTGCTCAAGTCCTATCTCCGAAATTTTGTTTTTGTTGAAAATAGCAAGCAGTTTGCTAAATGCTAAATACGGGTCATCCACGCGCACGATGGCGGGCACAGCATGTCCGTTGAGCTCAATATCATTGGCCACTATAAGCACCGATGCCTTGGTACTACTTAAAAAATGAAGATACTTGGGGTTTGCTATAAAGCTGATGGATCCCTGATCGGCTTCTTCAATTTTGGCTAACTTAATTCCCAGAACGTCAGCAGCTCCTTCAAGCTGTCCGTTCAATATATCAGCAATCTGCCGGGAAGTGAATTGCATGCTTAATATTAACTTAATCGACAAATATCCAAAATTAGATTCACATTCTAAAACCTAAGGTTCCGCAGGACATTTATCCTGTGGATAGTGCAATCCCTTTTGGATAGCAGAGGTAATGTTTTTCCACCGTTTGTGTGAGTGCTTTTAAATTCAAATTGTCCGAAACTTCCACTACATCCGTTAGTTTACCGCTTTTTGAAAGAATCATGATTTTGTCGTGTTCTGGTAAGTAGGCATCATTGGTCACTGAGCCAACTTGTAGAAAATAATGAATTTCGGATTCACTGATCTTATAGCTGTCGCGAATCTTTTGGCGAAGAGATTCGGTGAGCTGAGTGTCAAAAGCTTTTTTTTGCAGTAGCACCCGATTCAACCTGCGGTGTATCAGCCCATCACAAAGGCAACTTAGCACCTTATCGGTATGCTGGGCCCAAACCTTAATGGCACTGAACAAATCATGATCATCAATGGCAGCAAATCGTTCTAATAATTCATCATTCCGCTCAAACATGATACGATCGCAACGATTTTCAAGGAAAAACAATAAAGCAGGACTGCCAAAAAGATGTTCTCCCCCGCGACATAGCTCTTGGGCACGTTGTAATATTTTGCTGATCATAAACTCCGCCGAGAGAACGGTTTTGTGTAAATAAACCTGCCAGTACATCAACCTACGGGCGATAATGAATTTTTCGATGCTGTAAATGCCTTTTTCTTCTACCACAAGGCTATCGTTCCGTACTTCCAACATATGTATGATCCTATCCCAGCTTACTACGCCTTCGGATACACCAGAAAAAAAACTATCCCTCGTTAAGTAATCCAGTCGGTCCATATCAAGTTGTGAGCTTACCAGCTGATGCAAGAATTTTTTGGGGTATGCATCGGTAAAGATTGCAATGGCCGTGTCGAGCAATCCCTGCATTTCCCGGTTAATTGTTTGCATCATCCTTAAAGAAATAGCTTCATGATGCACACCTTCGATGAAGATATATTCCAAGGCATGCGAAAAAGGACCATGACCAATATCGTGCAATAAAATGGCTATTTGCGCTCCTAAAGATTCTTCCGAGCTGATTTCATGGCCTTTCGACCGGAGGGTTTGTATGGCCTTTTGCATGAGGTACATGGCGCCAAGAGCGTGGTTGTAGCGGCTGTGCACAGCCCCCGGATATACCAAGTAAGTCATGCCCACTTGCTTTATTCGTCGTAAACGCTGGAAATACGGGTGTTGTATTAAATCGTAAATGGCTTCATGCTCAATTTGCAGAAATCCGTATACAGGGTCGTTGATAATTTTCTTTTTATTCACCTTTGTGTGATTAATGGCACGCTCTGTGGTCAAATTTCGTTTATAAAGTCAGAAACTAAAAAACATATCGCATGTCGCAGAAAATTCAGATCCTTTGGGCCGATGATGAAATTGATTTACTTAAGCCGCACATACTCTTTTTAAAGTCGAAAGGATATGAAATTAGCCCAGTCACAAACGGTGAGGATGCCGTGGAAATGGTGAGTGAGCAAACTTTTGATTTGGTATTCTTGGATGAAAACATGCCAGGATTACCCGGCTTGGAAGCTTTAGCACGTATCAAAACCATTCGCCCGGCATTGCCTGTGGTTATGATTACCAAAAGCGAAGAAGAATATATCATGGAAGAGGCGATTGGTTCGCAGATTGCCGACTATTTGATCAAGCCCGTAAATCCAAACCAAATCCTCTTGGCGATTAAAAAGATTATCGACCATAAGCGCTTGGTAAGTGAAAAAACCACTTCAGGATATCAACAGGATTTCCGAAATCTTGGCATGGCCTTCAATGAGCGCTTAAGCGCTCATGAATGGGCCGAAACTTACCAGAAACTGGTGCACTGGGAAATTGAGCTCGAAAAGAGTAAAGATGCAGGCATGAAAGAGGTGTTCATGATGCAGAAGTCAGAAGCTAACAGGCAGTTCAGCAAGTTTATTGCCGAAAACTACCTCGATTGGCTTAACGAGCCCGACAGTAACAGCCCGGTAATGTCGCACAACCTCCTTAGAAAGAAGTTATTCCCTTTACTTGATGCAGGAAAGCCGTATTTTTTGGTAGTTATCGATAACCTTCGCCTTGATCAGTTTAGGGTCATTGAACCTTTTTTAGCCGATTTATTCCACATCGATAAGGTAGATCCGTATTTCAGTATTTTACCTACCAGCACAGAGTTTGCCAGAAATGCGCTTTTTGCAGGCATGATGCCTGCCGAAATCAAAAAGCGTTATCCCGATAAGTGGGTTGATGGTGAAGATGAAGGGAGTAAAAATATGCACGAAGCTTTTTTTCTAAATGAACAACTCAAACGCGCCGGAAGGAATTTAAAAACTTCCTACCATAAAATCACCACGCTTCATCAAGGAAAACAACTGGTTGAAAATGCTTCAAATTTGTTCGTAAACGATCTTAATGTAGTTGTTTACAATTTTGTGGACATGCTCAGCCATGCCCGCTCCGAAATGAATGTGATTAAAGAATTGGCAGATGATGACGCTGCCTATCGTTCCATTACGCGCTCTTGGTTCGAACACTCACCCCTGTATGAATTGATGAAAAAAATTGCCGAAAAAGGAGTGAATATGGTGATTACCACCGATCATGGAACCATTAAAGTAGGCGAGCCGGTGAGAATTATAGGGGATAGAAATACCACCACGAATTTGCGCTATAAAGAGGGCAAAAACCTTAGTTACGACCAAGGTGATTTGTTTGTGATTGATAAACCCGAAAAGGCCCATCTCATCAAGCCCTATTTAAGCTCTACTTATGTGTTTGCTACAAATGATCAGTATTTTTGCTACCCTAATAACTACCATCATTTTGTAAATCTCTATCGAAACACTTTTCAGCATGGTGGCATTTCACTCGAGGAAGTTATTATTCCGTTTGTTAGCCTTAGGCCTAAGCAATAAATTCCAGGAAAAATGCGCTTGATCACCTTATGCTTGGGTATGCTGCTGGTAGTAGCCGTAGGGGCGCAGCCTATTCCGGCCCTGCGACTTCAATTGGGGCAGGTGTATCTTGAAGGCGATCGGCTCGATTTCGACCTGATGGTTGAATCAGCTGCTGATGAACGGCTCAACTTGGCCTTTGCAGATGTAGTGCTTCGTTTTGATGCTTCAGCGGTGTCAGATACTGCTCGTATCTTTCTTTGGCCACAAAGTTCACAGCTGATGAGCGCTGAACAACAGGCTTTAACAGCGTATGAGTTGGCTTATAATTTACGTATCGATCGTAAAGCCGATGAAGTTCTGTTTTATGTAGGAATTGACCCGCCGAAATTTAAAAATATGTCGGAGTTTATATCCGAAATAGCCCAAATGCATCCTCACAAGGGACTATACCGTATCGGTCGCTTTAGTATCACAGGATTGCTGCAAGTACCCGATGTACTCGACTTTCATCGGGCCAATAAAGGTTTTCGGACTCAGGCATATAGTTTCGATCCAAATAACCGGTTTCAGGCAGACTCGGTACAATTGGTTTCTAACCCACTCAACCTGATGAATCAGGAATTGGAGTTTTTTGAAATTGAGCAAATCAACGGAGAAGTACATTTAAAATGGCGGAGCGGAGAGTTGAGCAAGTGGAAACGACTTTCGGTTGAACGCACTTATGATCTAAACAAATGGGAAGAACTCGCCTTTACACCGGCAACGGTACGGGAAATTCGCGACCAACCTAATCCGCCACAGCCCATAGAAGGGAGGCCTTTGGTTTTTTATCGACTACTAATAACGCCCAACAAGGGTAAAGCTTTTTACAGTCCAATTCGGATGGTAGTATTTTAGATTTGGCTTCACAAGCTAATTGTTTGTATGCCTGCATATTATATCCAAATCCATCGCTTTTTGTCCCTGAGCATTGTCAGCCTAATGTAATGCTATTGTTAATTCACGTCAAAATTCGGAATAGAGTTTTCGATTTTGAGGCATTATTTATACCTTTGCAACATCATTCGAGCGATAATTTTTGCTCATTTCATAAGGATCCTTCAGTATCCTGTAATCAGGAGCTGTAGTTCATACAACAGGTTTTAGGAGACCGCTGCCGGGAGGTAGCGGTCAATTTTTTTTATGGGGTTTGAGGAGCTGAATAAGCCAATCATCTATACGCCTGGGTTTTAAACTAAGCGCATCAAGTGCACACCAGGTGGTAATGGCTTGTGCCAGAAGAGTCCCATCTATTTTTTCAATTATTACATGTCTCTGAGAACGACTGCCACTGGTTGCCCCCACGTAAGTTCGCGCCCTTATTTTGTCTCCTGCTAGAGCAGCTTTTTTATAGTCAATTTCGTGGCGCAATACCACCCAAACGACACCTGAAGCTGGGTGATTAGCGCTTAACTGCTCCCAATGTGCTGCTGAAACTTCTTGTATCCAACGCATGTATACCAAATTATTTACATGTCCCAAGGCATCCATATCGCCAGGTGCTATGTTGAGCGGTAATACGAAGTGTGTACTGCGTTCCATCTGCTAATGATAACCAAAATTTATGAGTCCACACTCAGCTTTCCCTATAACCTGATGGCTTTTTATTAGATTTGTGCTTATGAATTACTGGTTGCTTAAATCGGAACCGAATGTGTATAGTTTCGATGATTTGATTCGTGAAGGTGAGGGTATTTGGGATGGTGTGCGGAATTACCAGGCACGTAACAATCTGCGAGCCATGGAGGTAGGTGATTTGGCTTTGTTTTATCATTCAAATATCGGAATGGAGGTGACTGGCTTGGCAAGAATAAGCGCAGCTGCGTTTCAAGACCCTACTACCGATGATCATCGGTGGTCGGCCGTAGGGGTTACAGCTGTACAGAAATTCAAATCTCCGGTCACATTAAAGCAACTTAAGACGGATCCTTTTTTTGAAGACCTGAGTTTGGTCCGTCATAGCCGCCTTTCGGTGATGCCGGTTACAAAAGCACATTTTGATGCTATCTTAGCCCTTTCAGAAGTATGAACACCAACCAACGTCTGATTGTACCCGCAGCCCAGCTGTCGATCATACTGCAAAGACTTACCGAAGAACTTGTAGAGCAGCATGGTGGATTCCAGGATACTGTGATTATTGGTTTGCAGCCCCGAGGAACCTTCCTCGCTGAGCGGTTACATCAATTGCTCCAAGCCCGCACAGCGCAAAGCATTAAATTTGGTAAACTTGACGTTACCTTTTACCGCGATGATTTCAGAAGACGTGACGAACCGCTCATTCCCAGTGCCACAGAAATCGACTTTTCCATTGAGGGGAAAAAGGTGGTACTTATTGATGATGTATTATACACGGGTCGAACAATACGCGCTGGTCTTGATGCTTTACTCGATTTTGGTCGCCCCGAACGTGTAGAACTGCTCGTTTTGGTGGAGCGATTATACACTCAAGAGTTTCCTATACAACCCGACTATTGTGGCCGTAGGGTGAATACTTTGAATAACGAACGAATAACAGTGTCCTGGATCCAAACCACGGGTGAGGACAATATTTGGATACACTCGAATTAACTCCATGTCAGCACTCAGTACCAGGCACCTCATCAGCATCAAATCGCTTACTCAAGCAGATATCGACCTGATTTTTAATACTGCCGATAATTTTAAAGAGGTAATTAATCGACCCATTAAAAAGGTACCCTCGCTACGGGATATTACCATAGCAAATATTTTTTTCGAAAATTCGACCCGCACCCGGCTTTCCTTTGAACTGGCAGAAAAGCGCCTTTCAGCGGATGTGATTAATTTTTCGGCATCTGGAAGTTCTGTGTCAAAGGGAGAAACCTTGGTTGATACCGTTAAGAATATCCTGGCCATGAAAGTGGATATGGTGGTAATGCGCCATGCCAATGCCGGGGCATGCGAGTTTTTAGCTCGAAATATTGATGCTAAAGTGGTGAATGCCGGAGATGGCGCTCATGAACATCCAACCCAAGCGTTGCTCGATGCTTATTCGATTAGGGAAAAACACGGAGCAGTTGCCGGGCTTAAAGTAGCCATTATTGGAGATATCCTACACTCACGAGTGGCCTTGTCGAATATTTTTTGTTTACAAAAACTAGGAGCAGAAGTGATGGTATGCGGACCAACCACCCTGATGCCCAAGTTTATTTCCAGCTTGAACGTGCGCGTTTCGCACAATGTTCGAGAGGCTCTTGCCTGGTGTGATGTAGCCAATATATTACGTATCCAACTCGAAAGGCAGCAAACCCGATACTTCCCTTCACTTCGGGAATATACCCAGCGATTTGGCATCAACCGTCAGCTGCTGGAAAGTATCGGTCGCGACATTACCATAATGCACCCAGGCCCAATCAACAGAGGAGTAGAGCTTAACTCTGATGTTGCCGACTCTGGACAGTCAATCATCCTCAATCAGGTCGAAAATGGGGTGGCTGTGCGGATGGCAGCACTTTATTTACTTGCCAATTAGGAGCAAATAAAGGCCCTCAGCGAAAAGCTCCTTGTGCGTGGGAGCTCGGAATCCTGCCACTCATGGCATCCCGATTATGCAACCAGAGCGCTCGCTGCAAATGATCCTCACCTTTGTTCATCAATTCTAACCCGTAATACATGAGATAGGAGTTAACTCCCATCCCTATCAGGGCAACCGGCCAACTCAAAGGTATTAATCCCAATGACCCTACTGAAAGGGTGCTGCTTACTAATAAGATGATGTTGCCGTTTCTACTTTTTTTCGTAGCCAATTCGGCTTCTTCAACGGCTAATTCACCATGCACATGCTTGGCCAAGTGTTTCCTAAACAAACCCAGATTAACACGATCTACTTCTCCAATGATGATCGTGTTCGTTGATGGTTCAAATAAAATGGATTGGTCTTTGAGTTGGACGTTGACCACTTCCTGAGCCCGCACAGTAGTTATGAGGCTCATTGCTGTAAAAAGCAAAATAAGGTTTTTCATAATACAAGTGTTTAGTGCAAAATCAATTGCAAAATAACACATCGTATTTTTTGGTGCAAAAAATATTATCCACCGTAAAAAATGCTAATTTTTATAAGGTCTAATGGCATGTTGGCGCAGCTTCTTCAGTATAGAAGCCGGAATTGTCGGGGCTTAAGTAAGGAATGCCGAGGCCCAAACCACGTAGGATAAAGATTACCGCAAGCATGAGTACCAACACATGGCTGAAACGCTTGAATAATGGTGTGAGACCGGGTAATACCTTCCTATCGAGTATGGCCACCGTGAGTAAAGCAGGAATAGTACCCAGCCCAAAGGATGCCATAAATACGGCAGCATCTGTTGGATTGCCAATGAGCAAGGCCGTAGCTATGGCCATGTATACCAAACCACAGGGCAGTAACCCATTTAACATACCAGTAAGTAGCTGACTTCCAGGGCGGGCTTTGTAAAAAACATCACCAAACAAGCTGGTAAGCCATCCAAAAGAAATGTGAGGTAAGCGATTCAGGCCGGGTAAACGAGGCACAATTACCCAAGCCAAAAGCAGTATCCCCATGGCCAAGGATACAATCTCTTGTAATCCGCTGAGTTGTAAGCCCCTGCCAAAAATGCCAAGTAACAAGCCCATCCAGGTGTAGGTAAGTGCCCGCCCTACATTGTAGCTTATTCGTAAACTTAAAAACTTCCAGAATACCTCATGCTTGCCGGGTAATGCCAAAACTAGTGGTCCACACATGCCTACGCAGTGTAGACTTCCTGCAAAACCCAGTACCAGTCCGCCTAAAATCCATTGCGTCATAATTGTACCCGATGTTCACTGAAGTAGCCTGTACCGCCCTTATAGGCCTTGAGGGTGATTACCCATTTCCCCGTACCCAGCTCATCGGTCGATACCCTAAATCCTGCTGCCCTGAAAGCATCCCAACTGATTTCAAAATCGCGGCGCTGATCGTTTGGTCGATAAAAATCCACCGTTCCGCTATCGGCTTGCTGCAGCAATTCAGGCAGCTCAAACCACAATCCTTCAGGCTCTTGGGTAAGCTGCACTTTTTCCTCTAAGGCCTCTAAATTATTCTTATGGTTTATTACTTCCTGGTATTTTAACTCCTGAGTGTAATAGTCGCGATCTACCAATTCGTTTTGATTACGAACGCTATAAACGGTGAAGCCAATCATAAAGCTGCAAAACAGCGTGAAAGCAATGATGATGCCCGTGGGCCAAGATATTCTCATGTTAATTTCCTGATTTGGTGTTGAAGCTTGTTTTAACGGTTTCAAGCACTTCGTCGCCATGAAGTACTTCAATTACAATGGGTACCTGCTTGGCGTGTAGTTCTCCTGCTGCAAGGGTTACAAAAATAGCCCCTTCACGATATCCTTGCGGAGGAACTACAAAGTTTTGGCCTACCAATTGGATTTCGCCTTCGGGCGATGCCAAGCGATAGGTAATCGGCAACTCATCAAAACTTTTATTTATGGTTTTGATCATATAAAGATTTTTCACGCTCCCATTCTCCAAAACTACCGAAAGCTGCCCCCGAGCACGTAAAACGCTGGTTTCCGTGGTAGTACGTGTAGTTAGTAAATAACTAAAAAGTACTAATAGCGCACCTAGCAACAAACTATAGGAAACAACACGAGGGGTAAATATTTTTCGGGTTTTAGCTACTATACCGCTTTCGGAGGCGTAACGAATGAGTCCCCGTGGCTTGCCAACTTTATCCATGACCTCGTCACAGGCATCAATACAGGCCGTACAATTAACGCATTCCAATTGGGTGCCATTCCGAATGTCGATGCCGGTAGGACATACAACAACACATTGGTTGCAATCAATGCAATCGCCTAAAGACTCGCTACGTGTTCTGCTGTGCTTGCCCCGAGGCTCGCCCCGTACCCAGTCATAAGCTACATTAATGCTGTTTTTGTCGAGTAAGACCCCTTGTAAACGGCCGTACGGACAAACAATGGTGCATGCCTGCTCCCTAAACCACCAGAATACAAAGAAGAATACGCCGGTAAATAGGGTTAGCGCCAACAAGGTCCCGATGTTCTGAGAAACCGGACTGCCAATCATTTCGAACAAACGATCGCTGCCCACCAAATATGCCAGAAAAATATTGGCAATCAAAAAGGACAGTCCAAAGAACAGCAAGAATTTCAGACTCCGTTTCCTGACTTTTTCAGCATTCCAAGGTGCAGCTGCCAGTTTCTTTTGAGCGGTATAATCCCCGTCAATCCAATACTCAATGCGACGAAAAACCATTTCCATGAAAATGGTTTGCGGACAAATCCAGCCGCAAAATAGCCGACCAAACACAGCGGTGAAGAGCACAATAAATACCACAAGGGTGATGAACCCCAGAACAAGTAGTTTGAAATCTTGTGGCCAAAACGCAACACCAAATAGGATGAACTCCCGCTCAAGCAGGTTAAAGAGCATAAATGGATGTCCATTTATCCTTATGAACGGACCACTAAACATGAGTACCAAAAGCACATAGCTTACTATTTTTCGGGCATTCCAGAAACGCCCTTTGGGCTTTTTGGGATAGAAAAAGATGCGCTCGCCCTTTTCGTCTACAGAAGTGAGTTTGTCGCGAAAATTTTTGTCGGTTTTGGTAATAAGAGATTCTTGTGCTGACATGGTTGCGACTTCTTGAGGGATGTAAGTAGGGCAGCCGCCGATTTAATACCGGCGACTGCTTCTGAATTTTATATAAGGCTATTGCCCAATGAGCTCTCCTTGGGGTTCTTTAGCATTAGCAGGTTCAGTTCCATACAAGCTTTCGATATAGCTTGATACCTGAATGATCTGCTTTTTGCTAAGACTTTTTTCCCAAGGGATCATGCCCTTTTCGGCCACACCATAAGTAATTACGCGTACGTAATCTTCAATGGAATTGCCGTGAATATAATAGGCATCTGTGAGGTTTGGTCCAACACCACCTTCGCCATTGGCTCCATGACAGGCCAAACAGTTGGCGTCATAAATGGCTTTACCTGCCTTAAGGTCATCGGCACCGGTCATAAATGCCATTTCGATACTACCTGCAGTACTTGCTTCATATGCAGCTCGCGCTTTTTCGGCACGTGCCATTTCGATGCGGTATTCTTCGTCCTGCAAGGGTGCCGTTTTGAATACATGGTAATTAAGCAGGTAAATGATGGAAAATACAACGGTCAGGTAAAAGAGATAAACCCACCAGGGTGGAAGATCGTTGTCGTATTCCTGGATGCCGTCGTATTCGTGGTCGGTTAATTCATCGTGTTTTTTAGCCATGGCTTATTGTTTTGATGGTTGATCGTCGTCGTGTAAAGGAAGTTGGCTGATTTCAGCAATTTCAGCTTTACTTTGCCGAAATACCCATACGAGCATTCCGGCAAAAAAGCTGAAGAAGAGTACAAAGGAGATGATCGGGTAGATGCTTACTCCGGTAATGGCTTCAAGACTTTCTCGTATCATATCTTTGTTTATTTAGCGGCAGTGCCAGTGTTTTTGATGTCGGTTCCCAAACGTTGCAGGTAGGCAATTAAGGCCACCATTTCACTGGTCTCACCTACAGTTATCCCGTCTTTTTTGAGATTAGCCACCACTTGAGCTGCCTGTTTCTGTAAATCAGCATTGGCTTTATCTTCATAGCCATCACCATAGGGTACACCCAGGGTGCGCATCGCCTTAATCATTTTTGGAGTGAGACTCAGGTCGATGTCTTGACTTTCGAGCCAGGGGTAAGGAGGCATAATGGAACCCGGGCTCATAGAAGTAGGGTCAACCATGTGGTTGTAGTGCCAACTATCGGGGTATTTGCCACCCAAGCGGTGCAAATCAGGCCCCGTACGTTTCGACCCCCAAAGGAAAGGGTGATCATATACGAACTCACCTGCTTTGCTGTACTCGCCATAACGTTCGGTTTCGGAGCGGAATGGCCTAATCATCTGCGAGTGGCAGCCTACGCAACCTTCTTTGATGTAAACATCGCGCCCATGAAGTTCAAGTGGGGTATAAGGCTTCACAGCAGCAATGGTAGGAACATTCGACTTGATGAGGAATGTTGGCATAAATTCAACGATACCTCCAATCAAAATGGCGATGGTTACCCAAATGGTGAAGGCAATAGGTTTGCCCTCAAGCTTACGGTGCCAATGAACGCCTTCTTCATGCTGATTGTCAGGTTCATTGACCAATGCCGGTTCATTGGCAATAAGTTTACCATTCGCCGCGGTTTTGAACAGGTTGTATGCCATGATGATGGCACCTACCAGGTAAATCAGCCCACCGAAGGCCCGAATCATGTACATTGGAACAATGTTGATGACTGTTTCGAGGAAATTCGGATACTGTAGGTTGCCTTCAGGAGTGAATTGTTTCCACATAAGCCCTTGAGCAATGCCTGCCCAGTACATGGCAACTACCCAAAAGATCATACCGATGGTGCTTAACCAGAAGTGTAAATTCGCCAGTTTTACACTATGTAGCTTGGTGTTGAATATGCGAGGAATAATCCAGTACATGATGGCAAAAGTGAGCATGCCATTCCAACCAAGTGTACCCACGTGTACGTGTGCAGGAATCCAGTCGGTAAAGTGACTGAGGGCGTTTACCGTCTTTAAAGAGTGCATAGGGCCTTCGAAGGTGGCCATACCATATCCGGTTACGGCTACTACCATCATCTTCAAAATAGGGTCTTCGCGAACCTTGTCCCAAACTCCTCTTAGTGTAAGTAAACCATTAATCATACCGCCCCAGCTTGGCGCAATGAGCATGATGGAGAATACTACGCCTAATGATTGTGCCCAGTCGGGAAGCGAGCTATAAAGCAGGTGGTGTGGTCCTGCCCATATGTAAATGAAAATAAGCGACCAGAAATGGATAATCGACAAACGGTATGAATATACCGGCCGGTTAGCTGCCTTTGGCATGAAGTAATACATTAGCCCGAGATAGGGGGTAGTAAGGAAGAATGCCACCGCATTGTGTCCGTACCACCACTGCACCAAGGCGTCTTGTACGCCGGCATAATAGCTATAGCTTTTCAAAAAGCCGATAGGTAGTTCAAAGCTGTTGACAATGTGCAATACTGCAACCGTAATAAAGGTGGCAATGTAGAACCAAATGGCAACATACATGTGCTTCTCTCGACGGTTGAGTATGGTCATGATCATGTTCACACCAAAAACTACCCACATCAAGGCAATGGCAATGTCAATGGGCCATTCGAGCTCAGCATATTCCTTGCTCGTAGTGATGCCCAGCGGTAAGGTAATGGCTGCTGCAACAATGATTAGCTGCCATCCCCAGAAATTAATCTTGCTGAGGGTGTCGCTCCACATACGCGTTTTAAGCAAACGCTGAAGTGAATAATACACCCCCATAAAAATGGCGTTCCCTACAAAGGCAAAAATGACCGCATTGGTGTGCAGCGGACGTATTCTGCCAAAGGTGGTGTACTGATTGCCCAGGTTGGCATCAGGCCAAAAGAGCTGCAAGGCGATGAGTACGCCTACCAGCATGCCTACTATGCCCCAAATGACCGAGGCCCAGGCAAAGTTCCTGACAATCTTGTTGTCGTAATGGATAGTGATTTGTCCCATAGATGTGAATTAAGTAGTTGTTTTGGTTGTAGTTTCAGTTGTTGATTCCGGTTTTTGATCATCAAACAGCATCCGCACCGAGGGCGTATAGTCGTCGTCGTACTGGCCCGAACGCACACTCCAGATAAAAGCCCAGAGAAAAAGCGAAGCAACCAAGACACTTACACAGATGAGGATGACGATGATGGACATTTGATTTATGATTTATGACTGATGATTTATGACTGATGATTTATCTTTGCGTTATTAGGTTCGTTTATATGGTTTTGAGCCCTCGTTTATGAGCGAAATAATTGGTTAGCAGGGTGGCGCTTAGCACCACGCTTATGCTACTTACAGGCATTAAGATAGCACTAACCACTGGGGTCAGTTGCCCACTCAGCGCAAAGCTTAAACCCACTGTATTGTACAAGAGCGATAAGCCAAGGTTAGTGAAGATGACTTTGCGGCTATCGCGCGCAAAGGCTAAAAAGGCTGGTAACTTAGGTACTTGTTCGCCTGCCATGATGGCATCACTGGCCGGCGTAAACTGGCCATATGCTTCGCTTACGGCTACTCCCACAGCTGCCTGTTGGAGGGCACCAGCATCATTAAGCCCGTCGCCAACCATCATGACCAACTTGCCCGATTGCTGCTGTCGTGCGGCAACAAACCGTAATTTGTCAGCTGGTGATTGCTTGAAGTGCATTTCCGCCATAGCACCAAAAACCGGACGAAGCACTTCTGCTTCCTGATCGCTATCACCCGACAATAGACTAAGTTGGTAGTCGGCGCGTAAGGCTTGAACAGCGGATTTCATACCCGGACGGTACGCGTTGCAATAGGAAATATAACCCAGGTAATTGCCGTTGATACGCACGTAAACAACACTGCCGGTAGCTGAAGCTTCTGGTTCAATTTCTAAAAAATCTGCGCTGCCTAAAATTACGCGTTGGTGGTTAATGATGGCTGCAATGCCTTTGCCGCGAACCTCGTCGTACAGCTGAATGTTGGGATAAACAGCCATGTTAAGGCTTTGGGAAATTTGCCGGCTGAGGGGGTGTGTGCTGTTGCGGCAGGCGGTTTTGAGTAGGCGGGATTGTTCCTCATTCAAGGTTATACCGCTAAAATCAAGCGCGTTGGTGCCGTTCATCGTGAGCGTGCCGGTTTTGTCGAAAATAACTTCCGAGATTTGGCTGAGCTTATCAACCACTACACTGTTTTTTACAAACAAGCGGTTTCTGCCCAGTATGCGGATGGCACTTCCAAAGGTGAACGGTGCCGATAGGGCCAAGGCACATGGACAAGCAATAATCAAGACAGCAGCAAAAACCTGAAAAGCCATTTCTTGGCTTTGCGGATACCACCACGCCAATCCACCTAGTGCCAAACTTATGACAGCTGGTGTGAAATAGCGCGCAATACGGTCGGTAACGGTTTTAAAACGGTCTTCATGCTTTTTGCTGAAACTCTCATGGTTCCATAATTTGGTGAGGTAGCCCTGAGAAACTTTTTTAATAACCGCCATCTCCACAGCGGCACCAATGAGCTTTCCTCCGGCATAGAGTACATCGCCACGAAAACGTTCCTGGGGCTGACTTTCGCCGGTTACGAAGCTGTAGTCAATCAGACAACGCTCGGCATTAAGGATGGCATCTGCAGGAATAACCTCTTCATTTCGCACTAAAATAGTATGGCCGGGTTCAAGCTTGTCAATGGCCACTTCAAATTCATTGGCTTCCTCGATGCGGGTAATGCCTAATGGGAAGAAGGCCCTGAAATCACGTTCAAAGCTGAGCTGGTCATAGGTTTTTTGCTGAAAGAATCGACCAAGTAGCAGAAAAAAGATTAAGCCGGTGAGTGAGTCGAGGTAGCCAGCACCAAAACCAGTGATGATTTCAAATAAGGAGCGTATAAAGAGCACTACAATACCAAGTGCAATGGGGATGTCGATATTTAATATGCCCTTTTTTAATCCTTCCCAGGCCGATTTAAAATAACCAGTGCCACTGTAGGCGATTACAGGGATTGACAGTAGTATGTTTAAGGTATGAATTGTAGCTTGAACCATGGGTTCATCCAGTCCTCCGGTACTTAAGTATTCCGGGAAACTGAGCAACATTACGTTGCCAAATGCAAAACCGGCAACGGCTAGTTTGCGTATGAGTTTTTTCTTTTCAGGATCCGCTTCCCTTTTGAAACCAAGTTTATGGTTCAGATCAGGACCATAGCCTAACTCGTTCAGCATCACCACGAGTTCTTTTAAGCTCATGCCTGGTTTGGCAACGGTTAAGCTGATTTCTTTTCTGACAAAATCTATTTTGCTGCTCAGTATGCTTTTTTCAAAACGATACAGTTGTTCGAGTAAATACACACAAGCAGTACAGTGAATCTGTGGTAATCGTAAACTTACTCGAAATTGACGGGCATCTTCATAATCAATAAGCTGTCTGCGCAAATCCTCGTCGTCTAAATGAGCGAAACGGGCTGCCTGGGTGCTTCCGGGTTTGCTGATTCTACCTTCCTGCATACGGTAGAAATCACACATATTATTGTCCGACAGCAACTGATATACACTTCTGCAGCCAGCACAGCAAAAAGGCTGTTGCTCGCTGTTAAGTATAGCATCGTTACAACTGTCGCCGCAATGTGTGCAACTTAAACTTTGACTTATGGTGTCGGCGGTTTGCGTGTTCATTTTGAAATTCTGTACAAATAAACAAAAGAGATTTAAATATTAAGACAATAATGTCCAAAAATAGCAAAACTTTTTTCCACAGCGAATGCAAAAAACTAGAGAACAGCCCCTACCGAAAAACTTTTTTTGTCATACATTTGTCATGTAAATCAACAAAATCGAAGAAATGAACAAGAACAATGTAGTGCTCGGGTTGGCCATGATGGCTAGTGTGGGTGTAATGGTAGCCTGTGGTGGTGGAGAGCAAAAGGCCGAAGAAAAAACGGCAGTTGTTGAAGAAACTGCTCCGGTTGAAGACGTTTGGACTGCTCCGGAAGAAGCCAAATCGGTAACGAATCCTTTTGAAGCCAATGAAGCCTCACTTGAAATTGGTAAAAATGTATTTGCGCAGTACTGTGTAAGCTGTCATGGAGAAGATGGTAAGGCTGAAGTTCCTGCCGGACAAGCAGTAAAGGCTGCAAATCTAACCGTTAGTACAGTTGACCAAACGGATGGCGAGCTGCACTGGAAGTTACTAAGTGGCAAAGGTGCCATGTTAAAGATTTCTACTTATGGCATTAGCGATGAGGACGGCTGGCATCTGATTAACTACATCAGAACCATGGCGCAGGGCTAAGCTTTTTTGCGTAACAATCAGACCCATTGCATATGCAATGGGTTTTTTTGTGGGCAGAGGCCTTTAACAATCTGTCAATACTTATCAACAGCCTGACACCAAAAGCACATTAGGATTAAATTTGTGAATTGAATATTAGCATTATGGAATTACAAGGAACCATTCACAGTCTGCTGCCAGAGGTAGGAGGAACAGGAAAAAGCGGCAATAGTTGGCGCAAGCGTGAGTTTATTCTCGAAACGGAAGGTCAATACCCTAAAAAAGTCTGCATAAGCGTTTGGGGCGACAAAATTGATCAGTTTCCTATGCGCGAAGGTGCACGTGTTACGGCGGCCATTGATGTGGAAAGCCGCGAATACAATGGACGTTGGTATACCGAGGTGAAAGCCTGGAAAGTAGCCTTGAATGATGGCGCGAATGCCGGTCCGGCAGCTGTCGTTGATCAGGCTCCCGATTACGGCCGATTTGACCCGGGTACGCCCGACGATCTGCCCTTCTAAAAAGCAGCAACAATAAAAAAGCCGACTTTTACGAGTCGGCTTTTTTATTGGGCTGGCGGAGAAATTATACCACTCCGTGCATGAGCTTGTTAAGTCGCTTGCTTAACAACATGATGAGAATGGAAATACCTACCAAAACAAATCCGATATTAGAGAATACAGATACATAGGTATTAAGCCCTTCTTCTAGACTTAAAACAACACCATCTTCACCTCCTGTAATAGCGGCAATTTTGCCAGCTACAAAATTGGCAATGGCAAAACTTAGGAACCAGCCACCCATGGCTGTACCGGCTATGTTTTTTGGGGCCAACTTGGTTACCATCGACAAGCCAATCGGCGACAAGAATAGCTCTCCGGTTGTATGCAGTAGGTATAAAACCAGTAAAGTAACCAGTGGTACTTTGAAATCGTCAGCAAATTGTACCGCGATAATGGTCACCAAAAAGCCCAAGCCAAGCTGCAGTATACCATAGGCAAACTTCATCGGGATGCTCGGGTTGCGTCCAATAGCAGTTAGCTTTACCCACATAATTGAAAATATAGAACCAAAGATGATGATGAAGGCAGGGTTAAAGAACTGCGTCATCGATGCTGGCATCTCCCAGCCGAAAATAAAGCGATCTACATTTCTGTCGGCAAACAATGTTAGTGAGGTTCCTGCTTGCTCAAAGCATGCCCAAAAGGCAATGTTGATGATCATAAAAAGCACCAAGGCAATCATCCGGTCTTTCCAAACACCTCCTTCTTTAACGCCTGCCATTATTAGGCTGTAAGCTACGTATCCGAAAATGGCTAGAAGCAAATAGTCCATGATTTGGTTTTGGCTAATCAGAAAATAGCAAAGCGGAATAAAGAGTAAGGAACCGAAAACGATGAGGTGAATCATGTTCAAGGGGCCAACGACTTTTTTCAATCCTGCTTCACGAAACTCTAAACCCGGTGCATGACCATAATGATGACGCCCGGTCCAAAAAATGAGTAAACCTGCGAGCATACCAAAGCCTGCTAAACCAAATCCATATTTAAAGCCATAGGTTTCTCCTATATAAGCTACCACTGTGGTGGCCAGAAGCGCTCCTATATTAATGCCTATATAAAAAATGGTGAATCCCGAATCTCGCCGTGGATCACCATCTTCGTACAGTTTACCTACAATGGTAGAAATATTGGCTTTGAAATAACCATTTCCTATGATGATGGCACCCATGCCAATCAACAGCCAGGTTTCGTTTCCTCCTAAAATCATAAATTCACCAATGGCCATGAGTACAGCACCCAGCAAAATAGCAAATCTGTAGCCAAGAAACTGGTCCGCTAATCGTCCACCCAGAACCGGAGCGGCATAAACCAATGCCGTATAGGAACCATAAATTAACGAAGCTTCAGCATCGCCTTTCATTAGCGACTTTACAAGATACAAAGTGAGTAAAACGCGCATGCCGTAGTAGCAGAAGCGTTCCCACATCTCGGAGAAGAATAAGGTATACAAGCCACTTGGATGCCCCAATGCATTTACATTCACATCGGGTGCAGCACCTAGCTTGCTCTTTTTCATGTCTTTCATAAATAGTGTTTAGGAGTCAACAAGCTCAAATCTATAAAATAAATATGCTTTACCACCAGCTAGCCCAAAAAACTAAAGTTTTTCATTTAAAAAAGCCGTGATCTTGGTGAACAGCTGCAATCTGGTCATGCCACCATAAATGCCATGATCTTTATCTGTATAGGCCATAAACTCAAACTGTTTGTTGGCATTTACCAGTCGGTCTACCATTACCAACGCATTCTGGAAGTGCACATTATCGTCGGCAGTTCCATGAATGAGCAGGTAGTTGCCTTGTAGCTTATCGGCATGGGTTGAGGGTGAATTATCGTCGTAACCTGAAGCATTTTCCTGGGGTGTACGCATATAACGTTCGGTATAAATAGTATCATAAAAACGCCAGTTGATTACTGGAGCCACGGCAACAGCAGTTTTGAATATCCCTGCACCCTTGGTGATGGCCAGAGAACTCATATAGCCACCATAACTCCAGCCAAACATAGCAATTCGATCGCGGTCAATGTAAGGCTGTGTACCTAAGTAGCGTGCAGCTGCAATCTGATCTTCAAGTTCGTACTTGCCTAGTTGCTGATACGTAGCTTTTTTAAAGGACACACCTCGGTAACCCGTACCCCGGTTATCTACAGATACCACCACATAGCCCTGTTGGGCCAGATACTGAAACCACATATAGTATTGGCCAAAGCTGGCATCGACGGTTTGACTACCAGGACCACCGTATACAAACATCAGCACTGGGTATTTTTTCTTGGGGTTAAAGTTCGCCGGTTTAATCATGTAAGCATTCAAGCGGGTTCCTTCACCATTGTCGATTTCAAAAAATTCCTTTTTAGAGAGCGCATGCTTGGCGAGTCTTTCACGCAAGGCTGCGTTATCTTCCAGAACCCGCAGACGATTGCCATCGTCTTTATGCAGACTTACTGTAAGTGGACTATTGGCATCGGTATGAAACAGTAAGAAATAGCTGAAATCTTTGCTAAAGCTGGCACTGTGTTTACCGCGTCCCGGACTAAGTTTAACGGCATCGCCTTTCAAGTTAGCTTTATAAATGGTACGTTCCATAGGTGTGGGGTAAGCAGAAGCATAAAAAATGCTACCATCGCTCTCTCTGAGTCCATAAAAATTGGTGACTTCATATTCGCCACTTGTGAGGGTTTGCAGTAGCTCGCCTTCCATAGAATAAAGGTAAAGCTGGTTGTAACCCGAACGTTCGCTGCTCCAGATGAAACGCTTTTTATCGCTTAAGAAATTAAGGTCATCGTGTACATCTACCCATTGCTCACTGGTTTCGGTGAGTATGACGCGTGTTTGGCCGCTTTGGGCATCAATGGCCATAAGTTCTAATTTATTTTGATGACGATTGAGTCGTTGCATCCAGGCAGTACTGGCATCGGCAGTCCAACCTGCCCGGGCAATGTATTGGTCATTTTCACTTCCGGTAGCGACTTCCGAATGCTGCATACTTCCCAAATCGCAAATAAACAGCTTTACCGTAGCATTTTTTTCCCCTGCTTTGGGGTATTTGAAGGTATAATTGGTAGGGTAGAGGCCATCGTAGATGGGCATAACAAACTCAGGAACGGCCCTTTCATCAAATTTGTAATAGAGGATTTTTTTGCTGTCGGGCGACCAAAAAAAAGCGCGTGTGAAGCCAAATTCTTCTTCATATACCCAATCGGTGCCTCCATTGATGATTTCATTCATTTTGCCATCAAAGGTCAATTGCGTTTCGGTATAATTACTGAGGTTGGTAACAAAAATATTGTTGTCGCGCATAAAGGCTAGTTGCTTTCCATCGGGTGAAAAGCTGGCGTAAGCCTGCTTGCCATTTGGTGACAGTGCTCGGATTTCTCTTGTTGTACGATTGAAAATGAAATTGTTTTCACGCGAAGAGTATCGATAAATTTTTTCCCGCTGGGTACTTAACAATACCAGATTTTCATCTTCGCTAAGAAGGTATCCCGAAAATTGGATAGGTTTGGTTGAATCTTTTGGGGTAAGCCAAGCGGTGCGTACTAGGGTGTCGATCGCCGCGCCGCTTTCGTAGTTGTAAATCACAATGCTGGTTTCCTGGCCGTAAACTATGCTGGCGTAGTGTTTGCCATCTTTCAATGAATTTACACCATATACCGAGCGTTGCCCGAATTTATTTGAAGCGAAAATATCCTCGAGCTTTAATGACTCGGCTTTCGGCTTTTTAGAACGGGCCTCTAATGTGAGGCTTGTAGTGACGAGGCTGACTAACAGCAGACTAAGAAAAATCCTTTGCATCTTGCTTTATTTTGCAGGCCTAAGGTAAAAAATTCGAAGGCAAGCAGGTTCAATAAGCAGAAAAAAGCAGAAAAAACTACTCAGTAACGTTGATAAAGCGATATGCCGAGCCGTATCCCAAGGGCTAAGTGTGGCCGCAGAAAGTTGCCTTCACGCTGATCGCCTCCCCAACGCTCATCAAATAAAATCGGGGTAGGGAAGAGGGCTTCCGGACTATGTTCTAGTTGTACATATCGCATACCCAAGCCAGCAAAGGCATCGATAACCATGAAATAGTTGATGGTAAACTGATATCCAGCCTTTAGGGCACCTCCAATGACATCCCGTTCAATGCGCGATTCGGTAAAATTATATAGTGCACCGTCTCTGAAAAGGGTGCTGTTTTCGCGCTTGTATCTTTCCTGAACAAAAAAGCCCTCACCTGCTAAGTACCAAGCCGCTGCATCTGAGGGCATGCCAGGATAAATCCGTATTTCAGCGCGCATTCGTCTGGTCTGGTGGTTGATTTTTCCGGCATTGTGGTTGAAAAAAGCCAGATAAGGAAAGGGTAGGTTGTATTCGAGCTGCACTGACCAATTATCATGTGGTTGAAATTCGAAACCAATAGAAGCTCCTGGTGTGTATGGATCAAAAAGTGTAAGGGGGGCTATTTTGGGGATGAGCATTTCACTAAACCCACGCTTCCACTGAGCATTTGCTGAATGCCAGCTGCACAAACCGAATAGCAACGAAACAAGAGACAAATGACGCATGCCACAAAGTTGCGTAATATTTCTGATTATAGGAAACTTTCCCAAATCAGGAATAAATTTCTTTTGACGGCCTTTCTGCCAGGTTCCAGAAGAGAAAGGGCAGGACGATCGTTCAATGGCTTCACGCCTTATGAATTTTGCTGCAGATTTTGCAGAAATTACAATTTTCTTTGGCCCATATCCCCTGCCTTTCCAATGCTGAATCATCAGTCCTGTTTCAATGTCGTTTAGTTAAGCTTTGGATACACTCCATGCGCATTGGATTCCTGAATTGAGCTCTTGGGGATGCGACCCCGTCGGGGTCGGTTGGTAGAATTGTGCTTTTGTTTCTATAAATTTGGCACCCCCTCGGGGTGCTGTATTTCGGTTTAAACCAAAACGTTCAAGGGATATTCAGCTGAAAAGTTGGAAATGACCCCAACGGGGTCAAATCTTTATAGCGATGAAAAGTATTTTTTGTACAAACGACCCTGAAGGGGGCGCTTATGTCCA
This sequence comes from Bacteroidia bacterium, assembly GCA_046291695.1. Taxonomy (GTDB): domain Bacteria; phylum Bacteroidota; class Bacteroidia; order UBA7662; family UBA7662; genus PNNG01. The sequence goes on from JBKBSO010000018.1 coordinate 52,125, forward strand.
TTACCCATACGAAAAAACATCACTGCTGCCACAATCAAAGATTTGATCAAAAAAAAACATCAATACGATGGCCTTTTAGGCTTAACTAAACGACATGGAATCCTGTTTCTGGAGTTATACTTCAAATAGACTTAGCCCAAAGCATGAATCCCGAATCCCTGCGGCCCGCTGGATTTCGCTTCACGCTATTTAGATAAAAAAAGGCTACTCCCTCCCGGAAGTAGCCTACACACACACTTAATGAACAACTCAGTCGATATGTAATTCTATCACGACTGGTGTAGCAGCGTTTCCTGCGGCATCGGTAGCTTCGATGGTAATGTGATAATCACCATGCTCAGCATCGGCAGGAATAACTATATCTTCTGAAAGGTTGAAAGAAGTCCCAGAAATGGTGTAAACTTTTGCCCATTCCCATTCCCCTTCTCCACTTACACGATGGCTGTGACCGCCTGCCTCGTGAATGTCGATTTTGGCACTTAGTAATTCTGTGTCATCCGTAATCAGGGCACGAATATTAATGGTTTCACCAGGCTCCTTGTCGATGTGATCGTTAGCCGGTTGAGTTACCGTAATTATTGGGGCTTGTGTATCAGGAGTTTCTTTTTTACAAGCCGAAAGGCCAATAACAGCAACTGCTGCAAGCATCATAAACTTTTTCATACGATAGATTTTTTCTTTAACGCAACAAAGTTGCAGAAAGTTTTTCAATTATGCAACAGTGTTGCAATAAAAAAAGGCTCGCCAAACAGCGAGCCTTTTTTACTAGGAGAAGCAAGATTATTTTACCTCTTCGTAATCTACATCGGTAACGTCGTCGGTTTTACCACTGCCTTCGGCCGATGCTTGTGGACCTTCTTGTTCGCCAGCTTCTTGAGTGGCCTTATACATATCGGCAGAAGCTGCTTCCCAGGCAGTATTCAAAGCAGCCATGGCTGTGTCAATACCAGCAAGATCGCGTGCAGTATGTGCAGTTTTCAATTGCTCAAGGGCTGATTCAATGGCGGTTTTCTTTTCTGCTGGAATTTTGTCGCCATACTCCTTTAATTGCTTTTCGGTGCTGAAGATTAGGTTATCGGCCATGTTGATTTTCTCAGCCTCCTCTTTCATCTGCTTATCTTTTTCGGCATTAGCAGCAGCTTCCTGACGCATTTTTTCTATGTCTTCCTTGCTTAATCCCGAGCTTGCCTCAATGCGTATTTTTTGCTCCTTGCCAGTCGCCTTGTCCTTAGCCGATACATTAAGGATTCCGTTGGCATCAATATCGAAGGTCACTTCAATTTGAGGCACGCCACGTGGTGCAGGCGGGATACCATCTAAATGGAAGCGTCCAATAGTTTTGTTGTCATTAGCCATGGCACGCTCACCTTGCAGTACATGTATTTCTACTGAAGGCTGATTGTCGGCAGCCGTGCTAAATACCTGGCTCTTTTTAACTGGAATCGTTGTGTTCGATTCAATCAAACGGGTCATTACATTACCCATGGTTTCTATACCTAGTGAAAGGGGCGTAACGTCGAGCAGAAGGACACCATCCACATCTCCAGTGAGTACACCTCCTTGAATGGCTGCACCAATGGCTACTACCTCGTCGGGGTTAACCCCTTTTGATGGCTTTTTACCGAAGAACTGTTCTACTACTTCCTGAATTTTAGGGATACGGGTTGATCCGCCCACCAAAATAACTTCGTCGATTTCACTTACATTGTAGCCCGAATCTTTCAAGGCTTGCTTACATGGCTCCAATGTACGCTGCACCAACTTGTCAGCCAATTGCTCAAACTTAGCCCGGCTGAGCTTTTTTACCATGTGTCGTGGCACATTGTCCACTACAGTTACGTAAGGTAGATTGATTTCGGTTTCACTTGAGCTTGAGAGTTCGATTTTGGCTTTTTCTGCAGCTTCTTTCAATCGCTGTAAAGCCATGGGGTCTTTGGTGAGGTCTACACCTTCGTCGTTTTTGAATTCTTGCGCCAACCATTCAATGATCACCTGGTCGAAATCGTCGCCACCGAGGTGGGTATCACCGTTAGTAGCCTTTACTTCAAATACACCATCGCCTAATTCCAAAATAGAAATATCGAAGGTGCCACCGCCCAAATCGAATACGGCTATTTTAAGGTCAGCATTTTTCTTGTCTAGTCCGTAAGCCAAAGCTGCCGCCGTTGGCTCGTTCACGATACGAGCCACTTTTAATCCGGCAATTTCACCGGCTTCTTTGGTCGCCTGACGCTGGGCATCATTAAAATAGGCCGGAACTGTAATTACAGCTTCATTTACGTCATGTCCCAGGTAATCCTCAGCCGTCTTCTTCATTTTTTGCAAGGTCATGGCCGAAATTTCCTGTGGCGTATACAGCTTGTCATCAATTTGTACACGGGGTGTATCGTTGTCGCCCTTATTTACTTGGTAGGCTACATACTTGAGCTCTGAACTTACTTCTGAATGTTTGCGACCCATAAAGCGCTTGATGGAAGCAAGGGTTTTTTGTGGGTTGGTAATGGCCTGACGTTTAGCAGGGTCACCAACTTTAATTTCGCCATTTGGCATGAACGCCACTACAGATGGGGTTGTACGACGGCCTTCGCTGTTGGGGATAACTACATATTCGTTCCCCTCCATTACGGCCACACACGAGTTGGTAGTGCCTAAGTCAATTCCAATAATCTTTTTCATGTTCGTTTATTTTTCCCTCAGGATTTTTTAGTGTTTGACTAAAAGTGCTCAACAAAAATGCCATTGGCTCAAAAAGGGATTGATTGCCGAAATTTTGGCACAAAGCTGACAAGGATGGGAGAAAACGCCTGACAAAGGTGTCAGATTGGCAGTGTTAAGGAGATGAATGAGGACTAGGGAACAAAACGTAATTGCGGGTATCGAAGTCGCAAACTATCAACACCTACACCTCCAAGGGCTTCCCTGTAAAACGGACTGCTAAACGGATAATTTGGATCAGCCAAGGTTTGTTGTATATTGGGTATGCTCCTCCTAGAGGCGAAAATGCCAATGCCATTATTTACGTTGGTGTAAGTGGGGCGTACGTCAACAATGCTTGAGCTCGGACGATTAATTTGCAAAAAAGTAAAAAACTCTTCGTCGGCAAAGTCAAAAATGAACAGCGTGCCTCTCAAACGACGATTGACATCTTCATTTATTGGAATTACACCATTCATATAAGCAAACATGCTGCGGCCGTTCAAACGGTGTTCTACGCGTTCATTATTGCTTACATTCCTGAAGGTTTGGTTTATAAAGGGTCGGTAATCGACCGATTTTCGAACCAAGGTCGGTGTATCTCCGGGAGTTGTTGTAAATCTATTCCATTCGTCGTAAATAACACGAATGGTGATGTCGTAACTCTTAGCGTTGCTCGGAGCAATGAAAGTAATGGGCGAAACTACACTACTCCAGTTGAGGCCCCTAAAGCTTGGTGGTACCGGGCCTCCTGGCGGCAAACCGTTGGGCAGGCTTAGGGTGTTGCCAATTGGCTGTACTTCAGCTGTTACTGTTTCGCCGAAAGGTGTGTTAATCACCAGACGATAGGTGCTGGATGGGTCGAGTTGCCCACTATTGTAGCGGTATAAAATCATATCAGGACTATGAAAAATCCCTTCACCCAATATTGAGGTATCGATTTCTTGCAAGGGTGTGCTACTGACAACGTTATTGTTTAGAATTCTGTCGATGCGAACATCGAGGTTCTGATAATAAATGGAATCCTTAATTTGGGCGATTATAAAGGCACTTCTTTCCGGGTCGAGAAAAGCTTTGTGGATGCGAATATAATGCGTTGAGTCACCTGGGTTAAGCAAGCCGATTACTAAAGTCGTGTCTTTCCAATCGGCATTGATGTCGATGTCGGTAGAGCAAGCTTGGACAAAACTTGCAAAAACGAGAGCCAGGAGCCAGATTTTCTTCATAGGGAGCCAAATATACGGGCAAGAAATGCAATTTCAGCCGGGTTGTTTAACAAGTTTTGTTAAATGATGTTGTGATGACATTCGGTTTATGTGCGTATAAATTGCGACCTTTGAGCTTTTAAGAAAATATCCCATGTCGGTACACAAGGAGGTTAAAAAAGTAACCACCCACACTTTGAGGGAAATGAAAGAGCGTGGCGAGAAGATTGCCATGCTCACTGCTTATGATTTTTCGATGGCAAGCATTTTGGATGATGCAGGTATCGACGTGCTTTTGGTGGGTGATTCGGCCTCGAATGTTATGGCAGGGCACGAAACCACTTTGCCTATCACCCTTGATCAAATGATTTATCATGCCTCTTCTGTAGTTAGGGCGGTAAGAAGGGCTTTGATTACCGTAGATTTGCCTTTTGGGTCATATCAGGGAAACTCTAAAGAGGCCCTTAGTTCTACCATCCGCATCATGAAAGAATCCAGAGCACATGCCGTAAAGTTGGAGGGAGGAGCAGAAGTGATTGAGTCAATAGAACGCATTCTTACTGCCGGTGTGCCAGTAATGGGGCATTTGGGGCTCACTCCACAATCAATTTATAAATTTGGCACTTATACGGTGCGGGCAAAGGAAGAGGAAGAAGCAGAAAGACTTAAGCATGATGCACATTTGTTGCAGGAGGCCGGGTGCTTTGCTTTGGTACTTGAAAAAATCCCATCTCACCTCGCGGCGGAGGTTGCACAATCCTTGAGCATTCCTGTTATCGGCATAGGCGCAGGATCAGGTGTTGACGGACAAGTGTTGGTAATGCATGATATGTTGGGCATTACTAAAGATTTTAGCCCTCGTTTTTTACGCCGATATCTGGATTTATATGACCAAATAAAGTCAGCAGTTGGCCAATATGTAGGGGATGTTAAAAGCCTCGATTTTCCAAATAATAAAGAACAATACTAGTGGAATTACAGGTTTTATTTGAAGACAACCATTTGCTGGCCGTAAACAAGCCTGCGGGTATGCTTACCCAGGGTGATGATACGGGCGATTATTCGCTGGTAGATGCAGTAAACGATTATCTGGTTAAAAAGTACAACAAACCTGGTGATGCCTTTGTGGGGCTTATACACCGAATCGACCGGCCCGTGTCGGGCCTGGTGCTTTTTGCTAAAACCAGTAAGGCATTGGAGCGCATGAATAAGCTATTTCATGATCGCCTGGTTCAAAAGAAATACCTTGCTGTAGTACGCGAAAAAGTACTGCAAGAAGAAGGAGTGTTGATCAACTACCTTAAAAAAAGCACCGAACGTAATGTGGTACATGCGCATGATCGTGAAGTGCGCGACAGTAAAAAGGCAGAATTAAGTTATCGTGTACAAAAGTATGGAAACAAGCAGAGCCTGTTAGAAGTTTCCCCGAAAACCGGGCGACCGCACCAAATACGGGTACAGCTTTCCCACATTGGCCATCCTATAGTAGGTGATGTGAAGTACGGCTTCCCAACGCCCAACGACGATGCCTCAATCGCTTTGCATAGCTGGAAATTGGCGTTTGAACATCCGGTAACCAAAGAAGCCATTCAAATCAAATGTCCTGTCCCTAATAAAAATTGGTGGCGTTTGGTGAGGGAATAAAAAAACCGACAGCATTGGGTGTGGTGAGCACTTTCTGCAGCCGGCTTTGTCAAGCATGTCAGGCAAATAACGATTTATTAGGCATATTGTCACACCAATTCAGCGGGTTTAATCGCTTTTTAATGTGTGTTTAGAGTTTTGAGCGAATTCTATGGCTAATTATTATAAAATCCTTGTGGCAGTGTTTCTTAGTCTCGTTTTGTGGGATGATGCCCTGGCACAAAACGAATCGGACGAGCGGCCTTTGTTGGAAGTGGAAGACGGTATTAGTATTTCGCGTGACTCTCTTTTTTTGTTGAATTTGAGATTCAGGATGCAAAATAGATTTGGAATGCATTCTTTGGCAGGCAACGATTTGAGCATACACGAGATTGATGCCAGGGTACGTCGTTTACGATTGCGATTTGATGGTTTTGTGCTGAACGAAAAGCTACTGTATTATATTCAGCTTTCCTTTTCACGTGCTGATCAGGATTTGGACAGGGGTGAAATAGCCCACCCCATTCGTGATGCCGTGTTGTATTACAATGTGAATAATGATTTTTATTTTGGACTAGGTCAGGCCAAGTTGCCAGGTAACCGTCAGCGGGTTGTATCTTCTGGTAATATGCAGTTTGCTGAACGTTCGATTGTAAATGCGGCCATGACCCTTGATCGTGATTTTGGCTTGTTTGCCTATTTTAATCGAAATAGCCCTTTTGGCTGGTGGCATCTGAAGACAGCTCTTACAACGGGAGAAGGTCGAAATGCGCCGCCTGGTAACACGGGCATGGCCTATACCGCAAGAGTAGAATACCTGCCGTTAGGTAAGTTTAAGAATGGAGGAGATTATTCTGAAGGAGATTTAGAGTGTGAATTAAAGCCAAAACTATCGTTGGCAGCAGGTTATAGTTATAATGCCCGTGCCACGAGAACAGGAGGGCAATTAGGGCCTGATCTGTACAGTGAAAGAAACATCTCGACTTTTATAGCGGATATGGTATTTAAGTTTCGTGGCTTTGCCTTAAGCTCAGAATATATGCAGCGTTCAGCTGATGATCCAATTACCTTAAGTAGCGACAGTGCTTCGCTGGCTTACGTTTATGTAGGCAACGGACTGAATACCCAAATGAGTTATTTTTTTTCCTCTGGTTATGAATTTGCGATGCGTTACAGTATGCTAAATCCTCGGGTTGATTTGCAGGGACAGGAGCGTCAAATGGAGGAGCTTTGGTTGGGGGTAAGTAAATACCTAAATGGCCACCGCATTAAATTACAATGGCATGCAGCCTACAGATGGCGTGAAAGTATGCAGCTCAGCAATCCCGGGAACTTCTGGTCGTGCATGATGCAAGTTGAATTTGGCATTTAAGAGATGAGCCGTAAAGCTTCGCGATGGCTTAGTGGTGCTAAGCTTTGGTGAGCTACAAAATGTTTCACCCATTCGGGATTCGTGCGGCTGTAATGCCGTAATGACCAGCCAATAGCTTTTTGGATAAAGAACTCTTTACGTGTAGCGTATTGAGTACAGAGGGATGCCAGTAAGTTGGTATCGGTATGTTCTTTGTAATGCAATTGAAACAAAAGGCAACTTCGATTGAGCCAAAGATTATCAGCTTGTCGCCATTTAGAAATGACGCCCTCAATCTGTTCTTGGTTTTTCAGTAAATAATCTCCCAAGCCATGGGTGGCCAACAGGTCAACTGTATCCCACCAGCTTTTGTGGCTGATTACATATTCCATTACCTCTGGCCAATCGGTGCTTTGTTTATAGGCTTCTTGATTTGCGTACTCCACGCCATAGTACTGCCATTCGCGTTCTGCTTTTTTCCAGCAAAATAGCAATAGGTCGGCCGGGCTGGTTTTGAGAAGTCTTAGTGCAGTGGTAAATGGCCGTTCAGTTTGTTTGCGGATGGGTTTGGAAATGCCCAAAAAACTGAAATGATTTTTCATATAGCTTGCCATAGGACCTGCTTTTTCTGGATCAGCTACGCGAATATAGGCTTCCTCCAGCAAATCGAGTTGACGAATTTGTTCATTAGTCAGCATCTCTTTCAAAATGTACCTCGTGTAAATCGATGTGCTCTGCAATCAGCTCTTTCCCATAAAATAGCTTGGCCATACTTTCAAATTGGAAGGGATCGTCGGTGGTTAAAAAACGGGTGGTGCCACTTTTAGAACATTTCACATCCATATCCGGATGCCGTTGTAGATACCCAGCAAGCTTTTCGGCAACCAAATCACCCTGAGCAATAAAGCGGATGTTTGGTTGTACGGCCTCTTTGAGCTTAGGAAGAAGCAGTGGGTAATGGGTACAGCCCAATAGGATTCCATCGATGAGAGGATCTTGATTCAATAAGGCATCCAGATATTTTTTGATGAAATAGTCGGCGCCTTGGTTGAGGTGCTCGTTTTGCTCTACCAAAGGTACCCACATAGGACAAGCTTGCTGACTCACTTTAATTTGTGGATGGAATTTATTAATTTCTATGGGATAGGAATTTGACTGGATTGTACCGTTGGTGCCTAAAATGCCGAGGTGGTTATTTCTTGTGAAGAGATGCGCATCTTCTGTAGTTGGGCGGATAACGCCCAATACTCTTCTGTTGGGTGCGCTTTTGGGTAAGTTGATTTGTTGAATGGTCCGTAAAGCCTTGGCAGAGGCTGTGTTACAAGCAACAATCACCAATTGGCAGTCCTGCGCAAAAAGCGCTTGAATGCATTCCCAGCTAAACTGATAGACCGTTTCATAAGAGCGTGTTCCGTAAGGCACACGCGCATTGTCGCCCAAATACAAATAATCATACGCGGGTAAGCGTTCACGAATGGCTTTTAGCACCGTTAGGCCACCATAGCCCGAATCGAATAACCCAATGGGCCCCAAGTTTTGCATCTTCAAAGATAAGAGATAAGCATAATGCTAAAACCCATTGAACGAAAGCTGTTTCAAGCGATATGGGTGGTTTTGTTATCTTTTCTAAAAAAAATGAAACTATTTGTAATTCTGCTGGTTTGTAATGATGTTTGAACATCAAAGCTAATTTTTTTAAACACATATTTCATGACAACAGTAACAGAGAAGGCAACTAAGCAGTGGAGCATCGACAAATCGCACAGCACGCTAAATTTTAAAGCCAAGCACTTGATGATTACCACGGTTACGGGTACTTTTAAATCGTATGATGCAAGTATCGAAACCAAAGGAGATGATTTCTCAAGCGCTAAGGTGAAATTCAGTGCCGATATTTCTTCGGTGACTACCGGAAATGACGATCGTGATAATCACTTGCGTTCCGACGATTTTTTTAATGCCGAAAAATATCCCCATCTTACTTTTGAGAGTACTGATGTTACCCGTAAGTCGGAGCGTGCTTTTATCATCCATGGTAAATTAACCATCCGCGATGTTACCATGGATATCGATTTAGATGTAGACTTTAACGGTGTGGTGAAAGACCCATGGGGAAACATCAAGGCCGGCGTTAGCTTCCGTACTCGTATTAACCGCAAAGATTTTGGATTGAAATTCCATGTATTAAACGATGCAGGTAATATGCTTGTTAGTGACGACATTAGAATAGAAGCCGACATTCAGATGTCAGCCATCTAATTTATTTCATAGGTTTAGTTAGGTTTACATGAAGGGGTACCGGGAGGTGCCCCTTTTTTTGTTTTAATTCAGTTTGCAGAAAATAACCATGTTATTTGAGTAGGGGCAGTAATTCTGGCAACTTGGCTTGAATGAAGTGGGAGGTGTTGTCGGGCAGTGCCAACGGGTCGAAAAAGCCGATGTCATGAATTTCTGCGGGGTCGGGTTTTATTTGACCGGTATAACTCCTTGCTACATAAACAATGGCTAGCGTGTGGAATTTATCACCGTTTGGGAGTTCGTTATACAACCCTTTTCCAGCATATACCTCAATCAATTGTAAAGGACCCAAATAAATGGATAGCTCTTCAAAGACCTCACGGTTCAGGCATTCTTGTGGTGATTCACCAAGATCCATCATGCCACCGGGTACCCCCCAGATTCCTTCTTGGTGCTTTACCATAAGCAACTCTTGATCCTCATTAAAGAGCAATAAACTTGGCCTAACCAATAAAATAGGCTCGTTGCCAACAAGTTTTCTGATGTTTTCGAAATAGCTCATAGGGGATATAAAAGGTTGCTTGAAACTTTGATACTGATTATATAAATGCTGATTTGGTGAGATTGAGCCAGGCAAGCGCAGCGCCATGTAGCAGCATATCTTTTTTGGATTGAGGCCAATCCATTTGATGAATCAGTTGTCCGGGTTGAAGTTCTCCCAAAGGAAAAGGATAGTCGCTACCCAAAGCTATTTTTTCAGGACCCACCAAATCCACTATAAAGTCAAGCATAGCGCTATCATGTACGAGTGAATCGAGCCAAAAGCGTCCTAAATAGGCTCGGGGATTAATGGCATTATCTATGGCTACTAAATCGGGACGTACTTTAAAGCCATGCTCTATACGGCCGATGGTTGCAGGAAAAGCCCCGCCTCCATGGGCAAAGGCCACGCGTAGCTGGGGTAATCTTTCAAAAATTCCACCGAAAATCATAGAGCAGATGGCTAGCGACGATTCGGCGGGCATGCCCACCAGCCAGGGAAGCCAGTATTTTTGCATTTTTTCTTTCCCCATCATATCCCAGGGGTGTACAAAAATGGCCGCTCCCAAACGCTCGGCAGCTTCAAAAAACGGGAATAATTCTTCGGCGCTGAGATTCCAGTCGTTTACATGAGAACCAATCTCAATTCCTGCCATGCCCAGTTCAAGCATACAGCGTTCCATTTCCTGAATGGCCAATTGTGGGTCTTGGAGGGGCACAGTACCTAGGCCTACAAACCGTTTAGGATAACGAGCTACGGTTTCGGCGAGATGATCGTTTAAATAACGTGAAGTTTCGAGAGCGTCGGTGCCTTTAGCCCAATAGTGAAACAGCACGGGAATGGTAGAAAGTACTTGAACGTGTACGCCGTGTAGATTGCAATCATTAATTCGAGCATCTGCTTCCCAGCAGTTTTCTTCTACTTTTCGAAAGAATTTATCGCCTTGCATCATGCTGGCGCATCGTGGGCAACTATCTAGGTGATGTTCCAGATGTATAAAACTGCCATAGCCAAATTTGTGTGCCCAGCGGGGCAGCCTCTCAGGCATGATGTGCGTATGGATATCGATGGTGAGTTCAGAGGGGCCGTAAGGATTTTCGAATGACATGAATAGTTTTTTCAGCGACAAAGAGTAAAGCTTAAATAAATCGGGGATCGGATTCCATGATATGTCCACAACTCTTGCAGCTACGAAGTTCTTGTGAGCCATAAAACTCCCGAAACCTAGGAAGAAAGTCAGTTTCAATATTGCTGAGTTCAAAATAAGTCTCGTGCAATTTATGGTTGCACTTATCGCAGAACCACATCAAGCCATCCGTATAAGCTTTCCCCAAGCGTACACGCTCAACGACCAATCCTATAGATCCTTCGGAACGTACGGGTGAGTGAGGTACTTTTGCTGGGCACAAAAACATATCACCCGGTCCCAGCTCAATGTCTACAGCCTTGCCTTCCTCCTGAATACGTACCGTGATTTGGCCTTCGAGTTGATAAAATAACTCTTCGGTTTCGTTGTAATGATAATCTTTGCGGGCATTCGGCCCGCCAACAATCATTACAATATAATCGGTGCCTTCAGGATAAAGGTTTTTATTGTTAACCGGAGGCTTCAATAAATGGCGATTTTCGTCGATCCATTTCTGCATATTAAAAGGTTTACGTATAGACATGCGTATAAATTTGAATAAAAGTAATAGAATTTGGTCGAATGGAGAAGCTGTTTGAATCCGTGCGACCTAGTTAAGGGTTTGAAGCTCCAAATAGCTAACAAAAGCCAACAGGCCTATCAACCCGTCGATTCCAAATAAATACCAGTATTCACCATCGCGATACATTGCTTGATGGCTAATCAATAATGTGCCTAAGAATACAAACCATAGTGACCATAATGGTTTGGGAAACCAATATTGTATCAAAAGTCCAGAAAAGCCGAGTAGTAGTGCTTGCAATATGAGCAAGCGTTTGGGTTGTAACCGAAGAGCAAGTGTATTGATTTCGGCGGCATGGTCCTGTACCCGATCGCGCCAATCGAAGGGAAGACAAAGCGCGCTGATGAAAAACCAATAGCCCAACAAATAGCTTAAGTGAGGCAGCATGCTTTGCTGGTGGTACACAAGTAACAAGCCTGCCGACATCCCACTCCAAACCAATCCGATGAGTAAGGGTTTAGAAATACCCCATTGACGGAAGGATAATTTCAAACCTTTCCATGTAATAGGAAGTGAGTACATCATGGCAAAAAAAACCAGCACACCCACCCACAAAATGCAAGCTATCGGTAGTCTGATGAGCAAGAGGGCGGCAAATAGGCCGGGTAGCAGGCTAAAAAACAACAGCAGTGTTTTGCGATCCGACAGCCACTTGTGCCTTACTTGTATAGAATTGCTATAATGTTTATGCTCTAACAGACGGTCGATATTGTAATGCGATAAAGTAGCGAAAAACATCAGGAGGTACAGGTCGGGACTTACACTAAGCTTGAGAAGCATGCTTGCTTGCCACATGGCGGCCACGCTCATCATGGCAATCCATACATTGCCATAAAAAAAGTGACGAGCTACCGATTGCAGATTTTTTGAAAATCGCATGCCTCACAGGTTTTTATATCAGAAGTTTGATCGAAAGCTTGATTGGGATTAAGAATTTCGGCGACTTGCCGACTAAGGTGCTCTTCAAACTGTTGAAGAAGATCTGCATTGAGTAGACCCCCTGTAATTTCTAGGAAGCCTTCTTCTGGACTATTCAATTTACGGAAACTGATGATGCGGGAGTCGAGTTCATCGATAGGTTTTTGGGTGCTCCGCTGATAAAGCCAAGCATAGCAGAGTAACTGAAAGGCCTTTGATTTATTTGGGTTAGCAAAATCTTCAGGGAGTTCCTGAAGTTTTACTTCAGCGGGTTTAAACATACCCGTCTTATAGTCGGCAACCCTGAGCCGGCCATTCAATCGTTCGATTCGATCGGCTATACCGCGTATTACAACAGGACCGTTTGGCCCTTTAATTTCAGTGGATAATTCAGCTTCGAGTCCAATGATTTCGAGCTGATTTTCACTGCATAGTTTTTTTTCTGAATTCAGAAAACGCGTAAGATAATCGGCTGCTATCTGTTTGATGATCAGATTTAAACCAGATTCGAAATTACGGTGTGGGTAGCATTCCGAAATAGCTGCTTTCAGTTTTTCGGGTGCTTCTTGTTCCATTTTGTCGCAATCAGCAGCTGTTAGCCTACGGTTCAGGTATGGGGTATACAAGTATTCGAGCGCTTTGTGGAGGATGTCGCCCAATTCGCGGGCATCAAGTTCATCTTGCAATTCGGTTTGTTGTCGAAGACCTAATACCCGGCTGAAGTAAAACTTCAGTTTACAACTTTGCCATTGAATAAGGGCCGAAGGAGAAAGGGGGCGTTCGAGTGCTTTATGAAGTTGCTGAAGTACTTCTTTGGTTTTAGTGATGACGATGCTTCCTGAAGTGCTATCGGTATGAATGTCTGGAATTCGAAGATGTTTTTCGATCAAGCGCCCATCTAGCCGACCTGGCCATTCCATACTCAGTTGTTTAATGTAGCGTGATACTTCACCTTGGCCCATATCGTCGGTATTGCTGTTGCACAACAACCAGCTTTTTTGGGCGTGTTGTAATAAACGATAAAAATGGTAGGCATAAACGGCTTCTTTTTCCCTAGCTCCAGGCAAGCCAAATTCCTGGCGCAAGCTGTAGGTTATAAAGCCATCCTGCCTGCTGTTAGCCGGAAGCCTACCTTCGTTCATTCCCAATACCATGATGTATGGATAGGCCAAGGCCCTCGTTTCGAGCAAGCCCATTATTTGTAAACCCTGATATGGTTCACCCAAAAATGCCAACTGGGCCGATTGTAGTTGTTGTCGGAAAAATGGTTTAAAAACCGACCACCGATTGAGCTCAGGGAATTCGTGCAATCGATGTGTGATTTGTCGTAGAATTTGCACCATTTGCAAACACATGCCTGATTGCAATTCGTCGGACGGTTGGCTTTCGGCCAGCTTAAGCAAGCAGCTTTGCCATAACGCCAAGCATCGGTTGGGATCACCGGGGTTATTCAATAAGGCAAAGGCGATGTGTTTTTTAAGGTTTTCTGGAAATTGATGGATACTTATGCGAATTCGACCTGTTTTTTGTAGTTCAACAACTGCCTTTTGGCTCATATCGGCATTGAACAGGGGGTTCAACAACAGCTGAATAAGCTGATGGGTATAGTAGGAGGACTGCGAGTCTATTGACCTGAGCTGTTCAATTAGTTGAATGTGTGACTGAACCAATGCAAATGCATGACTTCTTAAAAGGGGATACCCCATAGTAATGTTCAGTTCTTTGCAAGCTGGTGGAAGTGCAGAAAGTAAGGGGATGAGTAGATTTTCGTCGCCGAGCACAATCACGCATTCTTCGGGCGCTATACCTGCTTCGAGCCATTCATGCACAATTTCGCTGGCTTGTTGAACTTGGGCAGTCTGCCCCGGACATGCTATGGTCTTAATGTACGTATCTGTGGCTAGTAATTTGCCGTTATAGGTTATGTCTTTTCCTAAAAAAGGATCCTTCGCTAATTTCCGTAGAAATAGTCCGGCTTCGTGTTCCCCTTCAGTATAATAGGCATCGGCATCGAGCAGGAGCCTTGCCTTACCCATACGTATCAGCGCCTTGATGGCCTGTTGCTCCGCAGGATTAAGTGCGTTAAAGCCGGCAAAGACGTATTGGTTGTAATGGGAGGCTGGATGGGATGTGTTAAGTTGGTTGCACCATCTGCGGCATAGTAGCGATTGCCAGCCCTCGGCATGCTCATCGCATTTTTCTTTGAGACCTTCATACAAATTCCCCAACTGGCGGAAAAAATCAAGAAACTGCTGCGCACTTTCTCCAAGGTAACCTTTATCTGGTTCCCATAGATCAATGGCCTTCTCTTGACTTAAATAACCAAAAACTTGATTTGCATCTAGCAGATAGGCGTCTATTTCGCTAAAGTCGCGAAGCACAGCCGGCCCCCATTTCAGGTAGCTCTCGAAACTTTCCTGAGGTTGAAGGGCGAGATAGGCACTGTATAAATCAAAGGATAATTGTATCGGATCGCTGATCTTGGAGTTGGTTTCAATTTCGAGCAAATCAGGCAGACTTAAAATCGCAGGCGTAAAAATGGGCTTATCTAGTCTACGGGCAAGTTGCCTACGTAACACTGTTCCTGATCTTCTACCTGGAAATATAACCGCGGTTCGGTGTATTTCCTCTTCCGGAATTTGGAGAATGATGTCACAAACTTGGTCAATCAGGTTGGGCATAATACAAACATACCATTTGGCGGTTGAACTTGCGCCGTCTATAGGCCATGAAATAAGGAAATCTGCTCATCCGCAAGTTAGCAAGTAATTTTTTGGTTTGACAGGAGATGGCAGTGCTGAGGCTGAATTTTAAAGA
>JBKBSO010000019.1:0-66835 GCA_046291695.1 Bacteroidia bacterium
TGGTGCGGATTTGAAGCTTAAAGCATATGAATGGCTGCAATGCAATACATTTTTTGAACTGCGTTACAGATGTTCAAACGTATTTAGTGTCAAGCATGCACCGCCCAGCTGCGGTCTGCGGTCTGCGGTCTTGTACCGCGTTACAGCCGTTCAAGCGCATTCCGTGTCAAGCATGCACTGCCCAAGTCCCCCGCCCCCCTTTCTTCCCCGCTCATCTTTTCTCATCACGAAGCACCGCATCGGCATTCCAACCCACCTACTGTTCAACCGCAATTTCAAAACGTTCGAGACTGATGTTGAGCCTACCCGCCAGCAAACGGAAAAACCAAATAAACTCCAGGGCGCGGGCATCGTTTTCACTGGCATTGGCTTGCCAGCCGGGATACAGACTGCTTGCAAGCTGGAAAAACAAGTTTTGCATCTGCCACAAATCCAGCTTTACATCCAGTTCTCCAAGCTGTTGCATGATTTGGTGTAAATTGATAAAATCCGGCAAACGATCAGGCTCTTCCACAAAATCGCTAAGCAATTCATACAGCCGTTGCGAAGCCACATAACTTATCATCTGCCCTTCGAGGGGCACTTGCCATTTTCGAATTTCTTCTACCAGTCGCTGTAATTCGGCAGCTTTAGGATTGGCCTGCTGAAAATACACCCGCAATTGGTTGTTAACCACCAATTCTAAGTTTTTTCGAAAGACTAACGGCATGGGTATATTCACCTGCTTCATCACACTCATAAGGTTGTAATTGCGGTCGTACACTTGCTTTAGGGCCCGTTCAGCTTCGGCAATTTCACGCTCAACCAACACTTTAAGCACTTTTTTCTGCTGATCACGGAAGAGCTGCCAGAACGAAAACTTCTCTTCGCCAAAATATTGTTGTATCACATGAATTACCTCTGCCAGATTACTCGACTCAAAAGCAGTCCGAATGGCGTGATACATCTTCATAAAAGTCTGCTCATCCATTTGATCGTTGGCATTTCCAATAAGGTGATGCTGCCCCAAATAAATCACAGCAAACGAAAAACGCTTTTCGCTATGGGTAATTTTGCTCACCACCTTGGTGCGCCCGATGGCCAGCTTGTGTACGCCGGCTTTAAAACGCTCAAAAAAGTCGCTTTCGAACCGAAATGTATTGGTAAACACATCGTCTTGAATTTCGGAAAAAAGAGCATTGGCCACAAAGTGCATTCCTACTTTGGTAAGCGACAAGCGCGAGGCTTTGGTGATGCTTTCGTAAATGTGCGCCCCATTTTGCATATGCGGCACATTTGAAATGGCTATACTGAGTCGTTGCTGAAAAGCATCGTCGAGCCGGAGATTTGATTCCGTTTCGGCAATCTGAATAGCCCTACAAGCGTATTGCAATACCTGCACGGTTTCTATGCCCGAAATTTCATCGAAAAACCAAGCACAACTGGTAAACATCAGCTGGCATTGCCGCATCATTTCAAGCAGACGCAATACTTTGGTTTTACGGGCTTCTTCTACATCAAAATACAGAAAACGCTCCAAAAAGGCAGATACATTCGCCTCCGAACGGTCGTTTATCACTTCAATATAAGCATTACGGATGCCCCACACATCGGCACAAAAAATGTGCATTTGACTTTGGTACTCCGCGTTAAGCTCATCGCGCAGCCAATTTAAGGCCTCTCGCAAACCAACACGCCAGGCCTGGTTATACTGAGGATAGCCACCGGAATTACAGCCACAGTCGGATCGCCATCGCTCTACACCATGCACACAACTCCAACTCGAATTGTTATGGATTTGCACCTCAAATTCGGGAACTACCGTTGCTGCATACGTAGCATAGTTGGTGAGCGTAGCCAACTCATTGTCTTCAATGTATTTTAAACAATACGACAAGGCCATTTCGCCATGCCGGTGGTGATGCCCGTAACTTTCGCCATCGGTGGCAATATGTACCAATTGCGACTGCTCGCGATGCGGATCAAAGGCAGCCAACAGGGCTTCGGCAAAGGCCTTGCCGTCTTTCAGCAATCCTTCAAAAGCTACCTTTTGCGCTACCAGCCCATTGTAAAAGAACAAAATGATTTCCTTTCCCGAGGGCAACTTGCACAGATAATGCTGCAGGCTATCGACTTGGGGCTCGGCCACCTCATGCCAGTCGGATTCACCCAATTTACGCACCGCCTTGAGTTGACGAGGCGCCATAACCGTAAACCGTATGCCCTGCTCAGCCAAAACCTCTAGGCTCTCCACATCGGCAGCCGTTTCGGCCAACCACATGCCTTCTGGCTTCCGGCCAAAACGCATCTCAAAATCGCGAATGCCCCATATAACCTGCGTTTCTTTATCGGCCCGGCTGGCCAATGGCATAATAATGTGGTTGTACACCTGTGCTATGGCCGAACCATGCCCAAATCGCGCGATGCTCTGCCTGTCAGCTTCAAGTATGGCCTGGTATACCTCCTGGGCATATTTTTCCATCCACGATAAAAGCGTAGGACCAAAATTGAAACTGATGCGCGTATAGTTGTTTACAATATCGCAAATGCGATTGTTGCCATCTAAAATACGACTTACCGCATTGGGGCCGTAACACTCCGCTGTAATCCGTTCGTTCCAATCGTGGTAAGGATACGCCGAATCCTGAATTTCGATTTCCTCGAGCCAGGCATGTTCACGCGGGGGCTGATAAAAATGCCCGTGTATGCAAATAAATTGCTGTTTTGTCATTACTTCCTTAAGTCTAAAATACGCACCGATTTGGCTGGCACTTCTATTTCGGTAGCCGCCTCCCAAGCCGCGCCACTCATCACATCACGACCAGATTTTACCCCTTGCAGCTCAGCTTCAAAACGTGCCGTGGCCACCTTTTTCGGACTCGTAGCACTGTTTACCAATACCATTACCAAGGCCTCATCTTTCATTCGAAAATACACATACACCTCATCTTCAGGAACATAGTGCCGAAAACCACCCTCAGCTATGGCCTTGCTGCTTTTGCGCCATTGACCCAGCTTGCTTAGGTAATCAACCAATTCATTCTCCTGCGCATTGCGGCCTTCGCGACTAAATTTACTTACCGAATCACCCGGCCAGCCACCCGGCATATTTTGCCGCACATTGGTGCCACCCATATTGGCATAATTGCCAAACAACAGCTCCGACCCGTAATACAACTGCGGTATGCCCCGCATGGTCAGTAGCATGGCATGGGCCATTTTCATATGTGCCATATTTTGCTTGAAGATGGCCCAGGCACGTGAAATATCATGATTATCCAAAAAAATCATATTCCGTGAAGCATCACCATAGAGCATATCTTGGCCAAGCGTATAGTAAATCCGTCGCAGGCCCGAATCCCAGTCAAACCCCTCGTTTAACCCATCACGTATTGCGCCATAAAGCGGAAAATCGGTTACCCCCGGCATTTGCTGTGGCCTGGGATTTAGCCTGTTGCCCTGCACCCAATAGGCAGATTCGGCAACGGTATGCACCCATACCTCGCCCACAATGCCTATGTCGGGGTATTGTGTTCGAATGGCCTTTAAACAACGGTTCATGAAGTCCTCATCGGGATAGGCATAAGTGTCGAGACGGAATCCACTTAAACCGGCATGTTCTACCCACCAGATGTTGTTTTGAATGAGGTATTTGGCCAAATGTGGATTTTTCTGATTGAGATCGGGCATATGGGTATCAAACCACCCCTTGCGCATCAGCCGGGCATCGGCTTCGGCTGCATAAGGATCCATCTGCGTCATGGCCCGGTATGTGGTACGTGTAAAGGCAGGCCATTGGTTCACCCAATCGGCAGAGGGCATATCGCGGATAAACCAATGCTGATCGCCCACATGGTTGTGTACCAAATCCATAATCATTTTCATGCCCTTGTCGCGCGACTTTTCAACCAAGCTCAGGTAATCGGCATCTGTACCTAATCGCGGATCTATTTTGTATAAATCAGTCATGGCATAGCCATGGTAAGATTCCCTCGGCTGGTTGTTTTCCTGAACCGGATTCAACCAAAGGGCCGTCACTCCCAAATCGGCTATGTAGTCGAGATGCTGCTCAATGCCTCTTAAGTCGCCCCCATGCCGCATCCGGTCGTCAGTCCGATCGACCGTGGCCTGCTGCATGCCCTTTACCACATCGTTGGTGGGATCGCCATTGGCAAAACGGTCGGGCATGATCAGGTACACCAAATCGGCCGCGCTAAAGCCATCAACCCGGTTATCGGGGAACCGGCGAGGCTTGATGGTGTAATTTTGCCGAATGCGCTTGCGCCCCTGCTCCAGCAACAAACTAATTTCACCGGCTTGCAACTCGTCGCTCAAGCGAAGGTATGCAAACAAATAATTGGGATTTTCGACCCGCTCTAGTCTACTGATTCGAACTCCCGGATGATCGATTTTTAACGTATAGCCGGAAATATCTTTGCCATACAGCAACAACTGCAATTCATCATCGGCCATACCTACATACCAGTGGGGGGGCTCAACCCGGTCCAGCGGTTTTAACGCCTGGGCCAGGGCAACTTGCTTACACCCCATCAAGGCTGGTAATAACCCTACCATGGCCCAAAAGGCCGCTCTTCTAAATCCTGTTATGCTCATGATTTATTTGCTTTCGTATTCGATTTGGGTTTAGCTGAAGGCGATTTGCCTGATTTTGTTTCGCCGACTGTCTTGGGTTTTGCAGCCGTTTTCTCACCCTTAGGACTTGCTGTTTTTTTTCTAGAAGGTTTGGCTGGGCTAGTCGCCGAATCCTTGCTGCCGGTTGACTGTGTGGTTGATTGCTCCTTGGCTGTTCGCTTGGCTTTCACCGGCTTTTTAACTGCCTCCATTTTACGCAAGATGAGCATGCCCAAAGGAGGAAGGCGCAGCTGCAAGGAATGGTCTTTCCACTGATAATGAAAATATTCGGCGGCTATGGGTTCGGCATTCAACACCCCGCTCCCACCGAATTCGATACGATCGGTACTGAAAATTTCTTCATAAAACCCCTCCTCGGGCACACCAATGCGGTATTGATCGCGCACAACCGGGGTAAAATTGCATACCACCAAGAGCGCATTTCCCTCCAAATCTTTCCGCATATAGGTAATCACACTGTTCGAACGATCAGAACCATCAATCCACTCATAACCAGCTGCATCGAACTGCAATTCGTACAAGGCCTTTTCGGAGCGGTAAAGCTTATTGAGGGCCTTCACTGATTCATTTAAGCCCCGATGCAAATGGTAGTCGAGCAAATGCCAGTCGAGGCTGCTGTCGTGGTTCCACTCCCTGGCCTGACCCAATTCGCCTCCCATAAAATTAAGCTTGGCCCCGGGATGGGTATACATATATCCATACAACAAGCGCAAATTGGCAAATTTCTGCCATTCATCGCCCGGCATTTTGTTGATCATGCTGCCTTTACCGTGCACTACCTCATCGTGCGAAAGGGGCATCATGAAGTTTTCATTAAAGGCATACATGATGCTAAAAGTAATTTTATCGTGGTGAAATGGCCTGAAGAGCGGGTTTTCTTTGAAATAGGCTAGGGTATCGTGCATCCAGCCCATCATCCACTTCATGCCAAAGCCCAAACCTCCCATATCAATCGGACGCGAAACCATGGGCCATGCTGTTGATTCTTCGGCTATGGTTTGGATGTCGGGGAAAGCCAAGTAGGCTTCGCGGTTCATTTCTTTCAGCAACGAAATGGCTTCGAGGTTCTCGCGTCCTCCGAACTCATTGGGAATCCATTGCCCCTCTTCACGCGAATAATCGAGGTAGAGCATAGAGGCTACCGCATCTACGCGCAAACCATCGGCATGATATTTATCGAGCCAAAACAAAGCGTTCGAAATCAAAAAGGAGCGCACCTCATTACGGCCATAATTAAAAATGTAGCTCTTCCAGTCGGGATGATAACCCTTGCGTGGATCGGCATGCTCGTACAAATGCGTGCCGTCGAAAAAGGCCAGGCCATGACCATCGGTAGGGAAATGCGAAGGCACCCAGTCGAGGATCACCCCGATGCCGGCCTGGTGCAGCCGATCTATCAGGTACATGAACTCCTGCGGGTTGCCAAAGCGACTGCTTGGTGCAAAATAGCCCGTAACCTGATAGCCCCAGCTCCCAAAAAAGGGATGCTCCATTACCGGCATGAGCTCCACATGGGTATAGCCCATTTCTTGCACATAGGCCACCAGCTCCTCGGCCAGTTCAAAATAATACAACGATCGTCCGCCTTCGTCGGGATTACGCCGCCAGCTGCCCAAATGCACTTCGTACACCGCATAGGGCGCACTGAGTTTGTTGTGCTCCTTACGTTTTTTCATCCAATCAGCATCCTGCCAAGCATAGTCCAAGTCCCACACCACAGAGGCCGTTTTTGGGGGCGACTCCCACAAAAAACCATAAGGATCGCCCTTTTCGATGGGGATACTGCCGTCGCGACTGCTGATGTGGTATTTGTAATTCACCCCCTTCCCCAATTTGGGGATGAAGCCTTCCCAAATGCCCGAGCCATCGAGGCGCGGAAAAAGCTCATCGGCACCGGCCGACCAATAGTTAAAATCGCCGATGACACTCACACGCTCGGCATTGGGTGCCCAAACGGCAAAATACACCCCTTGCTCCCCTTCAAACTCGTGTAAATGCGCACCCATTTTTTCATAAATACGGTAGTGTTTACCCTCCCTGAACAGGTGGATATCGTAATCGGTAAATAAGCTGGTTGGTTTTACCATGGCTATCGGGTTTGATATTCTTCTAAAATTTGTTGAATGCCCTTAAGGGGTATAATCACCCAATCGGGCCGGCCGTTGAGCTCGTAACCGAATTCATATACTGCCTTTTCGAGCAAGTGCAACCGCAGCAAGGCAGCTGCTTCGGCATGCGCTTCGAGCCGAAAATGTTTGCGGTTGAGCCGGCTGAAATAGGCGTTCAAATAAACCGATGCCACCGCTTGAAACCAGGTTTCGGCGAGGGCCTCGGCCTGCGGATACCGCTTCCGGATACGGGCCGATTCGTGCCCAAAATACAAGGCCACATAGGCGGCGTAATGAAAAGAACGTAACATGCCGGCTACGTCTTTGAGCGGACTATGCTTGATTTTACGATCGCTGATGCTGCTCTCGGGTTCGCCCTCAAAGTCGAGTATGGTATAATCGCCTTTATCGTAAAGTACCTGCCCCAAGTGGTAGTCGCCATGGATACGGCAACGTAAACTTTGAGGCTCAAGCTGTTGTATACGCTCAAAATATTCGCGAATCAGGTCGATACTTTCTTCAAACTGTTGGGCCAATTGCCTTGCCTCGGGAGCCAGTTGCGCCATTACTCCGCTGAGCAATTGCTGACGTTTTTCGAGCAGCTTATCAAAATGGCCCGACAGCCAGCTTTTATATTCAGCATCGAAAGTTTGGGGTGCGAAAGCTGTTTGCCGACTGCTTTGACCAAGCGCATTGTGCATTTCGGCCGTTCTCTGACCCAATAAGGCAATCCAGCGATAAGCCTCTGCCTCCAGCAGTTGTTCCGCTAATTGGGCATTTTTGCCCAGCTCATTTAGCTGCAGATAAGGTATCGGTGCTTGTTGGGCATGCAGTTTTTGGGCGCCTTCAGCGGCAATAAAAGTACCCAGCTGTTGCTGAAACAAGCCCCAAGCATCGCCCTCGGAACTTACTTTTTGCTGCATGATGGCGAGTGTAATTTCAAAGGCTTTGCCTTTTTTGAGGCTGATGCTCCCGGCATAGACCGGGATTTGCCGGAAATCACTTGTTTCGCTCAGGTAGCGCACCACCTCCAACTCCGGATTGCTTAATTTAAAGAGCTTGCGATAGAGCTTAAAGAAGTAAGCATCACCGAAAAACAGCGCACTGTTGCTTTGGTCGAAATTCATCACCCGCGAACCTACGTCTTTCAGCTTGATGGGCACAAAAGCGGAGCCTTGCTCAAACTGCAGTAGGAATTCGCCTGCCTTGATGCTGCGATTTTGCTGCACGGCATCGAATAAGCCTGCCCTAAAGTCGGCATCGTAAATGGCATCCATGAGCCAGCCTCCCTGCCATTCCGTAAGTACTGAGCGCTCCGGGGCTTCGGCTTGCCGATCACAAAAAGTCAAAGGCAAAAGATACTCCTCGAGCTTACCCGTTTGGTAGTAGGCATCAATAATCAACAAAAACGCCTGCTGTCCCGAAAAAGCGAAAGGGATGGATGCTTTAATCCGCACTTGTTTTAACCTGCGCGCCTTACCTGCAAACCAACGGCATTTTTTAAGGTAGTTGGGCAGCACCTCAGCTTGCAGCCACTGCACAAAGCCACTATCCGAAACGCATCCGGGCCAAGTTTGTGGCTGAGGGCTGTTGGCATGTGGCTCTTGTAACATACTTAAAACTTTTCGATGCGGAACAAATGTACGGGCAGATATTCGGGATTCAGCTCCACATAATTCCATTCGCCTTGCCAGCTGTAGCGTGCCCCGGTAATGAGGTCGTACACCTGGTATTGGGCATCCGGGCCAAAACCCAGCATGTATAGCGGCAATTGCACCATGCCTCTTTGGGTATCGTGCTGATCGAGGTTTACGATGGCCAGCACCGCATTCGAACGGTCGTCGCTCATTTTCAGATAGGCCAGCAGCTGGTCATTTTCGACCTGACAAAAATGGATGTTGTTGGTACGCTGCAGGGCTTTATTTTCGCGGCGGGCCTTGTTGGTACGACGGATGAGTTCGGTGAGCTTGTTGGTTTTGCTCCAGTCCCAATGGCGCACTTCATATTTCTCCGAATCGATGTACTCTTCTTTGCCCGGCATGGGTTCACTAATCATAAATTCGTACACTGGTCCGTAAAAACCATAATTCGATGAAAGCGTAGCCGCCATAAAGTAGCGTGTCAAGAAAAGGGCATCTTTGGCTCCTTGAAGGGGAATGGGATTAATATCGGGCGTATTGGGCCAAAAGTTCGGCCGGAAATACTCGGCCATCTCGGTGTTGCTGAGTTCTTCAAGGTATTGGATGAGTTCGTGCTTGGTGTTACGCCACGAATAATAGGTGTACGACTGGGTAAATCCGGCCTTGGCCAGGTATTTCATCACAGAGGGGGCGGTAAAAGCTTCCGACAAAAAGAGGACCTCCGGATTTTTTTCGTGTATGCCCGCGATGCACCACTCCCAAAACTGAAAGCTCTTGGTATGTGGATTATCTACGCGGAATATTTTTACCCCCTGTGCAATCCAAAATTCGAGAATGCTGCGCAATTCGTACCAGAGGTTTTCCCAATCTTCGGTTTCGAAATTGATGGGCAATACGTCTTGGTATTTTTTGGGCGGATTTTCGGCATATTGCACTGTACCATCGGGCCGCCACTTAAACCATTGCGGATGTTCTTTCACGTAGGGGTGGTCGGGTGAGCATTGCAACGCATAGTCTAGGGCAATTTCTATGCCTACTGCCTGTGCTTCTTTCACCAATAAGCGAAAATCGTCGAGGCTACCCAATTCGGGCAGAATAACTTTATGCCCCCCGGCAGTTCCACCAATGGCCCAAGGACAACCCGGCTCTTCGGGCAAAGCAGTGGTGCTGTTGTTCTTACCCTTGCGGTGTTGAACACCTATGGGATGTATGGGAGGCAAGTAAAGGGTGTCCATGCCCAGGTCTTGCAAGCGTGGCAAAAGCCGTATGGTATCTTTAAAAGTGCCATGTTTGCCTGGCTTAGCTGAGGTAGAACGAGGAAAAAGCTCGTACCAGGCGCTAAAAACCGCTTTTTCACGATCGACCCATAGCGGTAAGGCTGTGCTTTGGGTAGGGTTTTCGCGGGCAGGATATTTCAAAAAAACAGGCACAAAACTGCCATCGAGCACCAAGCTGATGGCTTTTTCATACTGTTTTTCATCGAGCAGGATGTTGATCCATTTGTTAATCTCGGCTTGCTCCTTTTTTGTGGCCTTGGGCAAAATAGCTTCTAAGAAGGCGGCACCCATTTGCAATTCCACCTGTACGCGCTGCCAGCCTTCTATTTTGCGGCGGGTGTCGTAATTCCAACTGATGGCATGGTCGACCCAAGCTTCTACCGCATATTCATAAAACCCGGGCTTCACCAGGCTAATGTTGCCAGTCCAGCGCTCCCCGGCCTCTTGATGCATTGGGGCTTCTTCCCATTTACGGGCACCCTTTTTTCGGTATAGCACACAGGCGTTAACCTTATCGTGCCCGTCGATGAGCAAATCGGCCCATAGGTCGAGCCGATCGCCTACCACACGCTTTACCGCAAAGCGGCCGCCATCAACCGACGGTCCTATTTTATGAATGATGGCCCTTGCCTTTCCGGGCAGGGTAATTTTTGGTGATTTTGCCATAGGTATTTCAGTAGCGATGTACACTCGCTAAATAAGGCAATTCCCCGCAAACAATCAAAAAAATCGACCTATTCGGCCACAATCAAAAAGTATTGCTTTTTACCCTTCTGCGCCAGGAGGTATTTGTTGGCAAGTAAGTCCTGCTTTCCAATCAGGGCTTTTTCCTCCGAGATTTTTGTTTTGTTCAGACTAAAACCACCAGCCTGAATCATTTTTCGGGCTTCGCCACGCGAGGGAAAAATAGAGGTTTGTTCGGCGAGTAGGCTCACCAGCTCAACGCCTGCATCAAACAAGTCACGAGCAACGCGACTTTGCGGGACTCCTTCCATGATTTGCAAGAGCAACTTTTCGGGCAGGGCCTGTAAATTTTCAGCGGTCGCCCTTCCGAATAAAATTTCAGAGGCCTGTACTGCTTGCTCATAATCGTCGCGCGAGTGTACGCGCACGGTGACTTCTTCGGCCAAAGCTTTTTGCAAAATGCGTAAATGTGGTGCTTCGGCATGCTCCCGCTTGAGCTGCTCAATCTGCTCCTTTTCGAGCAGGGTGTAAACGCCAATGTAGCGTGCCGCATCTTCATCGCTTACGTTCAGCCAAAACTGATAAAACTGGTAGGGTGAGGTTTTTTCAGGATCGAGCCACACATTGCCGCCTTCAGATTTGCCGAATTTGGTACCGTCGCTCTTTTTTACCAGGGGAGCCGTAAGGGCGAAGGCCTCTCCACCTTGCATGCGGCGGATCATTTCGGTTCCGGTGGTAATATTGCCCCATTGATCGGAACCACCCATTTGCAATTTACAGCCGTAATTGTTGTACAAATGCACAAAATCGTAGCCTTGAATCAGCTGATAGCAAAATTCGGTAAACGACATACCGTTTTCAAGCCGGTTTTTAACCGAGTCTTTGGCCAGCATATAGTTGATTGGAATATGCTTGCCTACATCGCGGATGAAGCCCAAAAAATCGAACTCCTTGAACCAGTCGTAATTATTTACAATTTCGGCTCTGTTGGGCAGATTAGCGTCAAAATCGAGGAATTTTTCGAGCTGCTTACGCTGACAGTTGAGGTTGTGGTTGATCTCGTCGACGGTGAGCATATTGCGCTCGGTAGAACGTCCGGTAGGATCACCTACCAGTCCGGTGGCACCGCCTACCAAAGCGAGGGGTTTATGGCCAGCCCGTTGCCAATGCACCAACAACATGATTGGCACCAAATTGCCAATATGCAGCGAATCGGCGGTTGGATCAAAGCCCACATAGCCGGTGGTCATCTCTTTTAACAACAATTCTTCGGTTCCGGGCATGATGTCGTGTAACAAACCCCGCCATTGCAATTCAGCTACTAAATTGGTCTTGTTCATTTGGCTGCAAAAATAGAATTTCTACTTGAGTTTGCAGTTGTTGGTTGTTCGGCTTTAGACGAAATTCGATTTTATCTTCGATAGTTCTGGCCTGCCCAATGCTTTTACACCCAAAGGTGATGGGTTGAATGACGAATTGCTTATCGCCACCCGTTGTGCCATGAGCGAATACAGTATGGAGGTGAACGATCGCTGGGGCAATCTGGTATTTCGCAGCACCAATTTGCAGCATGGCTGGGATGGCCATTACCAGGGCAACCCCTTACCTCCCGGGGCCTACCCTTTTGTAATCCGCTTCTCCCCCGATGGCCGCAATCTCCGAATCGACAAGGGTTTGGTGAATTTGATCCGGTAGGACGATGAGAAGGGCGGCGGGGAGTTCGTTTATACGACCAGCGACGTCATGCATGGGTTGTGACTTGTTCTATTTTAAATCGCAAATACTGAGGGTGTAGCCCAAAGGACAAATGCCAAATTCTCCCGTCATGCCATCGAAGGCGTTGCCGTTGGGTTCTACCGCGAATTGAATTCTGAATGATGAATAGCGAGTGCGCTAGCATGAGCGATGAATTTTGAATAGCTCAGGCGTCAGCGGGAGCAATGAATTTCAAATGCCCAATCCGCACGCAGCTCTGCTTTCATAAAAAACCATTCAACCCATAAAAAATACACCCATAGGCAATCTTTCGTCTGCAATTTTGTTATTATGCGGTATTATTGCCCTTCGAACTCCTGATGAAGCATTATTTAGTCGGTTTTATACTTTCATTGCAAGTGGTATGCGCTTGGGCACAGGCACCTAAATACAGTAACGAATTTATGGCCATAGGTGTGGGCGCACGCGCTATGGCGCTCGGCGGGGCTACCGTTGCTGGCATCAGCGATGCCACAGCCACTTACTGGAATCCGGCAGGTATACTCAATGCCGACCACCGCATCATGGGCAACCTGATGCATGCCGAGTATTTTGCCGGCATAGCCAATTACGATTTTGGGGCGGTGGTATACCAGCTCGACGAACGCAATGCCGTTGGCCTCTCGTTCATCCGTCTGGGGATCGACGATATTCCCAACACCCTCCGCCTTTACGATGCCAGTGGCAGCATCAACTACAACAACATCTCTCTTTTTTCGGCGGCCGACTATGCCCTGAGTTTTTCGTATGCGCACGCCCTCGAAAACAAATGGCAGCTGGGCGCCAATGCCAAAATCATCCGTAGGATCATCGGCCCTTTTGCCGATGCCTGGGGCTTTGGCTTTGATGTTGGTGCCCAACGCAGCTGGAACAAGCTCAAATTGGGTGTCATGCTCCGCGATGTTACCACCACTTTTAACGCCTGGAGTTTTAATACCGAAGAATTTGAAGATGTTTTTCTACAAACCGGCAACGAAATGCCCGATGGCAGCCTCGAAATTACCCTGCCCCGCGCCAGCATCGGACTGGCCTATCGCTTTGAGCTGAAGAAAAAAATGAGCCTGCAACCCGAATTTGCCCTCGACCTGACCACCGACGGACAGCGAAACAACATTGCTAATTTGGGGCGCTTTAGCCTCGACCCGCGCCTGGGCGTTGAGTTTGGCTATGCCGAATTGCTTTATGTGCGTGCAGGACTCAACAATGTGCAACGCACCCCAGATTTCGATAACCGCATAGCCACCACCATGCACCCCAATTTGGGCGTTGGACTGCGTTTTAAGAAGTTTGGCATCGACTACGCCATTACCAATGTGGGCGACCGCAGCCAAACGCTTTTTTCCAACATCCTGTCGGTTGGCATACATCTGTAAACAGGCTTCAGCATAAAAGCGTATTTTTGCGGCTTCGAAAAAGCCAGCATGAGTCACAGTAAGGAAATCGCACGTCGCCGCACCTTTGCCATTATTTCGCACCCCGATGCGGGTAAAACCACCCTCACCGAAAAGTTTTTGCTCTTTGGGGGCGCCATCCAAACAGCCGGAGCAGTAAAAAGCAATAAAATCAAAAAATCGGCGACCTCCGATTTTATGGAAATTGAAAAGCAAAGGGGCATTTCTGTTTCCACTTCTGTGATGGGCTTCGAGTACAATGGCTGCAGGGTAAACATCCTCGACACCCCCGGCCACAAAGATTTCGCCGAAGACACCTTTAGAACCCTGACTGCCGTTGACTCGGTAATTCTGGTCGTAGATGCCGCCAAAGGGGTCGAAGAACAAACCGAAAAGCTCATGGGCGTTTGCCGCATGCGGAATACCCCGGTGATTATTTTCATCAACAAAATGGACCGCGAAGGTCAAGACCCATTTGATTTGCTGGAAGAACTTGAAGAAAAACTGAACATCAAGACCACGCCCCTCACTTGGCCTATCAGTAAGGGGGCAACCTTTAAGGGGGTTTACAACATGTACCGCAAACAGCTTAATTTGTTTGCACCCAATAAAACCGGCATATCCGACGATCTGCAGGCTTTTGAAGACCTCAACGACAGCGCACTCGACCTCAAAATTGGACGATATGCCGCCCAGTTACGAGAAGAAATTGAATTGGCAGCATTGTATCCTGAATTTACGCACCAGGCCTATCTTTCCGGAGAACTGGCTCCCGTATTTTTCGGCAGTGCCCTCAACAACTTTGGCATACAGGAACTCTTGAACACCTTTGTAGAAATTGCTCCCGCACCCCGCCCTCGAGAAACCAGTCAGCAACAAGTAAAACCCGAAGACGCCAAACTCTCCGGATTCGTTTTTAAAATACACGCCAACCTCGATCCCAATCACCGCGATCGCATTGCCTTTATGCGGGTTTGCTCGGGGGTTTTCGAAAAAAACACTTTTTATTTTCATCCACGATTGAAGAAAAAGTTCCGTTTTTCCACCCCCATCATGTTCCAGGCAAACGACCGTACCAATGTCGACAAAGCCTATCCTGGCGATGTAGTAGGGTTGTACGATACAGGCAATTTTAAAATTGGCGATTCGCTCACCGAAGGAGGCAGTTTTTTCTTTAAGGGCATTCCGGCATTCTCGCCTGAGTTGTTCCGAATGGTTGAAAACCAAGACCCTTTCAAAGCCAAACAATTCGAAAAAGGGTTACGACAGCTTACCGACGAAGGGGTAGCGCAGCTATTTACCCAGCAGCCCGGCAACCGGAAAATCATTGGTACTGTGGGCGAACTCCAGTTCGATGTTATCCAGTTCAGGCTTTTACAAGAATATGGAGCCAAAGTCAATTTCCGTCCTTTGAGCTACCTCAAAGCAAGCTGGGTTGATTCGGAAGATCCTACCGCCATCGAAGATTTTTTCAGGTACAAAAAAGACCACCTGGCCTTTGACAAAGACAACCGTCCGGTATACCTGTCCGACAGCCTGTGGATGTTGCAACGCGCCATCGAAGAAAACCCCAAACTCAACTTCCGCTTTTCGTCGGAGATCATGCTGAGCGAAGAAAGCGAGCAGGATTAATCTTATATCAATTCCGCTTCCACACATTCACCGCATGACCGGCTGACCGATGTGGTTCATCAGCTGAACCAAAGAGCGAAGTCCATCTATTATCCTGCCAGTGCGCAGGCAGTTGCAGGCTATCGGCTTGCGCGCGGGTATTCACCACCACGAGCAAGGTATCTTGTTCATGGGCCCGGCTGAAGGCCGTTAAGGAGGCTGTTTGTAGCAAGTTCATCTCCCCTTCAAAAAGCAAAGGACGAGCTGCACGAAGGGCCATCCAGTTTTCATACTGCGCGCGATAAGCGGCTTTATAATTCCAGTTCAAGGGTGCTTTGGTGAAAAAAGGAATCAATTGTGGCCAGCCAATTTCTTGTCCATTATAAATCATAATCACTGGACTCCAGCAGCTGCTCAGGGCAAAGGCAGCAAAAGCAGCCGCATCGCCCCCAAAAAGTGCCGCGGGGGTATTGTCCCAAGCGTATTCGTCGTGGTTGGTGATAAACCGAAGTCGATGCGCATGCGTCGGCATTTGATTATATTCAGCCAAATGGGCTTGCCACAAATTGGCAGTGCCATTGCCTTGCTGAAAACTATTTTTCAATTGGGTATAATAGTTCCAGCTAAAAATCAAATCGAAGCCCGCGTTGACGTGATTTGAGCGAATGCCTTCGGCAAACATCAGTAGGGTTTGTGGCGCTCCTCTGCGTAAACTGTCGATGGCCTGTAGCCAGAAAGTATAGGGCACCATATCCGCAGCATCGCAACGAAAACCATCGATACCTACTTCTTCGGTCCAATACCGCATATCGGCAATCATGGCCTGTCGCATTTCCTGCTTATCAAAATTCAAATCGGCAACATCGAGCCAATTGGTTCCTGGCGGATGCACAATGGTACCGCTGCCATCGCGGGTATACCAATCGGGATGCGCATCTATCCAGGGGTGATCCCAAGCGGTATGGTTGGCCACCCAATCGAGAATCACCGCCATGCCCTTTTGGTGTGCAGCTTGTACCAATCGCTTAAAATCGGCTAAATTACCGTACTCCTGCGCTATGCCCCGATAATCGCGTACCGAATAGGGAGAGCCCAATCCCCCAGCCGAACGAACCTGCCCCACCGGGTGTATGGGCATGAGCCAGATCACATTCACTTGCAAACGTTCCAAATCTGGTAAACGCGCCTCTAGCCCGGCAAAGCTGCCATCCTGACTAAAAGCGCGCAGATTGACTTCATACATCACCACACGGCTGGTAGGCGGTAATTCAAACACCTTAGGATTAGGCTGTGGGGGAAGCGGGCTTTCAACCTGATCTTTTTTACATCCTGCAAAAAACAAACCTATACCCAGCAAAAATGCCCCACAAAAAAGATTCAACTTAAAAACGGCTTTACACATCATCGGTACATGGTAGGTAGGAAAAGACTAAAATACAAAGACAACAGCATTCAAACGAGGCCGGGGGGAGCATATTCCCGTCAGGTAGTAATGAAGTGGCTGTGTGATATTGAAGGGTGCCATGAGCTTATTAATCCTTAATGAAGTTTTTGGACCTTGAGCATATGCTTTACCTCTTCTACAGGCAATTCTTGAATCTTCGCAATCGAAGCCACTTCAAGCCCATTGCTATACATTTTCGTTACACTGGCTATAAGTTGCAACCCAAACCCTTCTGCCTTACCCTCCGCTCGGAAACATTGAGCTCATGTAAATGCTTCATGTAGTTTTCTTTCAATTCAGGTTGCATGGCATCTACTTTAAGTTGCTTTGCTACTTCGTCGAGACCTTTTGCCTTATAATAATCGGGCAATTCGCTGGTATTGAAATAATAAATCTATTCATCCAAGGAGTCTCTCGAAACTTCATCAAAGTTATTGATTTTTAGCAAAAAACACTCCGGATTCAACTCACCTGCCCAGGCCCGTTCCTATTTTTCTTGCTGCGATTTGCTGAGCTTCAACAGGTCCTGCTTGTGAATTCGGGTAAAATGCATGAGGCCATGATAAACATTATCTTCGTCTTGACCTAAATCAAAATAGAGGATGTGCACCGAATACACTTTTTGAATATGGTCGTAAGGCGCGCCTTTACCTAAATACTCAACTACCCGTTTTGAGGTTCTAAATAAGATACGCTGGCTAATTCGAACGCATACCAAGGCGGGGATACAAACCTGGGGCGTAAAGGCACCGTTACGAAACAACCTTTGACTGAGCGCTATAGATAGCCAACACTTTCCGTGATTAAATTTCCATTAAGCTGTTGTTAAGCAACTTTACAATAGCTATATTGCTCCACCATAATCCTAACGACATGCGCAATAAACTAATCGCACTTCTTGTTTTAGCAAGCTTGCATTTTGGTTGTAAAAAAGATCAAGTAGTTGGCATCTCCTATCCTGCCGAAGGGCCTTTTGGTCCAAACGTACTTGCTGAAGGGCGTACTGAATACCCCAGAGACCTCTGCTTTGAAGCTTATTTGGGCGATGACAACCACTTACTTGTGCGCTTTATTGGAGAAACAGCTTTTTCCCGCTTCGATACAGTAGGTCAATCACCCAGTGGCATTCCTTTGGTCACCGAAAGAAGATTTGGGATATGGACTTGGATACATGGGAACCAACACAATGTGTTGGTCTCTAATTTTGAGGGTACCACATTTATGCAAAACGTCGAAAGCATCGAAAATCGAGGCCGGGTACTGCATCGCATGCGATTTGAAAAGGGTCATACTTACCGCATCGAAATCTTCGAAAACAACGCAAGTTCACCTACACGCGTAAAGCGAATAAGCATCGAATAAAAGGGAGAAGTGTACATCTTGTATCTCTGGTAGCGTCCTGCGAAGCCAAGGACAGGGGGACCTGACATTAAATGCAAGCGATAGGAAATGAGCAGTAGGTAAAAATGCTCATGAAAATATACTCCCAACGCAAGGCTTCTTCACTCCATCATCCCAATCACTTCATCGAGCAAATTCGTGCGCAAATTCAGTTGAGCTAACAAATTGGGCTGGGCCGACGGATGTACCCGATTCGACAAAAAAACAAGCACCAAGTCATTACCTGGGTCAATCCACACAAAAGTTCCTGTAAATCCGGCATGTCCAAAGCTGTAGGGAGAAGCTTTACTTCCCGATGCGGCTACAAGCCCGTTTTCCACTTTTAAAGGCCGATCCCATAATAACCCCCTCCGATTACCAGCAAATTGAGGCGAGCTGAATAAATCAATGGTCGATAAGGGCAATGGGCCTTCCGCATCGAGCAAAGGCGCACAGAGGCGTAACACATCGGCAGCATGGGCAAACAAACCGGCATGTCCGGCTACACCGCCCAACAAGGCTGCAATTGGGTCGTGTACCTGGCCATGCAACAAGCTAAGCCGAAAAGTTTTGTCCTGCTCAGTAGGGGCAATTTGGTGTGGATGGAGGGCCTGCATCTCGCCCCGCCTTTGCAGCGGATTATAGCCCATGGTTACACACTGCAAAGGTTCAAAAAACTGCTGCTCTACATAGGCTTCGGCCGGCATGCCTGTTATACGCTCTACGACCCGCCAAAGTAACATGGGCCCCAAATCGCTGTACACCATTTTCCCAGCCGGCTGTAAGGGTGTTTCAAGTATCCACTGAAAAACAGAATCGCGTATGGTCGTTTTGATCTTCAGCTCATCATTTATCGTAAAAGTAGCTGTTTGTGGGTTGGGGTTATACCAAAATGGATCGGGCTTGCCTCCTTTGAAAGTGCGTTTCCAAAAGGGCACAAAGGCTGGCAAACCCGCCTGATGCGCCATAAGTTCACGTAAAGTTCGGCTGCCAATGGGATAAGCTTTGGTTTCGGGCAAAAAAAAACCGAGCGAGGAATCAATCGGCAACTTCCCTTCGGCATGCAATTGCATCAGTCCCAGACCGGTTCCCAGCACTTTGCTGAGTGATGCCAAGTCATATACATGCGTTTGACGTACTGGAATCCGATTTTGATAGTCGGTAAAACCATAAGATTTGGCATAAATAACTTCAGCCCCACGCGCAATCATCAACTGTGCACCCGGTAGGGCCCGCATTTTAATGGCCTGCTCTACTTGACGGTCGATTCGGCCAAAGTCGGATGGCCGCAGACCCCATTGGCCAGGATCTCCAAAACGCAATTGCCGATTTTGCAGGGCCTTGGTTTGTAAACCGCAGCCGGCCGGCATATCGGGCGATACACTTACCGGCAACTGGCCTTTAAAAGGCATTACCCCAAAAAGCGCCTGAGCAGCAGCTTTCCATGCCCAACTATGCTCTTCAAAACCACAAATCAGGCTGCCCCCCATGTCAAAACCGGCTAAACTGTAGGCATTGCCAAATACCAATTGCACATGCGGTTTGGTAGCCAACAGGGAGCGCATGCGGTTTTGGGTTTGAATATCAAGTCCAAACAACTGGGTTGCGCGTTGGCTACTCAGGTGCCAACTTACCACTACCTCATCATAATCGGCCATTTGTACCGCCAGCTGGTTGAGCATCAAACTGTCGAATTTCATGGGCATATAAAAATGATCGGCCCTGCTGTAAAGGCCCATGGCTTCGTAAAAGGCCGTTGCCCCAGCATTTTCGCCTACCCCAATGTGCAATCGTTTTTGTGGGCTGCGGGCACGAAGCGGTACCAACTTATCGGGATTTTTAACCAAGGTGATGGCTTGCTCAAAAATGCGTTGTTGCAGGGCCCCGGCAGCGGCTGGGTTGAGGTCAGCATACAAACCCGTGGTATCTACCCTACGCTTCTCCTGTAAACCCACCCAATACTTCACCGCCAGCATGCGCTTTACCCTTTTTTCGATGCTTCGCCAACTGATGCGGTCGTCTTCTAAGGCCTTAAAAATGCTGTTAATGGCTACCGGAACATCCATGCTGTAGAGCAAGATGTCGTTACCAGCCAATAGCGCAAGGGCATCTACTTCGCCCGGCAGATAATAATCGGCAACGCCTTTCATATTGAGCGCATCGGTAAATACCAAGCCTTCAAAGTCGAGTTCGTCTTTTAAAAGCTTTTGCACCACTTCTTTGCTCAAGGTACTGGCCCGGTTAGGTGTTTTGTCGAGCGAAGGAATGGCAAGATGCGCCACCATGACACTCCCTACTCCCGCCCTGATCAACCGCTTAAAAGGCACCAATTCCAAGGTATCGAGCTGCTTACGACTGGCTTTTACCACAGGTAAGGCGTAGTGTGAATCGGCATCGGTATCGCCATGCCCCGGGAAATGCTTGGCACAGGCCAATACACCCCCATCTTGCAAGCCCTGCATATAGGCGATACCCTTTTCGGCTACTAAATGCTTGTTTTCGCCAAACGAACGGAAACTAATGACTGGATTATGGGGGTTGTTGTTGATATCAACTACGGGTGAAAAGCTTACATGCACGCCCAAACGGCGGCTTTGCGCAGCAATTTGCCGGCCCATTTCGTAAATAAGTTTTTGATCGCTAATGGCGCCCAAAGTCATCTGATAAGGATACTTCACCGTGCTATCGAGGCGCATGGCAAGGCCCCATTCGGCATCCATGGCTATGAGCAAGGGCACCGTTGCGGCTTGTTGGTAAGCATTGGTGTGCAAGGCCTGCCGCACGGGCGTGCCTTTCATAAAAATGAGCCCCCCTATATGATAGGATTCAATCAATTTCAAAAGTTTGGCATCGGGCTTATCGGTTTGAGCATGTGCAGCTACCATAAACAACTGCCCTAGCCGCTGCGTGTCGTTCATGGCCTCGTATACCGAGTCAACCCACTCGTTTTGCACATAGGGCAAAGGCACACGCGGTGGCTTTTTTTCGCTCAGTAACGATTGATGGTGGGCTTCGGAATAGGATTTCGGAGCCAGACTATCGCCGGCCGACAAGCCAAAAAACGACAATACAACAGTAAAGAACAACGACAAGAAATAAGATACGCGCATAACGATCAAACGGATATTCAGCTTGTTTATGCTCAAAGATAGCAAGCCTCGGCAGCAAACTGAAGGACATCAAGGGCGATGGTGAATAATCTCCTGTTTTTTTGTTGATTTGTGCCATGGCAAAAATCAGGATTCCGCATACCTACGTGCTTTTATTTGGTATTCTTTGTTTGGCTGCTGCCCTCAGCTGGTGGCTGCCCGGAGGTAGTTTTGAACGCGAAATCCGCGATGTAAACGGAACAGCCAGGACGCTGATTCTGGCCGATACCTTTCAGGAAATGCCAGCCGAACCCCAAAGCTGGCAGGTACTCACCGCCTTTTACAGAGGATTTGAGCGGCAATCGGGTATCATCATTTTTATTTTTATCGTAGGTGGGGTATTTTACATCCTGCAGCAAAGCCGTGCACTCGATTTGGGCATCATCAGCCTGGTAAAACGAGCCAACCGCCTCGATAAATTCCCCCTCAGCCGTCAATTGGGTTCCGGCCCTATTCTCATCAGTTTGTCGATGTTGCTATTCGCCATTTTCGGCGCGGTCTTCGGCATGAGCGAAGAAACCATCCCCTTTGTGCTCATTTTTGTACCGTTGGCCATATCTATGGGGTACGATGCCATCACTGGCCTGGCCATGTGTTTTGTGGGAGCAGCCCTAGGCTTTGCCGGAGCCTTGCTTAACCCTTTTACCATCGGAGTAGCACAGGGAATTGCCGGCTTGCAGCCATTCAGTGGCTTGGAATTCAGACTCCTTTGTTTCGCCCTCATAAATCTGCTGGGCATTGGCTATGTGCTCTGGTATGCAGCCCGCATTAAGCAGAAACCCGAAAAAAGCTTCAGCACAACCGCCAATCTCTGGTGGCGCGAACAACGTCATCAAGTCGAAAAACTCCCCACCCACCGCCCAGGAGGTCGCAATAGCTGGTGGGCCTATGCCCTGATCTTGCTGAGCATACTGGCATTCAGCTGGCAACACCCACAAAGCGAGCTTAACTTCGGCAATAAGAGCTATCTGCTGCCCGCTTTACCCTTGTTGGGCTTGTTTTTCGCGCTTAGCTGCCCATGGTTCATCCGCAAATCGGTGTATTACTTTATACTGCTTCAACTGGGTTTTTGCATAGCCGGTATTGTGCTGGGCGTCATGGCGCACGGCTGGTTCATGGAAGAAATCGCGGCCTGTTTCTTGGCCCTGGGCATCAGCAGCGCCATCAGCCTGAACATGCATCCCGATGCCTTTGTGAAACAGTTCCTCGATGGTGCACGCGACATTGCCGGAGCCGCACTGGTGGTAGGCCTTGCCGCCGGAATTTTGGTCATTCTCGAAGATGGCCGCATCATCGATAGCTTGCTCTACCATACGGCCGATAGCTTCAAAGAGGTTTCTCCGGCCTGGGCGGTCGAACTCATGTTCGCCATCCAAACCGCCATCAACATCTTGGTGCCCTCTGGCTCAGGCCAAGCTGCCCTTACCATGCCTGTAATGGCTCCCTTGGCCGATTTACTGGGCATATCACGCCAATTGGCGGTGCTGGCTTTTCAGTTGGGCGATGGCTTTACCAACCTCATCACCCCTACCTCCGGCGTGCTAATCGGGGTGCTGGGCATGGCCCGGGTAGAATATAGCCAGTGGTTTCGCTTTATGCTTCCCCTGCAATTGCTCCTGAGCATCCTGGGGCTGCTCCTCCTGCTACTGGCCTTGTATGGCAACTTCCCGGGCTTTTGATTGACACAAGCTGTCGCACCTAAGCCCTATCTTTGAACATCGACCTGCTTAAAACGTTAAGATGCTCAAGCTATGGCACAACAAGAACTTCTGCAGTTTAGCCCACAAGGCATCTACTGCCCAAAGGCCGATGTTTACATCGATCCCTGGCGAAAGGTCCACAAAGCCCTCATCACCCACGCACATGCCGATCATGCCCGCTGGGGTCAAAAACACTACCTGGCGCACGAACATAACCGCGATGTGCTGCGCGAACGCCTGGGCAAAGACATCTCGCTACAGTGCGTTGCCTATGGCGAAAGCATTCGCATCAATGGCGTAGCCTTTAGCTGGCATCCGGCCGGACATATTCCCGGCTCTGCCCAAATCAGGGTCGAATACCAAGGCGAAATTTGGGTGGTTTCGGGCGACTATAAAACCGAAAACGACGGCTTAAGTCCGGCCTATGAAGCCATACCCTGTCATACCTTCATCACCGAGTGCACCTTCGGCATGCCCGTGTATCGCTGGGAACCGCAACAAATGGTTTACGACGAAATCAACCGCTGGTGGGCCGAACAAAAAGCCTTGCAAATAAACTGCCTCCTGTATGGTTACTCCTTGGGAAAAGCGCAGCGCTTGTTACACGGACTGGATACAGGGCTGGGGCCCATTTTTGTACATCCCACCATCGACCGAATGAACCAGGCGCTCGAAGCAGTAGGTTATGTCCTTCCCAAAACCCTGCCACTAAACTGCTACGACGCTAAATTACACGGTCGTGGCGTAATGGTACTCGCGCCTCCGGGAGCAGGAGGCGGAGATTGGGAAAAAAAATTCAGTCCATTCAGCGATGCTATGGCCTCGGGCTGGGCACAAATCAGGGGCAACCGCAGGCGGCAATCGCTCGATCGTGGCTTTGTCATCAGCGATCATGCCGATTACCCGGGCTTGCTTGAAGCTGTAGCAGCCAGCCAAGCCGAGCGGATCATTTGTACCCATGGCTTCACGGCACTTTTCAGTCGCCAATTGCAGGAGATGGGCATCGATGCCCGCGAAGAAAATACCCTTTTTAGCGGCGAAACCGAGCCACAACAGGAGAAAACCGCATGAAAACCTTTACGGAACTGTTCCTCGCCCTCGACCGCAGCACGGCTACCCGCGACAAGGTACAAGCCCTGGCCGATTATTTTAGCCAGGTACCCGATGCCGATGCGCTCTGGACCATCGCACTCTTCACCGGTCGCCGGCCAAAAAAAACCATAAACAGTAGCCAACTGCGCGACTGGGCTGCTGCCGAATCTGGCCTCAGCCAATGGATGCTCGACGAATGCTACCAACATGTAGGCGACCTGGCCGAAACCCTTTCACTACTCCTGCCCGCGCCTCAAAACACCACCTTGCCCCCGCTGCACCAGCTTATGCTCCAAATAAAAGCGCTTAAGCAAGCTGATGAAAGCGAAAAACGGGCCTTTGTACTCCGCCAATGGCGACAACTTCCCCTATGGCCACGTTTTTTATTCAACAAATTACTCACCGGAGGGTTTCGGGTAGGCGTTTCCGAAAAACTGCTTATCAAAGGGCTGGCACAAGCCAAAAACATGGAAGAAAGCGCACTCAGCTACGCCCTTACCGGTAACTGGCAGGCCGATGATGGCCAAAGTTTAACCGATTTGCTCGAAGCTTCCTCAGCTACCGACGCCTCAAAACCCTACCCTTTTTACCTGGCCTACCCCCTTGAGCAAGAACCCCACAGCCTCGGCCCCATTAACGCATGGCAAGCCGAATGGAAATGGGATGGCATTCGGGCACAACTCATCAAGCGCGACAATACCGTTTTCCTCTGGTCGCGTGGCGAAGAACTCATCAGCGAAGCCTTTCCCGAGCTCATTGCTGCAGCAGAATCGCTGCCAGAAGCTTGTGTGGTAGATGGGGAACTGTTGTGTTTCGACACAGCCGGACCAATGCCCTTTGCGGCCCTCCAACAACGACTAGGAAGGAAAAAGCCCTCTAAAAAACTAACCCAACAGCTTCTCGCAGGCATGCTATTGTACGACCTGCTCGAATGGGAAGCTAAGGACCTCCGCGCACACAGCCTGAAGCACCGACATCAGCTACTTCAAACACTTTGCAAGACCTTAAACCCCGCTCATTTTCGCTTATCAGAGCCCTTAATAGCCAGCAGCTGGGAGGAGTTGGTGGCGTTTCGCCAGCAGAGTCGCGCGCAGTTGGCAGAAGGCCTCATGCTCAAACGGCTCGATTCCGCCTACGAAGCAGGCCGAAAAAAAGGCGACTGGTGGAAATGGAAGGTCGATCCGCTAAGCATCGACGCCGTTTTGTTGTATGCCCAGCAGGGCCATGGACGCCGGGCGGGGCTTTTTACAGATTACACCTTTGCACTCTGGCAGGGCAACAAACTGGTAACCTTTACCAAAGCCTACAGTGGCCTTAGCGATGTCGAAATCAAAGAAGTCGATCGTTTTATTAAGGCCCATACGCTTGAGAAATTCGGACCGGTACGAACGGTAACCCCCAGCCTGGTGTTCGAAATTGGCTTCGAAGGTTTGCAGGCCAGTAAGCGACATAAGTCGGGCGTAGCCTTGCGTTTTCCGAGAATTTTGCGCTGGCGCCGCGATAAAAAAGCGGAAGAAGCCAACCAACTCGATGATTTGCTGGCACTTTTGCCTCAAGCCGGCTAAAAAGCCCAATAAAACTGCGAAATCGGGCTAATTCACGTATTTTCGCTGCATGAATACCACCGATATCATCATCATTACTGGCGTAAGTAAGGGCATTGGACTAGCTACCGCTAAATTGTTGTGCGAACAGGGCTATACCATAGCTGGCTGGGGGCGAAACAAACCAGCCTTTACGCACGAGCATTTTCACTTTTTCAAATGCGATGTATCGGACCAACGACAGGTGGCTTCGGCCCTGCAATTTACCCGCACCCGCTTGGGCGAAAACTTCTATGGACTCATCAACAATGCCGGATTCGGGCGTTTCGGCAAAGTAGAAGAATTGCCGCTCGAACAATGGCACGCCATGTTCAACACCAATGTGCATGGTCTTATGTACTGTACCCGTGAAATCGTTCCCTTTTTAAAAGCAAGGCAATCCGGCCACATCATCAACATCAGCTCCATCGCCGGCCTCAACGGCATTGTACAAGGCAGCGGATATTCGGCCACCAAATTTGCAGTGCGGGGCATCAGCCATGCGTTGTATGCCGAGCTACGCGAAGATGGCATCAAAGTAAGTTGTGTGTATCCCGGCTCTGTAGCCACGCATTTTTTTGATGAAGTAGAAGGCATCACCATCAACCCCAATATGCTTCAAGCCGAAGATGTGGCCACCCTCCTGCTTCAGCTACTCCAAAGCCCACCCAATTTCCTTACCGTGGATGTGGAAATCAGGCCTTTGCAGCCAAAAGGCAAAAAGAAGTAAGAAGAGGGAAGTGTGCGGTCGAAGTCGAATGAGAAGTTGAAGTTGAAGGGTAAAATCTGATGTGCCGCAAAATTTTTAGGTGCGGATTTGGACCACATAAGGCGAGTAAATCACTTCCTTGCTATCAACTGCTGCACACCTAACAAAAATGAGCGTCCTTCTTCTTGGGAGTAGAAGAAGTTAATACTCGAAAGAAATCACCGTGGTATCTTACTGTTTAGCCAGCCATTTGCAACTCCCGATTTTTGCCTGCATTTTCGACGCATGAAACACGCACTCCTTTGCGGCGCCTTCATTTTTATGCTGCATAGCATCATTATAGCGCAACCTACCCCTTACGAACTAGGCAACGGCAACCAAAGCACCACCTATGCGCAATGCCTGCAGTGGTACCACCAACTGGCGGCAACATCTCCTTTGGTGCAAATCGACAGCATTGGCCTTACCGATATCGGGCTACCCTTACACGCCATCATCATTAGCAAAGGACATTTTGACCCCATTACTGCCAAGGCTGCCGGTAAAGCCGTAGTGCTCATCAATAACGGCATCCACCCAGGCGAAACCGAAGGCATTGATGCGTCGATGCAATTGGCGCGTGAACTTGCCCATGACAATGAAATGCAAAAACTGCTCAATCAACTGGTGATCATCATCATCCCCATTTTTAATGTCGACGGCAGCCTGCTTCGCAATAATTTCACCCGTGCCAACCAAAACGGACCTGAACAATACGGATTCCGGGGAAATGCCCGTAACCTCGACCTGAACCGCGACTTTGCCAAACTCGACAGCCGCAATACACAAGCCCTCGTGCAATTCAGCCGCAGTTGGGAACCCGAACTCTACCTCGAAACACATACGACCAACGGAGCCGATTACCAGCACATCATGACCCTGATCGAAACCCAAAAAGACAAGCTGCAAGGTCCTGCCGCTAGCTGGATGAGCAAACAGTTCAGTCCCGCCCTCTATGCCGGCATGCAAGCTGCAGGTCTGCCCATGACCCCGTATGTCAACACCATAGCAGCCGTACCCGACAGCGGTATTATAGGCTTCCTCGATGGATTACGCTATGGAAGTGGTCATATGGCAGCCTTTGGGACGCTGGCATACGTACTCGAAACCCATATGCTCAAGCCTTATAACCAGCGCTACCAAGCCACGTACGAGCTATTGAATGTATGTCTGCAGCAAGCCGCTCAAAAGGCCTCGGAACTGAGGCAGATGGTGGCTGCTAGTCGGAAATACATAGCTGAGGCGCAGCAGCTCCCCCTGAATTGGCAACTCCAGCCCCTAAAAGCCGATACCATCGAGTTTTTAGGCTATCATTCGGCTTACAAAGCCAGTAATGTACACCAATACAATCGGTTGTATTACGACCGTAGTCGTCCCCAAAACATGCGTATACCGTTCTACAATCATTTCGAAGGCATCGATAGTTGCCAAAAACCACGCGCCTACCTCATTCCACAAGCCTGGGGCGAAATCATCCAACGCTTGCAGCTCAATCGCATTCCCCTGAGCCGCCTACAAGCCGATACCACCCTTTTCGTAGAACGGCAGCGAATCGTTGCCTATGAAACGGTAAAAAATCCATATGAAGGGCACTACCTACACACCCAAGTTGCAATTAGCCCGGTTCACGATACCGTGTTGTTCCGTGCCGGCGACTATGTAGTGCCCATGGGTTACCCGAGCGACCATTTTGTAATGCAACTGCTCGAAGCTCCTGCCGCCGACAGTTATTTCAATTGGAACTTCTTCGATAGTATACTGCAACAAAAAGAATACTACAGCAGCTATGTGTTTGAAGATACAGCCGCCGAGCTCCTCGCTGCCCAACCCCAGCTAAGCGCCGCCTTAGAAGCCTGGAAAGCCGAACAGCAAAATCCGCCCACAGCCCGTATGCAGCTCGATTTCCTCTATCCGCAATCCGGCATGGCCGAACCCGGACTTCGGATTTTGCCCATTGCCCGACAAAACCAATAAAAAACAGCAGTAACGCTTATTTTTGCAAACATGAGTCTGCCCGCCAAATACATCGATATCCGAGAAGTCATCCGAAAAAAGAATCCGCGACTTCTGGCCGCCTTACCTGGCTTTGTACTGGCCTACATCCGTAGGATTTTACACGAAGACGACATCAACAACTTTATGATCGCGCACGGGCACAGCGAAGGACTCGACTTTGTACATGCAGTACTCAATCACTTTGGCGTACACACGGAATTACAGGGCATAGAAAATATGCGGGCCGAGGGGGGGGTAATTTATGCGGCCAATCATCCCTTAGGTGGTTTGGATGGCCTGGCCATGATGCACGAGCTCGGAAAACACGGTCAAGACCTGAAATTTCTCGTCAACGACATCGTAGCCAACATCAAGCAATTAGCGCCTTTGTTTATTCCGGTAAATAAGCACGGCAGTCAGGGCCGCGATGCCTTGCAGGTACTCAACCATACCCTGCAAACTGAGCAAGCCTTCATCGTGTTTCCGGCCGGACTGGTTTCCCGTAAACAACCCCATGGCATACAAGACCTCGAATGGAAAAAGACCTTTATCAGTCAGGCCCGGCGTTTTCAAAAAGATGTGGTACCTGTGTACATACATGGCAGGAATTCACATTTCTTTTACAACCTAGCCCGGCTGCGTAAATGGTTGGGCATCAAAGCCAATATCGAAATGTTTTACCTGGTAGATGAGATGTTTGCCCAAAAAAATAAAAAAATCAGCATTCAACTGGGAACTCCCATTCCCTGGCAAACTTTTGACAAGCAAAAAACCGACAAGGAATGGGCAGCCTATGTGCGCGAAAAGGTATACGCATTGAAAAGTTGATTGCAAAAATCGCAGCTAATCATTGCGTTTTTGGAGCACTAATACCCTTTTAAGCTACAATTGATTATTTTGCCTTCTTAATTTGTTAGCCACTGTTTTATGGAACCGATAATTCCCCCAGTCGATCGAAAGTTATTATGCGAAGAACTCAAGGCCGATCGCTTTTTACGCTATACCAATAAAGGTGAAAAGGAAGTATATCTGGTGAATCACCATAATTCGCCCAATTGTATGCAAGAAATTGGCCGATTACGCGAATTAACTTTTCGTGCTGCCGGAGGTGGCACCGGCCTTTCTGTAGATATCGATGCCAATGACACATCAGCAGATTGCTACGACCAACTGATTGTTTGGGACCGAGAAGCACTCGAAATTGTGGCAGGATATAGGCTTATAGAATGCAGCCACGCCCATACCGATGATCGGGGGCACATCAACCTGTCAACCGCCCATCTTTTCAACTACAGCGAAAAATTCATACGCGACTATTTACCCTTTACCATCGAGTTGGGGCGTTCGTTTGTGCAACCAGCTTACCAACCGGCAGCAGGCAGCAGTAAAGGTTTGTTTTCGCTCGATAACCTTTGGGATGGTTTAGGAGCCCTGGTAGTCACCCGTCCACACATCAAGTACTTGTTCGGAAAAGTCACCATGTACCCTCATTATCAGCACGAAGCTCGCGATTTTATCCTCTACTTCATGAATCACTATTTTCCTGATGCTCAAAATTTAGTTACACCCCATCCCGAAATAAGGCTTGGCTACCATGGCGAAACCAACACCTATGCCAATATGCTGAAAGGCTTGCCCTATAAAGAAG
Organism: Bacteroidia bacterium; assembly: GCA_046291695.1. Lineage (GTDB taxonomy): Bacteria > Bacteroidota > Bacteroidia > UBA7662 > UBA7662 > PNNG01. The sequence continues at coordinate 29,838 of JBKBSO010000019.1, forward strand.
GCCACAAAGTGCTCAACAGTTTTGTACGTGCCCGGGGTGAAAACATCCCTCCGCTCATCAACACCTATATGAATTTATCCTCGAGCATGAAAACCTTTGGCACTGCCCACAACGACGAATTCGGTGCCGTAGAAGAAACCGGCATTTTGGTAACCATAACCGACATTTACCCTGAAAAAAAATCAAGACACATCGATACCTACGAGCGCGACGCCAAGCTCATAGTACCCCATTGATGTTACAACACCTAAAATAAATATAAAGAAATCGACGGTAAGCTCCACTTAATCACATACCTTTATGGCTTCAATTAAAGATTATGCTTACAGGAACAGTAAAGTTCTTCAATGAGACCAAAGGATTTGGTTTTATCAAAGAAGATGAAAGTGGAACAGAGTACTTTGTACACATCACCGGTTTGGTTGATAAAGTCCGCGAAAACGACAAAGTGACTTTCGAGTTGAAAGAAGGTCGCAAAGGAATGAATGCAGTATCAGTAAAGTTGGCTTAATCGCCTGCTTATCAGCATAACAGCATTTTTAATCACGCTTCAGGGCCGCTCCACAAGAGCGGCCTTTGTTTTTATGGCCAAAAGCCCACGGTACTGCCTGAGCGCAACCCCTCCCTCCCGCGAGCGCCAGCGAGTGCTCCCCAGCGAGCGCAAGCGAGCGTTCCCCAACGAGCGAAGCGAGTGCCCTACCCGAACATATACAGCATCAACATCCTGCTAAAGCGCATACTCAAGGGTGAAAGCAAAAGTAAAGGCGTAAAAATCAACACCATATAAACCCACATGGCAGGGTCATCAAAAATGTAAAAAGCCAAAACACCAAAAATCACAGAAATTGCCACACTAAAGGCATAGCTGATGTACATCGCACCCCAAAAAAAACCGGGTTCAATCTCAAACTTGAATCCACAATGGCCGCATATTTCGTGCATGCCCGTAGCCTGATGTAATTTGTAAGCAGGTGCCTTGAACATCTTGCCTGTGCGACATTTCGGACAACGGCATTCGAGCATTGACTTGGCTAAAGAAACCGCCATGATTATGCCTTACGTTGACGGTATATGTACAAGCCTGCTACTGAACCTACAGCAATAAAGGGCATAGCCAGCAAATACAAAATGCCATTGTTAATGCCATTGCCCACTGCTTTTTCATTGTCCTTTCGGTTCGATTCTAAAGAGGTCTTACACATAGGACATTGCGCCATCACCTCTTGTCCGGTCCAAGCAGAGCCAAACACCAACATCAATACCAATACCAATTTCTTCATCCTTAAAACGTATAATAGGGCGAAATCATCAGATAAACCACCACTCCGGTAATGGTAACATACAACCAAATGGGCATGGTCCACCTACCAATCTTACGGTGCGCTTCCGTTTGGCCACTGAGTCCGCGATAAAATGACAACAACACCAAGGGTAAAACAGTTGCAGCTAAAATGATATGGCTGATAAGAATAAACAAATAAATGGAGCGGAACGGACTGTCGGCCGGGTAACGTGTCTCTACACCAAAAGCATGAAAAATGATATACGACACCAAAAATAAGGACGACAATACAAAGGCAGTCAGGTTGAGGCGCTTATGCCATTGTACTTGTTTTCGCATAATCATCACCCAACTCGTTAAGAGCAACAAACTACAACTGGCATTAAGTATGGCGTTCAAACGCGGTAAAAAGCGTACGAAACTGGGAATACTCTCTTGCTTCGGCAAATTAAACAAAACCACAACAGCCACAAAAACGATGGCCGAAATCAGGTACATGGTTCTGAGTGCTATTCTTTCTTTCATCTTCTTCTATCTAAATCGATCAAAACCGAAAACGGTGCCCTTTATTTGCGACGACGTTTGGGTTCAGTATTGGCGTATTCTACAACGAGGGTGCGAATATCTTCCATCAACCGATCGGTTTCTTTCCGTAAAACAGTTTTGTAAAAACCGCGTACCCGCAATTGTTTGTCCACCAAAAAACTCAGCTCACGCAAATCCGTTTCAGGATACACCGCTTTCCAGTCAGGCATATAAACCATTAAAGCCTGTTCTAGTTCATTGACCATGCGATTTTCTTCAGATGCAAAGCTAAGTCGCTTTGGATAGGGCTTGCCCTCGTAAGTCGGAAGCAGGCTATCGGATTTCACATGCATATTCAGTAGCCAAATGAGGGGGTTTTCTTTGAACACATCCTCCACCCTGGCCAACTGTCGGTAGCGCAAGCGATTATTCGTGAGGTCTCCGGGCACAAAATAGCTTACCACCATTACTTTATTCTCGAGCCGCTCCAACTGCTTTTGCAGCGGCAATAAGTGGGTATAGGCCGTATCCGCATATTTCTGCCCCTCGGTTACGAAAAAAGCTTCCTTGGGCCCGAAGACCGGAAGCTTTTGATAGTTATTCTCCGCAATATTCACATACACCAGGTAAATGATGGCTGGCAGGCCCAGCATGAGAAAAAGGAGTCCGAATTTTTTCAGCATCGCAATTACTTGATCAGCGACCAGTAATTACTCTCATGCATGAGTGCAGCAATCGCACCGATGATAAAAACCAAAGGCAACAAAATGCTGTAAATCAAATTTATCTTCTCAAACTTCAAGTGCATGAAGTAAGCTACAATGTAAAAAGCTTTCATAATGGTGAGTACGATGTACAGCACATTCTTAATGTCTTTTACCATAAAGGATTCAGGTATGGCCAGGGCTATTATAAATTCTATAACTGTCACAATCAACAGTACCCAAAATACCCGCCAAATGTCTTTCACATCGAAAGAAGCTTCGCCGTTTTGTCCCATGTCTTTATCGTTTTTTTATCAGATCAAATAGAAGAAGGTGAACACAAATACCCATACCAGGTCAACAAAGTGCCAGTACAAGCCCACTTTTTCAATGGTTTCGTAAGTGCCACGACGATCGAATACGCCGTTCATGGTCATGAACAACACGATAATATTGATGACTACGCCACTAAATACGTGGAATCCATGAAAACCGGTGATGGTAAAGAAAAGGTTGGTAAAGTTGACCATACCTGGGGTACCATCGGCATTCAAAAATGGATTACTACCCCACCAAGCCCCATCGTGGTGCAGGTGCGTCCATTCCCAAGCCTGACAGCCCAAAAAGGCGATACCACCCGCAATGGTCCACAACATCCACTTCACCACTTCGCCACGTGCCCCACGATGCCCGGCTTCTACCGCCAATACCATGGTTACAGAACTGGCGATGAGGATAAAGGTCATAATCCCCACAAATACCAGCGGATAACTACCACTGTGTACAAAGGGAATGGCCGAAAATACCTCGTCAGGTACGGGCCAGCTGGGTGCGCTAAAGCGTAATGCCGCATAAGCCACCAATAAGGCCGAAAAAGTGAACGCGTCGGATAACAGGAAGAACCACATCATGAGTTTTCCGTAGCTCGCGCCATAAGGCTCGTTGCCACCATCCCAGATGTTTTGCTTGCCGGTAAGTGCAGATGTTGATGCCATGGTTTTTATTCAGGTGTTAATTAGTTCATTATCAAAAAAAACACATACAAGTAAATCCACAAAGCGCCTAAAAAATGCCAATAGATGCTCCCCAGTCGGATACCCATCAGGTTTTTTGAATGCACTTTGTATCGAAATACGTTCGCAAATATAACGAACAAGACTATGATTGCGCTCATTAAATGTAAAGCATGTACGCCGGTAATGATATACAAAAAGGAGGAAGAAGGATTTCCAACCAAAAACAAACCCATTTCCACCATTTGTCCAAACGCATTAAATTGCGCCGCAATAAAGCCGACACCTAGCAAAACGGTGAATACCAGCCCCAGTTTCACACGCTCCAGTTGATCTTTACGCGCCTGATTTAAAGACCATTGCATACTCACACTCGAAAGCACTACGAGTATGGTCGACATCATGAAACCCGAAGGCAATACAAATTCGAGCCAATTGCCATCAGCCCTACGAACAATATAGCCAGAAGTAAATCCGGCAAAAATCATAAATACACTTACCAGAAATGCCCACATCAAAAATTCTTTCGGATGTAGTTTCTGTCGTTTTCTTGCGGCTATCGGCCGCTCACTTGCTGCTGCTTCCATCTCTTCACACTTTATCAAATAAATAAACCAATTGTACTATGGGTAAGTAAACAAAACTGGCAAACATGAGTTTGCGTGCCCATAACTTATCAGTGCTGCGGTACAACTGAATGGCCGGCCATAAAAAAGCCAATCCGCTCAGCAAGCACACCACCAGACCCACAATGCCGGTAAAACCAAACCACCAAGGCGCCAGGCTCACCGGAATCAGGCATACGGTGTAAAATAAAATTTGCACTGCCGATCGCTTATCAGGCGCCTCTGCCGTCGGTAACAACCGAAATCCGGCCTTGTCGTAATCTTCGTGCAACAGCCAAGCAATGGCCCAAAAATGTGGGAATTGCCAAATAAACTGCACCAAAAACAAAATGCCGGCTTCCAAATTCAAATGTCCGTTAAAGGCCGCATAGCCAATCAATATGGGCAGTGCGCCAGGAAAGGCACCTACGAATACGGCAACCGGACTAATCTTCTTTAGTGGCGTATATACAAATCCATAACTCAACAACGACATCAAAGCCAAGGTGGCGCTGAGCGTATTGGTGCTCAAACCTATGATCACCACCCCACCTATGCCGGTAGCAAGCGCTAAAATCACACCTTCGTTTACGCTCATTCTACCCGTAGCAACCGGACGATTGCTGGTACGCTTCATTAACTGATCGCTGTCGCGCTCTATGATTTGATTGATACCATTCGAGGCGCCTACAATCAAAAACCCGCCTAACAGCAATAATGCAAACTGGCCGGCTTCCCAGGCACTGCCCGCAGCAATCAAGTAACCTATGCCCGAGCTAAACACCACCAGGGATGCCAGCCGGAATTTCATAAACTGTGCGTAATCTCTTATCTTTTGCATCAGTGGCCTGCTTGTAATTATTGCTTCTGCCGTGTACATAGCTCCATCCTATCTTACCTGGTTAACTCCCCTGCCTAATTGTACCGAAAGCACAAAAAGACTCACAAAGGCCAGCGAACTAAAAACAATATGCAAGGCCTGTGGCACGGCTGGCAAACCAAACTGATTGAGGGCGACTCCTGTGAACACCTGCAACCCGGTTAAAAGCAAGGCAAAAATACCATACTTTTTTAAGCCTTGGCTTACAAAATCACGCTGTAACACATAAACCAAATACACCACCCCCAGCGTTACAACCATCCAAAAATTCTTATGCATACCATAAACGGCCCCGAGCGAACGCAACCAAGCGCGTTTGTCATCACCCCCAATGCTCATTCCCGCAGCATCAATCAGCTCGCGTACCTGTGTTCCTAAAATAATCTGCACCAACAATAAAGCCAATACAGACCAACTTTGCCATCGCGTTTTTGCCAATACCTTCACACTTTCATTAAAGTCAACCGGCTTGCTGTACAAACGCGCCAAAACCAAAAAGCACACAATCAAAAGCGCCAGTAATAAATGTAGGGTAATGATCCCTTGATGTAAATTGGTCATCACCACAAATGCCCCCACCCCACCTTGTATGAGCACAAATACAAAGGCTAAAACCGAATACAAGATTACCTTCCGGTTACGCCCCGCATAGGCCCGCCAAGCGGCTACCAAATTGGCAATGATGAACAAACCAGTGAGTACACCAAAAAGTCGATTCAAATATTCCGTCCAAGTTTTCACCGGATTAAAAGCCGTATCAGCGTATCCCCGCTTGGCATAGATTTCCTGATAATTTGCCGGCAACTGCGACTCCTGAGTAGGAGGCACCCATTGATCAAAACATTTTGGCCAATCCGGACAGCCCATACCTGCGCCTGAGCTGCGTACGATACCACCAATAAGGATGAGTAAAAAAACAACAGCGATCGTGAGCGCACTCACCAACAGGTAGGTCCGCTCACGGCCGCTGCTATTGCTGACCGGCTTAGTCATGCTTAATTATGCTCTTTTCAAGCCAAAGAAATGCAGGAAGCGACTGAACATCAGCGTTTCACCGGCCGACACTTCGGGCTGAGCCTCACGCTCAGGTACCGGTGCTGTTTTCGGTGCACGCAACTCTTCAGGCAAATCATCGTCCTTTACCGTCTGTGGAATAAAGTCTTCGGGCGCACCGGGACGACTGTAGTCGTACGGCCAACGGTGTACATGAGGAATGTTGCCAGGCCAGTTACCATGGATGCGCTCCACTGGAGTAGTCCACTCCAAGGTATTCGACTTCCAAGGGTTCTGAGGGGCATCTTTTCCACGGCGCATGCTGTAGAAGAAGTTGAAGATGAAGATAAACTGTGCAGCAGTACCCAAAATAGCTGATACCGAGATAAACTTATTCAGGTTCATCCACTCGGCCATGTACTCAAAACCGGTGAAGTTGTAATAACGACGAGGTACGCCATCGATACCCATGAAGTGCATGGGGAAGAATACCATGTAAACGGCTGCAAAGGTTAACCAGAAGTGCAGATAACCCAGCTTTTCGTTGAGCAATTTGCCATACATCTTAGGATACCAGTGATAAACACCCGCCAACATACCAAAGAGCGAAGCAGAACCCATAACCAGGTGGAAGTGAGCTACTACAAAATAGGTATCGTGCAAATTGATGTCGAGGGCAGCATTACCCAACCAAATACCTGTCAATCCACCCGAAATAAAGAGCGAAACCAAGCCAATGGCAAACAACATGGCCGGCGTAAAGCGGATATTTCCGCGCCATAGCGTAGCCAAATAGTTAAAGGTTTTTACTGCCGATGGCACCGCAATCACCAGCGTTAGGATCATGAACACATTGCCCAGGAAAGGGTTCATACCGGTTACAAACATGTGGTGACCCCATACGATGAACGACAGGAATGAGATACCCAACAACGAACCAATCATGGCGCGGTAACCGAAAATAGGCTTACGGGCATTGGTAGCGATAACTTCAGACGTAATACCCAAAGCCGGCATCAAAACAATATAAACCTCAGGGTGCCCCAGGAACCAGAACAAGTGCTGGAAAAGAATGGGCGAACCACCCTCGCGGTTTAAGACTTCACCGGAAATAAAAATATCACTCAGGTAGAAGCTGGTTCCGAAACTACGGTCGAAAATCAACAGAACCGCAGCTGCTAACAATACCGGGAACGATAGTGTACCCAAGATGGCAGTAGTTAGGAACGACCAAATGGTCAATGGCATGCGAGTCATCTTCATGCCCACGGTACGCATATTCAAAATGGTGGTGATGTAGTTCAAAGCACCCATCAAAGAGGATGCAATGAAGAGGGTCATCGATACCAACCAAAGCGTCATGCCTAACCCAGAGCCAGGAACGGCTTGCGGAAGGGCCGAAAGCGGCGGATAAATCGTCCAACCAGCTGATGCAGGGCCGCTTTCAACGAAAAGCGATACCAACATAATTACGCTCGAAAGGAAGAATAACCAGTAGCTCAACATATTCAGGAATGGAGACGCCATGTCGCGGGCACCAATCTGAAACGGAATGAGGAGATTCGAAAAAGTACCGCTCAAACCAGCTGTGAGCACAAAGAATACCATCAAGGTACCGTGCATGGTTACCAAGGCGAGGTAAAAATTCGGATCGAGACGACCGCCTTTACCCCAATCGCCCAACAGGCTTTCGAGCCAAGGGAAAGTTTCCTCGGGCCAGCCAAGCTGTAAGCGGAATAAAAGCGACAGACCAGCGGCAATTAAAGCCATAATCATACCCGTAATCAGGTATTGCTTGGCAATCATTTTGTGGTCTTGCGAGAAAATATACTTCGTAATGAAGCTCTCGTGGTGGTGTTCGTGATTATGCGACATATCTCTTGTACCGTTAATGCTTAATGAATAGATGCTGTTTGTGTTTCGGCCTTACGGAAGTAAGTGCGCTGCTTGCTCAACCAGGCTTCGTATTCCGCCTCGCTCACCACCACAAACTTCATACGCATGTTGAAGTGGGCAGCTCCGCAGATTTTATTACAAGCCAGCTCGTAGTTAAAATTGTAATTGTTGGTTTTTACACGCATCTCCTCGGTGGTGATGGTAGGTGTAAACACAAACTGTGTTGGCATGCCTGGCACCACGTTCATTTGTACGCGGAAATGTGGCAAATAAGCCGAGTGAATCACGTCGCGGGCACGCAGACGCAAAATCACCTGACGGTTTACCGGCAAATACACTTCCGGCACCAACAAATCGTCTTGTGCGTTGGGGTCTTCGGCATCGATACCCATGCTGTTGGTTGCGCTGATCATACGATAATCGTGTGCACCCAATACGCCATCGGCTCCCGGGAAACGTGCCTGCCAGCCAAACTGGAAAGCGAAAAGCTCGAGTTCAACCGGATTCTCTTCCAGTTCTCCTTGCGTAATCTCGCGCCATACCTTGGTGCCGTATAATACCAATACAGTAAGTACAATGGCCGGAATTACCGTCCAGAAAAACTCCAGTTTGTGGTTGTCTGGATAGAACAAAGCCTTTGTTTCATTGCCCTTGCGACGGTAAATCCAAGCGTAAACAAACAAAAGGATGTGGGTTAGTACGAACATCACAAAGGTGATGGCGAAAGTAATCACCAACATCTGATCGATGACCACACCATGTTCCGAAGCAGCCTCAGGCAAGGTAAAACGCATATAACGCGCAAACTGCAAGCCAACCAGCCCCATGCCTACCACAAGGAAAACCAAGAACAAAGCACCATTGATGGAGTTCCAGTCGAACAAGCGTACACCTTTCAACTTGTAGCGCGCCGACACTACGCGACCAGCGTACAAAATCATGGCACCCAACATGATGAAGGCCAAAATAACCAAAGGTGCGTTGCCAAATGCCGATTTTGGTTTTCCACCTCCACCTACAGCACCATCGCCCCCAGCAGCTGCCTGCTTGCTGCTAACTTCAGCCTCCTGCTCTTTGATAAAAGCCAGTACTGATTTGATTTCATCGTCGGTCCAGTCGTAAGCCGGCATGGCTACCTTGTTCCAATCGTTAAACAATTGTACCGCCGTTTCATCGCCAGCAGCAATCATGGCCGCCGAATTGCGAATCCACTTAATCAACCAGGCTTCATCGCGCCGATCAAAAACACCTTGCAGTGCTGGACCCACCAGGTCCTGATCGATTCTGTGACAGGCAGCACAGTTGTTGTTGTACAATTCAGCACCCGAAGGTTGCGCCTGAACACTGAGGCTACTCAGCCCAAGAAATACGAAAAGCAGCGCTTGTGCGAACCACTTGACAGGAGAAATGCAGTTTAACTTCATCGTATAGGTTATCAATTGTATGCTATGGTCGGATGCATTCCTCATTACTTTCGCCCTCATTCAAACTATCAAACAGCTTAAATATCGGATAGTTTTGTCTGCTGACGATTTTTTTCGGGATGCAAAACACCCGCAAATATAGAAAAATATTGACCTGCAGATGACAGTTATCATGCTTGTTAAAAATTTAAACCCGTTATAAATGCCGCACCAAATAACCGTCCGCCACCAAACCACTTCCTTCGGCTTTCGAAAAGCCACTGCCCACAAACAAAAAAAGGCGCCACTACAGGCGCCCTTTTTGCTGAATATCAAGGCTTAAGATTTTTTCATAGCCTGATCGATCTTAAACCGCAAGTGATCGCGATGCGCACGTGTTTCGGCATCGGCACCCGGGTTCGTGCGCAGTTGCGTATTGAGCTTATTGAGCTGGGCCAGGGCCTGACTTTGCGATAAATAATCGAAGCTGGCAGGTGTTTTAGGATTCAGCCCGGCAATGGCAATAAGTTTTTCTACATAGTCGAGCTGCAGGTTCTGGCGGAAGCTGTTCACCTTTCCGTTCATATCGGCCTTAAAAATGCCATCGGTAAGCTCGTTAAACACTTCGAGCAGGCTGTAGCTGTTGCCATACAAACGGCTGTCGCTGATGCGCTGCAAGGTAACCGGATGAAGTAGGTGGGCCAACACCATGCGCTGGGTGGTTAAGGCACGCTGGTGGATTTTCGGGTCTTCGGTTTGGGCGAAGAAACCAAAGCCCCTACGCTGAACTTGCAGGTATTCGTACAAAGGCATGGCCTGCTCAAAGGCATTGGGCGCAAAAACATAACGTTCGAGGGCCTTCATGGCGCGCTGCTGATCGGCCTTGCTTACCGGCTCAAACGGCTTGCCGCTTCCCTCCTGCCCCACAAATCCACGGTCGACATACACCCCGCCGATGTAACGGCTGATGGTGCTGGCTGCATTCATGGTTTCGCCGCCCAAAATGCTGTAGGCCTGCAACAACTCCTGATAGCTTTGGCCCGCTTTGCTGTATTTTTCGAATAAACCGGCGTACAAGTTGTTTACCAATTCAAAACGATCGATGCTGTAACTGATGGCATCACCACTCATATCGTTTACATTGACGCGCGGATCAATAGCCTTGCCCGGCGAGCGCATATCGTCGGCATCGTTACCAAAGGTAAGCTCTGGCCGGGTGCTGCGCGCTAAAATGGCGTTCAAGCGTGCTTCTTCAGCCGCTGCATCGGCTACGGCTGTTGAATAGCCATATTCAATCACCCACATATCGTAAGGACCGGGTCGCGTGGTGAAAAACTGCCCTTGCTTGGCCTGATCGCGATGCAAATTCACCGCCGGATAATCCATTACCGAGCCTACTAGCCCAAGCTCACGGGTAAGGGCTTCGTTGTGCAGGTCTTTGGGCAGGTGAAGCTGACTGGCTTTCATATTGTGATTAAGCCCGAGCGTATGCCCCATTTCGTGCATAATCAGGTAAAAAAGCGATTCCTCAAGGTATTGTTCCTTCTTCTCGTCGCTGGCGCCACTGAGTTCGAGGGCCTGCATGCCAAGTAAAAAATTATGCTGCAAAAAGGCCGAAGCATGGCAGCTGTGCCCATGGTCTTGTGCCAGGTGCTCACCGGCATCTTCATCAAAATCGTAAAGATTCAACAAACCGAGGTTGTTGAATAAGGCCGATTGTTTGATGCGATTGGTCACAAAAACATACTCCAACATGATGTCGGCACCTAAAATTTGACCGGTACGCGGATTCACAAAGCTGGGCCCATAACCGCCAAAAGGAGGAAATGGCGACGAAGTCCAACGCAATACATTGTAGCGGATGTCGCCGGCATCCCAGTCGGCCGAATCGGGCTGCACCTTCATTACCACCGCATTTTTGAAGCCTGCCTGCTCAAAGGCCAGGTTCCACATTTCGCCTGCCCGCTTGATGATGTCGCGGAACTCATGCGGGGTGGTGTTTTCAATCCACCATACAATGGGTTCTACCGGCTCACTGATGGCTGCCTCCGGATCCTGCTTAACCAAATGCCACCTGTTGATAACATCGCGGTAATTGGTGGCCGAAACTGAGGTCATATCGTTTACCTGCTGTCCGAAATAACCCAAACGGGGATCATCGCGTCGTGGCTGGTAGTCATTTTGGGGCATGGCAATAATGCTGTGCTGTATGCGTACCGTAATGGCCCGCGGATCGGCCACATCTTTACCTCCTGCATTGGAGGCATTCGGATTGTCGTACACCAAATCCACCACCACATCGGTGTTCTCGGGATATGAACGGATGTTTACGTATTTCGACTTGCCCTTATTCAAATTACCCAAACCAAACATGGCGGCTGCCGCCGGGCCCTCGCGCCTTGGCGGACGTACCCGGTCGAACTTTTCGTCCATGAACAAATTGGTGGCCTCGATTAGCAAATCGCCCGTCTTTTCGTCTTCAGCCACAATTTTTTCGCTCAGCAACAAGGCGTTGCCCACATTGGCTTCAGCACTTTTGCTGAGTGGATTTTCAGGATCGAAATAAAAGCCGAGGTTTTGTACTTCAAAATCAATCCGATCGAAGTAGCGCTCAACCTTAAACACCAGGTTATTGCGGAACGAACCGCGATTTAAACCCACACGGGCCAAGCCATTTTCGGCGTAACTCCAATAAATAAACTCCTGCCCTAATTGGTCCTTTTTCAAGCGCAGATAGGTCTTACCATCGGAAGTGTCCTGGTAAATCGTCATTAAGCCCTGATGGGCAATGGTATTTTTAGTTTTAGAAGCGATGTCGGGCTTTTTGGCTGCTTTAGGCGCGTCGGGCTTGGCTGCTTCGGTGCTTGCCGGTGCTGACTTTTTTTTCTTTTTCGACTGGGCCAGCAGGCTTTCGGTTTGTAACGAAAAGGCCAGTGCCAGAAGCACAACTAAATGAAAATGTTTCATGTACAAAAATTAAAAAGAGGTCAAATATAAGCCAGATGGCCTTTGGTAAATTGTAAAATTCGTTAACAATGGCAAGGGCTACGGCTGGCAGCTGCTAGAAAGGCCGCCTTGTTAGGACCAACATAAAGTCTATTGCCCCAGATAAACTTTCAGGGCCCTGCTCCGACTGGTATTCCGGAGGCGACGAATAGATTTTTCCTTGATCTGCCGCACACGCTCACGTGTTAAACTGAATTTGTCGCCGATTTCTTCGAGCGTGAGGGGTGGAATGCCACCTAAGCCAAAATAAAAACGTAAAACATCGGCCTCGCGCTTGGTGAGGGTGCTGAGGGCTCGCTCCACTTCGCGGCGTAGCGACTCGCTCATCAAACCGTTATCGGGACGTTCCTGATCGTCGTCTTGGAGCACGTCGAGCAGTGAGTTTTCTTCGCCATCGGCAAAAGGCGCATCCATCGATACATGCCGGCCCGAAACCTTCATCGTGTCTTCCACATCGTTGATGGTCATGTCGAGTACCTCAGCCAGTTCTTCGGCTGTGGGCTCGCGCTCGAACTGCTGCTCGAGCTGCGAAAAGGCTTTGGAGATTTTATTCAGCGATCCCACCCGGTTCAGTGGCAAGCGCACAATGCGCGATTGTTCGGCCAAGGCTTGTAAAATCGACTGACGGATCCACCAAACCGCATAAGAGATGAACTTAAAACCACGTGTTTCGTCGAAGCGTTGTCCGGCTTTGATGAGCCCCAGATTGCCTTCGTTGATCAAATCGCCCAGGGTTAAGCCTTGGTTTTGGTATTGCTTGGCTACCGAGACTACAAAACGCAGATTGGCCTTGGTAAGCTTTTCGAGGGCTTTCTGATCGCCGGCTTGAATTCGTTTGGCCAGCTGTACCTCCTCGTCGGCCGTAATCAAATCAACTTTACCAATTTCTTGTAAGTACTTATCAAGCGACTGACTTTCGCGATTGGTAATTTGCTTGCTGATTTTAAGCTGACGCATAGGACATATTCTTTAAAGGTTGCAGCCTTAATTAGGCAACAATCACACTCTTGGCAATTTCAGAAATAAATTCGAATAGCTAAATACGGCAGTAAACGGCATCTTGTCAAGTTTGTAACCCAATTCAACCGAAGATTTTTTACAACTTTAATGAAAATGCCATATTGTTTTAGAAAATGGCGCATATATCACATTATTTAATGTTAATATATGATGGAAGTCATTCGTGCAATGCCGCCATTAAAACTCGGCAAGGTCGTATCTAATTATTGTATCATCAGCTTTTCCCTCGCCAACAACCGCCCTTGATGCCAAAGTTGCACCACGTATAAACCGGCCTCCAAATCGTGGAGGCGGAGGTGGTATTGGGCTTCGGTTTCGGGAACGGCAGCGCGGCGGCGTTCGCGACCCAACATATCGGTGAGTACCAAATAGGCTTCGGGCAATTCCTTTTCTGATTTGTACAATACAAATGCCTCGCCCTGAGCTGGATTAGGCCATACTTTTAAATACACCGCTTCGGGTGTAAGTTCTTTGATGCCTACCGCACAGCCGGGCACCAAACAACCCATACTATCTACCTTCAACAGCCAGGCATGCTGACCTTTTACTATGGATGGCCCATAAGCCCGTGCCTACCCCGCCATCACGAATCCCCCATCGGGATGGACTCGGATAACATCTAATTGGCCTTCTTCCTGCTCGCCATCGCCGAAAGGTAAATAAAACGTTGCCACAAATGACCACCGGTAGATGAATGTGCATTCAACCACCCATAATAAAAGGGTGTAGTGCCATTAACAATTCCCATTTCGCCACAACTATATAAGCGTCCATCTGCTTTACGCACCATATCACGAAGTAACACCCAATGAGAAGTTTGTCCAAAACTTGAGTCCCATACGAGTTGAAACTGGCTATTTAACTTGGCCATAAATGCTTGGATTACTTATGAGTTAGAGCTTTGTTGAAAAGTTTGTTTGGTAGAAATAAATTGAATGCCACCATCTGAGGTTTGAATCATGGCACCCGGACCAGACTCTCTTTCCATTAGAGGGGATAAATATTGATTTAAAATGTTGCCTTGGGTGTCTGTTTCGAAAATCCATGTTTGATAATTCGTATTACTAGAAGATGAAAAGTCTGTTTTATTCGCTCCAATTAATAATGTGCCATTATTGGAAGGCGTTATTCTTAATGGAAACTCATCCAAATTACTTTGTCCAAATTCATAAATACCATGAACTGTAAAATTAGCCGAATCAAGAACATAAACCACTAAATCGAATCTTTGCGTATTACCAACTACTTTGCGCTCGTAGCCTAATAAGTAAAGTCTATTGTCAAGTAATGTTAAATCCTTTAAGTAACAATCTGTAATTCCTGGCCTCGCAGGAAACTTGGTATATTGTAACATTTCCCCAAGACTGTCAAATTTAAAAACAAAGGTATTTCTTTGAATAACCCCCAATGAATCTGTATAACTACTACTGCCTACAACAAATGATTTACTATTGATTTTTTTTGAGTTGGATGTAAAATACCTATTAATTTGGAGCTCTCTAAAAATTACCGTCGTATCACTCGAAATCCTTTTACTAAATGCTAAAAAATTTGGTCGGGTTACTTGAGTAGTATCAGAAGCTCCTCCAAAGGCAGTTATGTTGCCATTTTCAAACACTTCTAAAGTAGTATAAAAGGCGGCTGCCCGATCGAAGGTACTGGTATCGCTGTAATAGGTTTGAGCATGCCCTAAAATGGGCATGCTCAAATACATTAAAATCAACCAATATCCGACATGTAATTTCATTTTTTCACCAACTTACCACTACCTAGTATCAAACCATTTTCATCCCGAAGCTGAACCAAATACAGACCCGGAACAAACTGGTCGGAGGCTATAACAATTTCATCTCTGTTTTTAGAAAGCTCCATCCGTTTAATAAGTTGACCTTGCGTATTGTATATGCTAAGGCTGAAGGTTTTACTGTTGCTGTTGGTTTGATAGGCCAAACTGGAATAGCTGGTAGCCGGGTTGGGATAAAGCTTAAAATCAGCGTGTACCAAAGGGAACGCAACTAAATGTTTAGCGATAACCTGTTTTGGATTCAACATTATCAGGTTGCAGCATGAGCTCAACAAAAACAATAGGATGAGTTTTTTCATGTCAACCAGGTTTTATGATCCTAAGTTAATTAAAATATTAGACAACAACAGCATCGTGCCCAGAGCAACCAAAAGCTTTGTAAACGAATCCATGCCTTGCCCACCTGCCAAAGTCCTACATGCCTTCCCCAAAAAAGCAGAAAGGCCGCCCGAAGGCAGCCTCTCTTAATAAACAGGATAATTAAAAATTTTAGTCTTCGCTACGCGGCTCACGTGGGCCACGGTCTTCAAGCGGACCGCGGTTGCCGTCGCGTGGGCCACGATCACGGCGGTCGCCACGATCACCTCGGTCAGCACGTTCGCGGCGTGGAGCCGGCTCAGGCATGCCTTCGGGGCGTGGCAACAAGGCCTTCACCGATAAGCGGAATTTGCCCGTCTTCGGATCAACCTCTACCAGCTTCACCTCTACCTGATCGCCTTCTTTGTAAATGCCGTCCATGCTTTCGATGCGCTCCCAGCTAATTTCGCTTATGTGGAGTAAGCCATCTTTACCGGGCAGGAATTCAACAAAGGCGCCAAATGGCATGATGCTGCGCACCTTACCTTTGTAGGTAGCACCTACTTCGGCCTTGGCGGCAATACCGTTAATGCGCTTAACAGCGGCATCCATTCCGGCTTTATCGTTGGTGTAAATTTGTACGATGCCAATTTCGCCCACTTCTTCGATGCTGATGGTTGAATTGGTTTCGCGCTGGATTTCCTGGATGATTTTACCTCCAGGCCCGATTACGGCACCAATGAACTCACGGTCGATCTTGATTTGAGTAATCCGTGGTACATGCTCGCGGTAGTCTTCGCGCGGCGCTGCCAGGGTCTTGTTCATTTCACCCAAAATGTGGGCACGGCCTTCGCCGGCTTGCTTGAGGGCCTGCAACAATACTTCGTACGGCAATCCGTCGATTTTTATGTCCATCTGACAACCGGTAATACCATTCACGGTACCGGTAAGTTTGAAGTCCATATCGCCCAGGTGATCTTCATCGCCCAAGATATCACTCAATACTTTAAAACGCTTGCCGTCGGTAATCAAACCCATGGCAATACCCGAAACGGGCGCCTTGATTTTAACACCGGCATCCATGAGCGCCAGGGTACCCGCACAAACGGTTGCCATCGACGATGAGCCATTCGACTCAAGGATGTCGCTCACCACCCGGATGGTGTACGGACACTCCTCTTGCGGAGGCAACACCTGCTTAAGCGAACGCATGGCCAGGTTGCCGTGTCCAATTTCGCGACGGCCCGGACCACGGTTTGGACGGGTTTCGCCGGTTGAAAATGACGGGAAATTGTAATGCAATATAAACTGGTTGTAGCCCGAGAACATGGCGCCGTCAAGCATCTGCTCGTCGTCTTTTGAGCCCAGGGTTACCGAAGTAAGCGCCTGGGTTTCGCCACGGGTAAATACAGCCGAACCATGGGTGCTTGGCAAATAGCCCACTTCACACCAAATAGAACGAATTTCGTTGAGCTTACGACCGTCGAGGCGACGCTCTTCGTCCAAAATCATGTTGCGCATGGCCTTGTACTCCACATCGTGGAAGTACTTTTTCACCAGGAAGCTGTCGATTTCGGCACCTTCGCCCAAAGAGGCGATGAAGTCGGCCAACACCTGCTTAAAGCCGGCGGCACGCTCGTGTTTGGGAGCACCCGATTTGGCCACCGCATACACTTTATCATAGCAAAAAGCATGAATGGCAGCTTCTAGTTCGGGATTTGAACGCTCGTGGTTGTATTCACGAGGGCTTGCACCTACGGCAGCACGCAAATCGAGCTGCGTCTGACACTGCTTTTTAATAGCTTCATGACCAATGCGGATGGCTTCAGCCAATTCGGCTTCCGAACATTCTTTGGCTTCGCCTTCTACCATCATCACATTCTCGAGGGTAGCGGCCAACATGATGTCGATGTCGGCAGTCGCCATTTCGCTGATGGTAGGGTTAATACGGAATTCTCCGTTGATGCGGGCTACGCGTACTTCCGAAATGGGACCGTTGAATGGAATATCGGAAACAGCCAGGGCAGCCGAAGCCGCCAAACCGGCGAGGGCATCGGGGTAAATATCTTTGTCGGCACTGATGAGTGACACTTGCACCTGGGTATCGGCATGATAATCCTCAGGGAACAAGGGGCGCAGTGCGCGGTCGATTAATCGACAAATTAGAATTTCGTAATCGCTCAAACGGCCTTCACGCTTTAAAAAGCCACCCGGAATTTTTCCGGTTGCGGCGAATTTTTCCTGATAGTCAACAGTCAGGGGCATGAAGTCAACGTCTTCTTTGGCCTCTTTGGCCGATACAGCGGTTGCCAGCAACATGGTATCGCCCATGCGTACCACTACAGCGCCGTCGGCCTGCTTGGCCAATAAGCCTGTTTCAATGCTGATGGTCCTGCCATCGCCTAAATCGATGGTTTTTACGACAGGATTTGGTTTCATTTTTTCCTCTCTCTCTTTTTTTGCAGCTTATAAACTAAAAAAGGCGATATGTGTAGTACAATCGCCTTGTCTTTTAAAGGGTAATGCGTATCACTTACGCAGACCTAATTTTTCAATAATAGCACGGTAACGCATGATGTCGTTTTTCTGCAAATAAGTGAGCAGATCGCGACGCTTGCCTACCAGCTTAATGAGGGCCTGCTGGGTAGAAAAGTCTTTGCGGTTTTTCTTGAGGTGTGCCGTAAGGTGTGAAATGCGATCAGTAAATTGAGCGATCTGGCTTTCTGCAGAACCTGTGTCCTGTGCGCCAGCACCAAACTTCTTGTAAATCTCTTGCTTTTGAGCGGTGTTGAGATGCATCTTATGGTTGTTTTTCTTCTTGATTCCTTAATGAGTTTGCAAATGTACAACTTCGAATCATAACTTCCAAAGAAGTGGTGCGGCTAATTGCATTTTCTGCTTATTGGGCAGGCTGCGACTATCGAAGTAGCGGGTATCGGCCTATTCACTAAGGCCGTTGCGCGGGCGGGGCAGGAGTTTTTTGAGCCTGGAACAATCACCCCCACCATAGCCTATCCACAAAAAAGCCCCGAAAAAATTCCGGGGCTCGTAATCAATATCGGATGCTGCTTAACCTTCGAGGGCTGCCGCGCCACCCACAATCTCGGTGATTTCGGTGGTAATGGCTGCCTGACGGGCGCGGTTGTACTGCAAACGCAAATCGCGTAGTAATTCACCGGCATTGTCCGTGGCTTTGTCCATAGAGGTCATGCGTGCACCATGCTCCGAAGCATTGGTATCAAGCAATGCCCGGTGGAATTCAATCTTCAAAAAGCTGGGGATCAAGCTCTCGATAATTTCCTCTTTGCCCGGCTCCAGCAAATAGTCGTGGCGCAACTCCTTTTTTTCGGTAGGTGCTTGCATCGGCTGAATAGGCAAAAACTTGTAGTGCTTAAAAAACTGAACTACCGGGTTTTTGAATTCACTGTACACCACTTCGATCACATCGTACTCTTTGCTTAGGAAGCTGTTGATCAAACCATTCGACAATTCCGACGATTTGTCGAAACTTAATTGGTTGAACAGGTGTACAAAACGATCGTCGATGCGTATGTTTTGCTTACGGAAAAAATCATAGCCCTTCTTCCCAACCGGAATCAGGGTTAGTGCACCGGCAGCCTTTTGTTCGGCATACTGCTCATCCATCAAACGACGTGCAGTTTTAATGAGGTTCGAATTAAAACTTCCGCACAAACCTTTGTCGGATGTCACCACCACCACAGCTACCTGGGTTACAGGACGGGTTTCTGCCAGGCTCAATTCCATATCTCCTTCCATGCTGCTCTGGAGGTTATCAATGATATCCTTGAGCTTAACGGTGTAAGGGCGAATTTGGGTAATGGCATTCTGTGCACGACGCAGCTTGCTCGCCGAAACCATTTTCATGGCTTTGGTAATCTGCTGGGTCGACATCACCGAACTGATGCGGCCGCGTACTTCTTTCAGGTTAGCCATATCGTATTAGGCTTTGAACTTTGGTTTCAAATCATTAGCCACCTTCATGAGCACCGAAGTAAGCTCTTCGTCGAATTTACCGGCTTTAAAGGCGTTTAACACTTCTTTGTGACTACCGCGCATCACATCGAGGAAGTCGGTTTCAAACTCGCGAATGCGGTTCAAAGGCACATCCATCAGGGCCCCCTTGGTTCCCAGGTACAGAATCGCAATTTGCTCTTCTACACGGAATGGGGCATATTGTGGCTGCTTTAGAATTTCTACGTTGCGTGCCCCTTTGTCGAGAATGGCCTTGGTGGCCGGATCGAGGTCGGAACCAAACTTCGAGAAAGCCTCGAGTTCGCGGTACTGGGCCTGATCGAGCTTCAGCGTTCCCGCTACCTTCTTCATCGACTTAATTTGGGCGTTACCACCTACACGCGATACCGAGATACCCACGTTAATAGCGGGACGTACACCTGCATTAAAGAGGTTCGACTCGAGGAATATCTGACCATCCGTAATTGAAATCACGTTGGTTGGGATATAAGCCGATACGTCGCCAGCCTGGGTTTCGATGATCGGCAGGGCAGTTAACGACCCTCCCCCTTTCACTTTGCCCTTAAGCGACTCAGGCAAGTCGTTCATATTGGCAATAATCTCGTCGTTGTAGTTCAACTTACAAGCACGCTCTAGCAAGCGGCTATGGAGGTAAAATACATCACCTGGATAGGCTTCACGTCCGGGAGGACGACGAAGCAAAAGCGACACCTCACGGTAAGCCACGGCCTGCTTCGACAAATCGTCGTACACAATCAAAGCCGGACGGCCGGTATCACGGAAGAATTCACCTATTGCAGCACCAGCCATTGGAGCATAAAACTGCAGAGGTGCGGGATCGGAAGCAAAGGCCGCTACAATAACGGTATAGGCCATGGCGCCGTTCTCTTCGAGGGTTTTTACGATATTGGCTACGGTAGAAGCCTTCTGTCCGATGGCCACATACACGCAAAACACCGGATTACCTGCTTCGTAAAACTCTTTTTGGTTGATGATGGTATCGATGGCGATGGCTGTTTTACCAGTTTGACGGTCGCCAATGATTAATTCGCGCTGTCCACGTCCGATCGGAATCATAGCATCGATGGACTTGATACCTGTTTGCATAGGCTCATGTACCGGCTGACGGAAGATAACACCCGGCGCTTTACGCTCGATGGGCATTTCAAACAGCTCTCCTTTGATTTCGCCTTTGCCGTCGATGGCCTGACCGAGGGTATTTACCACACGGCCGAGCATACCTTCACCCACCCTCAAAGAGGCAATGAGGCCAGTACGACGGGCGGTGTCGCCCTCTTTGATGCCTTCGCCGGCACCAAGCATTACCGCACCCACATTATCTTCTTCGAGGTTCAATACCACCGCACGGGTGCCATTTTCGAATTCAATCAATTCACCGGCCTGTACTTTCGTAAGACCGTAAAGGCGGGCAATACCGTCACCTACCTGAAGCACGGTACCTACTTCTTCGAGCTCAGCGGCGCTTTTGTAGCCCGACAATTGCTCTCTTAAAATGGCTGATATCTCATCCGGTTTAACTTGTGCCATTGCTTAATATTTTTGAATATAAGGATTATCTGAAAAAAGTTTCTTGAGGTCTTTTAGTTCACGCGCCACGCTGGCCTCATAGCGTTGGTCGCCCACAGTGAGTACAAAACCGGCAATCAAATCGGGGTTAACAGTCAATTGTAACTGCACCTGTTTATGGGTTTCGGCTTTGATAATTTCGAGTATTTCGGATTTAAGCGCCTCATCGATTTCGGCGGCTGTTTCTAGGCGAGCTTCTACGATGCCTTTATGGAGGTTGTATTGGCGGGCAAAGCTGGTAGTCATGGCAGGCACTACGTCTTCGCGGCGCTTGCGGATAACCAGATTTAGAAAAGTGCTGGTAATTTGACTGAGGTAATCCCCAAAAATGGCCGCCACCACTTTTTGTTTGGCATCGTGTTTTACCACCGGGCTTTTGAACAAGGTGAGTAAATCGCGGTTTTGTTTGATGGATTCGCCAATCAGCATCATATCGGCATACACCGCATCGAGCTGGCCCTTTTCAATGGCAAGCTGAAGCAAGGATGCTGCGTAGCGGTTGGCTATTCTATTGTCTGACATGGGCTGATCAGTTCAGTTTAATGTCTTCCAGATGCTTTTGCACGAAGGCCTGTTGTTCGCCTTTGGCTTCAAAGTGCTTGCGGAGCACCTTTTCGGCAATTTCGATAGAAAGGTTGGCCACCAGGTTTTTCACTTCGGTTATGGCTGCATTCTTTTCGTTTTCGATGCTGACGCGTGCGCTTTCGAGCAAACGCTTGGCTTCGTTTTCGGCAGTACTTTTGGCTTCGCTAATCATGGCTTCACGCGTTTTTTTAGCATCGGCAATGATCCGGTCTTTTTCTACGCGGGCTTCGTTTAGCAGCTTTTCATTTTCGTTGGCCAAATGGGCGATTTCTCTGCGGGCGTCTTCAGCAGCATGTAAAGCAGCATTGATTTTGGTGTCGCGCTCCTCAACTGCACCCAGAATAGGCTTCCAGGCAAACTTGCGGAGTATAAACAGCAAAATCAGGAAGGTGATACCTGTCCAAAAAATTAAGCCAATTTCCGGGGTAATTAAATCCATATGTTGGTTTCTTTAAGCTTCGTTTTTAAATCATTCATGCAATAAGTCATGCAGGCTGCCGGCCAACCGCCGGTCGAGCCTGCATGTTTTGACCATAATTACTTGATCAGGGCTACTACTACTGCGAACAGAGCAGCACCTTCGATCAGGGCAGCAGCGATGATCATCGCGGTCTGGATTTTACCAGCAGCCTCAGGCTGACGGGCAATGGCTTCCATGGCTGAACCGCCAATACGACCGATACCCATACCGGCACCAATTACTGCGAGACCTGCGCCGATGGCGGCGATACCTGTGATTGTCATGATTGAAAAATTAAATGGTTAAACGAAATTGATTATTTGATTACAATTAATGTGCGTGTTCATGATCGTGATGCGGCTCTTCGAGGGCTAAGCCAATGAAAAGTGCACTCAACAAAGTAAATACATAAGCCTGCAATGCAGCTACCAGTAATTCAAGGAAGCTCATAAAGAGCACAAATCCTACTGATACAGGAGCAATGAATACCGACTTAAAAATGAAGATAAGCGATACCAGACTGAGGATGATGATGTGACCGGCAGTGATGTTCGCAAACAAACGTACGGTAAGGGCAAAGGGCTTTGAAATGACGCCAATCAATTCAACGGGAATCATAATGAACCACAAAGCCTTGGGTACATGCGGCGTAAAAATGTGCCCCCAATAGGTTTTGGTTCCATTAAGGTTCGTAATGATCATGGTGATGACGGCCAGGGTAAGGGTTACCGCAATATTCCCCGTAAAATTGGCACCAGCCGGAATAAGACCGAGCAGATTATTAATCCAAATAAAGAAAAAGACCGTGAGCAAATAGGGCATAAAACGCTTGTGGTGCTTTTCACCTATATTCGGAATGGCAATCTCGTCGCGAACAAACAGTACCAGTGGTTCCATAAAACGGGCCAAACCAGTCGGCACGCTGTTGCTATACGAGCGTGCAGCTGCAATAAATATCCACACCAACAGCAATACCGATAAGAGCATCGATGCCACATTTTTAGTAATGGAAAAATCGAGAACTTTCAAGCCCGAGGTCTCTGTAACATGGCCGTGATTGAGCTTATAAGTACGATCGCCTTTGCTCACTTCTGCATGCCCGTGATCAAAAGCACTCGACATAAATACGTCGAGCTTGCCATCAGTAAGCAATATTACTGGAAGCGGTATGCTCACCGGGTGCAACGAACCGTCCTCGTTTTTCAGGTCGAATAGGTGCCAGTCGTGTGCATCGGCAATGTGATGCAAGATCATGCTGGTAATGTCGAAACTTTCTTCTTCACCAGCCGGTGTTTCTGCCGCCTGAGTAGATGAGGATGTAAAGAAAGAAAGCGCGAAAACAGCGGCAAAAAGCGAAATGCTAAGGCTGTTGAAACGGAAAAAGTTCGTAAATCGCATCAAAACGGCTTTTTGGGTTCGTTTGAAAGTGGGCGCAAGATATTCAATAAACTCACAAGTTCAAACACCAAAAAAAGGATGTAAAAAAACATGAGGGTAAGCACAAAAACTTCATCGGGTTTTCCCTGAAAAATGTAATACAGCAGCACAAAAAGTAAGTAAAAAATAAAATGTGCCGATACTGCCGTAAAGAGACCAAAAGTGGTGGTCTTGGGGTCATTCGGAAAACGCCGGATCACCAACAAGGCTATCAAAAAACAGCTGAGGTTAATGAGTACCGACGACAGCATAACCGCTGACCAATGCGGGTGCAACCAACTTACCCCACGCTGCTCCAAAAGCACAGCAGCCAAGGCCGGCAATAAAGCCAGTGCGCCTAAACGCATTAAATAAGTCTGAAGGGCTAAACGTAAGGACTGCATGCCGATTTTAAAACTGCGGCAAAGGTACACATTTCAACCTAGCAAAAGTGAAGATTTTCAAACACTTAATCAGACTTTTTCGACAATTCCCTAAAAAGCTGATACATGCCCGCGCACACAAAGAGTAAACTAAAGATGGCCGTCCAAATGGGCTGCTCGCTTTGCTGCCAGGCATCTATTTTGCCGCCCAGCCATACCCCTATTAAAATGAGGGCGATGAGCTGAAAAGCCAATCCGCTGTAGCGGATGTAATCACTACTCGGCCTGGGCAAGGGTTTTTTCATGCCGGTTAGCTACTGATTGCATATCCACCATGGTGCAGTTCCCGGTAAATAGGGCGCCTTCTTCTACGATAAGTTTCCCAACAGTAAGATCGCCATGGATTTTAGCTGTGGCGCGTATGGTAAGCGATTCGGTAACTACCATATCACCTTCGATCTGCCCGGCAATATCAGCGTAGGCGCAATGGACACGTCCTTCCACCTGCCCGCTTAGCCCTACGGCCAACCGACTGCCGGTATTGATCTCTCCTTTCAGAAAACCGTCGATGCGCACGTCTCCGCTCGACACCAAATCGCCCTGAATGCGCGTTCCTTCATTAATGAGGTTGATGCTTTGTTTGCCCGATTGATCTTCTGATTTTTTCTTACCTATCATCCCTAAAAATTTATGTACCTGGCCGGGTCGATGGGAATACCATTGTACCACAGCTGAAATTCTACGTGCAGCGGGCGGGTACCACTGGCCTCTCCCCCACTTATGCCGATTACTTCGCCGGCCCGCACAAAATCACCCACTTTTTTAAGTGATTGGTTCATTTGCTTGTACCAGCTCATCAGGTTGTTGGCATGCTGTATGCCAATTACCTGCTGTTCTGCTAAATTCACCCCAGAATAAACCACAGTTCCTTCGAGTGTTGCTTTGATGCCGTCTTCGCGCGAAAGCACGAGGCCAACCCCAAAGTTACGACTTTCGGTGCTAAATCGCTGAACAAGCTGACCGGTAACTGGAGGAAAAAAGCTCACTCCCTGAAACCTGCGGTTGTCGGATTGGCCTCCCAGGCGAACTTCCACCATATCGCGTTGCATTTGTAAGCGCAATAGCGAGTCGAAAGGAGCGGCCACATCCAGCAGGCCAATTTCGTACCGGATGCCCACATCGGGGGTGGGCAAGCTGTCGGTTGTTTCACTCCCTACTGTACCATCAATCACCTGTCGGATGTTATCGAGCAGGGCATCGCGACCACGCACATTACGTTCGAGGGAGTCAACTGTTTGGTACAATTGCACCAGATCGCGCCGCATGCCTACATCGGCATAACCCGGGATATATTCTTTAACCGGGGTAAACACAATAATTGAAGCCAAAGCTGCCGCGAATAGTACAATGGCCACGCTCAGCAGAATAAACACATTCAGACGCGAAAGCCGAATAGATGCTTTTTCTTCAAAAGTCTTGTCGTTGAGGATCACCAATCGGTATTTATCCCTCAGCTTTTTTAATATGTGACGTTTATCCTTCATGGAGCTCCCCAAAAGTACGTAAATCCACCGCTATACGCTAGCTGTTTTGTGCATATAAAGGCAAATCTTCACCCGTCATCAGCAATTATATCCGGCTATTTTTGAGCTTAACTGCCCAAAAACACCCGAAATAAAATATTTTTGCAGCTTGGCAGTTATACCTGATGCATGCTGCGCCCGAGTTTGAAATTTAGAACGTTCCGCTTTTTTTTGCTGTTAGGCCCGCTCCTGCTCTTAGGGGGCTGTAGCCAGGAAATGTCGTTCCGGAAATTTTACCACAACACCACGGCACATTACAACGGATATTTTAACGCCTTAACCAAATATAACGAATCGGTAAAAGACATACGGCGCAACCACAAAGACGATTTTTCGGAAACCCTTCCTGTTTTCGTGTACGGTTCGCAATCTGCAGCGGCTAATTTTTACCCGCAATTCGACGAGGTCATTAAAAAATGCTCGAACGTTATTCAAAACCACGACATCAGCAAGTGGATTGATGACTGTTTCCTACTCATCGGCAAGGCCTATTTCATGAAACGTGAATATTTTGAGGCCATTGAAAGTTTCCAGTATGTGTACACCCGCTGGAAACGCGAGCCCATTGCCAACGACGCCTTACTTTGGCTGGTGCGCTGCTACATTGCCAGTGAACAATACGCCAAAGCCCAGGGAGCTATCGATTTGATTTTAAGCAATAAAAACTTCCCCAAAGACCATAAAGGTGAGCTACAGGCCCTTCGTGCTGAGCTGTATTTGGCCCAGCAACGCTACGACCAAGCTGTTGAACCCCTGCTGCAAGTGCAGAATTACAAGTTTTCGCGCCAGCAACAAGCCCGTTTTTACTTTATACTCGGGCAAATTTATACCAAAACCAACCCCAGACTAGCCGGTGAACAATACCGCAAATGCTTAAGTAAAAAGCCCTATTACGAAATGCAATTTCAGGCGCGGATGAACATTGCCCGCATGTATGATGGCAAAAATGTGACCGCCAAACAGGCCAAGAAGCAACTAAAAAAACTGCTGAAAGACGAAAAAAACAAAGACTTCTACGACGAAATTTACTACGAACTGGCCCTCCTGGCTTTTAAAGACCGTAATGCAGAGCAAGGCATTGCCTATATGAAACTGTCTACCGCCAGCAGCACCAAAAACCCCAAACAAAAAGCGAAATCGTACCTCTACCTGGCTGAGTATTTTTATAAAAAGCAGGAGTTCACCAATGCCCAGGCCTATTACGACAGCACGGCCACGGTAATCGACAAACAGCATCCTAAGTTCAAAGAGGTACAAGGCAAAAAAGAGTACCTCGGCGATTTGGTACGCAACCTAAACACCATTCAGGAACAAGACAGCTTGCTGGCACTTGGCCAACTGCCCGAAGCACAGTTGAATAAAATCATCGATAAGGCCATCAAAGAAGACCGCAAACGTAAGGATCAGGAACGGTTTGAGAAAGAATCGGGTGGTATGAACATGCCTATGGGCGGCACAGGCAACCAAATGGGGGGTGGGGATGCCGGCGGTGGCGGAGGCGGCAGCAGCGATTGGTATTTTTACAACCAGCAAGCCGTAGGTCGTGGCTATTCTCAGTTTTTACAGCAGTGGGGCAATCGCGAACTCGCCGACAACTGGCGTCGATCTAAAAAAGAAAAAGCCTTTGTGGAAAGTGGGGGCGGTGGTGAAGATGGTGGCTTTGCCGATTTTGACGAAAGCCTCGACGAAAGTGATCCGCGCGCCAAATACCTGGCCCGAATCCCCCGCACCGAAGAAGGCCGCAAAAAATCTAAAGCACTCATTCAAGAAGCCCTCTTCAACCTGGGCGGTATCTATCGCGAAAAGCTCGACGATTACAAGCTCTCGATTTCCTACTACGAAAAGTTACTCAGTAAATATCCCGGCTGGACCAAAGAGGATGAAGCACTTTATCGTGTAGGCTTGGTGCATGAATTGGTGAACAATTCCGATAAAAAAGACATGTACCACAGCCAGTTGGTAAGTCAGTATCCCGAGTCGCCCTTTGCCAAATTGCTGAGCGGCACCGAGGAAGTGAGCACCGAAGCTTCGGAAAACGAACATGAAGCCGAAATTTTGTACGAAGCCACTTACAAGGCATTCGGACAGGGCAAGTTTCAGGTAGTCATCGACAATACGGCCAGTGCGGTAAAAAAGCACCCTTCAAGCAGTCTGTTACCAAATTTCGAGTTTTTGGCGGCCATGTGTGAAGGGCGTAAGGGCGATACCACCCGATTACGAGCGGCGCTTACCGGGGTCGTACAACGGTATCCCCAACATCCGATTACCGAACTGGCCCAGGAGATGCTCGATATGCTCGACCCCATTAAAAGGGGAGAACTAACCGGGGCTATTGAAAAAGAAATATTCAAGGCCAATCCCGATGCACCACATGTGTTTGTACTCGCCATTGAGCTGCGTACCTTCAGCCAACATAAAGAAATCCAGCTCAAGTTGGCCAATTTTAACGACACCAATTTCCGGAATAACCGGCTAAGGATAACCAATATGCTTTATGGTCAGCAATACCAGCTATTGGTTGTACGCGAACTGCCCAACGAGCGTAAGGGATTGGAGTATATTCAAGTAGCCAGAGAACACAATGAGCTCCTCAAGGGTTTACCAGCCGGAAAATACCATACTTTTATAGCCGCAAAGGAAAACTTCAACGATATGTATAAAAAC
Source organism: Bacteroidia bacterium (assembly GCA_046291695.1). Taxonomy (GTDB): domain Bacteria; phylum Bacteroidota; class Bacteroidia; order UBA7662; family UBA7662; genus PNNG01. The sequence goes on from JBKBSO010000019.1 coordinate 57,937, forward strand.
AATCAATTGGAAGAGTACCTGAGCTTTTATCAAAAAAATTACAACAAAGCCCAAAAGAAACCCTAAGTATGGCCAGCGTCAAAAAAGCCCCTTACACCAAGTATATTGTCCTATTTTGGTCGTTATTTGTTTTGCTACTCGGCGGCGTGACGGCCTTTTTTACGGCCATCAGCCAAGGTTACTTTGGCGAGCTGCCGGCTTTCGAAGAGCTCGAAAATCCCAAAAGCAGCCTGGCGACTGAAGTAATTTCAGCCGATGGAATCATTCTTGGAAAGTATTATGTGCAAAACCGCTCCTACACCAAGTACGAGGAGCTCTCTCCTTATCTGATTGATGCGCTCATTGCCACCGAGGATGTACGTTTCAAAAAGCATACAGGTATTGATCCGAGGGGCCTTACCCGAGCGGTGGTGTATTTAGGCAAAAAAGGAGGTGCCAGTACCATAACGCAGCAATTGGCGCTAAACCTGTTTAGTGGGCAACGTGCGAGCTCCAAAACGGAACGCATCATGCAAAAATTCAAGGAATGGGTCATTAGCATTCAGCTTGAAAGCCGCTACACCAAGCCCGAAATTCTGGCCATGTACCTCAATACGGTTGATTTTGGCTACAACAGCTTTGGCATCAAATCGGCTTCGCGTACCTATTTCAACAAAGACGTCAAAAATTTAAATGTGCAGGAAGCCGCCATGTTGGTGGGCATTTTAAAGGGCATAACCCTGTATTCGCCTGTACGTAATCCGCAAAATGCCCTTAATCGACGAAACACGGTCATTGGGCAGATGGTAAAATACGACTATCTCGAAAAGGAAGCCGGCGACAGCATCAAGGCCCTGCCCATTGAGCTCGATCTACGTCCACAGTCGCACTCATCGGGCTTAGCCACTTACTTCCGCGAGTATTTGCGTATGGAGCTCAACAAATGGATTGAAGCCAATCGTAAAGCCGATGGCAGCAAGTACAGTCTATATCGCGATGGCTTACGTGTATACACCACCCTTGATTCGCGCATGCAAGAGCATGCCGAAGCCTCGGTAAAAGCCCATATGAAGGATTTGCAAAAGACCTTTTTTGAGCATTGGAAAGGTCGGGAGCCCTGGGGACGCCATACAGAAATCCTGATTTCGGGCATGAAACGCTCCGACCGTTACCGGGCTTTACGGTCAGAAGGCTATTCAGAAGCGGAGATTCGCGAAATTTTCGACATCCCAATAGATACGCGGCTGTTTAGCTGGGATGGCTGGATAGATACCCTCATCAGCCCCATGGACTCGATCCGCTATGCCAAGCAATTCCTGCACACGGGCTTTATGGCCATGGAACCTGGGAGCGGGCACATCAAGGCCTGGGTGGGAGGCATCGACATCGACTTTGCGCAATACGACCACGTAAACCCCACCGCCAAACGTCAGGCGGGTTCCACCTTTAAACCTTTGGTGTACACCCTGGCCATCGACAACGGCTTTGACCCTTGTTTGAAAATCCCGAATCAACCGGTGACCTTTGAAAAATTTCAGAACTGGACTCCAAAAAACTACGATGGTAAAAACGGCGGCTACCTCGATATGTTCGAAGGATTAGCGGCTTCAATCAACAATATTGTGGCTTATTTAATGAAGCAGGTGGGCCCCGAATCGGTGATTGACCTGAGCCGGAATATGGGCATCACCAGCCCGATGGAACCATTTCCCAGCCTCTGTTTAGGCTCCTTCGACATGAGTGTTTACGAAATGGTAGGTGCTTATGCCACCTATGCGAATAAAGGGGTATGGACGCAGCCCATCTTCATCACCCGCATCGAAGATAATAACGGGAACGTGCTGGCCGAATTTTTCCCGGCTACGCAGGAAGCCCTAAGCGAAGAAACCGCCTACGCCATGGTAAAATTGCTTCAGGGGGTGGTGGATAAGGGTACTGCGCGTAGGCTTCGCTTCCGCTATAACCTCAAAAATGAAATTGGTGGAAAGACCGGAACCACCCAAAACAATTCTGATGGCTGGTTCATAGGCATTACGCCCGAATTAGCAGCCGGCGCTTGGGTAGGAGCCGACGACCGTGCAGTCCGATTCCGCACTACCGCCTTGGGAGGAGGGGCTAATTCCGCCCTCCCTATTTGGGGCGAGTTTTACAGGCGCATTTATGCCGATGAACGCCTGGGTTTGCAGCCTCAGCCTTTTGAAGCCCCATCCAGCATGACCATTCAGCTTAATTGCAATGCCCGCAAGGAGCCACCGGCTGCGACACCCGGTACACAAAACCAACTGCAAGATATCTTTTAGAAGGCAGAAGCGGGAAGCATGAATGCCGCAGATATGACAGGTTGCGAAAACTGAAGTTTGTAGTTGCTCGACCAACTTTGAGCGATTAAAAAAATGCATTTTACCAAGTACTCAGCATGGAATGGGCTTGATCGTCCTTCTACTTGGGAGAAGAAAAAGAGGTTGAGGCTCTTTGGAAGTATGCTGAGGGAAGCGTGAATTTGAAGGAACAGCGGCAGGCGGAAGTTTGAAAGCGATGCGGTATTAAGGCAAGGGGTTGGGGTTGGGATACTGCCCCTCGCTATGGCGCAGCGCTCCTAATTTAACAGCAAATAAAGAACATAGCTTCTTTACAGCATCAGCCCAGTAACACCAAGCCAAATGGAGTATTTTAACCCATGACCGACTAGAAACAGCAAAAGCCACCGGAAATCCGGTGGCTTTTTCATGCGTGCGCTGTATACAGATTATCGCTTGATGATAAACTGGCCTTGATGCACCTGATTTCGCAATACAATCCGATAATGATAAAGGCCTGCAGCATAGGCTTCGGTACCCAATTGGTAGTAGCTTGCTGCGCTTAAATCAACAGCTTCGCGATGAAGTATTCTACCAAGATTATCCCGGATTTCTAGCGTTGCCATACCGTTGTGTGTTGCAAAATCGAATTTAACAAACTGGTTGGCTGGATTGGGATATACATTCCCTACAATATCTTCAGTATTGTGTACTGACACCGCTTGATATGTGATACAAGCCGTATCGTTGGCAAAGTTGGTGTCGGGTACCCATTTGGTATACGCACACAATCGGATATTTCCACCAGTTACAGCCGTCCACGATTGAGAAAAGGTATGGTGCAGGGTGTCGCCAGGCGCCAGCGTACGTGCTACTGCATTGGCGTTAATTTCGGCACCACCAGCCAGACGATAACCTAAATCGAAGCCAGTAACCACCTGATTGCCGAAGTTTTGAATCACTACCTTTACAGTTTGAGGTTGGTTAAGGGCTGGCACATTCAACGGACTCAAGATGGCCACAACACCCAAATCGTTCACCACATTCGGACTCACAAATACCGTCATTGTATCGCGCTTGCTGCAATTGGAATCGAAAAGTTCGTATGCATATTGCGTGGTGACGGTAGGAGCAACGCGTGCAACCGTTGCGTTTGATACAACAATGGCTCCGGTGCTGAGGTTAATCCAATGCGATTGGAAGCTCGAGCCAATGCGCATGTTAGGACGCTGTGAAGCTGTTCCCGTGATACCAGTATTGCTACACACCCCGGCGGCATCTTCGCGATACCACAAAGAAGATACGAATGAGGTCATCGACTGATTAACTATGGCATTGTTGGTATATGAACTATTGTTGAAACAAACTTCCACTACCAAATTGTCGGTACCGTTCCAAAAGAATGGTGTCGTAAACATATGTGTGTTCCAACCACTTATTTCGGTATAAGTAGACACGGAAAATACCGTGGTCAATCCTGATTCTGTTGTGGTCATTGCGTTGATGTTGCTTGCTTTCAATTTAATCTCAAAATTGGTAAGTGCTACACCTTGTGGACTCACCACATCAAATGCCAATGACGAAATAGGACCGGCGGCTGCGCCTGCTGCTTGCATTTCTGCAGCTGTAATCAGAAACTGATGACGCGCTCCCCACCAATAATTGCCATACGGCGCAGGATAAGAAGTATTGGTATTTACTATGTTACCCGTTCCTATAGTCACCAAATTTGCGCCACCTACTCCCCGTAAGGTAGCTGTATCGCCTGCCACAATGGTGGTATCAGCGCCAGCATTGGGTGCCAAATAACCATCTACCCAACCGCCAAGAAGGAGTCCGGCTGACATTTGATTATTTGCCGAATCGCTGGCAATTACCCTAGCCACCAGCCGCTGAGCAGCAGCAGGAGCTGCGGGGAGAGTACCCGACCATGTACCAGCCAAAGCAGTTCCAGCGGTTCTGTTGAGCAAAATCGGTGTCGCAGCAATGCCATTTATCTGGTAGCTGAGCAGTACTGAGTCGATACCTGAGCCACCAATGTTATCGCGGGCAAAAACCGTGACTATGCGCGCTGTAGGCACACATTGGTTGGTTGCTGGGCTTATCGCAAAGGAATCGATAACCGGGGCAAAAATATCAGCCCCAGCCAAGCCTTCGAATTCAAAGGCTCCCATATCAGGAGCTGTTCCTGTTCCAGCGGGTCGCACCACACCTAAATAATCGGTATTCGGGGTGTCGAGTACTAAAATCACCACCCCACCCGACTCAATTTGTGTAGGTGTATTGGCGGGAATCCGCAGGTCGGTCATAGAGGTAAACGGCGGTAATATTTTGCCCACTGGTGGCACCGACTGCTGATCGTTGCTGGCATTACCAACACTTGAAATGGGTTTCCAGGCATCTACATCACCAAACAAACCACTGTTAGATGTTGCGCCTATACGCCCAACCATGTGATCAGCATTATTATTTACCTGATAAGCATTGTTGTTAATCGTAAATCCGCCGAAATTGAAAGAAGTAGGGAACCAAAGTGCTGAAAAGTGCTTAAATCCACTTGCATTTGACGTATAGTTCACGCCTACAATATTGTTTACAAATGCACCGGTTAAGTTGGTGATGGTAACGCCTAAACCTGCAGCTGCTGCTGTCGTATTGCTATTGGTATATTGACCATACATATAAATGCTATTGTAATACATCTGAACATTACTGCCTCCTGTAATCCTGATTCCGAATGCATTCCAGGTAGTTGAGGTGTTACTGTAATTCAAAGTACCAATGTCGTAAATGAGGTTATTGGCTATAGTTATGTTGTTTCCGGCGATTAAATTAATGCCATATGCGCCATAACCACTTGTATTTATGCTCTGTACTTTGTTAATGCGGTTCCGTAAAATACGTACTCCATCGGTTTGTGTGCCACCTATTTCAATACCTGCATTGTTCACAAAATCGGTTGCTACCATATCGTGAATATGGTTATCGGCGATCAGGACATTACGGAAATGCTGCACATCGATTCCCCGGAATACCACTTGCTCCGTACTGTTCACAGCTCCAATATCGCAATGGCTGATGGTAAGCTGCTGCCCGGGATTCGCAAGGCTTCCCCGCAAGTAAATACCATACCAGGCACGTTTCACCTCAATGTTTTCTAAAACAATATTGGCCAAGGAATCGCCTTGTGTGCTGGTGCTTATACTCAAACCTCCAGCTACAAAACCAAAAATACTGTTGGTGATGGTATTACCACCCATGAGGCTCAAATTGCTAAACTGGAGGTTTCGCGATACTTGACCTAAAGCTGAACGAACCGCAATAACAGCAGAGTTAGTTGCCGTACCATTGTTAACTACATGAATTCGCTGCCCCTGCAGGCCACCAAGATGGATAAATTGTGCGCCTGTAAAATCAAATATGGCTGCATTTGTTCCTGAAGCACCCTCAATACGCACCGTATTTAAAGCACTATCGGGTCGTATGCGCAAACTATTAACAGCACTCATGCCCGGTCTCATGCTAAATACCAGCGGAAAAGTTTCGGACGAGCTGTAAAGCGTATCGATAAGTACAAAGGTGGTTGGGCCATTGACCAAGCCATTGTTAAAGAAGGCATGAGCAGCGGTTAAGGTCGGAAAATCCGCTGGTCCGCTCACCCCTATCCGATAAACCCCACTCACCACCGGTAAAATAAGGTAGCGATGAACCGAAAATGGCACTGCGGCATTGGATTGATAAAGTCCATCGCCTCCAAGTGGTGAAGTGGTAACCGTACCAGTAGCATTCAATACCGCAAAGTAATATTCTATGGCATCCATTTGGCTCACACCCCCAAGTGCCGTGTAATTTATTAAGAAGGTATAGCTGTTGCCGGCAATCGCAGGAAGACTGTCGATTTGCCAGGTAGCCTGACTCGTCTTCTTATAAAACATCCGTGCTGTTCCTGCTACCAAAGTGCTTATCGAATCGGTTATGGACACCGTAACCTGCCGGCTTGGTCCAAGCAGGGTATCGCCGAGTAAGTTTGGAGAAATTTGCGAAAAAATGGCGCTGTTAAATTCATAGGCACCAATGTCGGGTGTCGTAGTGCTTCGCGGTAAGCCTTGAATATCGCTGCTGATGTAGGATACAGGTACCGCTTTGTTGTCTAGAGCAACACTACTCGGGATAAGCACATTGGGAGATAAAAAAACCGGAGCCACGCCAAGCGATGCCGAATCTTTACCAGTTGCAGTACGCCAGGCTACCACAGTAGCATGATCAGCTGCAGGATCTGCATTCGTACGGATTAAGGCGGGCAAAGTACTACCGCCAAACCTGAAATTATTGGTAGTTGCCACTAAACTATCCAACTGCGATCCGTTCGCATAGCGTACCAATCGTAATGCGCTGGGCAGGTTACCAGTTAACGGATCAATTTGGAAGTGGTTGTTTCGTACCCCAATATGTGCCCAAACCCGCGAAGTAGGTGTACCTCCGGTGATATACAAGGCGCCTGTTGTGGTGCTTGTAGTAGTGGTGTTGAGCTTATAATACACTGTGTTGTTTTTAACTTCTACAGCATCTCTTGGGTTGGGTGGGTTAGCTGTAGCGTTAAACGAACCGGTTATGTGTATCAGCTGAGGTGCCAAGGTGGTGATACTCGACAAGTTTATGCCTTGTTCTCCATTAATAACGTTGTTAAAAATTCGGTTAGCGTTCGTGCGGGCATTGGTGGTGTCGCAGTTGGGGTTATTTACCAAAATGCCTTGTGCCGGCATCCCGCCAAAAATATTGTTTTCGCTCAGTTGCATATTATAGGTATTTGATGTCCAAATACCTGCTCCTAACGTACTGGTACCAGTAAAGCCTGAAATTTGGTTAGCCGAAACCATCAGGTCGTTTTGGTTTAACGCCTAAATCGCCCGGTATATGTAATTGGTTAGGGTATTGCTCAAAAACATATTGCCGTTTACAAACGGGTTTAAAGCCGGGCCATCCATAAAGATGCCGTAGTAGAAGCCTGAAAAGCTGTTGCCCGAGAAAAAGCCATTGCTGCCTCGGTAGTAAATACCAATGTTGTTCGTGGAGCTTATTTGTGCCACATCCTGAAAAGCACATCCTATTACATCGCCATTAGCCTGCAAATGCCCATAAGTTAACAAACCTTGAGCCGCGGCTCCCGGGTTTATGGTTCTGCGGAAACTAAGGTTGTAAAACGATACGCGCGAAGCAGTATTGATGGTAAAGACTGACCGGTTGGTGGCCGTAGCCGCTGCCGTATCATTTTGCAAGATCACATCGGCCGCGTTTCCAGTTAGGCTCACAAAGGAAATGGCATTTTGTGCCCCTGCTCCCGGAATATTAGCCGGAATGTTGTAATGTCCAATGTAGGTACCAGGGTTCAATTGAAAGGTTACAGGACTGCTTAACCCACATTGCACCAAAGCAGCCACCGCATCTTGTATCGTGGCAAATGAAGCTGATGGTCCGCCAACGGTGTATGTACCCGTTAAGCCTGTGCATAAATTCAGTAATAAGGTATCGTTTGCCGTGTTGTTATCGGCGCCCATTCCATTGGCATTGGTAGCCCATACCTTCAGTTGGTAGTTACCCGTTGAAGGTATATTTATAGGCGTAGGAAAAGTATGATCGTAGGTCTGGCCCGGGCTAAGCGGACTAGGCATGGCAATACCAGGCTGAAGTACCGGAGGGTTCGATTGGAATTGATAACCGAAATCAACCAGTACTATAGGATCGGCAGCTGCATTTTGAACGCGTGCTACGACCGTATTAGCACCAAGCTGTAAGGTGGCTGGTGAAACAAGTGCTGCTAATCTCGAATCACGACCTGATGCAGGACGCAGGCTTACACCTCCAGTAAATTGGCGTACGTGATTAGGTGGGCTTGGAGGTGGTCCGCCATAACCCACGTTTGTACCTGTATAAATGGTGATGAAACCATTGGTAAAGGTATCTATTTGACTAGGGGTAGTTGTAGTACCTGAATAAGCAACGTTTCCTGAAGAACCACTGCTAATGGCCGCGGCAAATCCAAAATGATCGCCCGCATTCATGAGTAAGCCATTTGGTATTACAATAGGCGTAAATACGAAACCACTAGCATTCGTAGTTGTTGAATTGCCAATAATCCCGGGCACACTGGCATGAATCTGCGTCCATGCAGGAGCACTTATATTGGGTGCACCATTAATTGCCGTGGTATTGTACCACAACTGTAAGTTGGTGGAATTACCCACCGTTCCATACAAGGCCAAATAGATGGTATCGATAAATACCGAACTGTGTGCCCGAATGTTAAAGGTTATGCCACCGGCACCGTTTCCACCATTAAGAGGGGGGCTGGTAAACAGACTAATTTGCGCATTTCCGGGCATCCAGCTCAGGAAAAATAAGGCGCACCAAAGGAGGGGGATTCTTTTCATCAGTAATGAAATATGGGCGAAAGCTACAACGCATTAGATCATCTTGATACTGATGAAAATATTTTTTAATTCCGTTTTAATCCCTTTTATAAATAACTGATTAATTGAAGGTTATAAATTCTGCTCATCCGCAAGATTGCAAGTTAGAGCTTGAAAGTGCTATTGCAAGCCTCTGGAAGAGATTTTCGCCAAAAT